>NZ_LT629771.1:6284574-6885265 GCF_900105175.1 Jiangella sp. DSM 45060 | reverse complement strand
ACGGCACATCGTGGCCAGCAGGAGTTCCGGGCTTCCAGCTAGCCGGTAGACGAGGCACCCGCTGACCCTGACGACGCGGACGCCGGTACGGCGCGATGCTGGACGGACGGGGTGAAAGGAGCCGAACCATGCTGGCCCACCGTGAGGACCTGTCGACCCGCGACCTGCTGTCGATGCTCAACGTGCCGCTCGAGGCCGTGCCGGCGGTCGTCCAGGAGACCGGCCGGCTGCTGGCCGCGCGCATCTCCGCCGCGTCCGCCGACGACGCTACCGCTGCTCCAGAAAGGTGAGCACCGCCAGCACCCGCCGGTGATCGTCCTCGCCCTCCGGCAGGTCGAGCTTGGTGAGGATGCTGCGCACGTGCTTCTCGATGGTGCCCTCGGTCACCCAGAGCCGACGCGCCACGCCGGCGTTCGAGCGTCCCTCGGCGACCAGCGCCAGCACCTCCCGCTCGCGCTCCGTCAGCACGGCCAGCGGATCGTGCCGCCGGTTCACGCCGACCAGCTCCTGCACCAGCGCCGGGTCGACGACGCTCGCGCCCCTGGCCACCCGCTCCACCGTGTCGACGAACTCCGCGACGTCCGTCACCCGGCTCTTCAGCAGGTAGCCGATGCCCTCGCCGCTGGCCAGCAGCTGCATCGCGTGCTCCACCTCGACGTGCGCCGACAACACCAGGATCGCCGTCGCCGGGTGGTCGCGCCGGATCGCGTGCGCCGCCACCAGCCCCTCGGTCCCGTGTTCGGGCGGCATCCTGATGTCGACGACGACGAGGTCGGGCTCGGTGCCCGCCACCAGCTCCATCAGTTCCGGCGCGTCGCCCGCCTGACCCACGACCACGATGCCGGACCGGTCGAACAGGCTGGCCAGCCCTTCGCGCAGCAGGACGTCGTCGTCGGCGATGACGACCCGTGTGCCGCTCGTTCCGGCCATCTCCTGCCCCCCGCGCCCGCGCACGGACCCTCACCCCAGTCTGACAGCGAACCGGCCGATGGGGTGGGTGCGATTTCAGGGGACGGCCGTCGGCTACGCCTGGGTCAGGTCCTGCACGAAGACGACGGTGTTGCCGGCCGGGTCGACCGCTTCGGCCGACTTCACGACTCCGTAGTCGGCCACCTCGCCCACGGCGACCCCGGCCACCGCGCAGGCCGAGCGCTGGACGTCGAGGTCACGGACGCCGACGACGACGGTGCTGCTACCGGAGGCGCCGGGGTCGGCGGACACCTGGATCCACGCGTTCTCGGCGAGCTGCCACTCGGCGACACCGTCCATGGGCTCGACGTCGGGGCCGCGCCCGATCCACTTCTGGTACCAGGCGACGGCCGCCGGGTGATCGGTGACGGGCAGCACGCCGACGACGTTGAGGAGGTTCGATTCCATGGACACCACCGTAGGGACGCCGGCGGACGGTGTCTTGGAGAAAAGTCCGCCGCTCAGTCGGTCAGGCTCGACGACTCCGGGAACGCGGTGGCGGCCAGGAAGCGGCGCGGCGAGACCCCCGCGAACTCCCGGAAGTCCGCGTCCATGTGCGAGTGGTCGTAGTAGCCGTACGCGAGCGCCGTCTGGCTCAGGCTGTCCTCAGCGCTGGGGAGCGCGGCCGCCAGGCGGCTGAACCGGACGATCCGGGAGAACAGCTTGGGCTTCACACCCACCTGGCGCTCGAACGACGTGGCGAAACGTTTCGGGGAGGCGCCGACGCGTTCGATGAGGCCGGCGATGGGTGTCGTGCCGCCGGTGCGCTCGATCTCGGCGACGGCGTAGGCCACGCCCGGGTCGGTGCGGGCGCCGTCGCCGAGCCGGTCGACGATCCAGCGGTGCACGAGGCGCAGGCGGGCCTCGTCGGAACCGGCCGCGGCGAGGCGCTCGGTGAGCCGGCGCGCCTCGCCGCCGCCGATGATGTCGTGCAGGTCGACGGCGGTGCCGGTCAGCTCCTGCTGCGGCAGGCCGAAGAGGGCGAGCGCACCCGCGGGGCGCAGCCGCACGCCGAGCAGGCGTGACCTCGTGGCGGGCGCCTCGATCACCAACGGCGCGACGAGGAGCCCGGTGAGCGACGCCGGCGGGCACGCGTCGGCGGGCTGTCCTTCGACGATGCGGAACGGTGCGGACGGCTCGTCCACCCGCACGATCAGGTCGAGCTCGCCCGTCGGGTAGTAGCGCTCGCGCCGGTTGAGCCGCCCGTCGAACAGCCAGATGGACTCGACTAGCCCCGCGAGCGCGCTGGGCCGGCAGGTGAGCTGCGTCCACGCGCCCAGCTCCGACTCCTCGCGACGGGAGACGACGTCCATACCGGCAGGCTACCGGCCGACTCGATGCGCGACTCCTGGATCCCCGTCCCCGTGCAGGGGTCGGGCGGTTCGGTCCGGTCGAGGCCGCGGCGCAGCCAGACCGGGTGATCGCAGACGGTCGCGAACCTGACGTAGTCCGTGGCGAGCGCCGCCGCGACACGGTGGGCGTCGAGGTCCCACGTCCCCAGCGCGTCCCACCCGACGACCCAGGCCGGGGCGCGACGCGGATCGGTGAGCGTCGCGGTGAGCAGGGCGAGCCGCGGGTCGAGGGTCCGGGCCGGGAGGCTCCACGCGTACGGGTAGGCGGGGCGAAGGCCCGAGGCGTTCACGACGTTCGCATGGGTGTAGAGGACCACCACCGAGTCGCCGCGCTCCGCGGCCCGCGCCAGCCACTCGCCGGTGGCCTGCACGGTGTTCTCCCTGGTCACCTGGACAGCGGCCGCGGGAGAGACGACCAAGGCCGCGACGACGGGCACGACGACGAACAGCCGCACCAGCCACCGGCCGCGGCTCGGCTGGACCGCGAGCACCCCGGCCGCCAGCGCCAGCATCGGGGCGAGGCCGATGAGGTAGTGCGGCGAGTAGTTACCGCCGAGGGCCACGCCCGCGACCTCGACCAGCCCGGCGGCCGCGCAGGCCAGGAACAGCGGCGAGCGCCGGCGGACCTGCCGGCGGCCCGCGACCACGACGGCGATCGCGAGCGTGACGATGCCGCTGAGCAGCGCGATGCCCAGCAACTCGCGCAGACGGATGTCCGTCCCGGCGTGCGCCCACCGCGCGATCACCATCGACGCGTCCACCCGGAAGCCGTACATGGCGTACACGAGGTCGCCGAGCCCGGTGTGCGTGTACGCCCATCCGGCGGCGGCCGCCGTCGGCAGCGCGAACCCGGCCCCGGCGGCCCCCGCGACGGCCAGCAGCCGGCGGCGCCGCACGCGCGCCGTCAAGCCCTCGGCGAGCCCGAACACCAGCAGGAAGACGGCCGCGTCCGCGAAGTTCTGCTTCGCCAGCACGGCCGCCGCGGCCGCGACCCCGGCCAGCGCGCCGAATCCCCACGCGGCGCGGCCGGACACCCGTCCGCGGAACGCGTGGATCCCCGCGGCGACGCCGACCATCGTCCAGGTCGCCGCCACCAGCTCGCCGTTCAGTGCGAACGTCTGTGTCAGCGGGGTGTTCATCAGGAAGAACGCCGCCCAGGCCGACCACATGGCCGCATGCGCGCCGCGGGCGGCCCACCCGGCCCAGCCCGCGGCCAGCACGAAGGCCGCCGCCAGGAGACCCGCCACGAGGCGGACCCCGTACGGGCCCAGCAGGTTCGCGACCCAGAACGTGGCGATCAGCCCCGGCGGGCGGTCGACCCATTGCGGGCCGTACAGGTACTCGCCGCCGCTGCTCCACCAGCGCGCCACCATCGCCAGCCCGCCCTCGTCGGACAGCAGCG
The DNA here is from genome assembly GCF_900105175.1 of Jiangella sp. DSM 45060. Taxonomy (NCBI): domain Bacteria; kingdom Bacillati; phylum Actinomycetota; class Actinomycetes; order Jiangellales; family Jiangellaceae; genus Jiangella; species Jiangella sp. DSM 45060. The sequence continues at coordinate 6,881,542 of NZ_LT629771.1, read as the reverse complement.
GGCCGGTCACGTAGAGCAGGTGCAGGACGAGCGTGAGCAGGGCCGCGAGCGCGACGACGGGACCGGCCGGGCGCCTGACGCCGGCGCCCTCGCGCGCCACCCGCGGCGTCACCTCGGCCGTGCCGACGACCCGCTCAGTGACCACGATGCCCCCGATACCCACCGTAGCGGCGCACGGGCGTCCATCGTCCCGGGAAACGCGACTGCCTCGTCTAGGCTCGGGGTATGCCGGACACGCAGTACGAAGACCTGCTCCGCCACGTGCTCGACACCGGCGCCCGCAAGGGCGACCGCACGGGAACGGGCACGCGGTCGGTCTTCGGGCACCAGCTGCGGTACCCGCTGGCCGACGGCTTCCCGCTGGTCACCACGAAGAAGGTGCACTTCCGCTCCATCGCGTACGAGCTGCTGTGGTTCCTGCGCGGCGACTCCAACGTCACCTGGCTGCGCGACCACGGCGTCACCATCTGGGACGAGTGGGCCGCGCCCGACGGCGACCTCGGTCCGGTCTACGGCGTGCAGTGGCGCTCCTGGCCGACACCCGACGGCGGGCACGTCGACCAGATCAGCGAGGTGCTGCGCACGCTGCGCGAGAACCCCGACTCACGGCGCATCATCGTGTCCGCCTGGAACGTCGCCGACATCCCGCGCATGGCGCTGCCGCCGTGCCACGCGCTCTTCCAGTTCCACGTCGCCGACGGCAAGCTCTCCTGCCAGCTGTACCAGCGCAGCGCCGACCTCTTCCTCGGCGTGCCGTTCAACATCGCCAGCTACGCGCTGCTGACGCACATGATCGCCGCCCAGGTGGGCCTCGGCGTCGGCGACTTCATCTGGACCGGCGGCGACTGCCACATCTACGACAACCATGAAGAGCAGGTCCGCACCCAGCTGGCCCGCGAGGCGCGGCCGTTCCCGACGCTGGGCCTGAAGCCGGCGGACAGCCTGTTCGACTACACCTACGACCACTTCACGCTCGACGGCTACGACCCGCACCCCGGCATCAAGGCGCCGGTGGCGGTGTGATCGGGCTCGTCTGGGCGCAGTCCGCCAACGGCGTCATCGGCCGCGACGGCACCCTGCCGTGGCACCTGCCCGAGGACCTGAAGCACTTCCGCACCCTGACCGCGGGCGCGACCGTGCTCATGGGCCGGCGCACCTGGGAGTCGCTGCCGCCGCGGTTCCGGCCCCTGCCGGGCCGGCGCAACCTCGTGCTGTCGCGCACGCCGCAGGAGGGCGTCGAGACCTTCCCCGGCCTGGCGCAGGCGCTCGCCGCGGCGTCCGGCGACGTGTGGGTCATGGGCGGCGAGGCGGTGTACCGGGCGGCGCTGCCGCTGGCGGACCGCGTCGTGGTCACCGAGCTGCGCGAGTCCTTCGACGGCGACACCTACGCCCCTGACGTCGGACGTCCGCCCGACTCCACCGGCCCCTGGCAGGAGTCGTCGACCGGGCTGCACTACCGGCTGCTGACCTGGGGCTGAGCCCGTCAGGCCGAGATCACCAGCACGCCGCCGGCCAGCAGCGCGACCGCCTTGACGCCCTCGAGCGCCACGTAGGCGTAGTGCACCCGCGAGCGCGGCGGGTCCGCGCCGGCGAGGACGGCGTCGGAGCGGCGGGTCAGCCGCGGCCGGACGACGACGAGCTGCGCGAGCACCGCCTCGATGGTGTTCAGCGCGCGGAAGACCAGCCGTCCGATGCCGAGCCCGATGCGCACGGTCACGCCGGGAGCGCGGAACTTCAGCGGCGCCTCGACGAAGGAGATCGCGACCACCATGCCCAGCCACACGAACGTCACGGCGGCGGTCGTCGCCATGGCGCCCGTCATCGCCGCGGCCTCGGTCCGAGCTGGGCGACGCACAGGTCCGGTTCGACGAACGGGTTTAGCCGGTCGACCGTCGTGCCCGCGTCCCAGGCGTCGAGCGCGCCGCGCATGAGGCCGAGGTGCACCGGGCAGACCACGTCGGCGCCGGTCTCGGCGAGTTCCAGGAACGGGCAGTGCCGCAGCCCGATCTGCTCCTGGCCGTCAGTGACCTGGCGTTCCGGGGCGAAGCCCAGCCCGTGGAGCAGCTCGACCAGCCGGTCGACGGGCGCCGCGGGCGCCGAGGTCTCCGCCGCGTCGCTCGTGGCGAGGCGTTCGCCCCAGGCCCGGCCCGCCTCGACCGCGCGCGAGCGCGCGTCCGGCGTTCCCAGCAGCTGCTGCGCGAGGATCTCCGCCAGCAGGCGGTAGTGCCTGGGGCCGGTCGGGTCCATCCCCCGTACGGCGCGGTAGAGCAGCGGTGGCCGGCCGGGTGAGTGCCGAACGGGCCGCACCAGCTCGACCTGACCGCTCTCGGTGAGCGCGTTCAGGTGGAAGCGGACGGTGTTCGGGTGCACGTCCAGCCGGTCGGCGATGGAGGCGATACCCACCGGCGCGTCCGCCTGCCGCACCACCCGCAGCACGTCGCGGCGACGCCCCTGCGGCGGAGCGAGGGCCGGGCTCACGGGGCCTCCGCCAGTAGCCGCGCCAGCACCGTCAGATGACTCAGCTCCACCGCGCGCGTGGCCGTCACCAGCATCGTCGGACCCTCCGCGACGAGAGCCGCCACCTCGGCGAACGCGGCGGCGGCATCGCCGTCGGCCAGCTCCCGCTCGTAGCGGTGCGCGAACTCGTCGTACCGCTCGGGCCGGTGGTCGTACCAGCGCCGCAACTCGGTCGACGGCGCGACCTCGGGGATCCAGCGGTCGATCCTGGGGTCGTCGCGCCGCACGCCGCGCGGCCACAGCCGGTCGACGAGGACCCGCCGGCCCCGCCCGTCCGGTTCGTCGTAGACCCGGCCGATCCGCACGCCGTCAGCGCCGCTCGTGGTCATAAGACGGCCTGGGCCGGTGCCGCCACGACGGTCAGGAGGACGACAGAGTCCTCGGCCGCGGCGAGGCTGTGCCGCTCGGGCGGGATGATCAGGACGTCACCCGCACTCCCCTCCGCGGACCGCCAGCCCGCGGCCAGCTGCTCGTCGGCGACGCCGGCCAACGCCAGCGCCTCCAGTGCGGTGCTCGTGACGCCGTGCTCAGCTGTCATACGTCGAGTTTACACAACGTGCTGTTGTGTAAACTCGGGCGGGCCACGTCCGGCCTCGGGAGGCGGCCGGGGCCGGCGACGGCTACCCGAATGGGCAACAGGAGACCGTCGCGGCCCCGGCCTGTGTGAGTACTCGGCGCGGCTGCCACCAGAGGAATCAGCCCGTCGCGCCTTTCCGCGGCTTGATGAACGGCGTGCCTTCGTTCTTTTCGCGCTTGGCCGCTCGCTTCTCTTTCAGCGTCAGCTTCGCAGGCTTTTTGGTGTTGCTTCCGCGTGGCGTTTTGCCAGCCATTTCACTCGCTTCCCCTCGTCGGTTGGCGGGCTCATCCCGACCATAGCCCACGCGTCGAGAAAAGGCCATTCTCCATTCTTCCCGGAAAATGGCCGCGGAAAAGGCGCGACTACACGCCCGCGCAGCGGACGCAGACGCTCGTCCAGGGACGCAGTTCGAGACGTTCCGCCGGAATGCGTTTCCGGCAGCGTTCACACAGACCGAAAGTGCCGTCCGCCAGCCGTTGCCTGGCGGCCCGGATCTCGGCCAGGATCCGTGCGACCGTCTGCCTGTGGGCCGAGGCCGGCGTCGGATCTCCATCGCACGGCGGCGGCAGGTCGTCGAACTGACGTTGCCGGCTGGTCTCGGCGTCCTTCAACACTGTGTCGATGCCCTGACGAACGTCGGCAGGGATGGTCTGGGGTTCGTGGGTGTTCATGTCCTGTCCTCGGCAGCTGGATCAGCGCGCCCGAGGGCGCGCTCGGCCACCGTGCGCCTGCGGCAGGCGGGCACGGTTTCGGAGCAGGACTACGCCGGCGGCGCGCGGTCGACGCTGCGGCGCAGGACATCGAGGCCGCGCATGCCGCGAGCCGACTGAGCCAGCTCGAGCGCCAGAAGCGCGGCTCCCGACGGCACGTGGGCGGGCTCGGCCGAGGCCTTCTGCGCCGACGCCCAGGTGTGGATCATGTTTCGACCATAGCAACGAATCTCGACGTCGGCGAAGTACGGACACCAAGCCTCGGGAGCCGTGGACTCCATTCCGGCGATCACGGACGTTCTCAAGCCGTATCCGGGTTCTCCCCGTCGTCGTCTCCGACGTCCGGCGGGCCGAGCGTCTGGGTGAGTGGCCCCGCACGCGTGGGTTTCTTCTCGGCCAGGCCGGCGGCCTCGGGGTACTTGAGATCGAACGCCGGCCGCTCGCTGCGCACCCGCGGCAGCGAGGTGAAGTTGTGCCGCGGCGGCGGGCACGACGTCGCCCACTCGAGCGAGTTGCCGAAGCCCCACGGGTCGTCGACCTCGACCTTCGGCGCCAGCCGCGACTGCCACACGTTCCACAGGAACGGTAGCGTCGACGCGGCGAGAACGAACGCGAACACCGACGAGAACTGGTTGAGGAAGGTGAAACCGTCCTCGGGCGCGTAATCGGAGTAACGACGCGGGAAGCCCTCGACACCCAGCCAGTGCTGCACCATGAACGTGCCGTGGAAGCCGATGAACAACAGCCAGAAATGGATCTTGCCGAGGCGTTCGTCCAGCATGCGGCCGGTGAACTTCGGCCACCAGAAATAGAACCCGGAGAACATCGCGAACACGACGGTGCCGAACACCACGTAATGGAAGTGCGCCACCACGAAATAGGTGTCGGACACCTGGAAATCGAGCGGCGGCGACGCCAGGATGACACCGGTCATCCCACCGAACAGGAACGTCACGAGGAACCCGAGCGCGAACAGCATGGGTGTCTCGAACGTGATGGACCCACGCCACATGGTGCCGATCCAGGCGAAGAACTTCAGCCCCGTCGGGATGGCGATGAGCATGGTCATCGCCGCGAAGAAGGGCAGGTTGACCGCCCCCGTGACGTACATGTGGTGCGCCCACACCGACACCGACAGCATGGCGATGAACAACGTCGCGAACACCAGGCCCTTGTAACCGAACAAGGGTTTTCGACTGAAGACCGGTATGACTTCGGTGATGATGCCGAAGAACGGCAACGCGATGATGTAGACCTCGGGATGGCCGAAGAACCAGAACAGGTGTTGCCAGAGGATGGCGCCGCCCACGGTGGGGTCGTAGATGTGGGTGTCGAGGGTCCGGTCGGCGAGCATCGCGAACAGCGCGGCCGCGAGCAGCGGGAACGCGATCAGCACCATGATGCTGGTGATGAGGATGTTCCAGGTGAAGATCGGCATCCGGAACATCGTCATGCCCGGCGCGCGCATGCACACGATGGTGGTGATGAAGTTGACCGCACCGAAGATGGTGCCGAAACCGCTCATCGCCAGACCCGCGACCCACAGATCGCCGCCGATACTCGGGCTGTAGACGGTGTTGTGCAACGGCGCATAGGCGAACCAGCCGAAATCGGCCGCACCGCCAGGGGTGATGAAGCCGGCGCAGACGATCAGCCCGCCGAACACGAACAGGTAGAAGCTGAACATGTTCAGCCGCGGGAACGCGACATCCGGCGCTCCCATCTGCAACGGCACGATGATGTTGCCGAACCCGATGAACAGCGGCGTCGCGAACAGCAGCAGCATGATCGTGCCGTGCATGGTGAACAGCTGGTTGTACAGCTCGTCGCTGACCACCTGACGCCCGGGCGAATACAGCTCCGCGCGGATGAACAGCGCCAGCACCCCGGCGAACAGGAAGAACCCGAACGACGCGATCAGGTACATGTACCCGATGATCTTGTGGTCGGTGGACGTCATCCACCGCACCACCACGTTGCCCTTCCGCCTGGACCTGACGACCCCGTCGCGTGCGGCGGCTGTGCGCTCCAGAAACGTGGTCACCGGTCACCTCCCGGTATCGCCGTGCCACCCCCGTCGCCGACCGGCCGCGACCTGAGTCCTCGATCGACCCGTCAGCCCATCGTCGCCAGTTCCCCATTCTGCGACCGTCACTCGCCCTCCACCACCCCTCCACCGGCGCAGAGTTGCCAGGCGTCCCGGGACGGGCAGCAGGGTCCGTCGTCACCACGTCGGGTCGGCGCCGGTCAGAGCCAGACCGGCGCCGTCGGCACCGCCGTTCCGTCGAGGGCACTGACACCGGCGGCTCCGCGGCCGGTCGCCCATCGCGTCACGGCCGCAGCGGTTCCGACGACACCGGCGTCCATGTGCGGCGGCACGTCACGACCATCGTCGAGCTTCCGGTCGGTGATGACGAGGGTGGGCGGGAGCGTCCGACGCCGTGACCATGCGGCTCGCACATCGTCGAGCAGCCGGTCGAGGAGCGGCGCCGGCATATCCTCGAAGCGGCCCCCTGCGTCGAGGTCGATGGCGTGGATCCACACCTCTCGCGTCCTCATCCACACGGTCTCCCGGGCCGGCACTCGTCTGCCCTGGGCGGTGACGACCTCGGTCCCCCACGACGCGTCGTCGAGATCGCGCCATTCCACGTTGAGGTGGATCGCGGCGTGATCGGAGAGGTGACGCAGCGCGGTCGCCGGCAGGGTCGCCGCCAGGTCGATCTCCCGATCCCGTGCTGCCGGCGACGAGTACATCGGTGTCTCCACGCCACTGGCGGCCCACGCCGTGAGCCGGGTCAGTGCGCGGGCGTTGAGGCCGACGTGGGCGACGATGTGGCGGCGGCTCCATCCCGGCACCAGCGACGGGGCGTCCAGTTCCTCGTCGCGGAGGTCACGGAGGAAACGGGAGAAGTACGCCTGTCCGCGGCGGGCGAGGAGCAGGGCCCCGGCCAGCGCCGGATCGTCGGTCCGGTCGGTGCGCGCCGCCACCTAACCCTCGATCCGGACGAGGTTGGACTGCTCCCCCAGACCGTCGATGGTGGTCCGCAGCCGGGATCCGTCCACGAGGAAGCGCGGGGGTGTGCGCGCATGGCCGACGCCACCGGGCGTGCCCGTGGCGATGACGTCCCCGGGGTTCAGCGTGACCAACTCCGACACGTAGGCGATCAGGTCGGCCGGATCGAAGACCAGATCGTCGATCCGGGCCGACTGCATCACCTCGCCATCGACCGTGGTGCGCACCTCCGCCGACGTCGAATGCACATCGGGCGTCACGAGGAACGGACCGAAGGGCGTCGACGCCTGCAGCGTCTTGCCCTGGAGCCACTCCGCCGTGCGGTACTGGTAGTCGCGCATCGTGACGTCGTTGAGGACGGCGTATCCGGCGATGCAGGCCGACGCGGTGTCCCTGTCGACGCGGAAGCACGGCGAGCCGACGACGACCGCCAGCTCGCCCTCCCAGTCCAAGGCCCGCGCCAGGCGGCCGGGCACCACGATGTCGTCGTATGGCCCGGTCACCGCCTCGGGGAACTTGGCGAACAAGGTCGGGTACTCGGGTCGTTCGCGGCCCATCTCGCGGATGTGCGCGGCATAGTTCAGGCCGACACAGATCACCTTGCCGGGCCGCGGGACGACCGGGGCCCACCGCCGAGGCTCGATGCCATCGAGCGCCTGGGCCGGCCCGACCGCGGTCTCCGCGCGCACACGCCACTGCGGATCGCGCAACAGGGCGCCGACGTCGGCGGCATCGGCGATCTCCACCACCGCGGCGTCATCGACGCGCACGGCCACCGTGTGATCGCCGACTCGCAGGGTCGCCAGTCTCATCGTGACACTCCCTCGATCAGGGTCCGTGCGAATCCGAGTCGCTCCATCACCGGGGCGTCGCTGAATCGGAACAAGTCGAACGACGTCTGGGCTGAAAGAGACCAAGCGGTCCAGCTGGGGACGACGAACAGGTCGCCCTTGGTGATGGCGTGTTCGACGCCGTCGAGGGTGACGCGGCCCGCGCCGTCGAAGACCTGCCACACCGACGACCCGACCTCCTGGCGGGCGCGGGTACTGGCGCCGTCGCGCAACCGGTGGAACTCGCACCGGATCGTGGGCATCACGTCGCCGCCGGTCGTGGGGTTGGAGTACCGGATCGCCGCGTGGCCCTGCTCCACCGTGGCCGGCTGGCCCTCGTCCTCGAGCAGCAGCTGCTCGGTGAGCGCGGCGTCGGTGTGCTCCCATCGGTAGGCGGTCAGGGGCGAGCTGCTGCTGTCGTCGAGGACGGACATCGGCCGCAGCCCTGGATGAGCCCACAGCCGCTCGGCTCGGGCGACCGATGGCGACGCCTCGTCGGTGACCCGGTCCGATCCGTACTCGAAGAACCCGACGTCGGTCTTGGCCGCGAACGGGATGTCGAGGCCGTCGATCCAGGCCATCGGCCGGTCGGTGTCGTTGTGATGCCCATGGAAGTGCCATCCGGGCGTCAGGAGCAGGTCGCCTCGGCGCATCGCGACCGGGTCACCGTTGACGACGGTCCAGACCCCTTCGCCCTCGACCACGAACCTGAACGCGTTCTGCGAGTGCCGGTGCTCCGGCGCGGTCTCGTGTCCACCGAGATACTGGATCGCCGCCCAGAGCGTCGGCGTCGCGTAGCCGGTCCCGGGGAGCCCGGGGTTGGCCAGGCCGATCGCCCGTCGTTCGCCACCTCGCCCGACAGGGACCAGCCGCCCGGATCGTTCGGCGATGTCGAGAAGTCTCGTCCACCGCCACACGTGCGGTACCGCCGCAGGCGTCGGCGTGAGCGGTTGCAGGTCCTCGCGCTGGGTCCACAAGGGGGCCAGGTCGTTGTCCTCGATGTCCTGGTACAGCTGAGCAAGCTCCGGAGAGTCCACGTCAGACGTCATCTCCTGCATCGTTACCTCCGAGTCGTGGTGATCGTCTTCTACGGCACGGTGAAGCGCTCGACCAGGTCCTGGCGCAGCGTCAGTCCAAGTCCCGGCGCATCGCCGACGGCCAAGCGCCCTTCGTGGGGCTCGACCGCGTCGTGATAGATCAGCCGCGCCACCTCCCAGCCCTGGAGGTGGAACTCGACCGGTCCGCTGCGGGCCACGCCGGCGTAGAGGTGGGCGTTCAGATGGGGCCAGTTGCCGCCCATGGCCACCGGGAGGTGATGTGCCTCGGCGATGGCCATGGCCCGCCGGGCGCCGGTGAAGCCGCCCAGGTCACGGACGTTGGGCTGGGCGATGTCGATCGCGCCCGACGAGACGAGGTGATGGAAGGTGGCCACGTTCCCCATGCCCAGGCTTCCTCCCGCGATCGGGATGGCGATCCGGTCTCGTGCCTGCGCCATGAGGCTCGGATCGCCGAGCGTGACCGGATCCTCGAACCACGTCAGATCGCACTCGCCGACGGCGTCGGCCAGCGCGACCGCCTGGGGCAGGGTGAGCCGCTTGTTCGCGTCGATCATGAGGTCGACGTCGGGTCCGACGGCGGCACGGACCGCATGAATCCGCTCGGCGTCCGCGCGCAGGCTCTGGTTCCGCCGGCTCGCGCCCTGCCCGGCCTGCGCGCCGACCACCAGTTTCAGGCCCCGATGCCCATCGCCCACCAACTGCTCGGCCAGCCGCACGAGCTCGGTCCGGCAGTAGGCCGGCAGGCCGAAGGTCACATAGGCCTCGACCTCGGCGCGGGCGCCCCCGAGGAGCTGCCACACCGGGGTCTGCGTCCGCTGGCCCAGTGCGTCCCAGACGGCGATGTCGACCAGGCTCGCGGCGGTCGCCCAGGCCCCGGTCGTCGGGCGGTGCGGCATCCGTTGTTCGAGGATCTCGCGGACTGCTTCGGGCCGGGCGGGGGCTCCCACCAGGAGTGGTGTGGCCTCGTCGCGGAGATACGCGAGCACGGCCGATGCCATCGGAGCGAAGAACAACGCGTGCCCACTCGCCCCGGCGTCGGTGTCCACCTCGGCCAGGAGCAACGGAACGAGACGGGGAGCCGGGCTCAGCGGCAGCGTGACCGGGACCTCGAGCCGGCGCGCCCGGAGGGCTGTGATCCTCACGCGTCCTCCCGTTCCCGCGCGAGGGCGTCCCGCAGGGCGTCGACCGCCCGGCCCACCGCGGCGCCGGCGCGGTGCATGCCCGCCTCCTCGGCGCCGGTGAGCCCCAACTCGACCACCGCCGGCCGGTCGCCGGACAGGTCGACCGGAACGCCGAGGGCGACGCCGGTCAGGCCGTGTTCACCGCCCAGCAGCCTCGAACACGGCAGCGGTGCCGACCGGCGGTTCCACCAGGTGTCGATCACCCGATGGAGCCCCGCCGCCGACGCCCAGCCGGTGGACCGACCCGGCTGGAGCCCTTGGTAGGAGCGGAACCATTCGGCCAGGTAGCTGTCGATCGGCGGCCGGTCGCGTGGAGAGATCGAGCGTGCGCGTCCGTCGACCGTCACGGCGGAGTAGACGGGCACCTGAGCGCCACCGTGCTGACCGAGGTTCCAGCCCTCGACCCGGCCGATCTCGACGCCGAAGTGCCTCGCCAGCGCTGCCCGGAATCGGAGCGTGTCGTTGAGGCTGAACCCGAGGACCTGGTCGGCACGCAGCGATCCGGAGTCGACGACGAGGGTGGTGATCGCATCGACCGGGTTGGTCGCGACCACCACGAGGGCGTCGGGTCGAGCGAGCCGGAGATCGGGCAGCAGCCCGGCGAGGAGTCCCGCGTTGCGAGTCACCATGGCGGCGCGGTCCGGGCCCGCCGGCGCCGAGAGCGAAGCGGCCAGGACCACCACGTCGGCCTCCGCGAGCGCGGCGCGCGACCCGATGCGCACTCCAGGGTGTGCCCCGAGTCCGCGAAGGTGGTCCAGATCCATCAGCTGGGCCTGCAGGGCGCCGGCGTTGACGTCGACGAGGACCAGCTCGCCCGCCGGAGCCGAGACCAGCCAGTGGAAGGCGAAGGCCGACCCGACCGTCCCCGCAGCGCCGATCACGGCGACCAGCGGACCCGCACCATCACGAGGTCGAACCACGGGTGACCGCCCTTCCGTGACCGACGACGACACGGGCCGCCTCGTTGACCCGCTCGAGCAGCGGATCGACCTCGTGAACGGACCCCGGATCCGGGTCGACGACCAGCGTCACCGCGTTGATCAGCGCATCCGCCGGGTCTGCCGGCATGGTCGGTGTGCGCCAGGCGACGTGCCGGTCCGGACGAACCAGCAGCGCGCCGTCCTCCGCCGTCCCGGACAGAACCGTCCAGGAGTCCACGGCCGTCGACCCGCCGGGTTCTCGCACACCGTCCGAGAGTCCGACGACGGCGACGGCGACCGGGGCCGCGAGGACGGGCGACGCCGCCTTCAGGGCGTCCGCCCAGGCGCTGGCGGCACTGTCGCGCACCAGCAGGGTGAGCCCGTCGTGGACGACGAGGTCGTGCGTCGAGATCCGCGAGCCGTCGCGCGTCACCCACAGGTGCGGCAGATGGTGTCCCGGACGGGCGGTGGGCACATACGTGATGCTGGACTGATGGCCGTCGGGCGGCGGCGTCCCGTCTGGGACGAGTGCCCCGGAGGCGTAGGAGTACCCGGCCTCGATGTTGAGCTGGCTGTAGTCGAGAGCGTTCTCGGCCACAGCAGCCGATGCCTCGGCTCGGCGTCGGCGGCCCTCCGAGGTGTCCGAGGCCCAGATCGCGACCTGCTGCCAGCCCTCGTCCTCGGGCATCGTGGCGGACAGGCCCATCGCGGCCGCGATCGGCAGGTGCCGGTTCGAGTTCTCCATGGCGTGGGCGGTGTAGAGGGCCGCGACGGGGCGACGCTCGGTCTCGTAGCTGTCGAGCAGGGCGTCGTGACCCCACCCGCTCATGACCGCCGCGAGCTTCCAGGCGAGGTTGGCCGAGTCCTGGACGGCACAGTTGAGTCCGAGTCCGCCGGTCGGCGGGTGGCGGTGAGCGGCGTTGCCGACGAGGAACACCGGTCCCCGCCGGAACCGCCGCGCGACGACGGCCTCGTACTGCCACTGGCTGATCGCGTGGACCTCCAGGTGGTGGTCGGGTGGCAACCCGAGCAGGTCCCTGGCCGCGACCTCCGGCGCCGCGGCCACCGCGTCGGTCATCGACGCACCCGAGAGCGCGAGGGCCCACTGTGGCGACGACGCGTCGTAGCGGCCGGGTCCCAGAGCCTGCAGCACGCCACCCACGCGGCCATGGCTGCGAGGGTTGATGAAGTGGGTGATCAGTGCGTCCGGATCCGCGTAGCCGGACAGGTCGGAGGTGAAGTAGAGGCTGGAGATCGTTCGCATCCGCTGCGGCCCGTCCATGGCGACACCGAGGGCCGCGGCACAGGTGCGGCCACCGTCGGCGACGATGACGTAGCGTGCGGACACCTCATAGGTCGTGCCACGCGCGAGGTCGCGCGCGACGACGACGGCGCTGTCGTCGTCGACGCGCAGGTCGACGACCTCCTGGCCGGCGCGGACGGAATCGCCGAGGATCTCCCTGGCCTTGTCCCACAGCACCCGGTCGAGATGGATCTGCGGAACGTTGCAGAACCGCTGAGGGCTGGCGGCCCGGTATCGGGCCTCGTCGGTTCCACCGCCCCAGGCCTGGACCTCGCCGATCTTCCGACCGTGCAGTGGCGTCGGCCCGCCCAGCGACGTGTACCAGGCCACCTTGTGCCAGCGCTCGTTCTGCGGCCCGAGCTCGTAGACGCGATCGGCGATCCCGATGTCGGCGAAGACCTCCATGGTGCGCACGTTGAGCAGGTGCGCGCGCGGCAGCCGCGGGGCTTCGGACCGCCGCTCCAGCACGAGCGATCTGACGCCGGACCGCGCCAGGAGGAGTGCCGCCGTCAGCCCGGCCGGCCCGCCGCCCACGATGAGCACCGGGACGTCGACGGGGGTCGCCAGATCGTCTCTCATGCCTGACTCACCAGCTTCACGTTCAGGTAGTCGTCCAGGGCCTCGGCCCCGCCGTCCGAGCCGTAACCGCTCTGGTTGAGCCCGCCGAACGGGGTCTCCGGCCCCACCAGTTGTGCGTGGTTGATGGCGATCATCCCGGCCTGGACCTCGGCGGCCACTCGCCGAGCCGTCCGCAGCGAGTCGGTGAACGCGTACGCCGCCAGCCCGTACTCGGTGGAGTTGGCGATGTCGAACGCCTCGTCGTCGGAACCGAACGGCGTGAGCAGCGCGAGCGGTCCGAACGGCTCCTCATGCATCGCGCGCGAGTCCGGCGCGGCGGCGGCGATCACGGTGGGCCGGTAGTAGCTCCCTCGTGGCTCGCCCGCCGTGCCGCCGGCGAGCAGCTGGCCGCCGCGCGCCACGGCGTCGTCGACGAGGGACTGGATCGCGGCGACCCGCCGGTCGTGAACGAGCGGCCCCATCGTGGTGTCCGGATCGGTGCCGGGGCCGACCACCAGGCCGGCGGCGTGCTTGGCCAGTCGCGCGGCCAGGTCATCGTGCAGAGACTCGTGCACGACGAACCTGGTCGGTGAGATGCACACCTGGCCCGCGTTGCGGAACTTGGCCGCGCCCGCGGTGCGGAGCACCAGATCGAGGTCGGCATCCTCGAACACCAGGACCGGCGCGTGCCCGCCGAGTTCCAAGGAGGTTCGGATGACGCGTCGCGCGGCCAGCCCGGCGATCTCGGCGCCGACCGCCGTGGAGCCGGTGAACGTCACCTTGCGGATCGCGGGATGCCCGATCAGCCGCTCGGAGACCTGTGCCGGTTCCCCGAAGACCATCGAGAGGACGCCCGCCGGCAGACCGGCGTCCTGGCACGCCTGGGCCAGGGCCAACGCGGTGGCCGGGGTCTCCTCCGCCGGCTTGATCACGCAGGTACACCCCGCGGCGAGAGCGGCGCCGATCTTGCGGGCCGGAATCGTGATCGGGAAGTTCCAGGGGGTGAGTGCGAGCACGGGACCGACCGGCTCGCGGAGCACGAGGTCCTGGCGGTCCGCCCTGCTGGCGGGCACCACCCGGCCGTAGGCCCGGCGTCCCTCCTCGGCGAACCAGTCGAAGATGCCGGCCGCGGCATGGACCTCCGAAGTGGCTTCGGCGATCGGCTTGCCCTGCTCGAGGCTCGTCAGCCGGCCGATCTCGGCGGCTCTGGAGCGCAGGACGTCGGCCGCGCGGCGAAGAATCCGGGATCGCTGCAGCGCCGGCGTCCGACGCCATTCGGGGAACGCCGCCGCTGCCGCCTCGGCCGCCGCATCCAGGTCCTGGGGCTCGGCGAGCGGAAGCGCCGAGAGCACCTCGCCGGTGGCCGGGTTCGTGACCTCGCGGGTGGTGCGGCCCGCCTCGGCGCCCACCCATGCTCCGGCCAGGAAGTGACGGAGCTCCGGGTAGTTCTCAGTCAACGTCGTCTCCGCTCTCCGTCGTGGGCCGCAGGTCATAGATGTCCAAGGTCAGTTCGCCGGAGCGCAGTCGATCCAGGTACCCGGCCTCGGCCGCCTGGCGAGCCCGTCCGGCGGCCAGGACCTGGACGGCCCGACCGGCGGGGATCGCGACCACCCCGTCGGCGTCGCCGACGATCACGTCACCCCTGCGGACCCGCGTCCGGCCCAGGACGACCTCGTCGACGGCTCCGCGAGCGTCGCGCTTGCTGGTGCCGCGGATCGCGATGGCCGAGGCGAACACCGGGAAGTCGAGGTCCGCGATCGCCTCGGTGTCGCGGACCCCGCCGTCGATGACCAGGCCGCGGACGCCGCGGACCTGCGCGGCGACCGTCAGGACCTCGCCCCAGTAGCCGTGCTCTCCGCCGGCCGCGTTCACCACCAGCACGTCGCCGGCGCACGCCTGCTCGAGGGCGAGATGCAGGGGCAGGTTGTCACCCTCGGCGGCCTGAACGGGCAGCGCGCGGCCGGCGAGTGCCCGGCGGGCGCCGACCGGCCGCAGCCGGCTGGGAAGGTCGATCGGGAGACCCGATGCCTCGAGCACGGTGGCGGAGCCGAGGTCGCCGAGCGCGGCCAGCACGTCGTCATCGACGACGGCGGCACCGGCGGAAGGCGTCGTCATGGGCTCACCCGCGTCCGCTGCAGCTCGTGATACCCCTGGCTGGACCTGGCCACTGCCAGTGTGCGGCCCGACAGCACCTGCTGGACGATGGCGGACTCTCGCTCGTCGATCTCGCGGGCGATCATCTCGACGTCGTCGACCACGTCGCGACGGATCGCCACGACCCCGTCGGAGTCACCGAGCAGCCAGTCGCCGGGTTCCACGCGCTCCCCACCCACGGTCACCGGACCGTTGACCTCGGCGACCTCGACCCGGTCCTTGCCGGTGCGCATGAACCTGCCGCGGGAGAAGATCGGGTAGCCGACCTCCAGCGCCCGGTTCACGTCGCGGCACACGCCGTCGATGACGGTGCCGGCGACGTCGCGGTCGACCGCCATCGCGGTGAGGATGTCGCCCCACACCGTGCAGTCCTCGGCACCGCCGTTGTCGAGGACGACGACCGAGCCGGAGGGCACGTCGTCGAGGTAGTCACCCACCGTGCCCGGAACCGCGCCCACCCGGACGTATCTGACCGTGAAGGCCGGTCCGCACATCCGGATGCCATCGGCCAGGGGCCTCAGGCCGAGCAGGGCACCGGGGATGCCGAGCCGGTCCAGCGCGTCGGAGACCGTCGCGGTCGTCAGGCCGGCGAACCTCGTATCACTCATGGCGTCCTCATTGCTCCTCGTCGAGGTCACCGGGCGTCGGCCGGTGCTCGGGCGTCGGAAACGCGGTGTCGTGCATGACCTCGACGATCGAGGCTCCCGACCGCACCTGGTCGCGCATCCGTGCCTCCCGCGTGACGATGCGTTCCGCCCAGACGGCCACCTGGCCGGCCCACGCCTGCGGCACCACGACGACGCCGGTGGAGTCGGCGACGACGATGTCGCCGTCCCGGATCTCCACGCCGCCGACCTCGATCGGCTCACCGGAGGAGAGCTGCACGATCCGGCCACGGGCGCTGGTCGGCACCGACGCACGGGCGAAGACGGGGAAGGCGGCCTCGTGGCTCTCCGCGACGTCGCGGCAGGCGCCGTCGACGATCACGGCGTCCACCCCCTTCTTCAGGGCCGCCTCGGTGAGGATGCCGCCCCAGCACGAGACATCGGTCCGTCCACCGTTGGCGACGACGATGATGTCGCCGGGAGCGCCGTCCTCGACGGTGGCGGCGGCGATGTGCGCACTGGGTCCGGTCCCGGTGCGCTCGCCCGCCTGAACGGTCCGGGCGCGTCCGATGACGACACCGCGGACCGGCCAGATCGGTCTGATCCCGGTGAGCACGGACGGGGGCAGGGCCAGCGTGTCCAGGGCATCGGAGACCGCGCAGGCGTCCAGGCCGGTAACGTCGCGCAGCACGCCCAGATCGTTCATGCGCCCTCCCCGGCCTGCTCGAGACCGGCATCGTCGTGGTCGTCGCGCCGGCTCGCGAGGACGATGACGTGTTCGGGCCGGACATAGAACGTCACGGGATCTCCTGGCCGCATCGACAGCGATTGGCTGACCAACTGCTCTTCGTCGACGATCGCCTTGACGACATGGCCGCCGACGTCGATCTGCAGTCGCAGGGCGCTGCCCCAGTCGGTGGCCTTCGTCACCACTCCGTTGACAGCCATGCAGCGCGCGTCCGGCTGGCTGAACCGCAGGTGCTGGGCGCGAAACGCCACACTCACCCGGCCATCGGCCGGCGCGGGGTAGGCCGAGCGCACGACGTCGGGGCAGTGGTCGAGACGAACGTGGCAGTGGTCCCCGTCTCGCGACTCCACCGTGGCGGGCAGGATGTTCTGGAATCCCATGAAATCGGCGACGAACGTCGACTTCGGCCTGGTGTAGAGGTCGCGCGGGGTGTCGACCTGCTCGATCCGGCCGGCCCGCATCACGATGATGCGGTCGGACAGCGCGACCGCCTCCTCCTGGTCGTGGGTGACGTAGACCGAGGTGGTGCCGAGGGAGTTGTGCACTGACCTGATGTGGTCGCGCATCGCGAAGCGCAGTTTGGCGTCGAGATTGGACAGCGGTTCGTCGTACAGCATGACGTCGGGCCGGCCGACCATGGCACGGGCCAGGGCGACCCGCTGCTGCTGCCCGCCGGACAGCGCCGAGACGTTCTTGGTGTGCAGCCCGCCCAGACCCACCCGGGTGAGGGCTTCGTCGACCGCCCACCCGATCTCCGCACGCGGTGTCCTGGCCATCTTCAGCGGATAGGCGACGTTGCCGAACACGCTCATGTGCGGCCACAGGGCATAGCTCTGGAAGACCATGCCCACGCCACGCCGCTCCGGCGGGACGAAGACGCCGTCGGCGGGGGCCGCGATCAACTGATCGCCGATCCGGACGGACCCGTGGGTGGGCGCCTCCAGCCCCGCGATGCAGCGCAACGTGGTGGTCTTCCCGCACCCGCTGGGGCCGAGCAGGGTGAGGAACTCCCCGGGCGCGACGTCCAGGTCGAGCCGGTCCACCGCCGGGGCGGCCCCGGCGGAGTACGTCTTGGTCAGCGCGTTGATGGCGATGCTCTTCATGCCGGCTCCCAGGCCGCGAAGGCCATCCCGCAACCAGTACCGGCCGGGCTGCGGTAGCAGGGCTGGTAGTCGAGCACCGTGGCGGTGGCGCCCGTCGATCGCATGGCCTCCGCGACGACCAGCCAGTTGCGGATCTCGGAGGAGCCGGACCGCAGTACCGCGTCCGGCAGGTCCCGCAGGGGTTCGTGGTCGCCGCCGGCGAAGGCGTCGAGGGTCGCGCGATCGAGATCCTCGTCGACCACCATGTGACTGAGGCCGCCGGATGCGACCAGCCCGACGCGCAGATCGGACGGGAACTGCGCGATGGCCTCGCCGACGGCCGCGCCGAAGTCCAGGCAGCGGGCCGCCGATGGCGGGTTCGGGCTGTAGAAGGTGTTGACGAAGACCGGCACCACCGGCAGCAGGTCCGGACCGCCGCCCAGGATCTGCTGGAACACGAATCCCCACCCGTGCGGAATCCCGTGGTTGTCCCACTTCCCGCCGGGGAGGCGCTGGGACGCCGCCGGGTCGAACCCGGCCCGTGAGGTGTGCCGAACCAGCTGCAGGGCGAGCTCGGGATGCCCGCGGCGCAGGGTGTGGGTGTCCGGCTGATTCGCGATCTCGGCCACCGCCAGCCCAGGGCCCATGCCGTCCAGTTGTTCCTGGCTGTACGGCACGTGGTCCATCGATTCGCCCCAGTAGACGGCGAACTGCGGGAGAAGGTCGTCGCCGAAGACCTCCTTGTGGTCGCTGCTCACCACGACCAGGGCGTCGAGACGGGCGTCGTCGACCAGCGCGCCCAGCGCGGTGATGGCGGCTCGGCAGGCGGCGTGCTTGGCCCGCCACACCTCCTCGCTGCAGTGGTCGGCGAAGGCGTTTCCGCGCGCCTGGGCCAGCTCCGGGTAGGTGTGCGCCTCGCCGCGGAAGATCAGCGCGGGATTGGCCTCGTCGGCTGGTCGACGAGCGCCCCACTGCTCCGGCGGCGTGTTCAGCATCGGCCCGTGGGAGGTGCCGATGCCCAGCACGAGTTCAGCCACGGGTGGCTCCTTCGCTGTCGGCGCCGGCCAGGTCGAGCTTGAACAACTCCACGGTGTTGTCGCGGTAGAGGGCCTGGCGCTGATGGTCGTCGAGCCAGTCGATCGCGTCGACGAGATGATGGATGTCGTCGATCCACCGGCCGGTTTCGGGGTCGCGCACAGAACCGGTGCCCGGCTTCTCGGTGCCGAACAGGCATCGGTCGACTCCGACCGAGCGCAGCAGCAGCTCGATCGAGTCCTGCGTGTAGAGGCAGGTGTCGTACCACAGCTTGCGCAGCTGTTCGTCGAACGACGCCGCGCCCGCGCGGCGGATCGGTCCGGGGCGGAACCGGCCGCGTTGGTAGGGAACGGCCCCGCCACCATGCGAGACGACGATCTTGAGGTCGGGGAAGTCCTGGAACACCTGCGACTGGAGCAGGCCGATGACCGCCTGCGTCTCCTCCTGGATGAAGTGCAACGAGTAGCTCTCCCGGGCCGGCGGCCGACAGGCGGCAGAGTGGATGAACGCCGGAACATCGAGCTCGCAGAGAACCTCGTAGAGCGGGTACCAGAACCGATCTCCGAGCGCGGGCGGCACCGCCGTCCCCTCGTACGGGTCGGGGTTCAGCACCGCGCCGACGAAGCCGAGGTCGGTGACGCAGCGCCGGAGTTCGGCGGCCCAGGTCTCCGGGGCGAGTTCCATGCTCTGCGGCAGGCCGGCGATGCCCTGGAAACGTCCGGGCTCACTCGCGCAAACCCGGGCGATGACGTCGTTGGTGCTCTCGGTGAACCATTCGACGAGCTTGGCCGGAGTCTCGCTGTGCATCATCTGGAACGGCCGCGGCGAGATCAGCTGCAGGTCGATGCCGGCCTCGTCGAGATGGTCGAGGTGGGAGACGTTCCCGAAGCTGGGATTCGGCGCCCGCAGCGCGGCGGCGATCTGGTCATCGCTGATGTGCGGTCTGCCCCGCCCGTGCGCCCCGCGGTGGGAGAGCAGTCCCGCCTTGTAGGCGTACAGCTCCGCCGGGGCCGACACGTGGCCGTGACAGTCGATCTTGCTCGGCGCGTTCACTTCGGCCAGACCTCCTGGATCGTCTCGAGTGCCTGTTGCGTCTCGCTCGCCACGGTCTCCAGCGGCGTGCTCCGGATCAGGTCGAGGTCACGCATCGGCGGGAAGTCCGCGGGCCCGTCGCTGTCCGGCATCGTCGGGTAGTAGCCGACCGCGGCCAGGGCCTGCTGGCCCTCCGGAGTGAACAGCCAGTTCATCAGCAGCTTGGCGGCGTTGGGGTTGGGAGCGCCGTCGATCAGGCCGAGGTAGTGCCCGGACACGTACGAGCCGCCCTCCGTGGGGAACACGAACCCCATCGGGGCTCCCTTCGCGGACTCGCGGATGAAGAAGCTGTAGGGGTAGTAGCCCGCGATGTCGAACTCGCCACTGGCCACGGCCGCACCGGTGTTCTGGGATCCGTTCTCGTTGTGCGGCTCCTGCGAGGCCATGGCGTTCAGGTACTCCTGGCCGAAGCGCTCGTCGGCGAGCAGCGCTCGGAAGGCCGACAGCGAGGAACCCGACACCGTCGGATCGTCCATCACGATCCGGCCCCGCCACGTCTCGTCCTTGAGCTCGTCCCACGTCTGCGGGGCGTCGCCGGAGTCGACGGCGTTGGTGTTGTAGCCGATGCCGAACGGCAGTGCGGCCGCGGCGTGGACGGTGTTGGTGGGTTCGGTCCAGCGGGGGTCCAGCCCCTCGGCCGTGAGAGGCGTGTACGGCACGTACTTGCCCTCCTCGATATGGCCCGCGACGGAGGTGTCGCCGCCCTGGACGAGGTCGCCCACGTGCTGACCGCTGGCGAACTCGTTGCTGATCTTGCTGTCGAAGTCCGGCCCGGTCAGGTGCTCGCCACTCACCTGGATGCCCGGGTAGCGCGCCATGAAGACCTCGTACACGGGTCCGCGGTCGTTCTCGCCGGCGCCGTAGATGGTGACGCGGTCTTCACCGGCGTCCTGAGCCGCCTGGTAGAGCCGATCCATCTCGTCGACGACCTCCTGGCTGCCCAGAGCCTCGACCTCGTCGGCGACCCCGGTCGGTTCGGGCGCCACCGCGCTCTCGTCGGGCGTGCCGCACGCGGCGAGGCCCGCCAACACGACGCCGGCAAACACTGCTGTGGTGGAACGCTTCATGGCTCTCTCCTGGAACCCGCTGACTTCACGACGGTGGGGAGTCCACCGGGGACGGCGGCTGACGGCTCGGCGGCCACATCGGCCTCCGACGCGCTACGGACAGCCTCAGACGCGACGGGAATCGTCCGCGTCATGGGAACCTGATCGGCGCTCGGCGCATCGGGTCCGGAGCGATCACGGCGCCGGCGATTCGACCGGCTGATCACCCGGACCGTCAGGCTGCCGACGACGAACAGCACCAGCAGGGCGCCGAGCAGGATGACGAACAGGGCTGCTGCCTGGGAGGTCTCGCCCTGGCTGTGCAGGTTGTAGACGACCAGGGGAACGGTCGCGCTGTCGGTCGTCGACAACAGCATCGGGATGGTGAGGTTCCCCGAGACCAGGATCGCGACCAGGAACCACCCGGCCAGAAGGCTCGGAGCGATCAGGGGAACCACGATGCTGAAGAACATCCGTACCGGGCGGGCGCCGCTGACCCGAGCGGACTCCTCGAGCTCACGGCCCACCTGGCGCAGCGCCGGCTGCACCGCGCGCGTGGCCAGCGGCACGGCCGAGATCATGAGGCCGATCACGACGATGCCCAGCGAGCCGTACAGGCTGCGCAGCCCGGGGATGCTCACGAACAGCCAGGCGATGCCCAGCGCGAGGATGATGCCCGGCATGGCGAACGGGAGCCAGGTCATCACCTCCAGCGCCCTGCGCAGGCGACTGCGGCTGTGCGTGATCGCGTAGCTGATCAGCAGGGTCATCAGAATGGCGCACAGACCGCCCACGACGGCCACGATCGCCGTGGTGCGCAGCGCCGCCGTCGTGGTCGGCTCGCTGAACAGCAACTGATAGTTGATCGTCGAGTACACCCCGCCGCCGAGGTACGGCTGGAAGCTGCCCGCGACCAACTGGGCCATGGGCAGTGCCACGGCGAGGGTGATGTAGCCGACGATGAGCAGCGTGCCCGCCCAGCGCCAAGGGCCGATCGACCAGCGGTCGGTGCGGTCGTTCTTCCCGGTGACGGTGGTGAAGTCGCGGCTGCCCAGGATCCGCCACTGGACCACGACGAGGACGACCACCACGACGGCGAGCAGCAGCGACAGCGCTCCCGCGGCGCCGTAGTCCGCCGGCGTCCGGTCCCGGATCTGGCTGAAGATCTCGGTGGCGAACACGTCGATGCCGGCAGGCGTGCCGAGCAGCAGTGGCACGTCGAAGAACTCGAGGCCCGCGACGAAGCTGAGGATGCACACGCCCAGCAGGGACGGCCCGAGCAGGGGGACGTCGACACGGAGGAAGGTGCGCAGGCGACCGGCGCCGAAGACCCGCGAGGCCTCTTCCAGGCTGCGGTTCATGGCCATCAGCGGACCGAGCAGGACGAAGTAGGCGAACGCGGTCGACTTCAGCGAGGTGACGACGACGATGCCGCTCCAGCTGTAGGTGTCCCACAGTGGCGTCTCGGCGCCGGTGAGGTCCTGCCAGAAGCTGTTGATCGTGCCGATGCGCGGGTTGCCCAGCATCGCCCAGCTGATTCCGTAGAACAGCGGCGGGAGGGCGATGACCAGCATCATCGACGGTGTGACCAACCGCCGCAGCGGGGTGTCCGTCCTGGCGACGATGAAGGCGAGCAACAGCCCGGTGACGGTGGAGATGACCATGACGCCCAGGGCCAGCAGCACCGAGTCGCCGAGCACCGAGTACGTGCCGGCGTCGCCGTAGGCGCGGCGGAAGGCGTCGAACGACCACTGCGCGGGCCGGCCCGGAGTGGCGTCTCGGATCGCGCCGACGGCAAGCATGACGACGGGCATCGCGAACAGGAAGAAGGCGACCACGGTCAGGAGCAGCATCGACCGTCGGCTCGAGAAGGGACCGGTGGAGGGCTCCCGCAGCCTGCCCAGCATCATTCCTCCCTTGCCGAGGTCATCAGTTCCACCAGTGACGGCCCACGCGAGCGCGAGCCGCGTTCGATCGCGGCCGCCACCCCGTCCGGCGTCAGGACCCGTTCGCTGGGCAGCCCGAACCCGCCCGCGATCTGGGCGAGGTGCGGCCCACTCAGGTCCGTGCCCAGCCAGTCGCCGCGACGTACCGCCTCGCCCCCGAACCGCCCGAGAGCGAGGCCCACCGCCGCGAACGCCTCGTTGTTCAGGACCACGAAGGTGACCTGGGCTCGATACCGCTGCGCCGTCCACAACGCGGCCAGCCCGAACTGGAAGACGCCGTCGCCCAGGAATGCCAGAACCCGGCGCTCCGGCTGCGCCAGCGCGACGCCGATCGCCGCGCCCAGACCCCACCCGAGCGAGCCGGAGGAGGTGGTCAGGACCTGGTCGGGCCGGGTCTGGGGAAGGGCTCCGAGCAGGGCCGGGCCGGCCGTCGTCGCGTCGACGACGTAGTTCTCCTCGCCGGTGAGGGCTTCGGCCACGGAGCTCACCCAGCCGGCGAGACCGTGGTGCGCGGGTGAGCCGTGCGGGCTCAGCGAAGGGCCGGCGCCACTCGCCGGCGTCGGCGCCCGAGCCGGTGTCGTGGCCGGCCGCGGGCCGAGCGCGTCGAGGAGGTCCCGCACCACCTCACCGGTGTGCCCGACCAGGGCGTGGTCGACCTGATGCAGCCGGCCGATGCGGCTCGGGTCGACGTGGACGTGGACCACCGTCGCCGTGGTGGGCAACGCCGGAGCGCCGTTGACGTCGAACTCCCGGAAGACCTGGCATCCGGCGAAGACGACCAGGTCGGCGTTCGCGACCGCAGGATGGCGCACGTCATAGCTGCCCTGGAAGGCGGGGTGCTGCGTGGGATAGCTGGAGCGCTCGAACCCGCGGCGGTCCTCATGGAGCACCGTCGCGTCGAGCCGCTCGGCCAGGGTGACCATGAGATCGCTCGCGCCGTGACGGGCGACCTCCCCGCCCGAGACGAGGACGACGCGGGTCGCCGCGGTGAGCACGTCCGCCACGCCGCGCAGCTCCGCCCGCGACGGACGGCTCCGGCGCGGTCCCGGCAGCGGACGCGGGTAGCGCGGATCGACGGCGTCGGTCGTCTCCAGCAGCTCTTGGGGCAGGCCCAGCCAGACCGGCCCGGCCGGCTCGGCGGTGGCGATGCTCAGGGCCCGCTCCAGGTCGGCCGGCAGGGAGTCGGGCGTGGCGGGTACCCGGTCCCACTTGACCAGGTCACGAAGCCCCAGGTCGGGATGGGGCAGCGTGGTGAACCCGTCACGGCCCGCGAGCACCGACGGCTTGAGCCCGTTCAGGATGAGCACCGGTGCGTAGGCGATCCGCGCGGCGGACAGATGGGCCAGCACATTGGCGAGGCCGACGTTGGTGTGCACATACACGACGGCGGGCCCGCCGCTGAGCCGTGCCTCGGCGTCGGCGGCCGCGATGGCCGTCGACTCGTGGCTGACGAGGACGAGCTCGATGTCGTCCCGGCCGACGAAGGCGTCCAGCATGGCGGCCTCGGTGCTGCCGGGGCAGCAGTAGACCCGCGCGACGCCCCAGGCGACCAGGATGTCGAGCACCTGCCGGGTGACCGGCGTGCCGCCGAGCTCGCGATCGGCGACGATCGCGCTGCCGAGTTCCGTTCCGGCCGTAGTTCTCATCGTGACTCCTCGTTCCGCTCGCGCGCACCGGCACCGGACAGGGAGGCGGACGTGTCCGGAGCGGGATGTCGGGTCGTCGCGACCTTGAGGTAGCGACCCGTGATGGCTTGTGCTTCCGCCTCCGTGACGATCTCAGACATCGCGCGCACAGGCGCGTCGCCGCTGCGCTCGTAGACGGTCCGCAGGATGGCGTCGGGCGGTTCGGCGCGGTTCATGCGCACCACCGCCGCGGTCACCTGCAGCCGTTCGTCCTCGTAGGCGGCGAAGGCCTGCGCCGGGTCGTCCGCCCGGGCCAGGATCCTGGCGAGGGCGGCCGCGTCGAGGATGGCCTGACCGGCGCCGTTGGAGCCTCGCGGCACCATCGGATGAGCGGCGTCACCGAGGAGGGTCAGCCGTCCCCGGCTCCAGAACGGGAGCGGGTCCTGGTCGACCATCGGGTACTCGAGGATCTGCTCGGAGCGCCCGAGGAGCTCCGGAACGTCGAGCCAGTCGAAGCGCCAGTCGGCGAACCGGTCGGCGAAGTCCGTCAGCCGGCCCCGGCGTTGCCAGTCTCGCTCGCCCCGCCGAGGCATCTCGATCTCGGCGACCCAGTTGACGAGTTGAAGGCCGCCGGGCAGGCCGTTGCGGATGGGGTAGGTGACCAGCTTGCCGGGCTGGAGCCAGCCGGCGCGGACCATCGTGGCGCCGCTCAGGAAGCGCGGGTGGGCGGCCACGCCCCGCCACATCATCACCCCGGAGTAGCGCGCGGGTCCTTCGTCCGGATGCAGCGTCCTGCGGATCACCGAGTGGATCCCGTCGCAGCCCACGACGGACTCGGCGACGACCGGGTCGAGCGGGTCACCGTTGTCGTCGATGAAGTGGAGCTCGACGCGGTCGCCGACCTCTCGGACGCGCTCGAGGCGCCTGTTCGTCACGATGGCGTCGTCCCCGCAACGGCGCCGTACCGCGTCCACCAGGACGGAGTGCAGGTCGCCGCGGTGGATGGAGTACTGCGGGTGCTCGTGCCCCGCCCACCTGCCGGCCGGCTCGGTGAAGATGTGCTGACCGAAACGGTTGAAGAAGGCTGCCTCGCGAGTCAGCACCGCCCTGTCCGTGAGCTGCTCCTCGAGTCCGAGCCCGGCCAGGACCGCGGAGGCGTGCGGCAGCACGTTGATCCCGACGCCCAGTGCCTGCAGGCGAGGTGCGGCCTCGTAGATCCGGCTCCGGATGCCGTGCCGCTCCAACTCCAGCGCCAGCACCAGTCCCCCGATGCCGCCGCCGACTATGGAAACGGTTCTCACGCGTCCTCCCAGCTCGTCTCGTCCAGCGTGCCGCTCACGTTACCGACGTGTTTCCGGCATGCGGGCAAAGCTGCTACGATTTCCCGTCATGCGGGAAACGCTGACCTCCGTCGTCAACGCCGTCCGGCTGGTGCAACTACTCGCCGAACGCGGACACCTGCGGGTCACCGAGGCGAGCAGGGAGCTGGGAATCAGCACGTCCACCAGCCATCGACTGCTCACGACGCTGGTGGACGAGGGTTTCGTCGAGCGCGATCGCGTCACCAAGGACTACCGACTGGGCCGGGTGCTGGTCGAGATCGGCCTCGCCGCCCTGGGCGATCTCGACATTCGCCGATCCGCACATCACCACATGGCTCGACTCGCCGCCCGGCTGGACGAGACGGTGCACCTGTTGGTCCTCCAGGGGGCCGGGGCACGGTTCATCGACGGTGTCGAGAGTCAGCAGCTGATCCGGGTGACCATCCGGACGGGCACGCTGCTACCGGCGCATGCCACCTCCGGCGGGAAGGTGCTCCTGGCCGAGATGCCGCGCAAGGAGCTGGAACGTCTCCTCAGCGCCGACCTGCCGACGGTCACCGACCAGACCATCCACGCCCTCCCGGATCTGGTCGAGGAGTTCGAGGAGATCCGCAGGCTCGGCTACGCCCTCAATCGCGGCGAGAGCGACCAGGCGCTGCGAGCCATCGCCGTCCCGATCCGCGACGGCGCCGGCCGCGCCGTGGCCAGCATCGCCATCAGCGTGCCCACCGCCCGCGGCAAGATCAGCCGGCTCCGCGGTTTCGTCGAGCCGCTCAAACAGACCGCGGCCGCCATCTCCAAGGATCTCTGAGGTCGTCGCGACCCAGCCCGAGCCGGCCACACCCGTCCTGGCCCATGTCGGCCCACAGGCGCCGCGTCAGGCGAGATCCGCAACGGCCCTGGTGACCACAGTGTGCAGAGCGGCCAGCGCCGGGCGCTGTTCGCCGCCGCGGCGGTGCGTGAGCGCGACCCGGCGCTGCTCGGGCAGCTCGGTGAACGTCAGGCCGGCCGGCGGATCGACGGTGGCCAGCCTGGGCACGATGGCGACCCCCTGGCCGGCTGCGACCAGCGCGAGCGCAGTGGGGAAGTCGTCGATCCGGTGCCGCACCTGGGGCGTGAACCCGGCGGCCTGACAGATCCGCTCGACGGCGAGCCGGCACAGCGTGCCCGGGCTGCCCAGCACCCAGGCGGCACCGCGGAAAGACGCGACCGGGTTGCCGGACGGGTCGGGCGGCTGCGTCGCGGCGAGGAACAGCGACTCGGACAGCACGACGGTCGAGGTCAGCGCGGGATGGTCCGGCTGCGGCACGTGGTCGTAGTCGTGTGTCAGAGCGACGTCCAGCTCGCCGGTCCGGGTCAGGTCGGCGGCGACGACCGGGTCGGCTTCGACGACGGTGAACTCCAGGCCGGGATGGTCGTGCCCGAGGATGGCCAGCGCCGGCGGCAGGATCGCCCGGGCGGCGGATGGAAATGCGCCGATCCTCAGCACGTCGGTCAACTGTGCCTTCGTCGCGGCGATCGAGGACTCCGCGCGTTCGAGCTGGTCCAGGATCGCCTCGGTGTGCGTGACCAGCCGGCGAGCGATCGGGGTCAGCTGCACCCGCCGGCCGGACCGTTCCAGCAGCGATACGCCGGCTTCACGCTCGAGGATGGCCAACTGCTGCGACACGGCCGACGGCGTGTACGAGAGTGCCTGGGCCACCGCCGCGATCGTGTCGCGATACGCCAGCTCTCGCAGCAGCCGGAGCCGATGGACATCGAGCATAAGCTCAGCTTACGACCGGACGAAGAAATGTGAACTACTACTGCATCGTCGTGTCGGTCATCCTGTAGCCGTGCGCACACGGTTGGTCGATCTCTACGTCGGTCTGATGCTGTTCGGTGTCAGCATCGCGCTCATGCTCGAGGCCGGCTTGGGCCTGAGCCCGTGGGACGTCTTCCACCAGGGCCTGGCCGAGCGGTCCGGGCTGCGCTTCGGCTGGGTCGTCATCGGCGTGAGCATCGTCGTGTTGCTGCTGTGGATCCCGCTGCGCGTCCGGCCGGGCATCGGGACGGTCAGCAACGTCGTCCTGGTCGGATTGACCGCGGACGCCGCGGTGGCAGTCCTGCCCGAGCCCGAGCACCTCGCCGCCCGAGCGGCCTTCCTGGCCGTCGGCATCGTCGGCAACGGGCTGGCGACGGCGTTGTACGTCGGCGCCGGGCTCGGCCCCGGGCCGCGTGACGGGCTGATGACCGGGCTGGCCGGGCGCGGACACTCGATCCGGGTCGCGCGCACGTCGATCGAGGTGGCGGTGCTGGCCGCAGGCTGGCTGCTCGGTGGCACCGTCGGAGCCGGAACCGTCCTGTACGCCGTCAGCATCGGCCCGATCGTCCACGTCCTCCTTCCCCGCCTCACGGTGCCAGGACGCAGTCCGGCACCGGCTACATCGGAAAGGTCATGATGGAACTACAGTTCGGGCTCGCCGTGTCGCCCTCGGCCCAGCCTGGTGCGGACCCGGTCCGTGACGGTGTCCTGGCCGAAGGGCTCGGCTTCGACTTCATCTCCGTCTCCGACCATCCGTGCGGGGTGGTGCCGAACTTCGAGGCGTGGACGGTGCTGTCGTGGATCGCCGCGGCGACCTCGCGAATCCGGATCGCCACCCGCGTGCTCGGCGTGCCCTACCGGCCGCCCGCGCTGGTGGCGAAGATGGCCGAGACGTTCCACCGGCTCTCCGGCGGCCGGCTGATCCTCGGCCTCGGCGGCGGGTACTCCGACGATGAGTTCCGCGCGTTCGGCCTCCGGGTGCCGACACCGGGAGAGAAGGTCCGCGGACTGGTCGAGGCCATCGACATCATCCGCGGCCTGTGGTCGGAGCCGGACTTCAGCTACGAAGGCCGGCTCCACCACACCGAGCGGGCAAACATCGCGCCCCGGCCGGAGCCGGCCATCCCGATCTGGCTCGGCACCTTCGGCGACCAGGCACTGGCCGTCACCGGGCGGCTGGCCGACGGCTGGATCCCGTCGCACGGGTTCGCCCCACCCGAGCGGGCCGCAGTGATGCGGGCGCGCGTCCGCCGGGCGGCCGAGGAGGCGGGCCGCGACCCGGAGGACGTCACGTGTGCGTATCACCTGGAGGTCCACCTCGGTGAGCCTGCCAGCGCGGAGCCGGGCGTGGTCGCCGGCTCCGCTGCGGAGGTCGCCAAGCGGCTCACCGGCTTCGCCGAGCTCGGCTTCACCACGCTGAGCCTTTCCCTCACCGGTCCCGGCCAGGCCGACCAAGCCCGTCGGCTGGCCCACGACGTCATCCCTGTGGTGCGCGCCGAGGTAGCCTGACGCGCTGCTGATCCAACCGCGGTGCGCCCCGATCGTCACGCTGTCGTTGCGCACCTCGACGTCGACGGTGACCCGGTCTGCACTGCCGTCCGACCGATCTGCACCGCGAGGTCGGAGCCCCCTCCCGATGGGTAGGTCTGCCGATGCGTGCCGAACCCGCGGTCGGCGACGCTGGTGAGACGGAATCTCGGGACGTGGAGCCGAAGGAGCGGGACCATGAACGCCAAGGGCGAGGTCACCGGGGTCGCACGATCGGCGTCGGCGGTCATCAACGGAGTCCGGATCAGCTACGCATCGACGGCGGGTCCGGGCGAACCACTGGTATTGGTGCACGGGTCGTGGGGGTCGCGCCACAATTGGGACCCCGTGATCCCGGGCCTAGCGGGGCACTTCCAGGTGGTGGCCTACGATCGGCGCGGGCACAGTGAGAGTGAACGGCCGCCGGGGCAAGGGAGTTTCGCCGAGGACGTGGACGATCTGGCGGAGCTGATCGAGCACCTTCGGCTCGCGCCGGCCTGGGTGGTCGGGAACTCAGCGGGCGCGGTCATCACCCTCAAACTCGCCGCCGCACGCCCGGAACTTCTGCGGGGCATCGTGGTCCACGAGCCCCCGATGTGGTCGCTCGTCCACGAGGGCACCGCTGGGCGTGCCGCATTCGCCGAGGCTGCGAACGGGCCGCTGGCCGAGGTCCTGCGGCGCATCGAGTTGGGAGACAACGCCGGCGCGGCCGAGCTGTTCGTCGAGGAGGTGGCGCTTGGTGCGGGCTGCTGGCCAGAGTTGCCCGTGAGCATGCGCGAGACGATGGTGCACAACGCGCCGACGTTCCTTGACGAGGGCCGCGACCCGGAGGCTGCCACGATCGATGAAGCCGCGCTCGCCCGATTCGCCGGCCCGGTGCTCCTCACGTCGGGTGACCAGAGTCCGCCGCTCTTCGGTCCGGTGCTCGACCGGCTGGAACAGGTGCTCCCCCACCCGCTGCGCCGGACGTATGTCGGCGCCGGACACGTTCCGTACGTCACGCACTCCGAGCAGTACATCGCCAGCCTGATCGACTTCGCGCGCGCCCGGACGAGAGCACGGTCATGACCGGCGGCGCAGGACCCCCGATCTCCGCCTCCCGGGTCGGCGAGCTGGGACCCGACGTCGCGACCATGGCGTGGACCGTCGCGGCGGCGGCGCGAGCGGTGACCGGTCCGGCTGCTCGAAGGGCACGCCACTCCGCCCATCACACCGAGCCACACTGGTCGGTGGATTCATCCGCGACTTCGTCCGGGCCCTGGACGTCACGGGCGCAGGAGGTCGTGTTGCATCGCGAACAGCGCCGCCGCGGCGCGGGTCGAGTAGCCGATCTTGCCGTAGACGTGCTGGACGTGGTGCTCGGCAGTACGCCGTGAGATGCCGAGGCGCGCCGCGATCTCCCGATTCGCCAGACCAGCGGCCAGCAGCCGCAGTACCTCGATCTCCCGGTCGCTCAGGCCGGCCGGCCAGGTCCGGCGTAGCCGTGGCCGGGGCTGTCCGGACGCCTCGACGAGGGCCGACACGCAGTCGGCATCGAGGCGGCCCTCGGCGGCCGCTGCGGCCAGGCTCTCGGTAGCCCGCTCGCGTGTGCGGGCCGGGCGGTGCGGGCGCGACTGGGTCGCTGTCTGGAAGGCGTCTGCGGCGGCCAGGATCCGGGCTGGCGTGCTGATCGCCGGCGCCGTCAGCCCGTGGTGATAACCGCTGCCGTCGAGCCGTTCATGGTGCAGGCCCGCGATCCGCCCGAGCGGCTCGAGCACAGGCGAGCAGGCCAGGATCCGCTCGGTGTAGTACGGGTGCAACTGCATCTGCTCCCGCTCGCCGCGTGTGAACGGCCCGGGCTTCTCCCAGATCCCGCTGGAGACACCGACCAGCCCCACGTCGTGCAGCAGCGCCGCGCGACGCAACGCCACGGTCTCCCGTCGGTCGAGGCCCATCAGCCGCGCAGTGCCCTCCGCGAGCAGGGAGACCTCTGTGGAGTGACCCAGCGTGAACGTCGACTTCAGGTCCACCATGTCGGCAAAGCACCGCGCCAGCCCGTCCAGATCCTGCTCGCCGACGTAGGCGACCGGCGCAGGCTCCACGGCCAGCAGCAGCTGCCATGGATCTCCTGCTCCCAGCTGGTGCATCAGGTCGAGCCCCACCCGGCCGAAGACCGCGGCGATCGCCGGGTCGAACCAGCCACCAGCTCTCCGCCCCACCATCGCCAGGGCGCCACCCGGCCCTTCGGCCGCCGACCACAGCACGGCCTGCGTGGCCACCTCGCTCACCCTGGCCGGGAGACTGATCTCATCCCCGGCGAGTGCACGTGGCCCCTTTCCGTCCCACCGCTCGAACTGCTGCTCCAGGCAGGAGCGCACACCGATCCCCAGCCCCATCCGGGCGGCCAGGAGCGACGCGGCGTCGCAGATCGTCCCGAGGAGCTGACGGCCGTACCGGAGGTCACCGAGAACAGCTCGGGCGATCAGCGACGGCCGGCGTGCTCCCGCACCCCGCCCGATCGCCAGCGTCAACGCCAGCATCTCCCGCCGATCGCCGAAGTCGGCCCGCTGGGCCGCCACCCGCGACACCAACTCGTCACCGCCGTGTGAACGGGCCTCGACCGCCGCTGTCGCGGTACAGCCCAGGTGCCGCACCAGAGTGCCCAGGCAGACATCGCGCACAGTGCCGTCCGCCAGGTCCATGGTCTGGGCGAGCCGGGTCGCGAGCACGCAACAGCGCAGCGCCGTCTCCGGTGGCTGCCCCATTCCCAGATCGGTTGCCAGCGACAGCGCCGCGAGAACATCCATCAGCCGCACCCGCAGATCGCTCACCAGACCATGCTGCTCCTCCCATGCGCCGGGTCGACGATTCATCCCGATGAGTGGCCCGAATCGGGCATCACCCAGGAGAGGAGCTCGCGGCGCTTGCGGGCGAGATCAGCCCAAAGAACTCCCACAGAGCATGGCCACATCATGAGACAAGTGATCAACATACGTCTGACCTGTGTCGGGGTGGCAGGGTTTGAACCTGCGGCCTCTTCGTCCCGACGAAGGAAACCGGACGCGAGGTACCTGGCGCGACCGTTTCGCCGCTGGTGGCACCGATGCCGCCGGAGCCGGCACCGTCGACGAACCCGCTGCCGGCCGGGACACCGCTCCAGTTCACCGGCTGGGAGGTCGTCCTCCCTCACGGACGCAGACTCCGCCGACTTGTACAGCCAGTACGCACCGGACCAGGGTGCCGTGTGGATGGTGGAGAACACGGTTGACGGCCTGCGCGGCGGCCTCGCACAGGCTTCCTGCGACGAGCTCGCCGTGTGCGAACGTCAGTGCGGGATGTCGGCATCCCCGTCGTCGGCGGGATCAGCGGTCGTGGTGGTCGGCGGTGGCGGCGTCGCGTCGGTCCTGGGCGGCGGTGGTGAGGGTGTCGATGTGGTCGGCGAGGTCTGGGTGGCTGTCGCGGACGTGCTCGCTGGCGGTCTCCAGGAGTGGTAGGAGGGTCGCGGGGTCGTCGCCGCCGAGGG
Organism: Jiangella sp. DSM 45060; assembly: GCF_900105175.1. Classification (NCBI taxonomy): domain Bacteria; kingdom Bacillati; phylum Actinomycetota; class Actinomycetes; order Jiangellales; family Jiangellaceae; genus Jiangella; species Jiangella sp. DSM 45060. Next base: position 6,849,387 of record NZ_LT629771.1, on the reverse strand, counting down.
CGTCGCCGAGTTCGTCGGCGTGGTTCTGTGCGGCGTCGGTGAGGCCGCTGGTGGTGCTGACCTGGCCGGCGACGCGGCGTAGTTCGGCGGCGTTGGAGCGCGCCCACGCGGTCACCGCGCGTTGGCCGGCGCGCCTGCCTCGCACGGCGCGCACGCGACCCTCGACGGTGGTGCCGCCCGGGGTGGGGTCGAGGCGCAGGAAGCGTCGCTCGGCGGCCTGGCGGCTGGTGACGCCGAGCGCGGGGGCCAGTTGTGCCCAGCTGGCGCCGGCGTCGCGGGCGGCGGCGATCAAGGGGGCCTCGATGCCGGCGACCCGCTCGCGGATCTCGCGGAGGACTTCGAGCGCGCCGAGCAGCTGCGCGCTGTCGGCGCCGGACTCGACGGTCCGGCTCAGGTCGGCGAGCCGGGCCACGAGCCCGGCGATCGCCGCGTCGACGGATGCGTCGTCCACTCCCCACCTCCGGTCGTCAATTCGACGACGACATGACTTGTCATCGTTGTGACGACACACTATCGTGAGTTCTGCGCGTTGACATCCGCAGTCGAGAGCTTCGGGAGGTGTTGACGTATGTTGATGCGCACTGATCCGTTCCGTGAATTCGACCGGCTGGCCCAGCAGGTGTTCGGCGCCGCCTCGCCCGGGACGTGGTCCCGTCCGGCGGTCATGCCGATGGACGCCTACCGCTCGGGTGAGGAGTTCGTGGTCGAGTTCGACCTGCCCGGCGTGTCACCGGACTCGATCGACCTCGACGTCGAGCGCAACGTCCTCACGATCAAGGCCGAACGTCGGCCACACCGGGCCGACGAGGTCGAGATGCAGGTCTCGGAACGTCCGCTGGGCGTGTTCTCCCGGCAGCTGTTCCTGGGCGACACCCTCGACGCCGAGCACATCCAGGCCAGTTACGACGCCGGAGTCCTGACACTGCGCATTCCGATCAGCGAGGCCGCGAAGCCCCGCAAGATCGCGATCGACGCCACACAGGACCGCAAGCAGATCAACGCCTGACCCCGTGGATCCGGGGTCGGCGGTCAGCCGGGAGTGACCCACCATGACGCTGCCGTTGACACGCGACTGGGACAGCGAGTTCGCCGCCATCGTCTACGCCGAGCACGCGTGGCTGCGCGCGCAGTTCGACGCGCTCGTCCACGCCAGCCTCGGCGACGGCGCCGGCGACGACTCCCCCGGCGCAGTCGGCACCGCCGCGGCACCCACCCGGCAGGCAGGGTCGCGTGCACCGCGCCCCGGCCCGGTCCCGCACCGTAGCGTCACCCCGCGGCGGCGACATCCCGGCCCGCGGCCACGGCCTCCGCCCGGGAGCCGGCCGTCAGCCCTCGGGCTCCGTCACCCGGGCAAACTCCCGGGCGGAGCCCCTGACCAACAAAGGGAGGGGCGAGCCACCCACGCTGCCCACCTAGACACCCCATGACGTCGGGGCGGTCGTCGACGACGACGCATGCCGATCGAGCCAGCGACCGATCCTCCCCGTGGCCGGCCGCACGCGCCTCGTGGCGCCACGGCCCATCAGGTCGACCGCGACGACCGCACCCGACACCACCCGCACGACCCGGCGCATCCGGAGCACGCATGACCACGATCACAGCTGAGGACCTCACCCACGCCTACGGCGTCCTCGGGCTGGCACCATCAGCCGCGGCAGACGACGTCACCAGCGCCTACCGCCGACTCGTCCGCGACGCCCATCCCGACACCCGAGCCACGCCGGCGCCGTCCGCCGCCACCCGAATCCGCGACGTCATCGAGGCCTACCGCACCATCCAGACCGCCCGACAACGCGAACCTCGGCCGGAAACCGACGCACCACTGCACGAGGCCACCACCGACACGCCTCGAACGGACCACCACACCCGCCCCGCCTACCTCGCCGCAAGCCCGCCCCGATCCGGCACCGTCACCCGGCCACCGGACATCCACGCACAACCACCCCGCATCGCAGCGCCAACGCCTTGAGAGCGCGGCCTACCAGAAGCAGCACTACTGGTTCTGACCTGCTGTAACGCCGCGAAGCTGCGGCTGGCAGTCGAACTCGGACGCGTATGCTGCGCAGCTGCCTCAGGTCAAGCGGGTGGTTGGAGCTGGCGTGGCCCCGTGGAGCACTCGTTTCCAGCGATCTGCGTGCGATGGCGTATGCCGTAGGTGCGATCAGGTGCGGTCGCGCTCATGCTGGTCGACGTGCTGGAGTTCCCGGGTCCAGTTGTCGCCCACGACGTCGATCGCCGCCAGTGGGTAGCGCTGCTGGTGCCGGCGTTCCAGCCGTGCCCCACCCATGCACGGTGATGTCGTGCTGCTCGATCGCGGTACGCACCTGCGCCGTCAGATCCTCCGGGCTGTTGTACTCGCCGAGGAGTCCGTCGGTGACGAACTCGGCGAAACGGACGCTGCCCGCCGATCACGGTGTGAGGACGACCTTCCCCAGCGATCTGCGCTGCTCCAGGATCTGGTGGGCTTGTGTTGCGTTCTCCAGTCGGACTCGGTGCCCCACGGGTGGGACCACGGTTCGGCTGATGAGAGCCGAGAGTGATCGGTCCTCGAGATCACGCAGCCCACCCGGCCGGGCGAGCAGCCGTGCGCCGGCCGCTGCCGTGACGGTGATCCCCAGCCGGTAGATGGTGTCGGCATCGAACGGGATGGGAGCGCCGGAAGCCGTCCCGAACATGACCAAGCGGCCGCCGACGCTCAGCATCGACATGGCCTCCGCGCCCAGCTCACCACCCACACCGTCGAGGACGACAGTGGCGCCGTCGCCGAGGGACGCGCGAGCCGCCGTCGCCCAGTCGGATGTCCCGGAGTCGATGGCGACCGCCCCGAGTGCGGATACGGCCAGCCGCTTGTCTTCGCCGGTGGCCAGGCCAACGACCTGTGCGCCAGCACCCTTCGCGACATTGACCAAGGTGCTGCCGACGCCGCCACTCGCGCCGGTGACCAGCACCGTGTCTGCTGGTGTGAGGTGGGCCAGTTCGAGGATCGCCTGAACCGTGCGTCCGGTGCCGATCGCAGCGACCGCCTCTGCCGGGTCCAGGTTCTCCGGGGGTTCGTGCAGCCTGTCCACCTTGGCGACGGCCAGCTCGGCGTAGCCGCCGCTGCCGACCCCGAGGTCGGCCACCACGAACTTCCCGAGCCATGACGCGTGCTGCTCGGAACCGACGCCATCGACGATCCCGGCCACCTCGCGTCCCGGCGTCATCGGCAGTGGCATACGCGTGCGCGGTGGGCCGAGCCCCTTGCGAATCTGCACGTCGAGCAGGTGCACTCCGGCCGCGGTCACCCGGATGCGCACCTGCCCCGGCGAAGGGTGGGGGTCGGGCAGGTGCTCCAGAACCAGGACCTCTGGTCCTCCGTAGCGGTGCTGCCGGATGGCCCTCATTTCGACGCCCGTTCGGACTGGGGGCGTACGAGGTCGTGCCGTCGTAGCCAGCCGTCGATGGCCCGCGCAATGGCCTCGGGCTGATCTTCGGGAGCGTGATGTCCGGCGACGCCGCAGTCGGCCAGCTCGAGGTTGACGGCGGTCGAGACGACCCAGTCCTGGACGGCCGGCCCCATCAAGCCGGGCCCGTCGCGGAAGACGGGCATGAGTTTGGGGATCTCCGCGGATGAGGCGAGCCACTCGTCGTAGGCCTCGACCCGGGCCACCACCTCTGCCGGTTCGCCCTCGATGGGCATCGAACGGGGCCATTGCAGCAGCGGTTGGCGGGACTTCGGTGTCGGGTAGGGCGCCCGGTAGACCTGATGATCGTGGTCGCTGAGATTGGCGATCGTGCCGGGTAGTGCTTGCTCGATGAAGAGATTCTCCTGGACCACTGCCTGCTCGCCGGCCCCGGGGGTTCTCAGCATCTTGAACACCGGTTGCGCGGACTTCGGCAGGTCTTGCCAGCTCATCGGCCGCACGATCGTCTCGAAGAACACGATGCCGCGAATCCGATCCGGGTGCCGGGCGGCCCAGTCCAACGCGAGCGCACCGCCCCAGTCGTGGCCGACCAGGACGAGGTCTTCGAGGTGCATCGCCTCGATCCAGGCGTCGAGATAGCGGGTGTGATCGTCGAAGGTGTAGTCGATGGTCGGCTTCCCTGACTGCCCCATGCCCACCAGGTCCGGCGCGAGGGCACGGATGCCTTCGCCGAGCGCCGGGAGGACGTTGCGCCAGAGGTGGGACGAGGTCGGATTACCGTGTAGGAACACCACCGGTACGCCGACGCCGGACGACTCGTAATGGACGTGCGTATCGAGGATTTCGACGTTGGCCATCAAGGCTCCAACACCTAGACTGACAGGGACCTGACCAACGATAGAAGGTTAGACAGGTGCCTGTCAATATCGCCGACGCCGGTGGCTCCAAGCCGCGCATCTCGCGCATGCTGCGACTCCTCCACGACTCCTACGGCAGTGCTGTCGACGCCGCCCTCGTGGCAGCAGGGTTCCTCGACCTCTCCGGGGGACGGGCCAAGGTCCTCCCGTTCGTCCCCAACGACGGGATCGCAGTCGGACGGCTGGCCACACTGGTAGGAGTCCGCAAGCAGACGATGGCGGAGATGGTGACCCAGCTCGAACGCGACGGCTACATCCGCACGGAGCCGAACCCCCACGACGCCCGATCCCGCTTGGTCATGCTGACTGATCGTGGCGAGCAGGCGCGACCGCTCGCCATGTCCACCGGTGAGCTCGTCGAGGCATCCTGGGCCGAGCTGACCAGCCCGACGCTCGTGGAGCGACTCAGATCCGACCTCCAGACGCTGCTGCACGCGATCGACGACGACGGCGACTACCGATCTGATCGAGCCACCTGATCGCCCGTCCGCGGAATCGGGTGCGCGCGACGTAGCGGCGGTAGCCGCGCTGCTCGATGTTGACCTCGCCGCCGGTGCCGTTCGCCGTCGGCCCGCTTCCATCCGTGCCGGCCAGGCTTCCAGAGCGTCTCAACACTCACCCACGAGCGACGTCGAGAAGGTCCCTCTGGCGACCCGCCGCCACCTTCACGCGTTGGGTGGCGGACGGTTCAGTCAGGCGTAGTGGATCTTGACGAACCGCGGATAGTAGGTCGACTCGTCCTCGGACACGTTCGGGAGGTGAAGGCCGCTTCGCTCGGCGGTGCGCCGTTGAGGTCCGCCGCCGGTCGCCAGGCGTCGCCGTCCTTCCACTCTCCGCCCGATACGTTGCCCTTCAGCAGCTCGGCGGCGGGCCACCGCACCCGGTGAACCGGGTTGCCCGGCATGATGCCGTGGAACGTGCCGTAACCCCTCGAACCCCAGCCACCGCCTACGCCGCACGCCCCAAGGCCGCCCTGGCAGCGCCAGCACGACCCACGGACGAGTCCGCCAAGACCGCGTCGACAAAGCCGGCACCATCACACTGCGCAACGACGGCAAACTCCACCACATCGGAGTCGGACGAACCCACACCAGGAACCTACGTCTTGCTCCTGATCCAAGACCTCGACATCCGCATCACCAACGCCACCACCGGCGAGATCCTGCGCACTCGCCCTCGACCCCAACAAGGACTACCAGGGCACAGGACGCCCACCCGGCCCTCAAGCCAAAACACAGAAACCGGACCTACAACTTCGTAGGTCCGGCTGTCCGGGATGTCCTGAGACATCACATGGTCGGGGTGACAGGATTTGAACCTGCGACCTCTTCGTCCCGAACGCGGGTGGGTCTTGTCGCCCGCTGTCGTCGGTTGCTCATCGCGGCTGGTCGGGCCGGTCGGTCCTGTCGCCCGTTGCCGTACTTGTCGAGTGCTCGTCGGCGGACGTGCTGACTTTCTGCTGACTCCTGCGACTCGTCTGGCCAGGGCGCGCGGACCGCCGCGGTCGCTGATCGACCTCATCCCTAGACGCCCCCGGCCGGTGCGCTAACACCGGACCGGGGACTTGATCCCAACCTGACTCAACCAGGGAGAGACCCGTGGTCAAGCTACCCGAACCCGATACCCGAGAGATCATCACCCGCGCCCCCTTCGTCGAGGAGGGCGTCGGTGAGATGGTCGCTCACATCCTGCACGGCGATGCCCACATCGATGTGGAGATCAAGCCGTTCGAGACCGAGATGTACGCGCAGTTCGACCTGCTGCCGAAGGAGGCCCGCCGGCTTGCCGCCGACTTGGTGCGCATCGCCGATGTGGCGCAGCAGGCGATGTGGACGCCGAAGCTGCTCGCCAACGTCCGAGAGCGGTACCTACCCGGAGCGACCGACGCCGAGATCGTCGAACAGCTCAATCGCATGGTCGAGCGTGTCGGCGGTCTGGAGCTGATGAAGCCGGGGGTGCTCTACCCGCAGGACGGCTACGAACTCACCCGCCAGGCCCACCGTCAGGTGGTCGACCGCGTCGCCGGCGTGCTGTCGGATGCCGGGTTGACGCTGCGCGAGCTGGAGTCCGTTGTCCGTGATCTTCGCAAGGTCCAGCGTGCGGAGACGGAGAACGCGTCATGACCGCCGGCGAACGAGAGAACTGCTCGGTGAAGTGGTGCGACGAGGCCGGCGCCCACACCGTGCACCGGCACTACCTGGGGTCGATCCCGGCCGACTCGGGACGCTGGGTCCTCGGGGTCAACGTGGTCCGCCCGCATAGCTCGACGACCGGGGTAGAGCTGACGACCGTGCCGCGTCACGGCCGCAGCACCGTGGTCCGCCTCGGGACCCGTGAGGCCGAACTACTCCACGAGGCGATCCGCGAGGCCGTTGACCGTATCCATCGACGAGCTGGCCGCGACGACCTCTGACGATGCGCCGGCTGGTCCCGTCGTATCCACTGATGGCGCGACGGGACCAGCCGTGTCCCTGTACGAGCTGCGACGATGCACGATCCTTCCGGAGCGTGCGTCGTCTCGACCGAGAGTGAGGACTGCTGTGTCTGCTGAGCTTCTGCCGTACGCTGGGACTATGTCCGAGATGCCGGTGCAGGACGCGAAGGATCACCTCAGTGAGGTGATCAGCCGAGCCACGTCCACCGGGGAGGTCATCTACCTGACCGACCACGGGGAGCGCCTGGCCGCCATCATGCCGGCGGAACGAGCCGCCGTCCTCGATGGCCTGCTTGCCGTTGAGGAGTTCGAGGCCGAGCACGGACCGATCCCCGCCGACGAGGCACGCAAGGCGCACGACGTGCTGGTCCGCGAGGGCGTCATCACCGACTGATGGGCATCACTTACGACACCGGCGCGTTGGTGGCGGCGGAAGCGAACCGAGTCGACATCTGGGCCTTGCACCGTGATGCGCTACGCCACGAGATCCGCCCTGTCGTCCCCGCTGCCGTCCTGGCGCAGGCGTGGCGCGGTGGCCCGCAGCACCAGCTCTCGCGTTTGCTGCGTGGCTGCAAGATCGAGCCGATGACCGAACAGCTCGCCCGCGAAGCCGGCCAAGCCTGCGCGGCGGCCGGGACGAGCGACGTTGTAGATGCCACGGTCGTCATCTCCGCCCTGTCACGCGGCGACCTGGCCGTGACCAGCGATCCCGGCGACCTCGCTCATCTGGCCGACGCACTCAACAAGCCCATCCGTCTTCACGCTGTGTAATCACCTAAGCGCGGTCGTCATATCGCTCGTGCACCGTCTCAGGTCAGCCCGGTCTGGTACTTGAAGGCCAGTGGGATGAGGTCGGAGTCCTCGACTTCCCACGGGCTGACGATGTGCAGCTCGCCCCCGGTGGCCATGGGGGCCTCATCAGACCTGTTGAGCTCGATCGAGTGGACGATGGCCAGGGAGTTGTTCGGGAACCGCTCGCGGTGGTGATTCACTTCGCCGCTGGTCAGGATGACCTCGGCACCGACGGATGTGGTGCCCTTGACCTCCACACTTAGATCGATGTCTCCTCGCTTCACATCGAGATCGAACGGCTGCCTGGTTCCGACATCATCGACGCTGTAACCGAGATCCTCGTAGTGCTTCGTGACAACCTGAACGGCATGCTTCTCAATCGCGAGCTTCTCAGCGGTGTTCAGGCGCGGAAACCCTGCCCGGTCTTGCGAGCCGAGCCTGCGGCCTGACGTATCGCGACGAGGGCGTCCGCGATCTCGGCCGCCGGCTCACCCGGAATCGTCAGTGAGGTCTCCTCAGCCTCGTAGATCCGCCCGAGCCAGTCGATCATGCGCCACAGGTCAGAGGCCAGGGCGGCATCGTCCGGGATGCTGTTGAGCGGATACTCAATAGCCACCACGTTGCCGAGCTCGTACTGATGACCCAGGTTGGACCGCCGAGCCTCCAGTGAAATATCCAAGGCCAGTTCATTGGCCCAGGTGATGCCGAGGACACTCCGCGCCCAGGAGACGCGGGCGGCAAGCTCCTCGCCAGCACGCGGGCGGAACTCGCCGCCTTCCCACCTTGTCGTCCCCTGGTTCAAGGAGATGTAGACCCGATCTCCGAACGCGCTGAAAAGATAGACGATGTACCAGCCCTGGGTTGCGGAGGGTGACCGGCGCGCTGAGTAGACACGAGTCCAGGGGATCTCAGTCTTCCTGCCGGTGCCATCACGTCCCTCCACGGCGAGGTCACTCATGACGGCTGTGGAGGTCGGTTCATTGAGCTGTTGTCGAAGCCACTGAGGGATCACCTGCCGAACGAGGACACCGCGCCGCTGCATCGCCTCTGTGTTGTCGGCTGTCCATTCCTCCTGGAGGAGGAGTGTCTCTTTCAGCTCGGCTTGCATGTGCCGACCCTAGTCGGAGGGCCTGACACCGAACTCGCGGGCACGCGCTCGGAGAGGCAGGGCGCAGGGGGTGGGGCATTTTCGACCAGCGGACGCCCGATGCTCAACCCGGGGATAATGTCGTCGAACCGCCTGGGGTCATGCGGGGCACAACCTCGCCTCTGGCCGGGCGGTATGGCGGACCGTGCCTCCTTTGCCTGCTCGTCATATTGTCGGCTATTTCGACGGCAGGTGAGGGTGAGCGTCATACGCCGGGTCACCAGGTTGTTGGATCTCGATGATGTGTTCGCTTGGGATGGAGCACGCGTAGCTCACCGCACAGTGGGCGTTGTCTCGCTTGAGGTGTGCTCGCAGGAATGTTCGGCCTAGGGCGGGACTGAAGAAGTGGTCCTTCGAACCGCGTAGGTTGAGGTCGAGGTGTACGACGACAATGCTTGGTGTCCCTAGGCTACGAAGGTAGTGTTGTTCTGGCGTGTGATCGTCATACCAGTGGTAGATGGCCTCGCCACCCCAGGTGCTCAGAAGTCGCCAAAATCCCTCTGGCTGGTCGTCGAACGCTCGACGGCCAACTACTGCGGAAACCTGGTCATTTCGGAACTGTTGATCGTGGTCGTTGTATCCGTCGAAGAGGCCAATCTCTCGTTCCTGCGTCAACTGTCCGCACGCCCTTGCTTTGGCCAGCCTCTTCTCAATCATGGCGGAGTCGAGCTTTCGAAGGCCGTCCTGTTGGATGTCTGCCTTCTCGTGATCAAGGAGCCGGGTGCAGTGATACGCCTTGAGTAGGCGCCCTCTAAGGTAGTTGCCCGCAGCAAAACCGTAGTCTTCTAGGTCCCCCGTATCCTCCTCATCCGCGCCGAAGGTCTTCGCGTGGCGCCTGACGAACTCCCGGACAGGTTCTGGCCAGGTATCTTCATCATCGACGTCAACTACATCCGTCATGAGCCAAGATCCTAGGCGTTTCCGGGCTGAGCCGTCGTCCTCGTAGCCGCCGATCGTAGGTCGGAGCGGAGCGGGTCAAGGGTCGGCGAAAGCCGGTCACGTAGTGACGAGAAGCGCCCTTGACGCGCGGAGTGGAGGCCGGAGACTGGCCGCGTAGAGGGGGACGGCGGTCGGTGACTGTTCCGGTTGTCTAGCCAAGGGTCGTGCCCGTGCGTGTGGCCGCCACCGGCGATCGGGAGGGACCGGCCGCCAGGCCGCATGCCCGGACGCGGGCCGGCGAGCGGCCACGCGGCGCGCGGAGCGCGCCGCCTTGATCCTCAATAGCTCAATCCAGCAATGCGCGGCGCGGAGTCGTTGTCGCGTTTTGGGCTGCTCGGCATCGTGGCAGCCCCATGCTGGACACCTTGGCACGTCAACGCTCGGATCGTAGCGTGAGATGCGCTCGGTCTCGCTGGTCGCGGCCGAGTTCCTTCGCCTGCGCGCAGCTTCGATCGGGGCAGTACAACCTAGGTTCGCTTCCATTGGCCGATCCGCTCATTCGGCGGTAGATTGCGGCCATTGGCGAGCGCTTAGCATATGGCGCAACACATGCCCGGTATCCACTCATCAGGGCCGGTAACCATGTCATGTCGAGGCTAGTCCTACTGAGACCTACTGACGGAGCACACCAAATGGCACGAGGAGCGGCTGGCAATGCCGGAGCGGTCAAGCTCCATCCTGGTGACCTCGTCGACGACCGGGAGCTTGCCGCCGTCGAAGATGACCGCCTTGCCCACGAAGGCATCGTGGACCAGCTCGCGGCGCTGGTGACATCGGTCAACACGCCTTCGAACGTCGCGCTCTATGGCCCATGGGGTTCTGGTAAGAGCGGGGTCGCGAACCTGCTGCGAAGAAAAATCGATGGCAAGAACGGGGTACGCTTCGTCCGCTTCGACGCGTTCAAGTACGCCGATGTGCCCCTGCGCCGCAACTTCATTAGCGCGGTCGCTAATGGCCTCGACCGTAAAGACAGCAAGTACCACGCCGACCTGTACAGCGGGCGTACGAAGACCGACATCAGCGTCCCTCCGTCGACGATCTTAAAGCTTCTCGGGGTTTTTGCGCTCCTTATGGTCGGACTGACTCTTATCCTTGGTGCAATCGTCGCGATCGTCGCTGCCGTTCAACAGGGCGATTTCCGGCCCTCGTTCCGATCCCTGTCGAAGCAGGCCATTCTCGCGGGTCTGCTTCCCGCGACATTACTCGCCGCCTTGATCACTTTGGCGAGCAAGACATTCAGCGTCGACCGAAGTCTCGCCAAGCCGGAGAGTGACGAACAGTTCGAGCAACTCTTTCGCGACCTCGTCTCAGACACCGGAGCGAAGCGAATGGTGGTCTTCGTTGACGAACTGGACCGATGTTCGGCCACCGAGGTAGTCGCGACGCTCGACACGGTGCGCACCTTCCTCGGCATCGAGCCTTGCGTTTTCATCATCGCGGCAGATCAGAACGTATTGGAAGAGGCACTCACGCGAGCCGCGAAGCAGGAGACGCCCGTCAACGAGGCAAATCCCTACTACAGTACGGGCAGTGCCTACCTCGACAAGGTCTTCCAGTATCAGGTCAGCCTTCCGCCCCTCTTGAGCCAAAGTGTCAGTAAGTATGCGAACACACTGGTCGGTGGTCGTGGTGGTGTATGGGGTGAGATCAACACCGAGTACGTGCTCTCGGTGCTGGTGCCGACTCATGTGACGAGCCCACGGCGCGTCAAACATCTGCTGAACACCTTCGCGCTCACCTACCGACTAGCTGAGGAGCGTCATCGGGCGGGTCTTCTGTCGGAAAGTCCACGCGACAGCGCGGCCGCCATCGCGCGCCTGGTTTGTTTGCGCGTCGAGTTCCCACTCTTCGCCAGGCATTTGGAAGTGGATGCGAAGCTCCCGAGCCTTGTGCTCCAGCTTATTCGTGACAATGCAACCGAATTCCCTTCGGGAGTTTCCGATCGTGCGCGGGAACTGGCGCGGGCGTACGCGTTGGATGGCGCTCCTCCCGCCACTGTCCTCCCTTCTGGGAACGAAGCAGGCGAAGAGGAGGCCGAGCGGGTCGAGCCGACGGTCAAGGCGCACAACAAGCAACTGCTCAACTACCTGAGTCGCACGCGCCAAGTCAGTGGACCTTCCCGAGACCTGATTTACATGCAGAGCACCGGAACGGTGTTTGGTCTCGACGGCGAACTTGCACTCGCCATCGAGCAGGCGGCGGAGGACGGCGACATCTCGAGCCTCCGCCGTCGTGTCGAAGGTCTAGGCGAGGCGGAACGACAGGCTGCACTCGAACTACTGGCGCAACAGATCCGAACGGGTAGTGGCGTGGCCGGACCGAACGCTGCACGTTCCTTCCTACTGCTCATCGAGGCGGTCCCCACTCTTCCGATCAAGCACGTCGTTGATGCCGTAATAGAGGCGATCTGCGTCCTCCACGACGACGCCACCGGTGTCCTCGACGAGGACACCGTCGTCAGCGCCTGGACTCTCGCCAAGACCGGATCCGAAGCGGGCGCGGCTGCTCTACGCGGCCGTGTAGTCGCAGCGACTATCGCGCCCGACTCGAAGGCGTCGACGGACTTCCTCATGGACGATGCGCTTGTCGCTCTGGACGCTGCGTCAACGGAAATGTCGGCGTACCTCGCGTCGTTGCTGGTTTCCGATGAGGCCAGTAGCACGCTGACTCGCCTGTTCGCCGCTCCCGATGACGACGTGGTTCAGATCCTGACGATCCTTCGCACACCCGTTGCAGCGCAGGCCAACGCCGCAGTGAAAGAACATGAGGCTTGGGTCGCGGAACGGAAGGAAGCTGCTGCCGCCCAGGCGTCGACCAGACCGACCGCTGCAAGGCAGGCATCGACCCCAGAGCCCGAGGAGGAGCCATACCATCCGAGGGTGCTGCTCGTGGCGCTGGCGGACGAGGCTGGTTCGCGCGAGACACCCGTTCAACACGAGACACTTCGTTTCATGCTCGCGATCGATGTTCAGGAGGCACGAGACGTCGCGGAGAGCCTCATCGGTCGCAGCGAGCCCACCGCACAGCCTGAACTCGCAACCGCCATACTCCCCGCCGCCTATCGCCGTGTATTCGCTCTGTGGCCGATTTGGCTGAAGGGCATCGCTCCGGAGGCTATCCGTCCAATCCACGCTGTTTGGCTCAGACATCTCGTGTCGAAGTTGTGGTCGCAACAGCCCGCAGAGGATGAGACGAATGCCGCCCTCGACGCACTCGCCCCACTCGTCGCAGCCTTGCCCGAGGATCGTCGGCCAGACCTCACCTCTGACGTTCTGGAGAAGATTGAGGATCTGATCACCGAGCCAGAGGGGGCAGCCGCGCGTAGTGGCCTCTTGGTCCAAACAGATAGGTTCGCCATCGCCGGGTTCGTCAACAACTCACGTGTCGCCGAGGCTGTTGCCTCCACGCTCCAGGACACCCTCGCTCAGTCCTTGAGTCCAGTGGGTCGCGACGACGCGATGTACAAGTACGTCGCCGTACGTGGAGCCGCCGCCTTGGCAGCCCTTTCCGGTTCGATCAGCGACGAGCAATTAAACGGAATCCTGAGCGAAGCTGGGGCGAGTCCGTGGCTCGATGACTTCGGGAAGTGCGAGCTCCCGCTCATTCTCGCCACTGAGGCTGGACGGCCGGAAGCCGCGGTCAAGGCGCTCCCGACCGCTCAGGCTGTCGCCGAAGTCGTGCGCAACTACGGAGGTGCGGCTGCCCATGCTGCGACACTGTGGGTCGACATCATCCAACCCGAGCAGGACGAACTTGCGCTCGTCCTTGATCGGCTGCTGTTCGAGAAGGCGGTCTCGGCCGAGTTCGCCGAAGCGGCACGGCAAGCGCAGCGGACTTGGTCGCCGGCTCAGCACCGCGCCTTCCTGGACATCTACCTCGCAAAGGCCGATGCCGAGGTTCCCGCAGACCTCACCCTTCGGACGATCGGTCTTGACACCGCTGACGACGGTGAGCTTGCCGACCTTCTCAGCGGCCGTTTCTCCCAAGCTACGAACAACAACCAACGCCAGGCCGTTGTGACCCTGTGGGCAAAGGCGAACATTCGCGATACGGCCGCGCGGAAGAGGCTCATCGAAACCATTGTCTATGGCCTCATTGACCTCCACGCCGGCAGCAACGGAAACGCCAGCGCGGTGGACCTTGCTCTAACTGCCCTTGACAAGCTTGGCAACCCCTTGCCGCATGGTGTGAAGGGAGCGCTCGGGCAGCGACTCAAGGCTGCCGTCGAGGGCAACAAGGCCCTTGAGGAAAAGGCGTTGCGAGTGCTGCCCCGACTTGGATACTCCACGTCCAAGGGATTCCTGGGTAGAACGAGGCGCGTGGACTATACCTCGACGTAAGTCGTGGGCATTGGAACAGTCGACATCCGTCCGGCGATGCGCCCGAATAGTGATGGACTCAGGCATCGAAACTGGGCTTACGCGCCAATTGTGAAATCTCGGAGCGGAGTGCGGTCAGCCGTTCGTTGACGTTTCGTTCGTCGTCGCGCTGAACGGGATGACCGTTCGCTTCCATGATCAGCAGGTCATTGAGACTGCCCATGCCTCCGAACGCGTTCTGCAGGCGGAGCAGCCCGTGAGCGTCACCAGCCAGAAGTTCGCGCTTCGAAGCCGAGAGCAGGCTCGCCCAACGAGTCTCGCCGTAGCGTTCCAGCAGAGTGACAGCCTCACCCAGCAGTTCCGCCAGCCTGGCAACATCGTCGCGCACATCCTCGGGCTTCATTGCGTCGGCTGATCCGTCCGTGGCGGCACGGGGAGCCGGTAGGACAGGACGTAGCGGTCTGAGGAGACGACGATGTCGGCGGTCTCGATGGGCCGGCTCTTGGCGTAGTAGGTGCGTTCGATCGCGAGGATGGGCACGCCGACCGGAACCTTCAATGTTTCGGCCTCGTAGGGCCGTGCTGACCGGCCGGTGACGTCCTCGACGACGTGGGTGATGTGGATGCCGATGGCGTCCATCCGAGGCACGACGCCGGTCACGGGGCCGCCTTCGGGCTGCTCTACCGGCGTGCCCTCGGTTATGGCCAGCGGCTCGAACGACGTGGAGAGCATCGCCGGCTCGCCGTCGGCGAAGAACCGGTAGCTGGTGCGCATCACTGGGTCGCCTGCCTGGATGCCGAGCCGGTCGGCGATGGTCTTGGAGGCGGTGGTGCGGCGGGTCTGGTACTCCCACTCCGGCACCTGGCCGGAGGCTCGGGCGGACGCGGCGAATGGCGATGCCTCGGGACGCTCGCTGTAGAGGTCGCCGACGACGCGGGTGCGCTGTGGCCGCTGGGCTCGGACGAAGCTGCCGCGTCCCTGCTGCTTGACCACGAGTCCTTCGGAGCGGAGGACTTCGACGGCGTTGCGCACGACGATGCGCGAGACGCCGTAGTCGGCCATGAGGTCGGCCTCGCTGGGCAACCGGTCCTCGGCCTGCAACGTGCCGTCGAGGATCTGGCTGCGGATGTCGTCAGCGATCTGCAGGTAGGCAGGGCGACCCCTGAAGTCCGCCACAGGCCCTCCCCTCTACTCGACAGAACAAGTCTTCCACCTGGGCGGTCGCCCGCGTAACTCAGGCGGTCAGCGTGGCGTGTCGGAATCCGTGTTGTCCAGTCGTTCTACTTGTTATAACGTGTTGAGTGCTGGATGGAGTCATCCCCTATCCCCGGAGGTCACGATGACGACCCAGACACTCGCCCAAGCCATGGCGGCGACGCTGCGGCCGTTGCGGCTGAACTTCGCCCAGGTGTGCATCTGGTGCGGCTACCGGTGGTGCGCCTCGCCGCGCTGCATCGGCCTGCACGAGCGGTCGGTGTGGATCGTGTGCATCGACTGCGACGGCTTCGGCGTGATCGGACCGCTGGACGCGTGCCACTGCGTGCATGGCCTGATGGAGGCCACGCCGGCCGTCGATCCCGCCGAGCTGCGCCGGCCGCTGCCCGTGTACCGGCCGGAGGACGACGAGCCAGCGTTCATGGTCACGCCGCGACCGGCGGGGCGGCAGTGATGGTGCTCGGCCCGGCGCTGTCCGACGAGCTGGTCCGTAGCGCCGCCGTCCTCCTCGGCGCCTGCGTGCGTCCGATCCTGTCGCGGGTGACCGACACGACGACCGGAGACGTGCGGACCGTGACGATCGCGTGTGGCGCGACCCGTGAGGCGATCTGCCCGTCCTGTGCGGAGCGGGCTCGCCGTCTGCGGATGCAGCAGTGCCGCGAGGGCTGGCACCTCGACACCGAACCCGAGCTCGACGACCCCGGCGCCGCTGAGGGCGACGACGACGCGCCCACGGCCGAAAACGAGGATGACGCGACAGAACGGCGCGTACGGTCCACCAGGCGGCGTGAGGACGTGCCGGACCTGCCTCGGCTGCCGGTCTCGGGCCACACCGTCGGGCGGACCTTCGAGGCACCGGACGGCAAGACCTACCGGCCGTCGATGTTCCTCACGCTCACGATGCCGTCCTACGGGCGCGTGACCGACGAGGGCGTCCCGGTCGACCCGGACCGGTACGACTACCGGCGCGCCGCGCTCGACGCGATGCACTTCCCCAAGCTCGTCGACCGGTTCTGGCAGAACCTGCGCCGCGCCACCGGCTACAACGTGCAGTACTTCGCCACCGTCGAACCGCAACGCCGCCTCGCCCCACACCTGCACGCCGCCATCCGCGGAGCCATCCCGCGCCAGCTCATCAAGCAGGTCGCGGCCGCCACGTACCACCAGGTCTGGTGGCCCGACATCGACCACGTCCACCACTACCGCGACAGCCGACCCGTCTGGGACCACGAGCAAGGCGGCTACGTCGACAGCGGCGGCTGGATGCTACCCACCTGGGACGAGGCCATGGACTACGTCGACAACGGCGACGGTCTCGACGTCGGCGAGGAACCGGAGCCTGTGCACGTGCTGCGCTTCGGCGTCCAGGTCGACCTGCAAGGCATCCTCGCCGGGACGCCGGCCGCTGACCGACGCGTCGGCTACCTGACGAAGTACCTGACCAAGTCCATCGCCGAACCGCTCGACATCGACGACCCGGACCGCATCTCGGCCGCCCGCCGCGCCCACATCGACCGCCTCGCGGAGGAAGTCCGCTGGCTCCCGTGCTCGCCGACGTGTGCGAACTGGCTGCGCTACGGCACCCAGCCGAAGAACGCCAAGCCCGGCATGGAACCCGGCCGCTGCCCGTCCAAGGCGCACGACCGCGACCACCTCGGGCTCGGCGGCCGCCGCGTCCTCGTCTCACGCAAGTGGACCGGCAAGACCCTGACCGAGCACCGCGCCGACCGGGCCGCCGTCGTCCGCGCCGCCCTCGCCGAAGCAGGCATCGAGATGGACGACCACGACCAGCTCTCGGCCACCGCCACCGCACCGGACGGCAAACCCCGCTACATCTGGACACCGGTCCGACCCGGCGACCCCGACGCGCCCTCCTACGTGTGGGCCATCGCGAAGTCGATCGAGCAACGTCGCCGCTGGCGCGAGCAGTACGACACCGCCAAACAAGCCACCGGACCACCGTCCGGTGATGTTTCGGCAACCGACCCGTCCTCCCCGGAAGGAACCCCGCCATGCCCGACAACGTGATCCGCCTCGACGCCCACAGACCGCCAGGACAACAACCCCGCGTCGACGCCCTGGTCTACTCCGTCGCCGAAGTCGCGGAGCTGCTGAACCTCGCCCTCGGCGGCACCTACGCCCTCGTCCGGTCCGGCGACATCCCGGCGCGCAAGCTCGGCGGACGCTGGGTGATCCCCAAACAGGCGTTCCACGACTGGCTCGAGGACGTCACCGTCGAGCCCGATCCGGAACCCGGACCGCTGCTCCCCGGCCAAGGCGGGCTGTTCTGATGGGCCACATCGTCAAGACCGATGCCGGGAGCTGGCGGGCGAACTGGCGCGATCCGTCCGGCCGCCAGCGCGCCAAGACGTTTCCGACCAAGCGCGACGCGTCGAGGTTCCTCGCCGAGGTCGAGTCGACCCGGAACCGCGGGTTCTACGTCGACCCGCACGCAGGCCGAGTAAAGCTCGGTGACTACCTGCCGACCTGGCTCGCCGGTCGCAGCCACGAGATCACCACGGATGCCCGCGACCGTTCGATCCTGCGCACGCACGTGGTCCCGCGCTGGGCCACGGTCCCGCTGGCAAAGATCGATCACTCGTCCGTTCAGGCATGGGTCGCCGAGCTGTCGGCGCGACGCTCCGCCGCGACCGTGCGGGAGTGCTACCGGCTTCTGTCGTCGATCCTGCGGTCGGCCGTACGTGACCGAGTGATCGCGTACAACCCGGCTGAGGGTGTCCGCCTCCCGAAGCGGCGGCGCAAGGACACCGACGAGCGCACCATCACCCGCGAGGCGTTCCTCCACAAGCTGCTGCCCGTGATTCCGGACCGGTATGTGGCCCTGGTGGCGGTGGCCGGCGGGACGGGGTTGAGGTGGGGCGAGTGCGTCGGGCTGCGCTGGAACGCCGTCGACCTGGCCGCCCGCCAGGTGCATGTCGTCCGCGTCGCCGTCGAGGTCGCGGGCACCGTGACGGGCAAGCCGTTCCCGAAGTCGCGCGCTGGCCGCCGCGTGGTCCCGTTGCCGCCGTTCGTCGTCGAGGCGCTGCGTCACCACCAGGGCACCTTTGCGCCCGGTCCGGCCGGCGAGGTCTTCACCAACGAGGTCGGCGGACCGCCGCGCCGGACGCTGTTCCGGGCTCGGGTGTGGCGCCCGTCGCTCGTGCGGGCCGGGCTGCTGGGTGAGGTCGCCCAAGTGGCGGTCGACCAGTTCGAAGCCACCTGGCGCGACGACGCCGGGCACGAGCACACGGCAACGTTCGCCAAGGAGCAGCACGCTGTACACGAGGTCGCCCGCCGCTGCTCGGGCGGGCTGCGCTTCCACGACCTGCGCCACTCGTACGCGACTTGGCTGGTGTCCGACGGCGTGCCCGTCAATGACGTCCAGCGCGTCATGGGCCACGAGCGCCCGTCGACCACGCTCGACCTGTACACGCACGCGCGGCTGGGCTTCGACCCGCGCCTCACGGACGCCTTCGCTGACTTTCCGCTGACTCCGGCCGACGAGAGCGAGCCCGGAGAAACGGAAGAGCCCTCCGAAGAGGGCTCGTGAGCTGCGATGATGGCTGGTCGGGGTGACAGGATTTGAACCTGCGACCTCTTCGTCCCGAACGAAGCGCGCTACCAAGCTGCGCCACACCCCGAAGTGCTGAGCCAGCATATCCGAGCCAGACCTCGGAGCGAAATCCGGTTCAGCACTCGGGCGGGCCGCTCGCGTCAGCGCTCGCCGGTCAGGGTCAGCAACGTCGCCTCGGGCGGGCAGGCGAACCGGACCCGCGCGTACGGCGACGTGCCGAGGCCGGCGGAGACGTGCATCCAGGCGGCGCCGGCGCCGCCGACCCGGGGGTGCCGTGAGACGCCCTTGACGCGGGCGGTGTCGAGGTCGCAGTTGGTGACCAGCGCGCCGTAGCCGGGGACGCACAGCTGGCCGCCGTGGGTGTGGCCGGCGAGCAGCAGCTGATACCCGTCACGATGGAAGGCGTCGAGGACCCGCCGGTACGGCGCGTGCGCCACACCGATCGCCAGGTCGGCGTCGGCCGCGGGCCCGGCGACGTCGCCGAGGCGGTCGCGGTTCAGGTGCGGGTCGTCGACGCCGGCGAAGGCGAGGCGGCGGCCGTCGACGGTGAGGGAGCCGAAGGTGTTGGTGAGGTCGAGCCAGCCGGCCGAGCTGAGCTCGTCGCGCAGTTCCTTCCACGGCAGGTCGACGGCGTCGGCGTGGTCGCGGGCGTTCTGGTGGCGGATGCGCTCGAGCGGCAGCAGGTACCGCGCCGGGTTCTTGGGGCGCGGCGCGAAGTAGTCGTTGGAGCCGAAGACGAACACCCCGGGCACGTCGAGCAGCGGCCCGAGCGCGTCGAGCACCGTCGGGATCGCGTCGCGGTGCGCGAGGTTGTCGCCGGTGTTGACGACGAGGTCAGGCTCGAGCGCCGCGAGCCTGCGCACCCAGGCCGCCCGGCCGCGGTGACCGGGGGTGAGGTGGAGGTCGGACAGGTGCAGCACCCGCAACGGGCGGCTGCCCGGCGCCAGGACGGGGACGTCGAAGCGACGCAGCCGGTAGGACCGCACCTCGTACCCGGCCGAGTAGACGAGCCCGGCGGCGGCCGTCGCCGCCAGTCCGAGCGCCACCCGTTTCACGACCATGTGTCTAGAGTCCCACAGTCGGACCCCGCGGGTACGCTCCTTCACCATGACCGACGGTGTACGCCTCGCCACTCCGCGCGGCCGCGCGCTGCTCGCCGCGACGGCCCTCGGGTCCGGTATGGCGTTCCTCGACAGCACCGTGGTCAACGTCGCGCTGCCGACCATCGGGCGTGAGCTCGACGCGAGCCTGGCGGCGCTGCAGTGGACCGTCAACGCGTACACGTTGACGCTGGCCGCGCTGATCCTGCTCGGCGGCTCGCTGGGCGACCGGCTCGGCCGGCGGCGCATCTATCTGGTCGGCGTGGTGTGGTTCACGGCGGCGTCGGTGCTGTGCGCGTTGGCGCCGACGGCGGAGGTGCTCATCGCGGCGCGGGCGCTGCAGGGCATCGGCGGCGCGCTGCTGACGCCCGGCGCGCTGGCCATCCTGCAGACCACCATGCACCCCGACGACCGGCCGCGGGCCATCGGCACGTGGGCCGGTCTCACGGGCGTCTCCGGCGTGCTCGGCCCGCTGCTCGGCGGCTGGCTGCTGGAGTACGACTGGCGCTGGGTGTTCGCCATCAACGTCCCGCTGGCGGTCGTCACGGTGTGGCTGATCGTCGTCAGCGCCCCGGAGAGCCGCGACGAGCAAGCCAGCGGCAAGTTCGACGTCTCGGGGGCGGCTCTCGGCGCCGTCGCGCTCGGGGCCAGCACGTACGCGCTGATCAGCTGGCCCGAGGACGGCGCCTCGGCGCTCAACGTCGGCATGGCCGTGCTGTCCGTCGCGGCGGCGGCCGGGTTCCTCTACCGCGAGCGCACCGCCGCGCACCCGATGGTCCCGCTGTCGCTGTTCTCCGACCGCACGTTCAGCGGCATCAACCTCATGACGTTCGCCGTGTACGCCGGGCTGTCCGGCGTCATGTTCTTCATCGTCATCCAGCTGCAGGTGACGCTGGGCTGGTCGCCGCTCGAGGCCGGCATCGCGACCATCCCGACGACCATCCTCATGCTGTTGTTCTCCGGCAAGTCGGCCGACCTCGCGAAGCGCTTCGGCATCCGGCCGCCGCTGGTCGTCGGCTCGCTGTGCGGCGCCGCCGGGGTGGTGCTGCTGGTGGCGGTCGGCGACGGCGACAACTACCTGACCGACGTGCTGCCGGGCGTCACGCTGCTCGGCATCGGCCTCACCACGCTGGTCCCGACGCTGACGGCGACGGTCATGGCGTCGGCGCCGCAGCACCTGGCCGGCGTCGCCAGCGGTGTCAACAACGGCGTCGCCCG
The DNA here is from genome assembly GCF_900105175.1 of Jiangella sp. DSM 45060. Classification (NCBI taxonomy): domain Bacteria; kingdom Bacillati; phylum Actinomycetota; class Actinomycetes; order Jiangellales; family Jiangellaceae; genus Jiangella; species Jiangella sp. DSM 45060. The sequence goes on along the minus strand of NZ_LT629771.1, from coordinate 6,828,328 downwards.
CGCGGCCGGCCTGCTCGCCGTCGCGGCGCTGCCCGCCATCGCCGGGCTGTCCGGCGCGGCGTACGAAGACCCCGAGCTGCTCACCGACGCCTACCGCATCGCCATGGGCGTCTGCGCCGGTCTGCTCGCCGTCGGCGCCGTCGCGGCCATGACGCTGCGGCCGCGGGCGCTCACCGAACCGCCGACCACCGCGCCGGCCGCCGAACTGCACGAGCACGAGGCCGCCGCGCCCGCGCCGTGCTCGGCGCCGGGGCTGCCGCCGTCGCACGGCAGCTGAGGCAGACTAGGCGCATGGCAGCCCTCAAGGACCGACTCCGTACCGACCTCACCGCCGCGATGCGCGCCAAGGACGACGTGCGCAAGGCCACGCTGCGCATGGTGCTCGCCGCCATCGGCACCGAGGAGGTGGCCGGCTCGGCCGCCCGTGAGCTCACGGACGACGAGGTCACGGCCCTGCTGACCCGTGAGGTCAAGCGGCGGCGCGAGGCGGCCGAGGCGTTCCGCACCGGTGGCCGCGACGACAGCGCCGAGAACGAGGAGGCCGAGGCCGCCGTCATCGCCGAGTACCTGCCGCAGCCGCTCACCGACGACGAGCTCGACGCCATCGTCACGGCCGCCGTCGCCGAGACCGGCGCCGAGTCGCCGCGCGACATGGGCAAGGTGATGAAGCTGGTGCAGCCGCAGGTCCTGGGCCGGGTCGAGGGCAGCAAGGTCGCCGCCGCCGTCAAGGCGAAGCTGGCCTGACGATGGCGCTCCTCCACCGCGCGACGCTGCGGCCGAGCAAGCTGGAACTGCTGGCGACGTGGCTGCCGGGCCGGCCGTGGGCCGCCGGCGCCGCGGGGCTCGAGGCGGCCGGCGCCTACCGGTACGACGACCCCGCCGGCGAGGTCGGCCTCGAGGCACACCTGCTGCGCACCGACGGCGGCGCGGTGCTGCACGTCCCGCTCAGCTACCGCGGCGCCCCGCTGCCCGGTGCCGAGCACGCGCTCCTCGGCACCATGGAGCACTCCGTCCTCGGCACCCGCTGGGTCTACGACGGTTGCGCCGACCCCGTCTGGGTCGCGGCACTGACCCGCGCCGTCCTGACGGGCGCGCCGCAGGCCGAGGAACTGGTCGACGTCGACGGCGAACTCGTCCCGCGCGAGCCGTCGGCCCGGGTGACGGGCAGTGGACGCGAAGCCGACCCCGCTCTGCCCGCCGACGCTCCGCTCACCCCGCACGACGACGGCCCGGCCACCGTCGTGCGAACCGGCGACCTCGACCTCGTCGTCGTCCGCGTGGTCGGCGCCGAGCCCGCCGCCGAGCACGTCCTGACCGGCACGTGGGCTAACGGCGGCCCGGCCACGCTCGCCGCGGTGCGGCCGCCGGCCTGACGTGCAGTCTTCGAAGGTGCGCAGAATGGTGAGCACAAGCCCGGGGTCGGGTCCCGAACGGGATCCGTTTGGCTCTCGCTCGCTGGTGCGACAGGGCGTCGTTCACGTTGACGAACGAGCTGCCGCCGTTTCTCTGTAGCCAATCGCGATCACCTGGCGTGGCCCGCGGTCGAGATCTTGACCTCTCTCGGAACGCCATGGCACGCGACCTGGGCAGGCTGCTCTCCGTCAAGGACGACGCCCACTGCGGCGCCCTGAACGTCAGCCACCAGCGCGTGACCGCCGCGCTCCGCCGAGCACGTCACCTCGTCGAGGCGGCCGAGGAGCTGCCCGAGGAGTCCTCAGGCCGTGGTGAGCTCGGCCGCCAGCAGCTCGGCGATCTGCGCGGTGTTGAGCGCCGCACCCTTGCGCAGGTTGTCGCCGCAGACGAAGAGATCGAGCGAGTTCGGGTCGTCGAGCGAACGGCGGATGCGGCCGACCCACGTGGGGTCGGTGCCGACGACGTCGGCCGGGGTGGGGAACTCGCCGCGGGCGGGGTCGTCGTAGAGCACGACGCCGGGGGCGTCGCGCAGGATCTCCCAGGCCCGCTCGGTGGTGACCTCGTTCTCGAACGTGGCGTGCATGGCCACCGAGTGGGTGGTGACGACCGGCACCCGGACGCAGGTGGCCGAGACCTTGAGGTCGGGGAGGTCGAGGATCTTCCGCGACTCGTTGCGGATCTTCAGCTCCTCGGAGCTCCAGCCGTCATTCTTCAGCGACCCCGCCCACGGAACGACGTTCAGGGCGAGCGGTGCCGGGAACGGGCCGAGGTCGGAGCCGACGACGCGACGGACGTCGCCCGGGTGGGTGCCCAGCTCGCGGTTGCCGGCGACCTTGTTGAGCTGGTCGTGCAGGGTGTCGATGCCGGCCTGACCCGCGCCGGACGCGGCCTGGTACGACGACGCGTTGAGCGCCGTCAGCCCCAGCTCGGCGTGCAGCGCGCCCAGTACGACGATCATCGACAGCGTTGTGCAGTTGGGGTTCGCGATGATGCCGCGCGGCCGGTTGCGAGCCATGCGCGCGTTGACCTCGGGCACGACCAGTGGGACGTCGGGGTCCATGCGGAACGCGCCGGAGTTGTCGACCACGACGACGCCGCGCTCGACGGCGACCTCCGCCCACTCGGCGGACACCTCGTCGGGGACGTCGAACATGGCGACGTCGACGCCGTCGAAGACGTCGGCCGTCAGCTCCTGGACCTCGACCTCCTCGCCGCGGACGGTGAGCCGACGGCCGGCCGACCGGGCCGACGCGATGAGCCGGATCTCGCCCCAGACGTTCTGGCGGGTCGAGAGGATGTCGCGCATGACGGTGCCGACGGCGCCCGTAGCACCGACGACGGCGAGGGTGGGAAGGTTGTCGCTCATCGCCCGGTACCCCCGTACACGACCGCCTCGACCTGGGTGGCATCGAGGTCGAAGGCTCGGTGGAGTGCGGTGACCGCGGCGTCGACGTCGTCGGCGCGGACCACCACAGAGATGCGGATCTCGGACGTCGAGATCATCTCGATGTTCACGCCGGCGTCGGCCAGCGAGCTGAAGAACTTCGCACTGACCCCCGGGTGGCTGCGCATACCGGCGCCGATCAGCGACACCTTGCCGATGCCGTCGTCGTAGCGCAGCGACTCGAAGCCGACCGTGCCCTGGATGGCCGTCAGCGCCTCGACGCCCTTGCGCCCATCGCTGGCCGGCAGCGTGAACGAGATGTCCGTGCGGTTGGTGTCGACGGCCGAGACGTTCTGCACGATCATGTCGATGTTGACGTCGGCGGCGGCGACCGAGCTGAAGATGGTGGCCGCCTCGCCCACCTTGTCGGGCACGCCCACGACCGTGATCTTCGCCTCGCTGCGGTCGTGCGCGACGCCGGAGATGATCGCCTGCTCCATGTCGGCCTGCTCGCTTCCGTCGGAATCGGACACCCACGTGCCGGTGAGCGTCGAGAAACTGGATCGCACGTGAATCGGGATGCCGTAGCGGCGCGCGTACTCGACGCAGCGCAGGTGCAGGATCTTCGCCCCGCAGGCGGCCATCTCGAGCATCTCTTCGTACGTGATGGTCGGGAGACGGCGCGCGGTCGGCACGATGCGGGGGTCGGCGGAGAAGACGCCGTCGACGTCGGTGTAGATCTCGCACACGTCGGCGTTCAGCGCCGCCGCCAGCGCGACGGCCGTGGTGTCGGAGCCGCCGCGGCCCAGCGTCGTGATGTCCTTGCTGTCCTGGCTGACGCCCTGGAAGCCGGCCACGATGGCGATGGCGCCGCCGTCGAGCGCCTGGCGGATGCGGCCGGGCGTGACGTCGATGATGCGGGCCCGCCCGTGCACGGAGTCGGTGATGACGCCGGCCTGGCTGCCAGTGAACGACCGGGCCTCGTGGCCGAGGTCGCCGATGGCCATGGCCAGCAGCGCCATGGACATGCGCTCACCGGACGTGAGCAGCATGTCGAGTTCGCGGGCCGGTGGCAGCGGCGAGACCTGCTGCGCGAGATCGAGCAGCTCGTCCGTCGTGTCGCCCATGGCGGAGACGACCACGACGACCTCGTGGCCCTCCTTCTTGGTGGCGACGATGCGTTGCGCCACCCGCTTGATGGCCGCGGCGTCAGCGACGGAGGAACCCCCGTACTTCTGCACAACCAGCCCCACGGCACACTCCTCCCACAGCCAGCACGTGCCCATGGCAGTCTAGGCGACCCGGTGGCTGTGCCCCGAGACGTCCGGATCGCGGGACGGGTTGTTCAGATTCCGGCCTACAGTTCGGCCTGCGCGGGGAGCAGTTCCTCCTGCGTGACCTCGATCTGCTCGTCGTGGTGATCGAGACGGGTGTGTGCGATCAGCGAGTGCAGCGCCCGCAGCGCCGAGCCCGCCGTCGAGCCCCACGAGGACAGGTAGGAGAACTGCCACCACCACAGCGCCTCGATGACCCGTCCGTCCTTGTAGTGCGTCAGGCCGTGCAGGAGGTCCTGGGCGATGCTGGCGAGGTCGTCGGAGAGCCGGAACCCGGTGGCGCCGCGCTCGGGGTCGACGGGGTCGACGACCTCGACGTACCCGTCGACCGGCTCGAGCAGGGCGGCGATGCGCAGCCGCAGCTCGTCGACGTCGGCGTCGGGGCCCGCGTCGGGCTCGAACCGCTCGTCCGGCACGACGTCGCTGATGGCGCCGAGGCGGCCGCCGGCCAAGCACAGCTGGCTGACCTCGAGGAGCAGCAGCGACAGCGTGCTGCCGGGGTCGTTGCCGCGGGCGATCTCACGGACGGCCAGCAGGAAGCTCTCGATCTGGTCGGCGATCTCCGCGGCGAAGTCGCCGTACTCGGCGGCAGGGTCGTCGGCAGGTCGTACAACAGCGCTAGACATCCAGCAGTCTCCGTCCTTCGAATGCGCGGCCCAGAGTGACCTCGTCGGCGTACTCGAGATCACCGCCCACAGGCAGTCCACTGGCCAGCCGCGTGACGCGCAAGCCCATTGGCTTGATCATCCGGGCCAGATACGTCGCCGTCGCCTCGCCTTCGAGGTTGGGGTCGGTGGCCAGGATGATCTCTTGCACGGTGTCGTCGGCAAGTCTCGTCATCAGTTCACGTACCCGCAGATCGTCGGGACCCACGCCCTCGATGGGGCTGATCGCGCCGCCCAGCACGTGGTAGCGGCCGCGGAACTCGCGTGTGCGCTCGATCGCCACGACGTCCTTCGGCTCTTCGACCACGCAGAGGACGGACGGGTCGCGGCGAGGATCGAGGCAGATGCGGCACTGCTCCTGCTGCGCGACGTTGCCGCACACCGTGCAGAACCGGACCTTCTCCTTGACCTCGGTGAGCGCCGCGACCAGCCGCCGGACGTCGTCGGCGTCGGCGGCGAGCAGGTGGAACGCGATGCGCTGGGCGCTCTTCGGCCCGACGCCTGGTAACCGGCCCAGCTCGTCGATCAGGTCCTGGACGACGCCCTCGTACATGACGAACTCGGCTCAGTTGCCCTGGCCGGGGCGGTCGTCGCCCTCGATCTCGCCGCGCACGGTGTCGGGGCCTGGGGCGCCGCCGGGGGCACCACCGGGCGCGCCGCCGCCGAACAGACCGGCCAGGGGGTTGCCGGCGCCGCCCGCACCACCCAGCAGGCCGGCGACGTCGTCGTTGATCGAGCCCAGCTGCTCGTTGGCGCGGCGCTGGATCTCGGCGTGCGCGTCGCGGACCGCGGCGATGATGAGGTCGGCGAGCGTCTCGACGTCCTCGGGATCGACGACGGACGGGTCGAGCTGCAGCTCGGTGAGCTCGCCGGCCCCGGTGACGGTGGCCCGGACCAGTCCGCCGCCGGCGCTGCCGGTGGCCTCGGCCTCGGTGAGGTCCTGCTGGGCGGAGAGGAGCTGCTCCTGCATGCGCTGGGCCTGCTGCAGCAGCTGGCTCATGTCGAAGCCTTCGGAACCAGGCGGAAACACGGCTGCCTCCTCACCCACGCGGGGTCTTGTCATGGCACATGGTCACAGCGAGCCTACGTCACCGACCCGGCCCGATCTGACCAGGTGCGTTGACGAACTGATCACTCGTGCTCGATCTCCGCGATGACGGTGGCCCCGAGGGTCCGTTCGAGCAGTTCGCGCTCGGACACGCCGTCGTCGGCCAGATCTTCGTCATCGGGGTCGGCATCGTCGTCGGTGGCCTGGCGGTGGGTGGGCGCGGTTCCGGTGGCGGGTGCCGTGGCGGCGCCCTGCTCCTGGACGCGGCGGGCGGCCGCCTTGGCCGCGGCGGCCCGGCCCTGGGCGGCGGGCGCCTCAGGTGCCGGTGCCTCAGCGTCGGCCGGTGGGGCGCTGGGCGCCGGGCCGGCGGGCGGTGTAGGGGCGGCGGGCTCGGCCGCCGGTGGGGACGCCGCCGGCTGCGCGGGGCGGGCCGGTGCGGACGGCGCGGCGGCGCGGTTCTGCGCCGACGGGTCCGCGGACGGGTCGACGATGGCGTCGATGCGAAGGTCGAGCAGCAGGACGTCCTTGATGGCCTGCTGCAGGCTCTCCTGGAAGTCCGCGCGGCGGGCGAACGTGTCTCGCAAAGTCGGCTGGCGAAAGGCCAGCGTCAGCACGCCGTCGGAGACGTCGGAGACGACGGACTCCTGGGAGATCAGGCTCCACGGGGTGCGCTTGATCTCCTTGAGCCGGACCAGCACCTCGGGCCACATGCGGCGCAGGTCGGCGACGCCGCCCGAGGCCGCGGACGCGCCTGCCGACGGGATCGGCTGCGGCGTGGTGGCCGGTTCGGGCGGTGCGGCCTGCGGTGGTGTCGCGGCCTGCGCGGGCGGGGCGGCCTGCGCAGGCGGTGCCGTCTGCGCCGGTGGCGCGGTCTGCGCAGACGGAGCCGCCGGTGCGGCCGGCTCGGCTGGCGTGGCCGGCACAGGCGGGCTCTGGGTGGGCGGCGCCTGGGTGGGCGGCGCCTGGTCGGCCGGGGGCGCCGTCGGCCGTTCGGGCGCGGCCGGCTCGGGGTCGGGCCCCGGCTCGGCGACGGGCTCGGGCGCCGGCGGCGCGACGTCGGCGGGCGGTTCCGCCGGCGGCGTGCTCGGTGCCTGCTCGGGCGTCGCCGGCGCAGCGGCGGGGGTTCCGGCCGCCGCAGGAGGAGCCGCAGCCGTCGTCGTCGACGCCTCGGCAGGCGGGCTGACCCGGGCGAACGCGGCCGCTCGCTTGGACATCCCCGATGCCCCCTCGGCCACCGGAGCCGGCGCCGGTGCCGGAGCGGCGTCGGCCTTCGTGGCGGCCGGCGGCAGCGGCTCGCCACCGGTCAGCCGTCGCTCGACGCGGTCGAGGCGGGCCTGGACGCCGGACACGGTGTCGTCGGCGCCGGGCAGCAGCAGCCGCGCGCACACCAGTTCCAGCTGCAGCCGCGTGGGCGTGGCGCCCTTCATGGCCGTGATGCCCTCGTCGACCACGGCGGCGAGCCGGACGAGGTCGGACGGCCCGAACTGCGACGCCTGGATGGCCATGCGCTCCGCCTGCTCGCGCGGGAGATCGAGCAGGCCCTCGGCGACGGCGTCGGGCGCGGCGCGCAGGACGATGAGGTCGCGGAACCGCTCGAGCAGGTCGGTGAGGAACCGGCGCGGGTCGTGCCCGGCGTCCATCACCTGGTCGACCGCGGCGTAGACGGATCGCCCGTCGCTCGCCGACACGGCCTCGACGACCTGGTCGAGCATGGCGGCGTCGGTGAACCCCAGCAGCGCCACCGCGAGGTCGTACGTCACGCCGTCGTCGCCCGCACCGGCGATGAGCTGGCCCAGGATCGACTGGGCGTCGCGCGCGGACCCGGCGCCGGCCCGGGCGACCAGTGCCAGCGCGGCGGGCTCGATGGGCACGCCCTCCTGCTCGCAGATCCAGCCGAGGTTCTGCTGCAGCGTCTTCGTCGGGATGAGCCGGAACGGGTAGTGGTGCGTGCGCGACCGGATGGTGCCGATGATCTTGTCGGGGGCCGTGGTGGCGAAGATGAACTTGAGGTGCGCAGGCGGCTCCTCGATGAGCTTGAGCAGCGCGTTCGCCGCGCCCGGCCCGAGCTGGTGCGCCTCGTCGATGATGTAGATCTTGAACCGCGACGACACCGGCGCGAAGTGCGCCTTCTCGCGCAGGTCGCGCGCGTCGTCGACCAGCCCGTGCGTGGCGGCGTCGAGCTCGACGACGTCGATGTTGCCGGACCCGTTCGGCGCGAGGTCGAGGCACGACTGGCACTGCCCGCACGGCTCGTCGGTGGGGCCCTTCTCGCAGTTCAGCGACCGCGCCAGAATTCTCGCCGACGACGTCTTGCCGCAGCCGCGCGGGCCGGAGAACAGGTAGGCGTGGTGGACGCGGTCGTTGGCCAGCGCTCGCATCAGCGGGACGGTGACATGCTCCTGCCCGACCACGTCAGCGAACCGGCCTGGCCGATAGGTGCGATACAGAGCGAGCGACGACACCTTGCGAACCCTAGTCGTCCGCACCGACAGATTCCCATCGCGGACGTGAAAGGACCCCTCGCGCACCCGGTAGAGCCCACTTACCCTTGCTGCCTTCCGGCCCTGGGGGAGTTAGGCGGGGTGCCGCCACGCGAGGGGTCGGCTGCCAGTGTACGTGCTCGCCCGCCCGGAGCCACATCCGTACCGTCGATTTCAGGCGGAGCACCGTTGTCCGATACCCTCTCCGGCGGAGGATTCGCCTAGTGGCCTAGGGCGCACGCTTGGAAAGCGTGTTGGGAGCAATCCCTCAGGGGTTCGAATCCCCTATCCTCCGCCACGCTCACCAGGGCAGACGCACCGACCGGCCTCAAGCGAGGTCGGGCCGGTGAGGTCGCTCGTCTCAGTTCTCGTCTCATTTGCCCTCGTCAACAGGCTTCTCGTCGTCGCCCTGGTCGGCCCACAACAGCCCGTCCACCTGCGCCGCGACCGCTCGTCGGATCGGGTCGGTGACGTGCTGGTATCGGGCCGCCATCGCTGTCGACGACCATCCCATGATGGACATGACGGTGCGTTCCGGCACGCCGAGGATCAGCAGCACGGTCGACGCCGTATGCCGGGCATCGTGCAGCCGGCCGTCACGAACGCCGGCGGACTTCAACAGCCGCTTCCACTCGTGATAGTCGGTCGCCGGGGCGAGCGCGGTCCCGTTGGGCTTCGCGAACACCCAGCCCTCGTCCTTCCAGTCATCCCCAGCGGCGGCCCGCTCCGCGTTCTGTTCCTCACGGTGCTCCTCCAGCAGCGTGACGAGCTGTGACGGTAGTCCGACGACGCGACGGCCGGCGCGCGACTTCGTGTCCTTCGTGTCGGCGTTGACCTGGATGCGCTTCGGGCAGTCGCCGGCCTTCTGCCGTCCGCACGTCTCGCCGCAGCCGTGGGCGAACTTCGGCCGCAGCCGACTACGGCGGACGCGCAAGGTCCCGGTCTCCAGGTCGAGATGCGACCACTTCAACCCCAGCGCCTCACCCTGACGAAGACCCAGCGCCAGCGCGACCGCCCACCGAGCACTGTTCCGGCGCTCGCCTGCCACCTTCAGCAGCCGCTTGACCTCGTCGACGTCGTACGGCTCGACCTCGATCTCCTGGACGTTTGGAGCCTTCGCCTGGGTGGCCGGGTTCGAGGTCAGGTACTTGCGTCGCACGGCTTCGTTCAGCGCGGCCCGGATGGTCCGGTGCACGTGGTGAGCCGTTCCCGCGCTGCGACCCTTCTCCTTCTGCATGGTCGCGTACAGCTTCTCCAGATGTTCGGGTTGCAGGCGTTCGAGGCGGTGCTTCCCGACACCGGGCACCAGGTGAACCCTGATGTCCCGGCGATACCCGTCGTGCGTGTACTCGCTGATCGCGGGCGGAGCGGCGATGTTCTCGATCCAGTGCATGAGCCAGGTCTCGACGGTCTATCGTTGCCCTGCCTTGCGGACGGCTCCGGCGTCGCGGTCACGTTCGAGCTTGCGCACGGCGGCGATGACCTCGGCTTCGGTCTTGCGTTGCACGTGGCGGCGGTCCGGCGAGCCGTCATCCTTGATGCCAACGGTGACGCGGCCGTGCCAGTCGCCGTCCTTCCCGAGGTAGATGCTCGACGCACCGTTGGGTCTGCGCGTGGCCATCACACCACCTGTCCCGCGGCTTCGGCGTGGCGCAGCTGGTCGGCGACGTACTCACGCAGGCACTCCAGCGGAACCCGGCGGAGGTAGCCGATCTTGATGGAACGGACCTGTCCACCCATGACCAGCGCATACATCGTGGTCCGGCCGATGCGCAGATAGCGCGCAGCTTCCTCGATGGTCAGGACGTCACCGGCTGATCGCAGTTCGATCAACGTCTCGTCGTCGTTCATGCGAGCTGTTCCTTCCGTTACGCCGCCGGGGCAGCGGCACGTGCTGCGGTTGCCGAAGGACCGGGCGCCTGTGGGCCGGCGCGGGTCTTGGCGTCCTCGTACTGGGTTCGCCAGCGGTGTTTCTGCGCGATGGCGTGCGCGATGAGCCGGGCGTAGGCCGGGGCGTCGAGGTCGCCGGGCTTCGTCGTCGTCCACACGAACCGAGGCAGGCCATCGGGACGGGCCGCGGTTGCCGAAAGCTCGTCGTGGTCGTCCATCTCGATCCCGGCCTCGGCCAGGACGGCCCTGACGACGGCGGCGCGGTCCGCGCGGTGGTCGTCGAGGGTCTTACCGGTCCACCGCCGGGAGACGAGGACGCGGCGACCGCCGAGGCCGAGATGATCCCGGTCGTGCGCCTTCGACCCGCACCGGCCCGGCTCCATACCGCCCTTCGCGTCCTTGGGCTGGACGCCGTAACGGAGCCAGTTCGCGCACGTCGGCGAGCACGGCAACCAACGGACCTCCTCGGCGATCCGGTCGATGTGCGCCCTGCGCGCTGCCGAGACAGGTGCTTCGCCGTCGCTGTCGCCGTCGTGGAGCGGGTCCGTGATCGACTTGGTCAGGTACTTGGTGAGGTAGCCGATGACCCGATCCGCCAGCGGTGTTCCGGCGATGACGCCCTGGATGTCGACCTGCGACCCGGCGCGGATCACGTGTGCCGGCGACGCTTCCGGGTCGTCGTCGATGGCATCCAGCGCCTCATCCCACGTCGGCAGTACCGCACCGGTGGTCGGGTCGGCGTAGGCCTGGCCCAGCTCGTCCCACACCGGCAGCTCGTCCGGGTCGGTATAGACCGGGTCGTCGAGCTGCGGCCACCACACCTGGTGGTAGGTCGCGGCCACCACCTGCTTGAGCAGCTTCCTGGGGATGGCTCCCCGGATGGCGGCGTGCAGATGCGGGGCGAGGCGGCGTTGGGGTTCGACGGTGGCGAAGTACTGCACCGAGTACCCGGTCGCGCGGCGCAGGTTCTGCCAGAACCGGTCGACCAGCTTCGGGAAGTGCATCGCATCCAATGCAGCCCGCCGATAGTCGTACGACCGCGGATCGACGGGCACGCCCTCGCTGGTGACGCGCCCGTAGGACGGCAGGGTGAGGGTGACGAACATCGACGGCCGGTACGTCTTCCCGTCCGGCGACTCGAACACGCGACCCGTCGTGCGGTCGGAGACGGCCAGCCGCGGGAGGTCCGGTGCGTCCTGCCGCCGCCGCGTCGAGCGCACCCGCCGACCGGCCTCGTCGACATCGTGAGCGTCCGCGTCCTCACCGTCAACGTCGCCGTCCGCATCGTCAGTGTCGCTGTCGTCAGGCTCGGTGTCGCCGGGCTTGGGTGGGTCCTCGGTGAGGTGCCACCCCTCGCGGCACTGCTGGATCCGCAGCCTGCGGGCCGCGTCCGCGCACGAGGGGCACACCTTCGCCCGCGTGGCCCCACACGGGATAACCACGGTGCGGACGGTGCCAGTGATGGTGTCGGTGACGCGTTGCAGGATCGGCCGCACGCACACCCGCTCAGATGCTGCGAGCTCGCGCATGGTCGCGTCATCGGGCAGGGCCGTCACGTCGTCGCCTCCTCATCTGCGGGCGCCTTGTCGGCCGCTGTGGGGCCGGTGAGGTCGGCCAGGTCGCGGCGCAGCTCCGTTGTCCGGGTGGCGATCTGTTCGGCGGTGTGCTCGTCGACGTAGGGGAAGCGGACCCGTTCGAGCTGCCCGCCAGCGTCGGCAACCACGGCGACACCGGGCATGCCGACCGGGATGTCGACGGGAGATACGGCGGAGCCGCGGACGACGGGTCCGAGGATGGCTTCGGCTGCGTCGTCGGAGAGGACTCGCCAGGCTGTCCGGACGGAGGCGTTGTCGCGGATGGCGGTCGGGATGGCATCGCTGGTGGGCTTCTGGGTCAGTAGCCGGGTGATGATGCCGGCGGAGCGGCCCTTCTTCACCAGCGCCGACAACCGGGCCGTGATCGTGGCCGCGACGGTCTTGGTGTCCTTGTCCATGCCTTTGGAGTCGGTGAACGTCTGCACCTCGTCCACGACCAAGAACACGACCGGGTGGGCTGGATCGAGCGGCAGGTTCCAGAAGTTCGCCTGTCCCCGCTGGGTCTTCTGCGTCTTCAACCGTGCCCGCATCAGCCGGTGCACGGACTCCACCAACTCGAGAACGACGTTCAGGTCTTCGTCCTCATTCGTGTAGGCGGCCGCGCGTGGGGCGATCCAGGACCAGTCCTCGCCGCCCTTGCCGTCGATCACGACGTACTGCACGGCCGGGTTCTGGATCAGCCCACACGCCAGGCCCGTTTCGCCGGCCGTCTTCCCGCTGCCGGGGACACCACCGCCGACCTCGGCGGCGATGTTCGCGTAATCCCTCGTGCGCCACTGGCCGTCCTCACCGACCGCGAACCGCACCGCCCGGAGATCCGTCACCGGCTCGACGTCCTCCAACACGACGCCGTCATCGAGCACGTCACGCTCGACCAGGGTCAGGTCGACCAGGCCGGGACCGGTGGAGGTGACCCGCACGGCGGTCGCGCCCAGAGCATGGGCGAGTTCGGCGGCCTGGCGTTCGAAGTCACCCGGCTCCTGACCAGTGAGCAACCGTGCGTGCAGCACGTCACCGACTGCGCTCTCACTCACCCGCACCAACCGCGGAATCGCCACGTCACCGGGCCGTCCGGGGATCGGGCGGTGCAGGCCGCAGGACTGTATGACCTCGACCCAGCGCAGCCCGTATGTCGTGCGGAGGCGGTGACGGGCCATCAGCCAGCCCACGTACCGCCAGTACGACCAGGGGTGCACCCACCGCCACACGACAGCGAGCAGCGGCGGACCCACTACCAGGACGACAAGGCTGGCCCACCCGTAGGCGGCGAACACGAGCACGACCAGAGCTGCTACGGCCAGGGCGCGCTTGAATCGCCAGGCCAGCTGGAGCAGCCAGACACCGGTCACGAGCTTCAGCAGCCACATCATCGCGCCCACCTCCCGGCCGGGCTCGGGACGCCCCGTTCAGGCGTCATCGCGTTCGTTCGTGGCATCGGGGTCACCTCGGAGGTGCGCCGAGTCGTCAGCGCCAGGTGGCGGGCGTGTGCGGCCGCGTGGCAGCCGGAGCACAGCCGTTCGCCGGTGGCGGGGTAGAACCACGCCTCAGCGGTCGTGACGAGGCGCGGGCAGCGCGAGCAGTCGACGAGTGCGGTGATCACGACACGGCCTTCGTCCGTCGCCGCGCGGTTGTGCGCGTGGGCCGGCGAGACGGCTTCGCGCAGCCCTTGCACGGCGTCTCGGGATCGGCAGCCAGGTGACGCCCACAGGCCGGGCAGCGGAACAGGTAGGCCGTCGCGGTGAGGTCGTGCGGGAGGACACCGAACAGGACTGGGTCGCCGTTCATGCCCGCTCACCACACCGGTTCGCGTCGGTGGTCTGCTGCTCGAACGTGTGGTCAAGGTCGGTGTCGACGGTCGCGACGACCCATGGGGCGACGATCAGCAGTGCAACCGCCACGGCCGCGTAGACGGCGAGCGGGAGTCGCCACGAGGTAGGTTGGGACACACCAATCCCCTCCATTCGGGGGTGTTGATTGGGGCCACCGGGGACGGGCGGTTTCCTAGGCCTTGACCCGTCCCCGGTGGGGACTCATCGCGAGAGCGCGATCGCTCCTTCACCGTTCGTCGCGTCGCTCACGGCAGCCAGCCGCACCACCAGCGCGTCATCCGACGCCGCCGGGTACAGCCACGCCGGCAGCTGGGCGTGCACGACCGCGAGCCAGTCCGCGAGCACAGCCGCGCCGCGCTGGTCGAACGACACATCCATCGGCGACCACGCCACCCGGCCACCCAGAGTGGCGACCAGCCGGACCAGGTTCTTCTCACCGCTCGACATGACCCCGTACGCCCGCACCTCACGCGACGCCTGCGGACCTCCCGCCTGCCACTCCCAGAACGCCGCGTCGTCGTCCGGCGGCGGGAAGCGGTCTTCGTACTCCGCCCACGCCGTCGAGTGCGCCAAGTGCCCATTGACAGCCGCCGTGATGGTGTCCGGCCAGTCCGGATGCAGATCGATGCGCCCGGCGATCCGCTCGGCCAGCTGCCGCACCCACGGATGCCGCTCCGCAAGCCACTCCGCCGCCCGGTACACGTCCGACGGCGCCTTCACTGTCGCGGCCGCCATCAGCCGGCCTTCTTCTCGCCGGCCTTGACCGCGTCCTGCGCCGATCCCTCGGACCGCCCCGCCGGACGAGCCGTCTCAGCGGCACCTGGTGCCTTGACGCCGGTCGCGCGGTACTCGTACCCGAGGAACTTGAACTCGCCCTGACCCATCACCTTCGGCGACGCCGTCAACCCGACCAGCTCCACCGGCCGCATCCCCGGCAACACCTCATCCGGCAGCGGCGCCGGCTGAACCTCGGCAGTGAAGATCACCTCGAACGACGCCCGCTTCGCCTTCTGCTCATCCGGATCAGTCACCGTCGCCCGCCACTGCCGCAACCCCGTCACCTCGTCCATCAGCTGCCGCGCCTCACGACCGCGCGCGCGATCCTCCTGCGACTGATACTCCAGATCCGGTTCGATCTCACCGACCAACACCAGACCCCGCGGAAACGCCTCACCGAACTCCACCGGGAACCGGTGCCCTCGCTGTAGCGCCATGATCCAACCTCCATTTGTATAGGGGGGCTACACAACGAAGGTAGTTGCAAGGCCGACGATTGTCTAGACCCCCTACACAGCCGTCTTGCGATGGACCCGTCTATCCCCCCTAAACTCAGCGGCACGAGCGATCGGGGAGCACAGTGAATGACGAGGTAGAACGCATCGCAGCGATCAAGGACCCTTTCGAGCTGCTGCGGGAAGCAAGCGGTCGGATCACGACCGCGCAGCGCGAAGTCACCGAGCTTGCTCGTCTGCGCCGGAAGGTAATCCAGGACCTTCGCGATCAGGGCATGTCCTACGCCGACATTGCCAACGCCGCGGGACTGAGCCGCGGACGGATCTTCCAGCTCCGCCAGGCTGGAGCGGCACCCGAAGCGGCGTTCCTCGGGCGCGGCCGGGTCGTGATCCTGACACCTCTCAAGCACGAGGCCGGCAACTCCCGACCCGTTGTCGCAGCGGAGGACTTCACAGCGGCGCAACGCCTTGGCGAGCTCGCGCGCTCCCTCCGCCTTGACGTCGAGCACGAGCAGATCCCGACAGACGGTCAGGTCGACCTCAACCGAGACAACCTCATCGTCATCTGCGGCCCGAGACTGTCCGAGCCCGTTGCCGCGACGCTCGCACAAGACCCCGCGATCCGCTTCGAACGAGCGGCTGACGGCGTGTGGACGCTACGCGACTCCCGAGCTGATGCCGTCTACCGCTCCGGACAAGACCAGGAACCACCCCGGGCCACGGACCCCGCGTACCTTGCTCGACTGCGCCGCCCAGACGGCAAGGGCACACTTCTGCTCTTCACCGGCATCCATCCACCGGGCTCACTCGGCGTCGTACAGTTGCTCACCGCGGACCTAGCTGATCTCTACGAACAGGCCGGCACAGAACAGTTCTCGGCGCTTGTCGAGGTCGACTACGACCCCGCGACGCACGACCCCACAGCAGCTCGATTGCTTACCCCTCTCTACCGCCACGAGGCAGGCGGCTGATGCGCGCTCAACTCGCGTCGATTCCCGCGACCGCCGATCAGAAGAACGAAGACTTCGCCGCGGTCACAAGCAACGTCGCGGTGGTCATTGACGGCGCAGGCGTACCTCCCGACTCGGAATCTGGCTGTCGCCATGGCGTCGCTTGGTATAGCCACATGCTCGGCGCTTCCTACGTCGGCCAGTTGGCTGACCTCCACCGGCCGATGACTGACTGCCTCGCCGTCGCCATCAATAGCGTCAATGCCCTCCATGCGAGCACCTGCGATCTCGGACACCCTGGGTCACCGTCTGCCACTGTCACCGCCATCCGCGATCAAGGTGACACCATCGAATACCTCGTCCTGGCCGACTCACCGCTCATCCTCGATCTCGCGAGCGGTCTCGTCATCATCTGCGACGACCGCGAAGCCGCCATCGGCGCTCGCTACCGGCCCGCGATGGACGCCACTGCGAACGGAAGCGTCGAGCACGCTAGCGCACTGCGCGATTACGTCGAAGCCATGCGAGCCCATCGCAACCGGGATGGCGGATTCTGGGTGGCCAGCACCGAAGCGATAGCTGCAGAACATGCCTTGATAGGTGCAGTTCGGGCTCACGATCTACGTGCCGCCGCGCTGCTAACTGACGGAGCTAGCAGGACCGTTGATCGTTTCCACCTGATGGACTGGACTGACCTATTAGCTCAACTCCGGTCGCACGGGCCGGCGGCGCTTCTCGACCGGGTACGCGAAGCCGAAGCCAGCGATCCCAAGGGCCACCGGTGGCCCCGGGGCAAAGCGAGCGACGACGCCACCGCGATCTACATTCAGCCAGATCGCCTCGACCAGCTTATATCATCGTGGGATGGAGCCACGGATTCCGATTGACCCTGTAACAATTCTCAAATGGACCGCAGTGGCGCATAGCGCACGCATATGCAATCGAATCATGACGCAACTCGGCGACCCGTCCCCCATCTCCAATTTCGTGAAGATCAACGAAATATATGTCCACGAGAAGGCATCCGACTGGTGTCGCTCCTACCTCCGGGCAGCCTTGGAGCATTTGCTTCTCTGGGCGGAGTATGTCGCTCCACTCAATTTCCCACCGGACCACGAGGTGACGCACAGCTTCCGGCCAGCGTATACGCTCGCACGCGCTGCGCTGGAATCAGCCTCACAGGCAGTGTGGACAATGGCGGGAGGCTCCGCGCGCGAGTGCGCTCGGAGGCATCTTTGCCTTATAAGGTGGGACTACGAGGAACATCGAAAGAGTCTGCCGACCACGAACGCGAAGCAGCACGTGCAAGAAATGGACAGGCTCTTGCTGGAGCGCACTGCACCCGCGTATAAAGAAGTCGAATTGAAACGGCCTAACCACTTTACCGTCCTTCAAGCTACAGCGCCAATAATTGATTACGTGCCCGAAGACCTGGAGCGCATATGGCGTGCGGCAAGCGGTTCGGCTCACGGTAAAGTTTGGCCAGCGATAGACCTTCAGCATGTCGTTCCCCTGGCTGAATATGAGCCCGGCCATTTTCGTACCGTACGAATACCGGACGTCGTCGGCATGACTGAGGCTCTTGAAGCGGCCGAACCATGACCAAGTACGGCACGCTCCGATTCGCCGACTTCTGTGGCGCCAACATCGAGGCACTACTAGACGATGCGAAGCGTTGGCTTGCGTCCCACATCCCTCTTCGAGAAGAAGCGGATCCAGAAATCTTAGCGAAGCTCACTGCCCAAACGGACAAGCCTTAGAGCGGCGCTCGCACGCATAACCACGTATCCGATGGCCTGATGAGATTCAGATAGAGCGTTCGTGGCTCGATCACACCGACGGCTCGTTGCGGCCGTGGAGATTGAGCAGAATGCGATTCAGTATAGACAATGCCTCGGCCGCATTCGCAATCCCCACCGGATACCCATGAACCGCGCGGTTGCATAGATCTATGGCATATCTGAGATCGATGGCGTCGCCCTCGTTCAACGCGCCCCCAGCCAACAGCTGGCCAGTCATCGCGCCTAGAGATATGGGCTTGGACGAGCCAGCAACCTCCAGCGGAATACCTAGCAGCTGGCGAAACTCGATCTCAACCGCTCTCCGGGCACGAGCGAGACCGTTCCAGACCTCACCGCCAGCGACCTCCCTGTAGGCATCTGTTAGCTCCGGAAACACCTCGCCGTCGAGTGTGCCAAAACGCTCCCTATTGTCCCGTCCTTGCGCAGGACTCAACTCTGCTTCCCTATCGTCGCCTACGAAATCCAGAATTTCCCCAACAAGGTCATTGAACCTTCGCCTCACGGCCTGATCTCGTGTGTAATCACTGACTCTAACCTTGCCGATATCATTGCGCAGCACGGAACCAAGCTTGTCGATGTCCGGATTAGTGAGTACCGTCGATACGTCGGCCTTTTCCAACGCATTCGACGAGGTCGAGCGTGATTGTAGTTCCTTCAGGTATCCAACAAGAGCAGTTGCCACTGAAGTCGCGCCTAGGCCTATCGCTAACAAGCTGATCACCGCGTCGAGGCTCATCGCGTGCCCCGTCCGAGACGGTACAGCCTCAGGAATGGCCTTATCGTCCTGAGCTCCGATGCCAGGAATTGTGCCGCAATGAACTCCCGATGCATGCTCCGCACGCGCCATCCGACGCCCGCTGCCATAACTATTGCGACGATCGCGCCCACGAACCCTAGTCGCACTACCCATGATGAGCTCGGCGCGTCCTCCTGTGCAACAGCTAAAGCCAGCGCAATTAGAAGACCCGAACCGCCACCAGCCAGCGCACGGGCCAGGCTCATCGAGCGCTCAAATCTCCATTGAAAGATCCTGTAGATGTGCTCATCGTCGCTCTCCCCTTCGGCCACAGCAAGATCGACCAGGTCTCCGACCGTCAAACCCGCCACAGGTCCCCCTTCCGCGATCCGAGCTCCCCACTCGCGCGGACGGTACAACAGGAGCCGGACACATCCTCGGACGGCAACAGTCCGCGCGCATAGTCCCAGATCCTGCTGCGCGGACTGGAGGGTCCTATTTGCCAGCACGCCAACAAGGCCAACGAGGCCGCCGTTGCCGAGTCCACCTTTTCGAGATCAAGCGGCGCTGACGCGCCGTCTCCGCCCGGTCGCGCCCGGGCATGCGGCCTGGCGGCCGTTCCGGGGCGCGACCGGGCGGAACGAAGACGGGTCGCACCGCGCTCCATGCAAGCCAGCCTCAACAGTCACCGCCCGGCTCCGCCCTCTACGCGGCCAGTCTGCGGCCTCCGCTACGCGCGTCAAGGGCGGCTTGAAGTTTCGTCAAGCGCTGTCGGCTCGCACGAACAGCTCACCCCTTGCAGACGAAACATCAAGCCGTCGCTGCGCGATGCCTACGGCACCCTGGACCCGCTCCGCTTCGACCTACACCGGGGCAGCTACGAGAACGACGCCTCAGAATGGGTCGGCAGTCTCGACTCGGCAGTTCTGAAGTGCCACCATTAACCATGGTCGCAACTGAGGAGCCAGCACAGTGGGTACGAGAGCCTAATGACGAATCTGGTATCCCGGGACGCTACTGGGTAGACGCGACGACCGGCGCCGGCATGGCTGCGCTCGATGGGATCTGGGATGAAGACATCCAAGACGCTTCTATCGACACATGGCACATGGTTCCGAACCACCTATACGGCAGAGTTTTCGGCAAGGCCGTGACCTTGATCGGAACACGTGTCGTTAACCATCGGACCGTAGTTCCTGGTGGCACTCAAGCAACGGTTCGAGCCACGTATGCGCTAGAAGGTAGCCTCTGGCTTGAACCTGAGGAGTGCCGTTACGATGAGCTCAGAATTCAGTTCTGGGACCAAGAGCCCTGGTCGGCATGGGCGGCCTACTCGTATGTTCTAAGTAAGGACTTTCACGAAAGCACAATCAAGCGAACCACGCCCGACCCAATCGTCGCGGAGTTCCCAGGTGCCAGAATTCAGCTGGAGGACGCGACAACAATACCAATGCCTTCGGCCGGGCGCCCGGTCGAGCTTAGGGACGAAAGTGCAATTCGAATTAAGTTTGACCAGCCCCTATCGTTCGAGGAGATCACGAACGTATGGCTCATCCCCATTGAGCTCCTGATCATAACCTCCTCACGGCGACTATCCGGAATCCGGTCCCTCGCTGTCACCAATTCGACCTGGCAAGTCGACGGGAAGGATCTGAAAGGTCCCAACAAATGGATGACAATCCGAACTAGTCACTCCTCGCGTGATGGCATGACGGATCTAAGCCACCATGACACGCTGTACACTCTCAAGGACCTCGACTTTCCAAGTCTCATCACACGCGCCTCGGCCATCGTGAATTCACACAGATACTCGATCGAGCAGTATGCATCACTGATGTCGCGTCGACAAACTCGACACGTTGAGGCCTTCATGTCTTGGGTTCGTATGGTGGAGTCATTCAGCCGCGAGGGCGACGAGGGTGTCGATGGAGTTCCTCCCGAAAAGCTGGGGGACCGCGATGTGCTCGTTAGCGCTGTCGGTAGCGCCTTGCAGGAAATGGGGTGGAATGCTCGCAGGCGAAAGCCCGTGAAGGGGATAGTCAATTCAATTCTGGGCCCTTCACTAGAGCAACGATTACTTGCGATGGAACGTGAAGCGGGTCACCCCGTACGAAGCCTCATACCCGAAGACGATGAAGATCGCTGGGCTAACCGCGTGGCATATCTCCGCAACATCGCTTCGCACGGACTGCCCCCGTCTAAGGAGCTGGTCAATGATGTTCGTCAGGTCCAAGGCGCGACGGCAGCACTCCGAGTCCTCTTCGACACTCGATGGCTTGTAGAGCTTGGATTTCCAGTGGAATCGGCGAATCAGCTAGTACAACGTCATCGGGACTACTACTCACTACGAGACGTTGCGAGGAACACGCTCCTACTGGATGTTGAAGGCGATTGATTGGCCAGCGCAGTACGAACACGATCACGCACCACCCGCGCGACAGTCACGAAGGCGTCGACGGGGAACGGTGGTCTCAGGCGCCGCGACCTCGTTCGCTTCACCACTACCCAACGCCGTCAGGGTTGCGGCGAGCACATCGGCAGTCCGCATGGTGTCAGTCCGCCCTGTCTGTGAACATAGAACGGCGTGGCCATCTGGCGCGCCTGGCGTGCACGACCAAGCCACCCGGACGACTACCCGTCCTGGACCAACGCGCTCCGCTGCCCGCAGTGGCAGGCGGACATCAACGCACAGTGATGCTGTGTCCGGGGAAGTCGGCGACGATGCGGATGCGGCCGCCGAGGGCGGCGACGTAGCGGCTGATGGTGTCGACCTCGGTGCGGGTCAAGTCGCCGCGCTCGATCTCGCTAACGCGCTTCTGGCTGACGCCCATGTCGCGGGCGACGTCAGTCTGGGTGCGGTGCTGCTCACGCCGAATCTCCGCCAGGCGGTACGCGGCTTCCTCCGCCTCCAGCTCCGCACGAGCCTGAGCAACGGCGACCTCGTCGACGTTCAGCTTCGCGCGGGTCTCCGCCCACGTCGGCCAGCGCGCGGTGTTGGTCGCGGTCTCGATCTCCTGTGTCATCTCGCCCCCTTTGCCTTGCCCTCGTCGAGCATGGTCAGCCACTCGTCGTATCGGTCGTCTGCGAGCGGGATCGACGCCTTGTACCAGCGTTCCCACTCGCCACGCTTGTCGCCGGCCACCAGGAGGATGGCAGCGCGTCGTGGATCGAACACGAACAAGATCCGCACCGTGCGCGCACGCAGCTCCTTCATGTTGTGGTGCCGGCTGCCCTTGATGCTGTCCACCGTCGGCCGACCCAGCGCCGGCCCATCCTCGGCCAGCCGGTCGAGGGCTGCGGCAACAGTCACCGCCGTCGTCCCAGTCAGGCCCTCCAACCACTTGGCCACGTCAGGGTGTTCGTGAATCACCCAGGCACCCATCAATATACCTCACAACTTCTAGTAGGCAGGCGGTATCTCACGTCAGCCCACGGTCATCGCCAAGCCATCCGTACGAGGACCGCTCACGGCGGCCGGCTCGTCGCTCGTCCCGGCATGGGAATCTGGGGCAACGAACCGGCCACCGTCACGGAGCCGCTAGCGATCAATCGCGCCGTTCACGCGTTCCGCCCAGCTCGATCGCTCGCTCAGCCGCCTCGGCCAGCGCCGTCGCGATGTCGGGCACGGACGCGGCGGCGAACAGGAAGCCGGCCGTCGACGCCCACGGCGTAGTCACCGTCAGCTCGACACACACCGACGCCCGCGGTTGGACCCGCTGCGCGAGGTTCACGCCAACGAGGCCGCCACCGCGGACCCCTCCGGGCACCGACGCCACGTACTTGCGGTGCACGGCGTGGGTTCCGGTCTCGTCGCACCACTTCACCGAGCACGCAGCATTGCGGTCCTCGACGGCCCTCACGGCTGACGCTCCCACTCCGCGACGTACAACTGTCGCACGGCCTCCAGCGAGGACCGCAGCTCCGCCAGCCCGTCCGCCAGCTCCGGAACCCCGGAGAAGGTCTCTGCGTGCTGCTCGACCAGGCCGACAGAGCGTTCCAGCGTCTCCATCTGAACCTCGACCGCCAGCGCACGTCCGGCACGGCGATCCAGGCGACCGCGGAACCCGATCACGAGCCCGCCCCAGCGGCGGTAGAGCCGGTCCAGGCGCTCGATGATCTGCTCGTCGGTCATGCCCGGCAGGTACGTCCGAGCGTCCGTGAGGATGGTCGGGGTCCACCCGGCACGCTGAACCTTGTTCGCAATGCGGTGCAGCTCGTCGGCCAGCTCGTGCACTTCGGCCGCAGTGAGACCGAACTGCGCGTACTGACCGCTGTCCTCCGGGCGGATCGTCACATCAATGGTCGGGCCTTCCTCATCGTGGTACGCGACGATCTCTCCGATGTCATCACTCACGAACGGAGCACGGGTGATGATCTCCCGCTTCTTCGGCTTCGATACGGTGACCATGGGTCTCTCCCTGGTGTAGTCAGGTTGGGATCAAGTCCCCGGTCCGGTGTTCCCGCACCGGCCGGGGGCGTCTAACTGATGAGGCAGATCCCGCCTCCAGGCGGACCGCGAGCCGTCCGCTTCCGTCTCAGTTTCCGTCTCATTCGGGCCCGTTCAGACCCGTCCATAGCACAGGCAGGTGCTAGCCATCGTCTGCAGGTCGGACGGTTCCGGACACAGGAAAACTGCTGGTCACGGGCTTGGAAAGCGTGTTGGGAGCAATCCCTCAGGGGTTCGAATCCCCTATCCTCCGCCAACGCTGCCGGGCGGACGCATCGCCCGGTCCCTACCGGGACCGGGCCGGTGGTCGCCGCGCATGAGCCCGTCCAACAGGCTGCGCTTCTGAGCAGCGGCAGGGTTGTTCTGGCCAGCCAACGCTCGCCGGGCCTCTCGAACGAGTTCGAGGGCCGGGTCCCGACCCCGAAGGTGCTCCGTGGCAATCAGGTGACGGGTCAACTCGACCACGGACAATTGGAGCCATCCCTTGGCCGTCTCGGACAGCACGGCGTCAGAACTCTCGACGAGATCGCTCAGGTAGGGCACGGCATACGACGCCAGCTCGTCGGCCAGTTCACCCGCAACGTCGGTCACCGTTTCGGGCGCGACGAGCAACTCACGCCGCCGACGCTTCGGCAACATGTAGCCAAGTGGAATCACAAGGGTGCGGTTGCGATAGGAGTCGGCGAGGCCACATGCGCGCGCGACCTCAACCTCGATGGATTCACTGCGGGCTCCGACGTACGAGGTTGCACGCGCATGCCCCGCAGGAAGGCCCGCGACCGCCGTTCCCACGGTGACGACGTAGGTCCACCCAGCCGAGGCATCCAGAGTCCACCAACCTGCCGCCCGGGCTCGCCAGCCCAAGGTCTGCATCGGGTCGCGGAGGCCTCGTACGATGGCTCTCCTGCCAGGGACGACTGGCATGCCGAAGATGTTGCCACAGTCAGCAACACAGACGCCCGGTCAGCAGCCACCCGAGTCAAGCGAGTGGGGGCGCGTGATGACGTCCCGAACTCAGCCTTCCTGGTGTGTCACGTCACACCCGGCGGCGGCTGAGTTCGTCGCACTCGTGCCAGTACCTTGCGTCCTCCAAGTCGTTGGCGATCGCCTGCCGAAGATCCGATGAGATCTCGTGCAGTCCCGGCGTCGGTCCTGGGCTCGAGACGTTCAGGAGGTCATCCAGTTGCACCGAGACCGTCACCGCATGCCAGCCGAAATAGGCGGCGACGGTATCGATGGCGAGATGCGGACGCCAGCGGTTGAGCAGAGCATAGGTGAGCACTTGGTCGAGCACGGCGCGCATCTCCGCAGCCGGATCACCATAGTTCTTCACCTCGACGAGAGTCGTCCCGATGAGCAGGTCGGCAACCGCGTAGCCGGCGGCCAGCTCGATCTGGACAAGCGAGAGCTCGCCGAGATCACTCAGGCTGGACCGACCGACGTCAAGGTAGGCCTGCCAGAGCGGTGTCATCGCCCGGGTG
The DNA here is from genome assembly GCF_900105175.1 of Jiangella sp. DSM 45060. NCBI lineage: Bacteria > Bacillati > Actinomycetota > Actinomycetes > Jiangellales > Jiangellaceae > Jiangella > Jiangella sp. DSM 45060. The sequence goes on along the minus strand of NZ_LT629771.1, from coordinate 6,804,042 downwards.
ACCTCGCGGTCGTGATCAGGGTGTCTCTGGCGCCCGCCGCCGTTGAGCCCCCTGACAGCGATGCGTCGCTGGATCTCTGTGGACTCGTGCCGGCACACCCGCGCAATGCGCTCGTCGGCAGCTGCGGCGTAACAGGCCAGAAGCGCTTCGATCTGATCGTCATCGACGACCGTCGGGTGCTTCACTCTCGTCCAGCTCAAGATCGTCGGCTCGGTCATGTCAGGCATCTGCCACTCTGGTGCTATGCGATCGAAGCCGGCGACCCGCAGCAACTTTTCGCACCGTTCGGCCGTCAGACTGCGCAGTACTGGCAGGTACGCCGGCTTCGATGCCAGGTCGAGGCCGATCCGCATCTCCAGAGCCGTCCCAATGGCTGCGTAGTCGCCGCACATCCCGAGTCGCACCGGCTGCCGCCGCGATCTGCCGACCACGAGGCTCCACTCGTCAGCGACCTGATGGCGGGCGGGAAGGCGCTCGTCCAGAAAGCGCCGCAGCGCGCTGTCGCTCTTGTAGACCTCGTTGCAGACGCCCACCGCGATCCACGTCCCTTCGCCGACATCGAGAGCTCGATCTTCGCGGCGGGGTCCGACACAACGCGTCGAGCAGCGGTCAGGTGAGGAACTCCCGCACGACGGCGGCGGTGTCGGGCGGCGAGATGGTGTGGTCCGCGCCTCCGGCGACGGTGAGGTAGCGGGCGTCCGCCAGGAGGGACGGCAGGGCTTCGGCCGTCTGCCGCAGGACCGGCCAGGTCTCCTCACCCGTCAGGACGAGCACCGGCACCCGCACCGCCCGCATCTCCGGGGTCGGCTGGTCGTACGGGGGCGCGGTGAGGGTGGCGTCGTAGACGACGGTGGGGGCGATCGCCTCGAGCTGCGGGAAGAACGGCGACTGCCTGATCCCGGCGACCATCTCCGGCGGCAGCCCGATCCCCTCCAGCTGGAACGTCGTGACGGCGTCGGCGCGGCGACCGGCGGCGATCAGCGTCGCGAGCTGGGAGGGCAGGTCGGCGGGCCGCCGGTCGTCCGCCGTCAGAGCGAACGGCACCTCGTAGAGGACCAGCGAGGACACGGCGACGCCGCGGGAGGCGGCGAGCAGGGCGAGGTTCGCCCCGGACGAGAAGCCGAACACGGCCGCCGATCCGCCGACGTCGGCCAGGACGGCGTCGAGGTCCTCGATCTCGCGGTCGACGGAGTAGGGGGCGGTGTCGCCGCTGTCGCCGCGGCCGCGCCGGTCGTAGCAGACGACGGTGTGGGACGAGGCCAGCTCGGCGGCGACGGGTGCCAGGGTGTGCCGGTCGTTGAACGCGCCGGAGACGAAGACGATCGGGGCGCCGGATCCGGAGCGGTCGTAGGCGATCGTGGTGCCGTCGGCGGACGTGGTGGTGAACATCGGATGCTCCTCGAAGTAGCGACGGGTCGACCCCACGACGAACGGGATGGCGCACGATGGACACCATGAGCCAGCCGATTCGGTACCTGCTGCTGATCAGCGCCGACGAGGAGCGCGAGTCCGACATCGCCGACGGCGACGGGCTGCGCCGGTTCCACGCGTGGATGGCCGACCTCGAGCGACGCGGGGTGCTGCGGGCACACGAGGGCCTGTACCCGAGCCGGACGGCGACAACGGTACGGGTCCGCGACGGCGACGTGCTGCGCACGGACGGGCCGTTCATGGAGACGAAGGACCAGATCGGCGGCTTCGCGCTGATCGAGTGCGCCGATCTGGACGAGGCGGTCGAGATCGCCGCCGGCCACCCCGCCGCCCGGTTCGGGCAGGTCGAGATCCGTCCGGTCCGATGAACGACGCCGAGTTGTCAGTTCCCGCCCGTAGGGTGGGATCCCTCCCGATCCGGGCGGGTCATGCCAACGTCGACGCCGAGCCGACGTGACGGAGGGGGACGGCCCGGGGTGAGCGGTACTGGGACGGACGGCGCGAGGGCCGGCGGCGCAGGAGCGGACGGTGCCGGGGTCGACCGCGCACGGGCGGATGGTTCCGCGGTGGGCGGCGCGCGGGTGGACGTCGACGCCGCCGTGGCCGAGGCGTTCCGGGACGAGTGGGGGCGGGTCGTCGCGACGTTGATCGCGTGGGGCGGCGACTGGGACCTCGCCGAGGAGTCAGCCGCCGACGCGTTCGCCGCGGCGCTGGAGACCTGGCCGCGCGACGGTGTCCCGGACCGGCCCGGCGCTTGGCTGACGACGACGGCGCGGCGCCGGGCGCTGGACCGGCTGCGCCGGGCGAAGGCGGGCGCCGCGAAGCTGCGGCTGCTGGCGGCGACGGCGGACGAGCGGTCCGGCGGGTCCGCGGACGAGCGGCCGGGCGGCCTCGCGGACGAGCGGCCGGGCAGCCCCGCGGGCGAAGCGCCGGACGGCCCCGACGACGACCGGCTGCGGCTGCTCTACACGTGCTGCCATCCGGCGCTGGCGTTCGAGGCGCAGGTCGCGCTGGCGCTGCGCACGCTGACCGGCCTGACGACGGCGGAGATCGCACGGGCGTTCCTGGTGCCCGAGGCGACGATGGCGAAGCGGCTGGTCCGGGCGAAGGGCAAGATCCGGGCCGCCGCGATCCCGTACCGCGTGCCGCCGCCGGACGAGCTCCCGGAGCGCACGAACGCGGTCCTCGGCGTCGTCTACCTGCTCTTCAACGAGGGCTACGGCGCCACCAGCGGCGACGGCCTGATGCGGCCGGAGCTCACCCGCGAGGCGCTGCGGCTGGCCACCCTGGTGACCGAGCTGCTGCCCGGCGAGCCCGAGCCGCTCGGTCTGCTCGCGCTGCTCCGCCTGCACGACGCCCGCGCGGCGACGCGCACCGGCGGGGACGGCGAGCTGGTCCCGCTGGAGGAGCAGGACCGCGGCCGCTGGGACCGCCCGGCCATCGCGGGCGCCGTCGAGCTGCTGCAGCGGGCGCTGGCGTGGGAGCGTCCCGGCCCATACCAGCTGCAGGCGATGATCGCCGCCTGTCACACCGTCGCGGAACGGGCCGAGGACACCGACTGGCCGCGCATCGTCCGGCTCTACGACCAGCTGCTGGAGCATCAGCCGACGCCGGTGGTGCGGCTGAACCGGGCGGTCGCTGTCGCGATGGCGGACGGCCCGGCGGCCGGGCTCGCGCAGGTCGACGCCGTCGCGGCCGAGCTGGACGGCTACGGGCTGTTGCCCGCGACCCGTGCGGACCTGCTCCGCCGGGCCGGAGACCACGAGGCCGCCGCGACGCAGTATCGCGCGGCCCTGGCGGCGGCCGGCAACGACGGCGAGCGCCGCTACCTGGCGCGGCGGATCGCCGAGCTGGCGCCGGGCTGAACGCCGGACGTCGCGGCGACAAGTGCGGAGCAAGCAGCAGGTAAGCGGCCGACGGCACACTCCGAGCATCTGTCCGACCGAGCTTGGAGCACGACGCATGACGCTACGTACAACGACCCGCACCCGGCCGCAGCGGTCGCGCCGGCTGACCCGATGGGCCGTCGCGGTCGCCGGCGCCGTCGCCCTCACCTCCGTCGCGCTGCCGGGCGTGGCCGCGCCGAGCGGGTTGAAGCCCGGCGACATCGCCACCACGGGCTGCTGGCAGCACCCCAACCCGGACGGCAAGACCTGGACGGCGTGGACCTCCGGCGGGTCCGTGAAGTTCTACGAGCGCGGCGAGATCCTCGAGGTGACGGACACCAAGTCCAACGGGTGGCGCGTGGTGGGCCTGTTCACCTGGTGCGAGGGGCCCTTCCTCGGCCAGGGCGTCTGGCGCGAGTCACCCTCGACGTCCAGCGGCTGGCAGCACCGCGACAGCGGCCCGGACCAGGGCGCCGTCGACAAGCAGAGGTACGACTACGAGTTCGAGGAAGGCCGCCGGGTCATCTTCCGGGCCTGCGAGAAGAAGATGTCCACCGGACAGCTGCGCAACTGCTCGAACACCATGGAGGCATGGTCCTGACGACCGTGGCGTGGACGCGGCCGGCGAGCTCCTCGCCGGCCGCGTTCGCACGTGGTCCGGCATATGCCAGGCAAAACGACGCCCGCCGTTTAGACTGCGCTAGGTGATTTTCAAGCGCGTCGGAGACGGCAAGCCCTACCCCGAGCACGACACGGGTCTGCGGGCGTGGTCCGAGCTCCCCCCGCGCCAGATCCGCCTGGACGAGCTGGTCACCACCAAGCGCACGCTGAACCTCGAGACCCTGCTGGCCGACGACTCCACGTTCTACGGCGACCTCTTCGCCCACGTGGTCGAGTGGCGCGGCGAGCTGTACCTCGAGGACGGGCTGCACCGTGCGCTCCGTGCGGCGCTGCAACAGCGCCCGGTCATCCACGCCCGCGTCCTCCTGGTTCCCGACGCCGAGGCATGACCTGCGGAAACGGGACCTGCACACTAGGCTGATCACATCACCCCAGACCCCTGCCCTGCGGCATCGCCGCCGACCCCGGAGCACCCATGGCGTTCGAGGATGAGCAGCTCACCGAGGAGGAGAGCGCACGCCGGCATCACTGGCGGCGCATCCGCACCTCGGTGACGCTGCTGGTCCTCATCGGCGTGGTCATCGGCGCCGCCTGGTACAGCTGGGCCAACGTCGTCGGCGAGGAAGAGCCGGGCGCCGCGGGCTCCACCAGCCAGCCGTGCGCGCCGGGTGTGCCGACGTCCGCGCCGGCGCCGGCGGACGTGCAGGTGAACGTCTACAACGCCACCGACCGCAACGGGCTGGCGTCGGCGGTGGCCCGGCAGGTCCGCGACCGCGGCTTCACCGTCGTCGACGTCGACAACGACCCGCTGAGCAAGTCCATCACCGGGACGGCCGAGGTGCGGTCGCGGCCCGACGACCAAGCCGCCGCCGAGCTCGTCGCGACGCTGGTGCCCGGCGCGGTGTACGTGCCGGACGAGCGCACCGAGGCGACCATCGACCTCGTCCTCGGCGACACGTTCGAGGCGCTGACCGACCCCGCGGCGCCGCCGCCGACACCGTCGGCCGAGCTGCCGCCGTGCCAGGCCGCGTCCTGACGCCGGCGCGTCAGTCGTCCTCGTCCGGTGCGCCGCCGCGCTCGCCGAACCAGCCGGCCAGCCGGCCGCGTCGTCCGACGGCGCGCAGCCGGGCCTCGGTGGCGCGGCGCAGCGCCCGGGGCGCGACGATGAGGATCTCGTCGCCGTGCTGCAGCTTGGTCCGCGGACCCGGCACCATCGACGTGTCGCCGCGGACGATCAGCGCGACGCCGACCCCCGGCGGCACGCGCAACTCCCCGATCTCGACGCCGTGCAGCTTGGACCCGGGCGGCACGCGGACGTGGATGAGGTCGGCGTCCAGGCGCTCCAGCGGCGCGGACTCGACGTCGGCGTCGCGGGTCGGGAACGCCGGGACCATGCCGAGGCGGGTCGCCAGCCAGGGCAGCGTCGGCGCCTGGATCAGCGTGTAGAGGACGCTGACGATGAAGACGACGGCGAACAGCCACGCGGCCCGTTCGACGCCCTCGGCCAGCGGGATGGTCGCGAACACGACCGGCACCGCACCACGCAGCCCGGCCCACGACACGAACACCTTCTCGCGGACGGACATCACGAACGGCGCCGTCGCGGCCCACACCGAGATCGGCCGCGCGACGAACGTCAGCGCGGCCCCGGCGACGACGGCGGTGACGAACGCGCCCGGCATGTCCGACGGCGACGACAGCAGGCCGAGCATGACGAACAGCCCGATCTGCGCCAGCCACGCCAGCCCTTCGACGAACGACCGCGTGGCCGCGCGGTGCGGCAGCCGCGAGTTGCCCAGCACGAGCGCCGCGATGTACACCGCCGCGAACCCGCTCATGTGCGCATACGCGCCGAGGGCGTACGCCAGCACCGTCAGCGTCAGCACGACCAGCGGATACAGCCCCGACGCCGGCAGCGCGGTCCGGCGCAGGATGGCCGCACCCACCCGCCCCACCACGTAGCCCAGCGCGGCGCCGCCGATCAGCTCGTACACGACCGTCAGCCCGATCATCAGGAACCCCTCGCCGGCACCGTGCTCGGCGCTGAGGATCGTCACCAGCACGATGGCCGGCGCGTCGTTGAGACCGGACTCGGCCTCGAGAGCGCCGGACATCCGCCGTTTCAACGGCAGCCGCCGCAGCGTCGAGAACACGGCGGCGGCGTCTGTCGGGGCGAAGATCGCGCCGAGCAGGATCGCGGGCAGCCAGTCGAGCCCGAGCAGGAAGTGCCCGATGATCGCGACGACCGCCGTGCTCACGACGACGCCGACGGTCGCCAGCGACAGCCCGATGCCGAACACCGGTCGCGCCTCGTCCCAGTGCGTCGTGAGGCCGCCCTCGGCCAGGATGACGATGAGCGCGGCGTAGGCGAACGACCTCGCGATCTCCGGATCGGAGAACTGGACGCCGAGACCGGACTCGCCGATGACGACGCCGATCAGCAGGTACAGCACGAGGCTCGGAAGTCCGAGCTTCACGCTGGCGCGGACCGCGACGACGGCGGCGATGAGCACGAGGGCGCCGGCGAGCAGGAAGACGTTGAGCGAGTCAACGGTCACGCCCGCACCCCCCGTCCCTTGTCCCTGCACCCACGTCGCGGCAGGTCTAGAGCCTAAAGTGCGACCGACCCCTGGTGCGCGGCGAGCAGGTAGAGCGATACACGGCGGTAACGGTGCGCTCGGCGCCGGAGCGTGCTTCAGTGCCGCGCCGACGGCGGCTCAGTGCCTTGCGACCGGCGCGCTACGACGGTGGCAGCCAGGTGCGGACGGCGGTGACCAGCGCGGTGATCCCGTTCGCGAGCGTCGGCTGGATGACCGGCGCGTAGTGGGGTGAGTGGTTGGACGGCACGGTGAGCAGCGCCGGGTCGCTCATGTCACCGGTCGTGAACAGCGACGGGTCCGTGCCGCCGAGCAGCCAGTAGGACAAGGGCGCGCCGGCGCTCGTCGCCAGGATTCCGACGTCCTCGCTGCCCGCCCCGGCGCCAGGGTCGAGGATGTTGTCCGGTCCGAGCCACTTGGCGAACGCGTCCAGTGTCGTGCCGAGAGCCGCGGGGTCGTTGACGACGACCGGGAACCGTTCGATCTCGGTGATCGTGGGTTCGTCGGTCGCGCCGGCGGTCGCGGCCTCGCCCCGGACGACGCGTTCGATGCCGTCGAGGATGCGCCGGCGCACGCCGGTGTCGTAGCTGCGGATGTTCAGCTGCAGTTCGGCCTCGCCGGGGATCACGTTCGCCGCGTCGCCGGCATGGATCGAGCCGACGGTGAGAACGGCCGTCGCCGTGCTCGGTATCTCACGGGAGATCACTGCCTGAAGCCGCAGGACCGTCTCGGCGGCCATCACGACCGGATCGATCGAGGCCTCCGGCATCGACCCGTGAGCGCCCCGGCCGACCAGAAGCACGCGCAGAGAGTCCGATCCCGCGTAGGACGCGCCGGGATGTCCCGCGATCTTGCCGGCCGGCAACGGCGCCACGTGCTGGCCGAGGACGACATCAGGCGTGGGGAAGCGGTCGTACAGGCCGTCGTCGACCATCGCCTGCGCCCCTTCGCCGAGTTCCTCGGCCGGCTGGAACACCACGAGCAACGTGCCGGTCCAGCTCGCCCGGTCGGCGGCCAGCGCGGCGGCGGCACCCAGCAGGCAGGTGGTGTGCAGGTCGTGGCCGCACGCGTGATCGACCGGGACGCTCGTGCCGCTCCGGTCGGTCGTCGTCGCGGTGCTGGCGTAGTCCAGTCCGGTGTCCTCCTCGACGGGTAGAGCGTCCATGTCGGCACGCAGCAGCGCCGTCGGGCCGGACCCGTTCCTCAGCACGCCGACGGTCCCGGTCACGGCGACGCCGGTCGTCACGTCGAACCCTGATGCCTGTAGCCGATGCGCGACGATCCCGGCGGTGCGATGCTCCTGGAAGCCGAGCTCCGGATGCCGATGCAGGTCCTTGTACAGGTCCGTGAGGGTCGGATCGACGGCGATGTTCTCGTGCGCGGCCATGGTTGCCCCCTGCTCCCGGTTCTCCCACCAGGCTAGGAAGGCGACCACGGACCGGCGAGTCGTCTGGTCCGGCAAGGTCCGGTGGGTGTGCGCTGACCTGGGAACGACGAAAGGGCCCCAGATTCGCGACGTCGCGCGACTGGGGCCCTTCGGCTGGCGGTAGCGGTGGGATTTGAACCCACGGTGGAGTTGCCCCCACACACGCTTTCGAGGCGTGCTCCTTAGGCCGCTCGGACACGCTACCGCCGTCGAGGGTACCGGAGCCTCGGGCGCTGTAGGAAATCGGGCGGCCGGCCGCAGCACGGCGCCGCGGACGACCGGCTCGATCGCCTTGCCCCGCCACGACCTGCGCGGCCCAGGGGGTCAGCGCTGGGCGGCGAAGAAGTCGCGAACCAGCGCACCGCACTCGTCGGCGAGGACGCCCGCCAGCACTTCCGGGCGGTGGTTGAGCCGGCGGTCGCGGACGAGGTCCCAGAGCGAGCCGACGGCGCCGGCCTTGGGGTCGGGCGCGCCGTAGACGAGCCGGTCGACGCGGGCCAGCACAAGCGCGCCGGCGCACATCGAGCACGGCTCCATCGTCACGACCAGCGTGCACCCCTCCAGCCGCCAGGTGCCGGCCGCGGCCGCCGCGGTGCGCAGCGCCAGCACCTCCGCGTGCGCCGTCGGGTCGGCGTCGGCCTCGCGCCGGTTGTGCCCGCGCCCGAGCACCGCGCCGTCCGCGTCGACCACGACGGCGCCGATCGGGACGTCGCCGGTCGACGGCGCCAGTTCGGCCTCGGCCAGCGCGAGGCGCATGAGCGGCTCGTAGCGCCGGCCGGCCGGTCCCGCGGACATGCCGTCGACGATACGTGCCGCGGCGGTAAGACGTGTCACACCCCGCGACTTCTCAGCGTCACCACAGGAAGCGCGCGAAATCCTTTGACGAGATCCGCAATCTGATGCAAAGCTTAGAAGAACGAGCGTTCGCTTTACGGGAGATTCCATGACCCTCACCTCCCTCTCGATGATCGACCGCGGGCTCACCCCCGACATCGCCGTGGCCGCGTCGGTCGACCGCGCGGCCGAGCAGCTCGAACTCCGTCCCGGCGTGAACGAGCTGCTCAAACTGCACGACCGCGAGCTCGGCGTGCAGCTGCCGCTGCGCCGCGACGACGGCAGCATCGCCGTCGTGCAGGGGTACCGCGTCCAGCACAACGCCGCCCGCGGGCCGTACCTCGGCGGGCTGCGCTTCCACCCGCGCGCCGACGTCCAGCAGACCCGCGCGCTGGCGGCGCTGACGACGTGGCGCTCGGCGCTGCACGGCCTGCCGTTCGGCGGCGCCCAGGGCAGCCTGCTGATCGACCCGTCCGACTACTCGACGACGGAGCTGGAGGCGCTCACGCGGCGCTACGCGCTCGCCGTCAGCCACGTCATGGGGCCGCGGCTCGACATCGCCGCACCCGACCTCAACACCGACGCGCGCGTCATGGCGTGGTTCCTCGACGCGTACGGCAGCCGATACGGACACGCGCCGGGCGTGGTCACGGGCAAGCCGCTCGGCCTCGGCGGCGTGGCCGGCGGCGACGCCGCGGCCGGGCGCGGGCTGGTGTACGTGCTCGAGGCGGCGGCCCGGCGCTGGGGCATCGACCTCGGTGCGCAACGCGTGGCGATCCAGGGCTTCGGCCACGTCGGCTCGTGGGTGGCGCGTGAGCTGTTCGTGCGCGGCGTGCGGGTGGTCGCGGTCGGCGACGCCGGCGGCGCGGTGCTGAACGAGCGCGGCCTGGACGTCCCCGAGCTGCTGCGCGCCACCGCCGCCGGGTACTCCGTCGCCGACTCCCGGGCGCCGCTGCAGCGCATCGCGCCGGACGAGCTGCTGACGCTCGACTGCGACGTGCTGATCCCGGCGGCCACCGGCGAGGTGCTGACGGCGTTCAACGTCGACGGCGTGCGCGCGGGCATCGTGGTCGAGGGCGCCGCACACCCCGTCACGCCGGAGGCCGACGCCGTCCTCGACGCGCGCGGGGTGCGGGTCGTGCCCGACCTCCTGGCCGGGGGCGGGGCGGCCATCGCCGCGTACGCCGAGTGGGCGCAGGGCGTCGCGGGCGTGCCGTGGGACGAGCTGCGGCTGGCGACAGAACTGCGCGGACGCCTCGAGCGGACGTTCACCGAGGTCGCGGAGTTCAGCGAGGAGCACCACGGCAGCTACCGGCAGGCGGCCTACGCGCTCGCCGTCGACCGCGTCGCGTCGGCCATGCAACTGCGCGGCGGCCTCTGACCATCAGGGCAGCGCGTCGTCCAGCTGCGCGCCGAAGCCGGCGCGGGTGGCGATGCGCAGCAGCAGCTCGTCGGGGTAGGTGTCGAGGTCGTCACAGATCGCGGCCAGCGACATCGGGTCGACGCCGAGGTCGGCGAAGATCGTCAGGTCACCGGCCGGTTGCGCCGGGTCGTCGTCGTCCGGGAACGGCAGCCCGAGCCGCTCGACGACGTCGCGGGCCATCGGCCAGTCGGTCGCGGCGGTGACGTCGGACAGCAGCAGCCGCAGGTCGTCGCCGATCAGCCGGGCCGCGTAGAAGAAGTCCTCGTCGACGGAGACGAACGCCAGCGACCCGTTGTCGCCCGGCCGCTCGCGCAGCAGGCCGACCAGCTTGCCGAGGTCGTTCCCGAGCTCTCGCGGCGCGGTCTCGACCAGCCAGTGCCCGGCCTCGCGGTACGCCACGACCACGAAGTCGACAACGCCCTCAGTGTCGGACACCGGCGGAGCGGGTTTCTACATGCTCTGCCGTAGCCGGCCGCGCAGGCCGGCGGTGCGGCCGTGCCAGGGGGTCGAGCGGGCGAGCAGCGCGCGGGCCTCCGCCAGTTCGCGGAGGAAGACCGCCCGCTGACGCAGGCGTGCGGCATCGGCGACGAGCTCGCCGCCGGCGGGTGGGGGATCGTCTGTACCCGAGCCGACAGGCTCGGCTATGGCGCCCTCGGGCATCTGGCCTCCGTTCTTCAGACGCAACCCCTGCACACTCTCGGGGACGCTAGCACCAGCACACCCAACTGGTCGAGAGCGTGCCCGTATTCATATAAGTTCCTGGCATGCGTCTGCTGGCCGTCGACCACCCGCTCGTCGCACACAAGCTCACCGTGCTGCGCAACGTCCGCACCGACTCGCCCACGTTCCGCCGGCTGGCCGACGAGCTGGTCACGCTGCTGGCCTACGAGGCCACCCGCGAGGCGCGCGTCGACACCGTCGAGATCCAGACCCCCGTCTCGCCGACCACGGGCGTGAAGCTCAGCTCGCCGAAGCCGCTGATCGTGCCGATCCTGCGCGCCGGCCTCGGCATGCTCGACGGCATGGCCCGGCTGGTCCCCACGGCCGAGGTCGGCTTCCTCGGCATGATCCGCGACGAGGACACCCTGCAGGCCACCACGTACGCCACCCGGCTGCCCGACGACCTCACCGGGCGGCAGTGCTACGTCCTCGACCCCATGCTGGCCACGGGCGGCACGCTGGCGGCGGCGGTCCACTTCCTGGTCGACCGCGGCGCCGACGACATCACCGCGGTCTGCCTGCTGGCCGCGCCCGAGGGCGTCGAGCACCTGGAGCGAGAGACCCGAGAGCTGGGCGTGCCGCTCACCGTCGTCACGGCGGCGATCGACGAGCGGCTGAACGAGAAGGGCTACATCGTGCCCGGCCTCGGCGACGCCGGCGACCGCCTCTACGGCGTCGTCGACTGACGCCCGCTCAGAGCGACTTCAACGCCGTCACGAGCGCCGTCAGCGACGCCTTCGCGTCACCGAACAGCAGCGTCGTCTTCGCGTCGAAGAGCAGCTCGTTCTCGATGCCGGCGAACCCGGGCCGCATCGAGCGCTTGAGGAACACGATCGCGCCGGCGTGGTCGGCGTCGAGGATCGGCATGCCGTAGATCGGCGACCCCGGCGACGTCCGCGCGGACGGGTTGACCACGTCGTTCGCCCCGACCACCAGCGCGACGTCGGCCGTGCGCAGCTGGCCGTTGGCGGTGTCCATCTCGAGCAGTTGCTCGTACGGCACGTTCGCCTCGGCGAGCAGCACGTTCATGTGTCCCGGCATGCGCCCGGCCACCGGGTGGATGGCATAGCCTACCTCGACGCCGCGCTTCTCCAGCAGGTCGACCAGCTCGCGGATCGTGTGCTGCGCCTGCGCCACCGCCAGCCCGTACCCGGGCACGACGATGACCTTGCGGGCATACGCGAGCATGATCGCGACGTCGTCCGGCCCGGCCGAGCGGACCGGGCGGTCCGACACCTCGCCGCCGCCCGCGGACGAGCCGCCCTTGAACGCGCCGAACAGGATCGACGACACCGAGCGGCCCATCGCCCGCGCCATGGCCCGGGTGAGGATCGTGCCGCTCGCGCCGACCAGCGTGCCGGCCACCAGCAGCAGCGCGTTCTCAAGCACGTACCCGCCGGCGGCGACCGCCAGCCCGGTGAACGCGTTGAGCAGCGAGATGACGATCGGCACGTCCGCGCCGCCGACCGGCAGCACCAGCAGCACACCGGCCAGCAGCCCGACGATCGCCAGGATGATCGCCAGCGTCACGCTGCCGGTCGCGACCGTCCAGATACCCAGGCCGACCGCGGCGACCAGCACGCCGCCGAACACGAACGGGCCGCCGGGGAACGTGATCGGGCGGCCGGTCATCAGCTCCTGCAGCTTGAGGAAGGTGATGACAGAGCCGGAGAACGACACCGCGCCGATGAGGATCGTGAACGCGGACGCCGCGAGGGCGCCGTCGGACAGCAGGTCGGCGTGGCGCAGCTCGAGGATCGCGACGAGGGCGGCGGCGCCACCGCCGACGCCGTTGAAGAGGGCGACCAGCTGCGGCATCGCCGTCATCGCGACCCGCCGGGCGCCCAGAGCGCCCGGGACCGCACCCACCACGACGGCGAGCAGGATCCAGCCGAGGTTGTCGATGTCGTAGGCGATGAACGTGACGACGACGGCGAGCAGCGCGCCGACCGCGCCGATCAGGTTGCCGCGCCGGGCGGACTTCGGCGACGAGAGGCCCTTGAGGGCGAGGATGAAGCAGACGGCGGCGACGACGTAGCAGACCTGGGCCCAGACGGGGATCACGCGCCGCCCTCCTCGTCAGGGGCGGAGCGCGGTTTCCCGCCGAACATCTCCAGCATGCGGTCGGTGACGACGAACCCGCCGACCAGGTTCAGGGTCGCCAGCACGACCGCGATCAGCGCGACCACCAGCACGCCGGCCTCGTCCGCCGTCCCTGCCACGATGACCGCGCCGACGAGGATGACGCCGTGGATCGCGTTGGCGCCGGACATCAGCGGCGTGTGCAGCGTGGACGAGACCTTCGACACGACCTCGAACCCCACGAACACCGCCAGCACGAACACCGTCAGTAGCGCGACGCCCTCGGTCACTCGGCCTCCAGCAGCTCGCGGGTCGGTGCGTGCCGGACGGCGCCGTCGTGGGTGACGGCGGCGCCGTCGACGATCTCGTCGGCGAAGTCGGGCGTGACCTTGCCGTCGGCCGTCATCAGCAGCACCAGGTTGACGACGTTCGCGGCGAAGAGGCGGCTCGCGTGCACCGGCAGCTGGCTGGGCACGTTCCGCGCGCCCCAGACCAGTGCCCCGCCCATGGCGATCTCCGAACCCGCGACGCTGCCCTCGACGTTGCCGCCGGACTCCGCGGCGAGGTCGACGACGACGCTGCCGGGCCTCATCGCCTCGACGGCGGGCCGTTCCACCAGCAGCGGCGCCGCCCGGCCGGGCACGGCGGCGGTCGTGATCAGCACGTCGGACGCGGACACATGCGGCGCCAGCAGGTCGCGCTGCAGCTGGGCGCGGTCCTCGGTCATCTCGCGGGCGTAGCCGCCGGCGCCCTCGAGGCTGGGGAGGTCGAGCTCGACGAACTTCGCGCCGAGACTGCGCACCTCGTCGGCGGACGCGGCGCGCACGTCGTAGGCCTGGACGCGGGCGCCGAGCCGGCGCGCCGTCGCGATGGCCTGCAGCCCGGCCACGCCGGCGCCGAGCACCAGCACCTCGGCCGGCGGGATGGTGCCGGCGGCGGTCATCGACAGCGGGAAGAACCGGGGCAGCTTCTCGGCCGCCACGAGCACCGCGCGGTACCCGGCGACCAGCGCCTGCGACGTGAGCGCGTCCATCGACTGCGCCCGCGAGATGCGCGGCACCAGCTCCAGCGAGAACGCCGTCACCCCGGCGTCGCGGGCGGCGCGGACGACGTCGAGCTCCTGAGTCGCGGGCAGGAACGAGACGGTGACGGCGCCGGAGCGCAGTCCGGCGAGGCGCGACGGCGGCAACGGCTGCACCGACACGACGACGTCGGCGCTCGCCCACGCGTCCGGCCCGGCCACGGCGGCGCCCACCGCCTCGTACGCCGCATCGGTGTGCAGGGCGCCCAGCCCGGCGCCGGACTCGACGACGACCTCGAGGCCGGCGCTGGTCAGCCGCCCGACGAGGTCAGGAACCAGCGCGACCCGGCGCTCGTGTTCACGGGTCTCGGCAGCGACGACGACCTTCATCGCCCGCAGACGTTACCGGTCGGGCGGGGGTGATCGACAGGGGTTTGCCACGTGTTGGTCGGTCCCGTAGGGGACGGCCCCTCCCGTGGATGGAGACGAAACGGCCTCCACCGGGGACAATGGAAGGAGCAACCCTTGAGAAAGGACCCGCCATGGGCAAGAACACCGGTTGGATCGTCGGAGGTGCGGCCGCGGCGATCCTCGCGCTCTGGCTGCTGCCCTTCTGGCTCTTCGTCGTGCTGCTGATCGGCATCCCGGTCGCCGGCTACCTCATGCTCGACCCATCCCAGCGGCGTCGCCTGCGCGGGCGCCGGAACCGTCAGATCGGGCAGTAAGCCGCAGCGTCACGATCTGGAACGGCCGCAGTCGAAGCGTCACGCCGTCACCCCCGGTGACCAGCGCCGACGCTTCGATCGGCCGTTCCAGCAGGTCGGTCTCCTCGACACCGGCCAGCGGGAACGACGCCGTCAGCGTCGCCGTCGCTCGCCCGCCGCCCGACTCGTAGAGCCGCACGACGACGTCGCCGGAGCGGTCGTCGGCCAGCTTGACCGCCGACACGACGACGGACCCGCCGCTCACCCGGACCAGCGGCTCGACCTCGTGACCGGCGCCCTCGACCAGCCGCGCCGGCAGGTTGAGCGCGTACCCCTCGCGCACCGCGTCGTCGATGGACGCGCCCGGCACCAGCGAGTACCGCAGCGTGTGCACGCCCTGGTCGGTCTCGGGGTCGGGGTAGCGCGGCGCCCGCAGCAGCGACAGCCGCACGGTCGTCGTGGTGCCGCCGGACGGCGCCGCGCCGCGGCGGACGTCGTGGCCGTAGGTGGAGTCGTTGACCAGCGCCACGCCGTAGCCGGGCTCCTCGAGATGCACGAACCGGTGCGCGCACACCTCGAACCGCGCCGCGTCCCACGACGTGTTCTCGTGCGTGGGCCGGTAGTGGTGCCCGAACTGCGTCTCGTACGCCGCCCGCTGCGTCTGCACGTCCAGCGGGAACGCCGCCTTGAGGAACTTCTCCCGCTCGTGCCAGTCGACCTCGGTGCTGACGTCGACGCGCTTGGCGCCGGGCGCGAGGGTGAGCTCCTGGACGACGTGCGAGTCGCCGAAGGTGCGCGCCACCCTGACGGTGTCGCCGCCAGCGCTCAGCTCGTCGACGCCGACGAGGTCGGTGACCGTGTTGCGGTAGAACTCGTCGACGTCCCAGGCGTCCCACTGGTTGGGGAGGTCCTGGTGCAGCTGCAGCAGGTTACCGGGACCGGCCAGCACCTCGCGGCCGGCCTCGAGGTCGAGCACCGACGTGAGCAGCCCGCGTCCGTCGACGGTCACCCGGAGCAGGCCGTTGTCGAGGACGTAGCCGCCGTCGGCCGCGACGACCTCCGTCGACGGCGACGACGACGCGACCGGAGCCGCCGCGAAGGCCGGGACGTCGCGGCGGCCGTGCGGCGCCGCGTTGAACGCGACCGTGGTGTCGCCGTCGCCCGCGAGCGCGCGCTGCGCCCGTCCGACGATCTCGGTCAGCTCGGCGGTGATCGCCGCGTACTGGTCGCGGGCCTCGCGGTGCACCCAGGCGATGGACGAGCCGGGCAGGATGTCGTGGAACTGGTTGAGCAGCACCAGCTTCCAGATGCGGTCGAGGTCGTCGTACGGGTAGTCGGCCGCGCCCGCCACGGCCGCCGTCGCCGACCACAGCTCGGCCTCGTGCAGCAGGTGCTCGCTGCGCCGGTTGCCCTGCTTGGTCTTGGCCTGCGACGTGTACGTGGCACGGTGGATCTCGAGGTACAGCTCGCCGGTCCACACCGGCGCGTTCGGGTACTCGGCCTCGGCGGCGGCGAAGAACTCGGACGGCTTCTCGATGGCGACCCGCGGCGAGCCCTCCAGGTCGGCCGTCCGGCGGGCCTGCGCGATCATCTCGCGGGTCGGGCCGCCACCGCCGTCGCCCCAGCCGAACGGGACCAGCGACCGGTTCGCGTCGCCCTTGTCGCGGAAGTTGCGCACGGCGTGCGCCAGTTCCCCGCCGGACAGGTCGGAGTTGTAGGTGTCGACCGGCGGGAAGTGGGTGAAGACGCGGGTGCCGTCGAGGCCCTCCCACCAGAAGGAGTGGTGCGGGAAGACGTTCTGCTTGTTCCAGGAGATCTTCTGGGTGAGGAACCAGCGCGACCCCGACAACGTCACCAGCTGCGGCAACGCCGGCGAGTAGCCGAACGAGTCGGGCAGCCAGACCTCCAGGGTGTCGATGCCGAACCGGTCCAGGAAGTACCGCTTGCCGTGCACCAGTTGCCGGGCCATCGCCTCTGACCCCGGCAGGTTGGTGTCGGACTCGACCCACATGCCGCCGACCGGCACGAACCGCCCGCCTTCGACCTGCTCGGCGACGCGTTCGAACACCTCGGGACGGTGCTCCTCGATCCAGGCGTACTGCTGCGCCGACGACATCGCGTAGACGAGGTCGGGGTACTCGTCCAGCAGGTTGACCACGTTCGACGTCGTGCGCGCGACCTTGCGGACGGTCTCGCGGACCGGCCACAGCCACGCGCTGTCGATGTGCGCGTGCCCGACGGCGGACAGCCGGTGCGCGCTGGCGTTGGCCGGCTTGGCGAGCACGCCGATCAGCTCGGCCCGGGCCGCCGCCGCGGTGCCGGCGACGTCCTGCAGGTCCAGCGCGTCCAGCGCCCGCTCGACGGCGCGCAGCAGCTGCCAGCGTCGCGGCTCGCCCTCGGGCAGTTGCGGCATCAGGCCGCCGATCGCCTCGAGGTCCTGCCACAGCTCCCACACGTCCTGCTCGAACACCGCGACGTCGGCGCGGTTGACGCGGTACAGCGGCTCGCTGCCGGCGGTCGACTTCTCGCCGAGCGGCGTCACGGCGAACGGCGAGTCGCCCTCCAGCCGCGGGTTGGCGGCGGCCTCGACGTAGAGGTCGATCAGCTCGCCGCCGGACACCGGGTCGCCGACCGGCAGCCACACGTTGCGCGGGTGCAGGCCCTTCACGACCGTGCCGTCCGGACGGTAGGCCAGGCCCTCGGCCTGGAACCCGGCGAACCGGTTCTCCCAGCCGAGGTCGAGCACCAGCTCGACCCGGCGGCCGGCCGCCCCGGCCGGCACCTCGCCGGTCACGTGGAACCACGACGTGCCCCACGGCGGCCCCCACCGCTCACCCACCTCGACCGGGACGTAGCGGCCGTCGGCGACCGCCTCGCCGCCGGGCAGCGCGACCCGCGGCGGCACCGGCTCGCCCTGGCCGCCGTCGACGTGCCAGACCGTCAGGGACAAGGGAGCGACCGTGCGGTGGACGGCCGGCCTGAGCCGCTGGCCCAGGACTCGCTTCAGGCGCTTCTCGACCAGGGCTCGGTTGTCGTGCATGCGGGGTTCCAGCCTCCGTCGGACGGACTGCGATGCGGGGGCCGCGACGCGGGGACGGCGGCCCGGACGACAACGTTACGGCCTTGTGGGAACGTCCCCACAGGGTGTCGGTCAGTCCGTGCAGCCGACCGCGTCGAGCGCCCCCGTCAGCTCCGACGTCGTCAGGTAGCCGCAGCCGCCGACGACGTACGCGACGGTCTCGGCCTGCAGCACGTTCCCGGGCGGGACCCGCCGCGACGGCCAGTCCGGGAACGTCGCGACGTCGGCGCCCGGATCGGGCGACCGGTACTCCAGCACCTCGTCGTAGGTGCGCAGCAGGACGCGGCCGGCGGCGAGGTCGGCGGACGCGTCGGTGACGACGTTGCCGACGATGCCCGCGAGGAACCCGTTCTCCGGCTCGGGCAGCGCGATCTCGCCCAGCAGCGCCAGCTCACCGCCGTCCGCCGGGCCCCGGTAGAGCCGGGTGCTGCCGGTCTCGCCGGTGTCCTCGTCGAACGGGGCCTTGCTGACGATCAGCGGGCGGCCGTCCGGGTCCACGAGCAGCGCCTCGGCGTCGGTCGGGCCGTCCTCGTAGCGGTACTCCAGCGCGTCGGCGTCGACGCTGCCCGGCGGGTCGTCGAGGTCCGGTTCCGGCGCGCGGTAGACGACGACGTGGTCGCGGCCGACGTGGTCGCCGATGTCGCCGACGTACAGGCACGAGGTGCTGGCGTCGTCGCCGCATGGGCCGACGGCGAGCGCCTCGGCGTTCTCGGTGTCCATGCCGGCCAGCTCGATGGTCGCGACGAGCGTGCCGTCGTCGCGGACCACGGCCACCTCCGACGTGCCGGGCTCGTCGCTGACGACGTAGTAGAGGCCCGGCGTGCGGACGCTGCCCGCCATGCCACTGACCTCGACGACGGTGTCGTCACCGAGCGTGCCGACGTTCTCGGCCTCGCCGTAGCAGGGACTGTCGCAGTCGGGCTCCTGCGGCTCCTCCTGCGGCTGCGACGACGGCGCCGAGGTCGCGCCGAGAGTACCCCCGCCGGAGGGTGAGCCGGGCTCCGTCGCATCCGAGCAGGCCGCCAGCGGCAGGACCGCCGCAAGCGTCACGACAAGCACACGACTCCCCGTTGCCCCACGTGTCACGGCGGCGCGCAAGTTTTTCCCCTGTTCCCTTCGCGTTCGACGTCGGCCGGACTAGCCTCGTGTCAAGAGCGGCACCATTCTCGCCCCCCGGGGTGGTGCCGCTCGGGCGTACCCGGGCCTGGTGTCGCCCGCGTCAGGCCGACGCCACGTCGCGCACGTGCTCCGTCAGCCCCAGCACGTCGCGCACCACCCGCAGCAGCTGCGGGCGCAGCTCCTCGTTCGAGACGTCGGGCAGCGCCAGGATCGCGACGATGACGCCCAGCGCCGCCGACGTCCGCACCCGCTGCTCGACCGACAGATCGCCGTTGGCCAGCAGCGCCGCCAGCCGCGCGTCGTTGGCGCGCATGCGGCTGAGCAAGGTCGAGTTCGACACGCCGGCGAGATCGTTCATCGCGTACGTGGCGACCCGCCGGTGCGCCAGCAGGAGGTCGATGTAGCGCTCGACGAGCGTCAGCCGCCAGCCCGCGCTGCCGATGGCCGCGGTGTCGGATTCCGCGTCGGCGATGATCCAGTCCTCGCCGTCGACCATCGGCCGCAACAGGTCGTCGAGAATCTCCACCTTGGTCCGATAGTGGTAATAGACCGCCGCCTTGGTGATGCCCAGTGCGTCGGCGATCTCACGCAGCGTCGAGCGCTCGTAGCCCTGCCGGGAGAACAGGTCGAGCGCGACCTCGCGGATGTTTCCGGCTGTATCCGCGCCGGGTCGTCCCTCGTCGGTCATCTCCGTCGCCGCCTCGCTGATCGGGAAGTGAGGGCGGCCACACAATACGTTAACTACTTGCCGGCCGACAAGTGCGGTCGTAGCGTGAGACCCACAGCACTTGTCGGCCGACAAGTAGAGGCACACTTCAGGGGGTGCTGGCGCTCCTCGCACGTCGCCAGCTTGGAGGACCGATGGCCTCGGACACCATGTCGCGGCGACCACCCACGCTGCGCCGCGTCCGCTCCGACTCACGACTCGCCACGGCGGTGAAGGAGATCGGATTCCTGCTCTCCGCCGCACTGCTCTACACGCTCGTCCGCGGTCTCACCAGCGACCGCGTTGACGCCGCGTTCCGTCACGCCGAGGACGTCATCTCGTTCGAGAAGACGCTCGGCATCAACGTCGAGACCGACCTCCAGGGCCTGATCCTCGACCACGAATGGGCGGTCGACGCCGCCAACGGGTTCTACATCTACGGCTACTGGCCGGTGTTCGTGCTGACGCTGGTCTGGCTGATCGCCCGCCGTCCGGCGGCCTATCCGTTCTACCGCAACGCGCTGCTCGCGTCCGGCGCGTTCAGCCTGGTCATCTTCGCGTTCTACCCACTCGCGCCGCCGCGGTTCCTGCCGTGGCACGGCTTCGTCGACACCATCTCGCTCGAGGCGCCGACGTACCGCGAGATGAACTCGCCGACGTTCGTCAACGAGTACGCGGCCATGCCCAGCCTGCACTTCGGCTGGATCCTGCTGCTGGGCATCGCGTGGGTGGCGCTGTCGCGGGTGCTGGTCGTCCGCATCATCGGCGCCACGATGCCGCTGCTGATGTTCGCCGCCATCGTGCTCACCGGCAACCACTACGTCGTCGACGCCCTGGTCGGTGGCGGCGTGGTCGTCGCCGGCATCGGGGTGGCCGTGCTGATCGAGCGGACCAAGCGCAAGCGCGCGGTCCAGGCCGCCATCGACGACGCGCACGAGTCGTCCTCACCCTCGCCCGAGTCCGACGAGGACGACGGCTCGCCGGGCGGGGCCATCCCGTCGCAACGCACCCCCAACCTCTCGCGGGTGCGCTGAAGCCCCCGGCTGGTCCGTGGGGCCGGGGTGGCCCCGGCCCCACGGACCCTCTGGTCACGACGCGGCCGGCTCCAGCACCTTGTCGTCCTCGACGGGGTCCGGCTCGACGTCGTCGCGACGGCGCCGCCTGAGCACCATCACCGCCAGGCCGGCGATCGCGACCCCCGTCACCAGCACCAGGCCGGGCCGGAACTGGTCGAACGTCGCGGCGTCCATGCCCTCGGCCGAGTGCGACCCGGCCGTCACGAGCGCCGTGGTCGCCGCGAGCACCACGGCGCCGCCGATCTGCCCGGACGTCTGGACCAGCCCGGCCGCGAGCCCCTGCTCGGAGTCGTCGACGCCGGCCGTGGCCTGCGACATGAGCGCGGAGAACGCGAGCATGAAGCCGAGCCCGATCAGCACCACGCTGGGCAGGATGTCCGTCGCGTAGGCCGGCGACGGGTCACCGCCGAAGGCCAGGAACCACAGGTACGCCCCGCTCAGCGACACCAGCGCCGCGATGATCGGCCGCTGCGTCCCGTAACGGTCGATCACCCGGCTCATGTACGGCGAGCCGAACGCGACGATCAGGCCGGCCGGGAGCAGCGCGAGCGCCATCCGCAGCGGCGTCCAGCCGAGCGCCGCCTGGAAGTAGATCGTCAGCATGAACTGGAAGCTCAGGTACGACCCGAACAGCGCGATCATCCCGAGGTTGGCCCGCACGATCGTGGCGATGCGCAGGATGCCGAGCCGGACCAGGGGATGCGCGACCCGCTGCTCGATCAGCACGAACGCCGTCAGCAGCGCGACGGCCAGAACGAACAGGACGATGGTCACGGGGTCGGCCCAGCCGCGTTCCGGCGCGGACACGACGGAGTAGACGGCGAGCAGCATGCCCGCGGTGAGCGTGGCCGCACCGGCGAGGTCGTGCCCACCGGCGTCGGCGGGACGGTCGCGCGGGATCAACGCGATGCCGGCGACCAGCGCCAGGATCGCGAGCGGCACCGGCATGAGGAAGTTCCAGCGCCAGCCGGCGCTGGTCAGCAGGCCGCCGAGGATGAGCCCGGACGAGTAGCCGCTGGCGCCGAAGACGGCGAAGATCGACAGCGCCTTGTTGCGCGCCGGCCCTTCGCGGAAGGTGGTGGTCAGGATGGACAGCGCCGTGGGCGCGGTGAACGCGGCGGCGACACCCTTGACGAACCGCGTGACGATCAACAGCGTGCCGTCGTCGACGAGCCCGCCGATCAGCGAGGCGACGGCGAAGACGGCGAGGGCGATCAGGAACACCCGGCGGCGGCCGAGCAGGTCGGCCGTGCGGCCGCCGAGGAGCAGCAGCGCTCCGTAGCCGAGCACGTAGCCGTTGACGATCCACTGCAGCGAGGTGGTCGACAGCCCCAGCTCGGTGCCGATCGACGGGAGCGCGATGCCCACCATCGACACATCGAGCCCGTCGAGGAACATCACCAGGCACAGCACACCGAGGACGCCCCACAGACGCGGGGTCCAACGCTGATCGTCGTGTGCGGAAGAGGTGGAACGCGGTGCGGCGATTGCAGTCACGAGGCGAGACGTTACATGCACGTGCATGAGATGCACAAGCATTTAATGTCCTTGCATAGATGTGGTCCCGGTGCTATGGTGCGCTGCATGGGCAGGACCGGGGAGCGTGAGCTGGTAGGCCAGTGGCGCGACCTCATGACCTGCTACAACAAGATCGCGTGCGACCTCGATCGCGAGCTGCAGGACCAGCACGGGCTCGGCCTCAGCGAGTTCGAGGCGCTCGACCGGCTGATCGAATCGGGGCAAGAGAAGCTCCGCATGCACGAGCTCGCCGAAGGCATGTACCTCAGCCAGAGCGCCTTCTCCCGCACCGTCGCCCGGCTCGAACGGGCCGGCCTGGTCGGACGCTCCATGTGCATGGACGACCGCCGCGCTATGTTCGTCAAACCCACCGACGACGGCCGCGCCCGCCATGCCGAAGCCCGCGACACCCACCGCAAGGTCCTCGGCCACCACCTCGGCTGAGCGGTCTCACCCGGTCACCAGGCAGAGCGTCGTCTCCGCCACGCCCACCAGCAACTGCTGGCCCCAACTCAGCACGAGCCGGTCCGCCTCCAGGCCATCGCCGAACACCACCAGGCCGTCCGTCTCGGCGGTCAGCGCCAACCGGTCGCCGGCCGCCAGCAGCCCCTCGACGCGGCTCGTCCCGGTCGACGGCGACGGCCAGGCCTCGCGGACGAACCACGCCAGCGTGCGGTCGGCCGGACCAGGCAGCCGTAGCGGCGCGGGCCGGCCTCGCACGAGCGATGCGCACCACCCGGTCGCCCCGGTGCCGGTCCCGACGATGACCCCCGACGACGACTGCCGCTCCGGCTCGCGACCCGGCGCCGTCAGCAGGTAGCGCGCCGACTGGTGACTGGCGTGACCGGCGAAGACCTCGTTGACCGCGACGAGGCGCTGACCGTCGTCCAGTTCCGCCGCGACCATCGTCCGCCGCTCGGTGCCCGCCCGATCCGCGACGACGTCCGCCAGCAGCCGGGCGGCCCGGTTCGGCGCATGCCGGACGAGGACACCCGGGTTGCGGTCCGGGTCCGGGTTCACACCGACGACCGGCTGGCCGTCCAGGTATTTCGCCACGTTCGCGACCAGCCCATCCGGTCCGACGACGACCACGATGTCGCCGCCCTCGAACCGGAACCGGTCGAGGTCGGCCCGCTCGACCGCGCCGCGTCGCCAGTCACTCGGCACCGCGACCGCGACCTCCTGCCGCGCCGCCTCGTCGGCGTCATGCCGGTGCTGGACGGCTGCGAGGTCACGGCCGCGTCCCCGCAGGAAGAACTCGGCCTGGCCTCGCGTGCCGTGCCGGTCGACCAGTTCCTCCAACTCGGTGCGACGGTGAACGACCACCACCCGCGGCGCGAGCATCAGCGCGCCGTACCGTCGGTCAGCTTGGCCAGCACCGACGTGACCAGATCCGGCGTCACGTTGACCATGCCGATCTCGGGCAGTCCGCCGGCCAGCTCCCGCAGCGCCAGCGCCAGCAGCGTGCCATGGTCCAGCTCAGACACGACGGCCATCCGCGCGGCCTCCGCGTCCGCCGCGGCGGTCCCCGTCCGCCGGACGCGGTCGGCTTCGGCCGCGGCGGCCAGCCCGATCCGCTCCGCCTCGGCCGCGGCGGCGATCCGTGCGGCCGCCGCCTCCTCCGTCGCCCGTCGCCGTTCGTTGGCGCCGTGCTGGGCGACCAGCCGTTCCTCACGAGCGGCGAGCTCGATCTTCGACTGCAGCTCGTTCTCGCTGATCACCCGCTCCCGTTCCACGGCGTGCGCTCGGCGCTCGTAGGTGGCGCGGTCGGCGTCCTCCTGGATCAGCTCGCGAGCCGGCGTCTGCAACGCGCGCTCGAGGTCCGGATCGGGTCGAACCGCGACGACGCGCACGTCCAGCACCACGATGCCGGTGTCGCCCAGCCTGGCGTCGCCGACGAGACCGGTGCGCAGCCGCTCGCGGATCGCGGTCGCGCCCGCACCGAGCGCGTCAGCCATCGCGGTCGTCAAGAGCAGGTCGGCGGCGTGCTGCTGTGCCGTCTCCGTCAGCAGGTGGGCGACCTGATCGAGCGGCGCCGAGCGCCAGCGGCCGGTCGCGGTGTCGATGGCGAAGTCGAGGCGCCCGGCGATCTGCTCGGGGTCGGCGAACCGGTACGTCACCGTCGCCTGAACAGTCACCTTCTGGAAGTCGCTGGTGCGGGCATGGAACAGCAGCGGCAACTCGCGATCGTCGACGGGAACTTCGCTGAGCGCGGCCGTCAGTGGCCGGAACCAGAACGAGCAACTGGTGCCGCTGTGCACGACACGGTCGCCGCGCTGATGGACGACGTGTTCGGTCGGGGTCGACCGGAGGTGCCGGACGAGGCCGAACCTGCGGATCTCTGCCATCTCTGGTGTCCTCTCTCCTTTATCGTCGCTTCGACGATAAAGGAGCTCATCAATAATCGTCAAGGTGACGAGATAGGATGCCCGCATGGCCGGTTCCGACCACCCACCGTTCGCGGTCACCGTCGACCTCGTGCTCCTCACGGTGCGCTCCGGACGCTTCGCCGCCCTGATCGTCGAGCGCGGGGAGCAGCCGTTCCGCGGCCGGCTCGCCCTTCCAGGCGGCTTCATCCGTCCCGACGAGGACCTCCCCGACGCGGCGCTGCGCGAGCTACGTGAGGAGACCGGGCTGGCGCCGGCGCTGGGCCATCTCGAGCAGTTGGCCAGCTATGGCGCCCCCGGACGCGACCCCCGCCAACGTGTCGTGTCCGTCGCTTACCTCGGGCTGATGCCGGACCTCCCCGAACCCGTCGCCGGCAGCGATGCCGCGGCCAGCCGGTTCCTACCGGTCGACTCGTTGCTGCGAGCGGCGGACTCCCTCGCCTTCGACCACGGGGTGATCCTCGCCGACGGAGTCGAGCGCGCCCGGGCGAAGCTCGAGTACACGTCGCTGGCCACGGCGTTCTGCCCCTCTGAGTTCACGGTGGGCGAGCTGCGCGCCGTCTACGAGGCCGTCTGGGGAGTCGACCTCGATCCGCGCAACTTCCACCGCAAGGTCACCGGCACGCCCGGCTTCCTCGCACCCACCGGCGCCTCCACCACCCGCGGCGGCGGCCGGCCGGCCCAGCTCTACCGCCGTGGACCCACGAGCACACTGATGCCGCCCCTCCTCCGCACCTGACGGTTACGGCTCGGGTGTTCTCGCCGCCGTCCTCGGCATAGGCTCGAAGCGTGCTCGACCGCATCGACCCCGGCCACCCGGCCTGGCCGGCCGTCGGCGAGGCGACGTCGGTGCTGTCGGGCCGTCCGGTCGCCGTGCTGACCGGGGCCGGCATCTCCACCGACTCCGGCATCCCCGACTACCGCGGCCCCGACTCCCCGCCGCGCACCCCCATGACCTACCAGCAGTTCGTCGGCGACCCCGACCGCCGCCGCCACTACTGGGCCCGCAACCACGTCGGCTGGCGCCACGTCCACCGCACCCGGCCGAACCCCGGCCACGTCGCCGTCAGCCGCCTGGAGGCCGGCGGAGCCGCGGTCGGCGTCATCACCCAGAACGTCGACACCCTGCACGACGCCGCCGGTAGCCGCAACGTCATCGACCTGCACGGACGCTACGACCGCGTCATCTGCCTCAACTGCCGCCGCGTCGTTCCGCGCGACCACGTCGCCACCCGGCTCACGGCGCTCAACCCCGACTTCGCCGACGAGGTCGCCGACGCCGAGATCGCGCCCGACGCCGACGCCGTCATCGAGGCGACCGCCCATTTCCGGGTGGCCGACTGCGAGGTGTGCGGCGGCATCCTCAAACCGGACATCGTCTACTTCGGCGAGAACGTGCCGAAGCCGCGGGTCGAGGCGGCCTACGCGCTGGTCGACTCCGCGGCGGCGCTGCTGGTCGCCGGGTCGTCGCTCACCGTCATGTCAGGGTTGCGGTTCGTGCGGCACGCGCACCGCACCGGCCGCCCGGTGGTCATCGTCAACCGCGGCGCCACCCGCGGCGACGACCTCGCCACCGTCAAGGTCGACGCCGGCTGTTCACCCGTGCTGACGGTGTTCGTCTCGGTCCTGACCGGCTCCGCCGTCAGTCGGTGACGTCCGCGACCGTCGCGTCGAGCGTCTTCACCAGGTCGTCGCCGTCGACCGTGGCCGACACCCCGAACGCGCCGGCGCCGATCGACACCGTCCGCCCGAGCACCCGCTCGTCCGCGATGACCGGCCACGCCCGCGTCGCCCCGAACGGCGTGATCGTGCCGCGTTCGTACCCCGTGACGTCGCGCGCCGTCTCGGCGTCGGGCATCGACAGCCGCTTGACGCCGAACAACGTGCGCAGCTTCGGCCACGCGATGGTGCGGTCGCCGGGGACCAGCACGAACACGTAGTCGTCGTCGGCGCGCCGCACCACGATCGTCTTGATGACGGCGGCCGGCTCGACCCCGCGCGCGGCGGCGGCCTCCTCGAGGCTGTTCACCGGTGGGTGACGGACGATCTCATGGGCCAGCCCCGACTCGCGCAGGGCCTCGACGCCGCGTTCTTGGGTCATGTCCAGAAGCGTATGCGGCCGCTCACCTCCCCGCCGTCGACCGGGGCCGGCCGCGCCCGTGCGATCCCGCCGCCGGGTCCGCCGCCGCGTCCACCGACCTGCGGCCGGACTCGCCGGGCACCGCCCGCTCACCGGACGCCCCCGGCTCACCAGCCGCTCCCGGTTCGCCGGCCGCTCCCGGTTCGCCGGCCGCTCCCGGTTCGCCGGGCGCACCCGCCCGGCGGCCCGCGCCCTGCGCACCGCCACGTTCACCGCCGCGCTCACCGCCACGTTCACCGCCGCGATCACCGCCCCGCTCGCCGCCCGCTCGGAGTCGCTCGATCAGCTCCTCCGTCTCGGCCTCCAGATCGCCGCCGAGGTCCGCCGCCGTGGCCCGCAGCTTGTCGATCGTCCCCAGCAGCCGGCCGGGATCGCCGAGCGCCGCTTCGGCCTTGAGCCGGTCGCGCCACAAGAGCTCGACCCCCGGCTCGACGGACAACCCGAGCAGCGCCGCACGCAGCGCCTCCCACGCGTCGCCGTCGACGAGCGACCGCAGCGCCACCTCGTGACACGCGTCGACGATGCTCGCGATCATCTCCTGCGCGAGGTGATCGGCCCATGTGTACCGACGCCGGCCCCGTCCGGAGAACGGCCGCCCGCTGACGAGGTCGAGCGCGGCCCGCAACTCGGCGTTGCCGGCCCGCGCCGGACCGTCCGGGAGCAGGTCGCACCACTCGTCCCAGTCGCTGCGGATGCCCGGGCGCAGCGTGTAGCCGCTGTCGGTGCGCGGCAGCAGCGACGCCCCGGCCGCGTCGGTACCGAGCCAGCGTCGGAGCTTCGAGATCGCCGTCCCGCGCGTCGTCTTCGTCACCGCCGAGCCCGGCCAGATCGCCTCGTCGATCGCCGTCGAGTCGCAGCCCGGGTTCAGCGCGATGAACATCGCCAACTCGGTCAGCTGGCCGAGCTTCGTCTGTTCGCCAAGCTCAGCGGCGTTCTCTACCTCGACCGGTCCGAGCATCAGCAGTCGCGGCAGCGTCCGTCCCGGTGCCGCCGTGGCCCGCGGCAGGACCGGGCGGGCCGCCTCGACCGGCCTACGGCGATCCGTCCGCACTGACGGGGCACCCGTCGCCCGAACCGCCTCGCCCCGAGCCTCCGCGGCCTCTTCACCGCGGCCCAGCTTCGCGCCGACGCCGCCCGCCGAGACCTCGACCATCGGCACACCAGCCTCCTCCGTGTCGGACCGGTCCGTCCCGGCGGCGGCCTGCAGCAACCGGACGAAGCGGCCGCGGGTCTCCTCGTCCAGGAGCTGTGGCCGGATCGGCACCCCGAGCGGATCGAGGATCGCCGTCGGCCGCTCCGGCGTCCCGTCCAGCCGCAGCACCCAGGTCGCCCCACCGGAGTGCGGGACATGGCCGCGAAGTCGGTGGCCGCGTGACGGCGGACCGACGGACTCGCCGCTGCCGACCACCGCCGCGACGGCCACGCGCGGCGCCGTGACGATCAGCCCCTCGAGCCGATCCCACTGATCGGCTGGCAGTGGTTCCGCGATCACCACGATCTCCGGCGTCCACGTGGCGTCGGCGACCTGCGTGACGCGGGCCGCGCCGAGGCCGCTGACACCGGCCGTGGCCAGCAGCAACCGGTCGTCCGCCACCCGCACCGTGAGCTCGTCCAGCAACCGCCCGACGTCGGTGACGTGGCGGACCCGGCCGGTGTCGAGCAGGTCGAGGTCGGCCAGCGCCGGCGCCCCGACCACGGTGACCCGCAGGTCGTCGGCCCACGCGCTGGTGGCCAGCTCCGCGGCGACCGCCGTCAGCGCCGACCGCACCAGCTCCGTCCTGCCGTCGACCACCAGCGCGCCGACCTGCTCGAGATCGAGCAGTACCAGCGCGTCGTCGTGGTCGTGCCCGAGCGTGACGAGGCTCGGGTACGGCGCCGGCACGTCCGCGTCCACGTCGGCCACCTCGTCGAGCGGCGCCGTCCAGACACCGCCGTGCGCGGTGCCCGCGAACGGCGGCGGCAGTTCCGCCGGCGCGGCGAGGTACAGCTCGAGGGTGCGCTTGGTGAGGCGGACGGCGCGCAACGGCGGCAGCCCGCGCCCGGTCTGCGCCAGCCGGGCGGCCAGCCCACGCAGCACCCGGTCGACCACGGTGACGGCGACGGGATCGGCGGCCTGCCGCAGCTCGGTCTCGGCGCGCTGATCGGACGGGCTGCCTCCGCCGAGCCGCCGCCCCGGACGCCGATGCCGCTGCTCGCGCACCCTTCGGGCGGCCAGCACCCCGACGAGCGCCGCCGCCAACACCGCGCCCACGCCGCCCGCCGTGCGCACCAGTTCGCCGTCGTCGTCGGCCTCCGCCGACCCACTGCCCTCCGTCAGCTGTTCGTCGCTCTCAGCCACCTCACCGGCCACACCCGCCGAGGCCGACGACGGGCCGCTCCGGACGTCCGCCCGTGCGGGGCCACCGGTATCGGGCAGGTCTCCGCGCGTGGCCGGCAGCGTGAGCGTCCACCCCGGCGCGATGAGATCGGCATCGACGAGCCGCCGCCCATCGGGCTGTACCGTCGCCGCCGACGCCGCCACGATCTCCGGATACCGGCGCGGATCACCGAGCCGGTCGCCCGCGACGTCCCACAACGTGTCGCCGTCGACCACGACGTGCGTGCCCGCGGGCAGCGCGCCGACGAGGTCGGTGGTGACCGGCGGCGCCGGTTCCCAGGGCGGCGGCGCACCCGATGCGGCGAACGCGACGTGACCACCCGCGCCGACCGCGGCGACCGTCGCGACCAGGCCGGCGACGAGTCGCTGCTGCGCACGCAGTCCGGGCACCCGCGGCGCCGGCCGTCCACGGATCGCCGCAGGGATCTCCACGACGAGGCTGAGCACGAACGTGCCCCACCCCAGCCAGCCGGCGGCGACCAGCAGCGCCAGGAACAACGCACCGTCGTCGGGACGAACGGCGGCGGATCGGACGTCGGCCAGCGAGGGCCACTCGCTGGGCAGCGGTGAGCCGCCGGCAGCCCACAGGACCACCGGCACACCCAGGATCAGGGCCGCGAGGCCGAGCAGTGCCGCCAGACCACGCAGCACGGCACGCGGTGTCGACGAAGCGATCACGTGCAACTCCCCTCCAGCACACCGTCTGCTTTCTATGGGTGCGCTCGGGCCGGCGAATGTGACAGCCGGGGACGGACAAAGCCTTCCAGGATGCACGAGATGTCCCGGTCTTGCACGCGGAATCCAGGAGTCGCCGAAAAACGGGCAACCGCTCGACCCGGCTCAACGACCGTCAGGGCTAACTTCCGGGCTAACCGCTCGGGCTGAACTCCTGCGTGTCATCACCCCTCCGATCCGCGTTGGGAGCCCGCTGGTGAACACGCTCGCCATCCCCACCCACTCGTCCGTTCTCGTCACCGACCAACTCAATGCCGAATGGCGCCGGCTCGGCGCTCGCCCCATCCCGAAGCGCTGGCCGTTGCCCGCCCTCGCCGGCTGCACGGTGCTGGCCGAGGCCGCCGACGTCATCGGGCGCACGCGCCGAGATCAACCCTCTGTCGCCGACGATCTCCTGATCGGCCTGCTCGACCAACGCACCGAGTGCGACGACCACCTCGCCGGCCGTCTCGTCCTCCAGGTCATGCTCGGACGCGCCATCCGGCTCGCCCGGCGCGCCCACCGGTTCGGCATGCCCGGGGTCCGCGGCGACCTCCCGCAGCTCACCGGCGCCGCCGTGGCCGCGCTGTGGCACGCCATCGCGACGTACCCGGTCGACAGACGGCGGCACAAGGTCTCGGTGAACCTCTGCATGGACGCTCTGCGCTACTTCAACGTGTCGCTGGCCGACGACGCGCCCGACCTCGTCGACCCCACCGTCCTCGACACAGCCGAACCGCTGTTCCACCACGCCCCGGCGCCGGTCGTCGAGGTGTTCGCCACGCTGACCTGGGGCATCGGCAAGCAGATCATCACCGCCGATGACGCCGAGCTGCTCGTACGCGTCTACTGCCCGCTGCCCGGGCAGCACGGCGGCGCCCATCTCGTCGCCCGCGAGCTCGGGCTGTCCCCCGGCGCCGTCCGGCAGCGCTGCAGCCGGGCGATCCAGCGGCTCTCCACCGCCGTCCAGGACCACGGACCGGCGCTGACCACGGCGGCCTGACCAGCCGGGATCACCGCGCCGATCCGAAAGGAGACACCATGACGCAGAGCATCCGGCCAGAAGGCGCCGACGACCCGTTCGACCAGCCATTCGACGCCGGGTTCGACATCCCGGGCCCGCCCGTGCGGCGTTACCGGCGGCGGCCCGCGCTCATCGGGCTGGGCGTCGGTCTGCTGGCCACGTGTGGCGCGGGCGCGGCCTACCTGGCACAGACGTCCGGCGACACCGTCCCGGTGCTGGCGGTCACCGACACCGTGCACCGGGGCGAGGTGCTCGACGCCTCCCGGCTCACCACGGCGCGTGCGGCGCCCGATCCAGCGGTGCGGCCGGTCGCGGCGAGCCGGCTCCCTGACGTCGTCGGGCAGCGCGCCAGCACCGACCTGCCGGCCGGCACGCTGCTCACCGACGCCGCGCTCACCACGGCCGACGTCCCGGCTGCGGGGCAGAGCGTGGTCGGCGTTGCGGTCACCGAGGCGCAGTTGCCGCAGTCCGACCTCGTCCCGGGCGACCACGTCCGCGTCTTCGGCACGCCGAGCCTCGGCGACGCGCCGCCGTCCGACTCGCCCCGCGCGGTCGCGGCCACAGTGGTCGGCGTCTCCGCGGTCCTCGACTCCGGGCACGTGGTGGTCGACGTCGTGGTCGCCAACGACATCGCCGGCACGCTGGTGGCGAAGGCCGCCACCGGCCGGGTCGCCATCGTGCTCGACGCCGCGCAGGGCGGTGACGACCGATGACGCTGCTCGCGTTCACCTCGGTCCGCAGTGCTCCCGGCGTCACCACGACCACCCTGGTCGCCGCGTTGACCTGGCCGCGTCCGGTGCTGCTGGTCGAGGCCGACGTCGCCGGAAGCAGCAGCATCAAGGCGGGTCACCTGCGTGGCGAGGTCGACCACGAGCGCGGCCTCATCAACCTCGCGCTCGCCCACCGCAACGGCGCCCTGAGCCTCAGCACGTTGCGCGGGCAGACCATCGCCCTCACCGACGACGGCGCACGGCTCGCCCTCCCCGGTCTGGCCACGAAAGCGCAGGCCGCGAGCCTCACCGACGACTTCTGGGCCACGTTCGCGTCGCTGCTGCGCGGTGTCACCCGGCACGGCATCGACGTCCTCGTCGACGGCGGACGCTTCGGCATGCGGCACGGCCCCGACGCGCTGCTCCGTACGGCCGACCTCCTCGCCGTCGTGTGCCGAACGAGCCTCGACGATCTCGTCGCGGTGCGCGCGAACGCCGACCAGCTGCCCGACGTCACCGGCGACGCCGCACTCGATCGGCGCGGGCTCCTGCTCGTCGGCCCCGGACGACCACACCGCGCCGGCGAGGCGGCCGAGGCCACGACACTGCCGGTCTGGGCCGGCGTCGACTGGGATCCTGCCGCGGCCGAGCGCATCAACGGCCGCGAGCGCCTGCGCACCAGCCTGTCCCGGCTGATGTCGTCGCGGCTGGTCCGTTCCGGGCGCGGCGCGGTCGCGGAGCTCCTCGCGGCCGACGACCGGCGCCGCCGCGTCCTCGACGTCGCGCTCGAGACCACCGTGCTCAGTGGGAAGGGGGTCCGATGAGCGATCCGCAGATCACCGGACTACCGATCTTCACGGCACCGCCCGACGCCACGGCCGCCGGCACCGGCCCGCCGCGGCGCAGCATCCGCGAGGCGCTCGCCGCGCTGCCGCTGGCCACCCCACGCGGCGAGCCCGACGTCGACTGGGCCCTGGTCCGCGCGTTCCGCCAGCAGGCGGCCACGCGGCTGTCCGATCACGTCGACGACACCACCACCGAAGCCGGGCGCCGTGCGGCCGGTCGCGAGATCATCGCCCAGCTCCTCGACGAGCACGTCCGGCAGACGGTCACCACAGGCGGCGCCACCGTCGGCGTCGACCACCAGGCCGTGCTCGCCCAGGCGATCTTCGACGCCCTCTTCGGCCTGGGCCGGCTGCAGCCGCTCGTCGACGATCCCGCCGTCGAGAACATCGAGGTCTACGGCGCCGAGCCCGTGGTCGTCATCGACGGCGACGGCCGCATCAGCCGGCGGCCACCGGTCGTCGAGTCCCCCGAGGAGCTCGTCGACCTCCTGACGTTCCTCGCCTCGCGCGGCGGGAGCAGCGAGCGGACGTTCTCGACGGCCAGCCCGAGCCTGCATCTGCACCTGCACGGCGGGCACCGGCTGGCCGCGTCGGGGTGGACGACGCACCAGCCCGTCGTGGTCATCCGCCGCCACCGCCTGGTCGACATCGACCTCGACGACCTCGTCGAGCGCGGCACTCTGACTCCTCAGGCCGCAGCGTTCCTGCGGGCGGCGGTCCGGTCGCGCCGCAGCATCGTCGTGTCCGGTTCCATGGGCGCCGGCAAGACCACCCTGACCAGGGCTCTGGCCAACGAGATCGATCCCGAGGAGAAGCTCGGCACCATCGAGACCGAGTACGAGCTCGGTCTGCATCACCTGCGCGAGCGGCATCGGCGCATCATCGCCTGGGAGGCCCGGCCCGGCAGCGGTGAACGCGGCCCCGACGGTCGTGCCGTCGGCGAGATCACCCTCGACGACCTCGTCTACGACGCGCTCCGCATGAACCTCGACCGCCTCATCGTCGGCGAGGTGCGCGGGCGCGAGGTGCTGCCGATGTTCAAGGCCATGCAGTCCGGCGCCGGCTCGCTCTCGACCATCCACGCCCACTCCGCCCGCGCGTCGATCGAACGCCTGGTCACCTGCGCCATGGAGGCCGGTCACCGCGTCTCCGCCGAGTTCGCCTACCGCCAGATCGCCCAGCACGTCGACCTCGTCGTCCACGTCGAAACCCGCACCGCCCCCTCCGACGGCCGGCGCCGGCGAGTGGTCACCGAGATCATCGCGCTCGAGCCGGGCGAGCGTGGGTTACCGGCCATCACCGACGTGTTCCGCATCGGCCCCGGCGGTGAGTTGCGGCCCGACTCCACACCGTCCTGGCTGGCCGGCCTGCCACCGGCCGAGTCGGCGTGGGCTACAGGCCTGTCGGCCGCTACCGCATCACACGAACCCCCGCCGGCCCACTACCGCCGGGGCGCCAGCCCATCATCGGCCACGTCCAGTTGGGCCGCCGATCCACCGGTCGAGTCTGGATGGAGCACCAACCCGCCGAACGCCTTCGCCCCACACAACACCCCACCACCCCCGTCCGGATGGGGCGCTGGCCGTCCGGCCACTGCCGCGTCACAGAACACCCATCCGCCCGAATCCGGAAGGAGCACCGACCCGCCGACCGCCGTGGCCCCACATGACACCCCACCACCCGAGCTCCCGCCGCCCGACGGCAACGTCCGCCGCGGCGCAGGCGATCCGCGTCCGCAGCCGCGCATGGCGCTGCCCCGGCTCACCAGGCGCACCGGAGGCCGGTCATGAGGCCGGCCGTCGCCGCCATCACCGCGGTCGCCGGGCTGGGCGGGCTGGCGGCCGCTGGGTTCGGTCTGGCCAGAGCGCCGGACGATCCGGCGGCGCCCCAGCGCGCCGTGCTCGCCCGTTGCGCCAAGGCGCTCCGTGGCGCCACTCCGGCCGCCCGCCGGGCCCGTCGCCGCCTCGCCGCAGCCGGCGTCGTCGGGCTGGTGGTGTGGCTGGTCACGGGCTGGTTGCTGGCCGTCGCGCTCATTCCGGCGGCCGTGTGGGGGCTGCCAGTGCTGCTGCAGACCTCGTCCGCGAAGTCCGACATCATCCGGCTGGAGGCCATGAGTGACTGGGCTCAGAACCTCGCCACCGTGCTCGGGGTCGGCGTCGGCATCGAGCAGGCCGTCGCCGGCAGCCTGGTCACGGCGCCCGAACCCATCCGGCCGCAGGTCGCCCGGCTCGTGGCGCGGTTGCGGGCCCGCTGGGACACCGAGACAGCCCTGCGCACGTTCGCCGACGACCTCGACGACGCCACCGGCGATCTCCTCGCCGCGGCGCTGATCCTCGGCGCCCGTCGTCGCGGCAACCAGCTCAGCAGCGTCCTCGACGGCCTGGCCGCGGCCGTGCGCGACGA
The DNA here is from genome assembly GCF_900105175.1 of Jiangella sp. DSM 45060. Lineage (NCBI taxonomy): Bacteria > Bacillati > Actinomycetota > Actinomycetes > Jiangellales > Jiangellaceae > Jiangella > Jiangella sp. DSM 45060. The sequence continues at coordinate 6,769,199 of NZ_LT629771.1, read as the reverse complement.
CGTCCGCGCGCGGCGGAGCATCGACGCCGAGCAGGCGCGCGGCCGCACCACGGCCCGCTTGGTCACGGCGATCAGCGCGGGCGGGCTCGGCCTCATGCTGGTCACGCCGTACGCCGACCCCTACCGCGGCGGCTCCGGCCAGCTGCTGCTCATCGGCCTGCTGATCGGCTACGTCGGCTGTCTGGTGTGGATGCGCCGCATCACCGCCACACCGCGGCAACCCCGGATCCTCGTCGCCGGCGGTGCGCCATGACGACGACGCAGTTGGCGGTCCTGCTCGGGCTGGGCGCTGGAGCCGGGCTCCTCGTGCTGCTCCGTGAACTGGTCGGACGGGTGGGCCGGCTCCCGCATCCGGTGTTCACGGCGCAGCGGCTCACCGGAACGGCCGGTCCCGGCGCCGACCCCACCCGCGTCGCTGGGACGTTCGCGGACGCCGATGCGGACCTCCCACCGACCACTCACCCCAACGCCGCCGGCGTCACCACACCGACCATCCACTCCAACGCAGCCGGCGTCACCACACCGTCCATCCGCCCCGACCCATCCGGCATCGACGATGGCGGGCTGGCGGGCCGGCTGGGGCGAGTGGTCCTGCGACGTGCCGCCGGGTCGTCGTTGCTGCACGTCCCGTACCGCGACCTCGCCCTGCTCCGGCGCAGCGTGGCGCACTTCCTCGGCGAGCGCGCCATCTGCGCGGCCGTCGGTCTCGTGCTGCCGACGGCGGCCTCGGCGGCGTTGTCGATCGGCGGCGCCAGGCTCCCGTTCGTCGTGCCGGCGGTGACCGGCCTGGTCACGGCCCTGCTGCTGTCGTACCTGCCGCTCTACACCGTCGCCGACCTCGCCCGTGCCAAACGCGCGGAGTTCCGGCGGGCCATGTCCACCTACGTCGACCTCGTCGCCCTCGAACGCGCGGCCGGCTCCGGCGCCACGCAGTCGTTGGAGTCGGCGGCCCGCATCGGCGAGTCGTGGGCGTTCCAGCGCGTGCGCGACGAACTGGCGCACGCCCGCTGGGCCGGCGTCCCGGCCTGGGAGGCGCTGCGGACGGTGGGCCGCGAGCTCCGGCTGCCCGAGCTGACCGACACCGGCGACGTCATGCGCATGTCCGCCCGCGACGGCGCCACCGTCTATGACGTGCTCCGCACCCGCGCGTCGGCCATGCGCAGCGAGCTGCTGACCAGCGATCAAGCACGCGCCGGGTCTCGCACCGAGCGGGCGACGGCGCCGCTGGCCGCCACGGCGGTCGTGTTCATGCTGCTCCTCGCCGCCCCCGTCGCGATGCGGATCGGGTGATCGCCATGACCCGTCCCTCCGAACGCGGCTCGACCACACTCGAGACGGTCGTCCTCTGGCCGGCGGTGTTCCTGCTGATCTTCGGCATCGTGCATGCCGGCCTCTGGTTCCATGCCCGCAACGTCGCGCTGTCGGCGGCGCGCGAAGGCGTCCGGGTGGCCAGCCTGCACGACGGCAGCGGCGGTGCGGCGCGGGCAGCGGCCTTCCTCGCCGCGACCACCGACGGCTCCGTCATGCGGGTCGGCGACATCCGCGAGACCACCGACGCCGACACCGTGACCGTCACGGTCACCGGCTCCTCGACCACCCTCATCCCCGGCTGGCGCGTCGACGTCAGCCAGTCGGCCACCGCACCCATCCGCCGTTGGAGCGCCCCATGATCCCACCCAGCCACGGCGCGCACCGCCGGCCCGGACCTGGGCCCGGACGCAGCCCCGCAGGTCAGCCTGGGCGCCGCCCGCCCCACTGGCCGAGGCGCAGCCGTGCGGGCCGACCCAACGACCGCGCGCCCCGCTGGCCGCGGCTCAGCCAAGCAGGCCGACCCGACCGCGGCTCGGCCACGCTCGAACTGGCCATCCTCGCGCCCGGCCTGCTGCTCCTCATCGCCCTGATCGCGTTGGCGGGCCGGTATGCGATCGCCGACGGCGTCGTCGACCAGGCCGCCGCCGAGGCGGCCCGCGCGGCTTCGCTGCAGCGCACTACTTCGGCCGGGCTCGACGCCGCCACCGAGGTCGCGCGCGCGGCACTCGCCGATCAGGGGCTCACGTGCCTGCACACCGAGATCGACGTCGACGTGGCCGGCTTGCGCGCGCCGCCCGGCCGGCGCGGCCGCGTCACCGTCACCGTCCGTTGCCCGCTGCGGGTCGCGGATCTACCGCTGCACGTCCCCGCCATCACGCTCACGGCGACCGCCGTCAGCCCCGTCGACACCTACCGAGAGAGGTGAGCCCGTGCGCCGCCTTGACAACCAGACCGGCAGCTTCACGCTGGTCTTCGCCGTCGTGACCATCGCGCTGCTCGCGGTCGCCGGACTCGTCTACGACGGGCGACGCCAGCTGACCGCCCAGCAGCGGGCCGATGCCGTCGCCGCCGAGGCGGCCAGGGCGGCCGGCCAGGAGATCGACGGTTCGACGCTGTTCGGTTCGCCCGGTCTTGACCGTGCGCGGGCGGTCGCCGCGGCCCGGGAGCACCTCGCGGCCGCGGGCATCAGCGGCACCGTCACGCTCGACGGCAGCACGATCGTGGTGCGCACAGACGCGACCGAACCGGCGGCCATCCTGCCGCTGGTCGGCATCACGACGCTGGAGGCGACCGGCGAGGCCAGCGTCGAGATCGTCACCGGACTGGATCAGACCGGCGGGGTCTCGGTGCCGAACTCGTCGTAGGCGGCGGCGACCTTCTTCGGGACGCACATGCGCCAGGCGTCGGTGACCAGCTCGCGTATCTCGTCCTCGTCGATGGCGGCCAGCCGCACACGCACCCATTGAAACCGCTCGTCCGACTTCAACGGAGGGAGGAACTTCGACGGATCGGACGCGACCAGATCGTCCCGCTCGTCCCTGGGATAGCCGAAGCCCATGATCGTCTCGTCGGGCGAGATCGCCGCGTACACGATGCTCCTGATGCGGAACTTCACGCTGTCGCGGACCAGCCCCTCGGTGGTGCGGGGCAGCGACAGCGCGTGCCGCCGCACGTCGTCGATCGTCACCATGGGTCCGATTCTGCCGCCCGGGTCCGACAGCGTCGACGGCGTCAGCCGGCGGGCGCGCGCAGGGTCGTCCTGTACCAGGCGACGGTCTCGGCCAGAGCGTCGGCGAGCGGCGTCGGCCGCACCCCGAACGTCCGCTCGAAGGCCGACGAGTCCATGACCTGCGGCTCGAGGTACTGATAGAACAACTCGGCGTACTCGGCCATGAACACGTCGTCGAACGGACCCCATGGCCCGGGCTCGCTCAGGACGTCGACAGAGAGCGGCCGGCCGGTGAGCTCGGCGATCAGCTCGTGCACCCGTCGCGTCGACACCGCCGGAGCCGTCGGCAGGTGCCAGACCCGGCCGGCCGCGTCGGGCCGCTCGCCGAGCAGCGCCAGCCCGGCCGCGACGTCGCGGATGTAGCTGTAGCTGTGCGGCAGGTCGATGTCGCCCATGGCCAGCGCGGTCTCGCCGGTCAACGCGGCCGGGAAGACCGCCGCGCCCAGGCTGGAGTTGAACACCCGCGGGCCGAAGAAGTCGGCGGCCCGGCCGAGCGTCACCCGGACCCGCCCGCTCTGATGCGCGTCGAGGTAGCGACCGTCGAGGTCGGCGCGCATCCGGCCCTTCACCGCGACCGCCCGCCACGGCGTCTCCTCCGTCATCGCCTCGCCGCCGGTCGGACCGTACGGATACAGCGTGTCGGTGACGACGAGCCGCGCGCCGGCCGCTTCGGCCGCGACCAGGACCGACTCCTGGATGCGCGGCATCACCTCGACCTGCTGCTCGTACGGCACGTTCACGCAGTGGTAGACGACGGCGGCTCCGGCGACGGCCGATGCGGCGGCCCGGGGATCGCGGACGTCGGCGGCGTGCGGCTGGACCCCGTCCAGACGAGTGGTGCCACGGCGATCGACGGTCCGGACGGTACGGCCGCGGCGCAGCAGATCCTCGGCGAGCGTCGTCCCGGCCGGGCCGGTGCCCAGCACGACGTGCAGTTCCGCTGTCATGACTTCTCCTTGGTTAGACTCTGTAACCGATAGTTAGAGACTGTAACTCAGGTTAGGATGTCTATCAACAGCGAGGAGGACACGTGGTCGAGGTCGTCGAGCGCCGTAAGCGCTACCGCGAGCAGGTCCGCGACGAGATCAAGCAGGTCGCGCTCGGGCAGATCGCCCGCGACGGCGCCGCCGCGCTGACGCTGACCGGGGTGGCCAAGGAGATCGGCGTCTCCGGACCAGCGCTCTACAAGTACTTCGCCGGGCGCGACGACCTGCTGACCGAGCTGATCACCGACAGCTACGCCTCACTCGCCGACGCGCTCGGCGCCGCAGCGTCGACGTCGGCCGGGTCGCCCGCCCGGGCCCGACTGCACGCCGTCGCGCGCGCCTACCGCGACTGGGCGGTCGCGCAGCCACACCGCTATCTGCTGCTGGCCGGCACCCCCGTGCCGCGCTACGAGGCGCCGTCCGACACCGTCGACAAGGCGCGGGCGGTGCTCGCTCCGCTGCTGGAGATCCTGGCCGCCGGCGACTCGTGGCCGCGAGCCGACGCGTTGCGCGCCGAGCTGGCGGCGTGGATCGCCGACGTGCCCGCTGTAGCCGACTGGGTCCGCGACGGCCTCGGCCCGACCTCGACGGCAGCACCGGACGTCGCGCTCGCGGGCGTGGTGACGGCGTGGGTGCGGCTGCACGGCGTCGTCAGCATCGAGGCCGTCGGCCTGTTCAACGGCATGGGCCTGCGGCCGGCCACCGTCCTCGCCCAGGAGATGGACGCGCTCGCCGACGCCGTTGGCCTGGACTGACACCGCGTCCGCCGAAAATCGATCACTGAAATTTCACCACCGCTGTCACATTCGGCCTCACGAAAGCACCCATAGAAGGTGAGGCGCGTCGACAGATTGGGGTGAGCGGACATGGCCGGGGCCGACACTCCTGACATCGGCGCGCCTCGCCCCAGTGCGCCGGTGCGGCCGCCGCGGAGGGTCTTGCCGCCCGACCCGGCGACCGCACCGGACGACGGCGGCTGGACCACGCTGGCCTCGTTCCGCGATCCGGCGCAGCGACAGCGGCGGCTCGAGCGCACGCTCTGGCTGCTGGTGGCGGCGGTCGCGGTGGCGGGCGTGGTGATCATCGGCGCGATCCTCACCTCCGGCCCGTCCTCTGAAGCCATCCTGCCACCCGGCACCGGCAGCAGAATCGGCGGCTCGCTGGGCGACGGCGACACTCCCAGCCTGGTCGCCGGACCGGGCGGCACCGACGACGTCCCCGACGACCACGCATCGCCGTCACCGGTCGACGACGATGACGCGCCGCCGCATGACGGCGACGCACCCGCGAACCCCAGCGACGCGTCGCCAAACACGAACGACGCGGCACCCGACGGCGACACGCCACTGGGCGGCGACGCACCCCCGGGCGACAAGCCGGCGGCGAGCGACGATGGACCGCCGCCGGGTTGGTCCGAGGTGGCGCGTGGCTTCGGGCTCGCGTTCACCCGCACCGGCGTCGGACATGAGGCGTGGTTCGCGTCGCTGGCGTCGTGGCTCACGCCTGAGCAGGCCGCCGAGTATCGCGACGTGCCGATCGAGGCCATCCCCACCGGCACCCTCGTCCGCGTCGACGTGGGCGCTCCCGCCTCTGGCCATGCCCAGGGCACGCTGACCTACGACACCGGCATGATCCTGGCCGTCGGCCTCAGCTACCGCGCCAGCGCCGGCACCTGGCTCGTCGCCCGCATCGAACTCGCCGACGCCGCGGAAGCGGGGTGATGCCTATACCGAGGCGGCGCGCCCGGGCCCGGGGTGGGCGACGGTCAAGGAGTCAGCCACGGCCCGGCCTGCGGCCGCACGCGGGTGGGCCAACAGACGCCCGCCGCCGACCCCCTGCCGCCGTCCCTGCCTCCGCCCCCTCCTGCTGTCGGCGACACCTTGCCGCCGTCGCCACCGACCCCTTACTGCCGCGCCGGCCGCCGACCGATGGGGCACCTGTGGGCTCGCGCGCGGGCCGTGAACGGCCGCGACCGGTAGCTCAGGTCTGCCCGCGACGACGCACCGCACGCCGCTCCGTGGTCAGCACGGCGCGGTCGGCGGCGCTGCGCCCGGCGCCCCAGCCGGCCGCGTTGCCTGCTGAGAACGAGCGGCGGACGGTAGCGGTGCTGAACAGCGACTCGAAGAGCGTGTCCACGGCGCGGGTGCGGTCGGCGAAGACGGGGACGAGGTCGGTGCTGGCGGCCGCGGCAGTCTGGGCGGCGGTGTCGCGGAGCCGCTCGCCGATGCGCGTCGCGTACGACAGCAGGAACGAGTGCCGGAACGACCGGGTGCGCGACGTGCCGAGGTGGGTGTACTGGGAGCCGGTCGCCAGCATGGCGCGGGCGGCCTGGACCAGCAGCGACGTCGACAGCACCTCCACGACGTCGAGGTCGAGGCCGGTGCCGAGGACGGTGACGAAGCCGAGCTTCTCGCTGGAGACCGTACGGCAGTGATTCGCCGAGCCGACCTCCGCCACGAGCAGCGTCTTCGGTCCGAGGTACGGCGCGTCCAGCCAGATCCGGCGCGCCGACGCGACCGCCGTGCGGCGCTCCGGCGTGACGGCGTCGGCGAGCGCCTCCTCGATGGCGTACCGGCTCATCAGCTCCTGCGCCTTCGCCGACAACGCCTCGGCCTCCTCCGGATACGGCGTCGACTCGGCCTTGGCCAGCAGAGCACGCACCCGGCCCAGCACCTTCTCCGGCGATGGACGCCGACGCCTGGCCGTTCGGTCGCCTGCGCCGCCGGGACCAGTCGAGTCGCCATGCCCGGAACCCGACCCGCTGCCCGCGCCGCCGGGACCGGACGACCCGCCATGTCCGGAACCCGACCGGCCGCCCACGCCCGCGCCGCCGGGACCAGTCGACCCGCCGTGGCCGGAACCCGACCCACCGCCCACGCCGCCGGGACCGGACGACCCGCCATGGCCGCCGCCGGCCGCATCGCCTGCGCCGCCGGGACCGGACGAGTCGCCATGCCCGGAACCCGACCCGCTGCCCGCGTCGTCGGAACCGGACGACCCGCCATGTCCGGAACCCGACCGGCCGCCCACGCCCGCGCCGCCGGGACCAGTCGACCCGCCGTGGCCGGAACCCGACCCACCGCCCACGCCGCCGGGACCGGACGACCCGCCATGGCCGCCGCCGGCCGCATCGCCTGCGCCGCCGGGACCGGACGAGTCGCCATGCCCGGAACCCGACCCGCTGCCCGCGTCGTCGGAACCGGACGACCCGCCATGTCCGGAACCCGACCGGCCGCCCACGCCCGCGCCGCCACCGCCTCGTCCGGCGGCACCGCTGGCCGCACCGGTCGACCGGCCGGCGCTGCCGGAGCCCGGCCCACCGGTGTCGCCGTCAGCGCGGGCCGAACAGGGCGCGTCGCCACCACCGGCGGACCAGTCACCCGGCCCGCCAGACGAGGATGCGGCGCCGTCGCGGGCCGAGTGGCCGGCCGCGGGAGCGGCAGCGGTGGCCCGGCCGGGCGGCGGGAGGATGACCTGCAGCGCCGGCAGCCGAAGCGCCAGCCCGACCCACTCCAGTGCCGCCGCGACGAGCTCCGGCCGCGAGCTGCCGTGACGGTCGGGCCAGCTGGCCGGGTACGGCACGCCAGGGTCCCACGACAACTCGGCGCCGACCGAGGCCAACTGCGTCAGCCACCGCTGATGCGTCGTCGCGACGGGATACTGCGCGGCGGCGTCGGCCATGGCGTCGACGACGACGGGCAGGACGAGGCTCGTGGCCTGCCGCCGGGTGACTTCGTAGAGGTCGACGGGGAGCCAGCCGGAGGCCCAGAGCCGGTCGACCTGGGCACGGAGAACCTGGACGAGAGCGACGTCGACGAGGCGGGCGGGCGCGGCCGCCGACACCGCCTCGACGCCGGCCGCCACGGCGTCGGGACCGCGGCGCAGACCGTCGGCGGCGATGGTGAGCAGCCAGTCGGCCTGGGCGTCGGCCGTCACCGGGCGCCGCCGGGCGCCGTCGTGCGAGAACACCGACCACCTCTCGTCAATCCGAAAAAGATCACCCGAACCGAGCATTCCGGCCCATCATCGCCGCTCGGTCCGACACAGTTGTCCTGCAAGCCCGGCCGCAGCCGAGGTGCCCACGAGATGGACGACGCTACCGAGGTCGTCGTGTGGTGTCATACCTTGCGTCAGGTCGCCTTGCCACCGACGACCGAACGGGAGATGCGTGCAATGACCAGTGGCCGAGTCCCGGTCCGCGACGGCGAGCTGTTCTTCGACGAGCGGGGCGCAGGACACCCGCTGGTCCTGCTGCACAGCGGATCACTCGACCACCGGATGTGGGACGGCCAGGTCGGGCCGTTCGTCCGCGCCGGCTACCGGGTCATCCGCTACGACGCCCGCGGACACGGCCAGTCGACCACGCCGAAGTCCGACTTCGCGGCGTACGAGGACCTCCACGAACTGCTGGCACGGCTGGACGTGAACCGGGCCTCGCTGGTCGGGCTGTCGTACGGGGCGCGGACGGCGATCGACTTCGCGCTGGCGTACCCGAGCACCGTCGAGATGATGGTGCTGGCCAGCCCTGGCGTGAGCGGCATGCAGTTCACCGACCCGGCCATCCTCGCGCTCATGCAGCAGCAGGCCGAGGCCGCGCAGGCCCGCGACGTCGACGGGTACGTGGAGTACTTCCTCCGCGCCTGGGTCGACGGCCCGCAGCGGACGCCCGACGCGGTGGACGCGGAGCTGCGGGAACGGTGCCGGAAGATGGCCCGCGACGTCATCGACGCGCACGCGGCGGGGACGGGGGCGCTGCGGGAGCTCGGCGCGCTCGAACGGCTCAGCGAGCTGACGACGCCGCTGCTGGTGCTGGTCGGCGACCTCGACTCGTCCGACATCCACACGGTCGCCGGACGCATCGAGGCCGAGGCGCAGTTCGCCGCCAGCGCCGTCGTCCCGGGGACCGGGCACACGCTGGCGATGGAACAGCCGGCCGCGTTCAACGCCGCCGTGCTGACGTTCCTCGAACGGGCCCGGCTGGCCCGCTGACGAGGGCACCGCGGCCGGCCGGCCGCGCTCCGGCCGGGGGACGCGAGCGCGCGAGCCCGGGGGTCGCGGGGACGGCGCCGGGGCGGGACGAGGCGAGGCGGGACGAGGCGAGGCGGCGGCACCGCGGCTGGCCGCGCTCCGACGGGGGACGCGAGCCCGGGGGTCGCGGGGACGGCGCCGCCGCGGGACGGGCCGAGGCGGCAGCACCGTGGCCGTACGGGGGAGCGGCAGCGCGGCGGTACGGGGCGAGGCGGCGGGACGGCGGCGAGGTGGGTCGTGGCGTGGGCTGGGCGGTGGGCGCGGAGGGCGAGCGGGTCGGGTCGGCAGGCGGCGGCGTCGGACGGGCTATTCGACGAGGAGGCCTCGGGAGATGACGTCGAGGGCGCCGTTGACGATGGTGTGCAGGGAATCGCGGAATCCGGTGGCGTGCCAGTAGGCGATCGCCTCGAGGAACGCGGAGATCAACGCGGCGGTGACGACGCGCAGTTCGAGGCCTTCGGGGTCGCGGCCGGTGTGCCGGGCCATGGTGTTGCGCAGCTCGAGCGCCATCTCGTCGGCCTGCCGGTTCATGCCGGCGCGGACCGCGGGCTCTTCCATGATGTACGTCATGCGACGCCGGATGGTCCGCTCGTCCTGATCGAACATCGCCGCGGTGACGACCTCGGTGAGCACCTCGCGGAGCGCCGTGATCGGGTCCTTGGCGCCCAGTTTGTCGTCGAACGCGCTGAGCATGATCGGGTCGTACTCGTCCCAGAGGATGATCATCTCTTTGGTGCCGAAGTACCGGTAGATCGAGCTCGGCGACACCTCGGCGACGGCGGCGATGCGTTCGATCGTGACGTGCGCGTAGCCGTCGCGGTCGAACAGGTCCAGCGCGACGTCCTGGATGTGGCGCATCGCCTTGAGCTTCTTGCGCTCGCGCAGGCCCAGCGGGCGCATCGTCGTCTCGGTCATCAGCGCCGATGGTAGCGCCGATATCGGTCAACTGACAGTCGCTCGCAGTTCCGGCGGGCAAATAGCGGCCGGAAGCAGGGCCCGGAAGCAGGGCACCGAAGCAGGCCGGCTCAGATCTCCTTCGTCAACAGGACGCTGCCCTGCCGGCGCTCGTAGCCGAGACGGGTGTAGGTGCCGAGGGCACCGCTCGGGTTGTCGGTGTCGACGTCGAGGCCGGCGTACTGCATGCCACCGGCGGCGTAGGCCCGCATGGCGGCCGTGAGCAGCGCACCGGCCACCCCGCGGCCCCTCCACTCGCGCCGGACGGAGACGAGGTCGGTCCAGCCTTCGGTGAACCCCTGCGGCTCCCAGTCCTGGTCGTACGCCCCGGACATGAGGTAGCCGACGACGCGGCCGGTGGCCTCCTCGACGGCGATGAAGCTCCAGTCGGGCCGGAACTTCTCGCCGCCGACGACATGGACCGCCCAGGACTCGGCGTCGAACGGGCTGGAGCCCCAGTGGTCGCGGGCGAACGACTCGTTGTGCGTGACGCGGACGTCCTCGTCGCGGTCGCGGGAGTACGGCTCGATACGCAGGCCGTCGGGCACGTGACCGGCCGGCAGGTCGACGCCGAGATCGCGGCGCATGTCGACGTACCAGCGGATGGGCGTGAAACCGGCCGCCTCGGCCAGCCGGCGCGCCTCGGTGTGCGCCTCGTCGAGGTATACCCGGATGCGGGCCGGCAGGTTCACCGTGGCCGCGGCCAGTTGCTGCCGCCCGCGCGCCTCGGACCACGCGAGCAACGCCCGCCCGAGGCCGCGACGCCGGTAATCGGGGTGCACCGCGCCGAACAGCACCGGCGCCTGCGTGCCCTCGGTGACCGGCCGGTACACCGACCACGCATAGGCGCGGACGTTCCCGTCGGAGTCGAAGCCGGCGACGCTGTCGCGGGCGGGATCGTGCCAGGCGCCCTTGAACCGGTCGGCCAGCTCGGACTTCGCCACCCGCTCGTTCGCGTCGTCGTGGTCGTCGACGACCTCGCACAGCGCGAACCAGGCCGGGATGTCGCCGGGCGTCAGCGGCCGCCACGTCAGGCCGGCATCGGCGGGCAGCTCGGGCAGCTCGGCCGGTGCCGCGGCCCGGACGGCGAGCGGTTCGAGGTGGTCGGTGCTCACGGTGCACACCGTAGGCGCCGGCCGGGCGCGCGGGCGAACGAATATCGGCGAACCGTCAGTCGGTGCCGAGCATGAGCGTCCACCACGAGTTGAGCAGCCCGCGCTCCACCCCGAGGCCGACGGACGTGTACGAGCAGTCGAGCAGCCGGTCGCGTTCCTCACCGTCCCAGTCGCGCACGACCTGCTCGGCGTTGCGCAGCCCGCGCGACAGGTTCTCGCCCACGGGCGCGGTGTAGCCCTCGGCGGCGGCGCGGTCCTCCGGCGTCTGCCCGTCCGGGTTGACGTGCGAGTAGTAGAACCGGTCGCGCATGTCGGAGCTGTGCTCGCGGGCGGCCGTGGTGAGCCGGGGGTCGATCCGCAGCTCCGGGCAGCCGGCGTCGGCGCGCGCCTGCTCGGCGGAGTCCAGCAGCTGCGCCTCGGACTTGGACAGGTCCAGCAGCGGCAGCTCGGGGTAGTGCGGCGTCGGCTCCTCGGTCGGCTGGTCCGGCGGCTGGATCGTGGGGTCGTTGCTGGGCGGCTCATCGGTCGGCTCGTCCGACGGCTCGGTCGAGGGCTCCTCGGACGGCTCGTCCGACGGCTCGTCCGACGGCTCGTCGGTCGGCTCGGACGGGCGTGGCGTGTCGGGCTCGCGCGGCGGCGTCGTCGCGACGAGGTGGTCGTCGGAGTCCTCGGCCTCCTGACCGTTCGAGTCGTCGCCCGAGCCGCCCGACCCGTCGTCGGACTCGTCCGGGGACGGCGTCTCGGATCCGGACGGCGACGGGGTCTCGCCGGGCTCGGTGGGGCTGTCGGACGGCGTGGTGCCGGTGTCGGGCGTCGGCGTCTCGCCCGTCGTGAAGTCGTCGACCCGCGCCCCGCCCTCGGCGCGCGCGTGCAGCACCGGCGGGCCGTCCGTGATCGCCAGGATGATCCCGGCGATCGCCAGGGAGCCGACGAGCAGCAGCACACCGACCCGGGCCAGCAGAGGCACGTCCCGGACGCGCCGTTGGCTGTATCGCGGCAGGTTCGAGCTCACGGGGGCAGATCCTTTCCATCCGGGCCGGCCGCACGCACCGGATCCCGGTCATTTCGCTGAGAACCGACATTCCGTAGCCATCGGCCAGTTTTGTCCAGGAACCACGCGTCTCAAACATCGATCAAGGAACCCGGTATGAACAAGGACGGTCATGGAACGAGAGCGTCGAGGTCATACCGGTGAACACGCCATCCGAAGAAGTTCCGCGGCCGCACCGTCGGCGAAGATGTCTCGCATGAGCGAACAGCAGGAGCGGCTCGTCGTCGCGGCGGCCATCGTCGACGACCTCACGCTGCCGACGCGGCTGCTGACGGCGCGGCGCAGCGAGCCGCCGGAGCTGGCCGGCGGCTGGGAGTTCCCGGGCGGCAAGGTCGAGGCGGGCGAGCGGCCGCTGGACGCGTTGCACCGCGAGCTGCGCGAGGAGCTCGGCGTCGCCGTCGAGGTCGGCGCCGAGATCACCGGGCCGCTGGACGGACGGTGGGCGCTGGGGCCGGGGCTGACGATGCGGCTGTGGCTCGCGGTCGTCGCCGACGGCGTGCCGGCGCCGCTGGAGGACCACGACGAACTGCGCTGGCTCGGTCCCGGCGAGTGGGCGGCGGTGCCGTGGCTGCCGGCCGACGTCGCGGTGGTGGAGGCGCTGATCGCGCGCTGCCCGTCGGCGCGGGTCTGACGGCGCGGGTCCGGCGGCACCCGGGTCAACTGAGCGGTGGACGACGGCGCTCGCTCGCGGCACTAGCCTGGCCGGTATGACGACCCAGCCCGAACCGACCGACAAGCCGCAGGAGCCGCACGTCCTGCCCGGCGTCCGCGCCTCCGACGACGAGCGCGAGCAGGTCGTCCAGGCGCTGTCGGAGCACGCCACGACGGGCCGGCTCACGCTGGCCGAGCTCGAGGAGCGCATCGGGCTGGCCTACCGGTCGGTCACCAGGGACGACCTCGCCCGGCTGACGGCGGACCTGCCGGGGCCGGGCGGGCTGGCGCCGGCGTCGAGCCCGGGGCCGGTCGTGCGCTCCGACTCCGGCCAGCGCCGCTCCGCGACCAAGTGGATCGTCGCGTTCATGGGCGGGACGGAGAAGCGCGGCCGGTGGCGGGCGGCCGAGCGCATCACCGCGGTCGCCGTCATGGGCGGCCACGACATCGACCTGCGCCACGCCGAGCTCGACTCCGACGACACGACGATCGTCGCCATCTCGGTCATGGGCGGCATGGACGTCTACGTGCCCGACACCATCGACGTCGAGGTCGGCGGGTTCTCGCTGATGGGCGGGACGGGCGAGCGCGGCAGCCGGCGACCGGCGCGGGCGGGGGCGCCGCGGATCAAGATCCTCGCCTACAACCTCATGGGCGGCATCGACGTGTGGCGGCTGCCGGAGGAGACCAAGGACATGCCGCTGAAGCAGGCCAAGAAGCTGGCCAAGCGCGCGGAGTGACGGCGCCGAGGCGGCGGGCCAGGCGAACGGCGCCCGCCCGCCCGCGGACATAGGGCGGCCCCGCAGGCCGGGCACGGACCTGCGGGGCCGGTCTATATCCGGGACAGCTCCCCCGTGGAAGCGCCCGTGGGCGAGCGCGGGATGCGAGGCGGTGGAGGACTACCTCGTGTCCTGCGCTGGCTCAAACACTAGGCAGCCCCGCTTTCAGATCGCTTTCATCGCGCATTCACTGCTGGTCAGCACGGAAACGGCCCCGGTCCCCGCGGGTTGCGGGGGCCGGGGCCGTGGTGCTGCCTGACGTCAGGCGGTGCTGCCGTTGCGCCGGGCGCGGATCGCGATCGCGGCGCCGCCCAGGGCGAGCAGCGCGACGCCGACCACGATCATCCAGACGTTGGACGAACCGGTGTCGGGGAGCTCGTCGCCGTCCTCGTCGCCCTCGTCGTCGCCGGCTGCGACGGTGAAGGAGACCGAGGTCTCGGACGCGGTGAGCTCGGGGTCGCCGCCCTCGACGGCCGCGGAGGCGGTGAGCGTGTACTCGCCGTTCTCCAGCGCCTCGTCGGGGGTGAACGTCCAGGCGCCGTCCTCGCCGATCTCGAGCTCGCCGGCCCACTCGTCGGCGGCGGTCTGGACCCGTTCGGACGACTGGGTGACGGTGCCCTCGATGGCCAGCGTCAGCTCGGCACCCGGGTACACGGTGCCGTTGAACGTGACGTCGCCGGTGACGGTGGCGCCGTCCTCCGGCTCGGCGATGGTGACCGCCGGCACGGAGATGCCGAGGCCGGCCACCGTGACGGACTGGGTGTCGCCCTCGAAGGACTGCGTGACAGTGGCGTCGAACCGCTCGCCGACCGGCAGGTCCGCCGACGGCTCGATGGTCCAGGCGCCGTCGTCGCCGACGGTGGCCTCGCCGTAGCTCTGGTCGCCGACGGTCAGGGTGACCGTGGCGCCGGGCTGGCCGGTGCCGGTGAAGCTCGGCCGGGCGTTGCCGGTGGTCTGGCCGTCGGTGGGCGACGCGACCGTGAGCGCCTCGGCCTGCACCTCGGTGGAGGTGAAGGTGCCCTCGACGGTCTCGGACTGGGAGAAGTTGCCATACGAGGCGGTGACCTCGTAGGTGTGCTCACCCGGCGCGAGGTCGTCGGTGACGGCGACGGAGAACGTGCCGTCGTCGTTGACGCGACCCTCGTAGGTGGTCTCGCCGTCGACGACCACGCTGACCTTGTGGGTCGAGCGGGCGCCCTCGACGGTGCCGGTGAAGGCCGGCCGCGGGCCGGTCTCGGCGCCGTCCTCGGGCGAGGTGACGACCGGGGTCGCGACGGCGACCGCCAGCTCCCAGTCGCTACCCAGCAGCGTCAGCGCGTTGTACTGGCCGGTGGCCAGCGAGTAGCCGATGCTGAAGTCGCCGTCGCTGTTGGGCTCCTGCGCCGGGTTCCAGCTGTCGCAGTCGGTGCGACCGTCGTGGGTCGAACCGGAGTTGACACCCAGAGCGTAGTTGCCGACGACGATCGAGCCGCCGCTGTCGCCGCCCAGCATGCAGGCGTTGAAGATGAAGCCGGTGACGTTCTGCTCACCGACCGGCGTGCTCTGCACCGGGACCAGCACCTCGCCGCAGGTCCAGCCCGAGGTGGCGCCGGACTTGCAGGCCTGGGCGCCGGCGACGGCGTCGATCGGGCCACGGATCGTGACGGAGGCGTCGTCGGGCGCGCCCGAGCCGCCGCCCCAGCCCGCGACCTGCGGGACCGCGGTCCAGTCGGGGTTGGTGATGTCGACCAGACCACCGTCGTGCTCGTCGCCGTAGTGGAACGAGCCCGGCACGAACTCGCCGAGGTCGGGGCCGGGGAACTCCGCCGCCCATTCCTCGGTGGCCCAGATCGGGCCGTCGAGCTCGATGTGGTGCACCGGGTAGGTGAACTGCTCGCCGGTGGCTTCGTCGACGCCGCAGTGACCCGCGGTGAGGTACCGCGAGTTGCCGTCGGGGTCGTAGCCGCTGAACCCGACGGAGCAGCGGCTGAGGTCGAACGCGCCGGTCTCGTCGGGCTCGCTGATCTGGTACGCGTAGCCGTAGCCGCCCTTGTGGTCGCGGGCCGGCTGGACCTCACGCTCGGTGTTCAGAGCGTCCAGCGGGCCGACGACGACCTGGGCGCCGGTGGCCTCGACGGCAGCGGCGTCGGAGTCGCTGCCGACATTGATGGTGACGGTCTGGCCGTCGATCGAGGCGCCGAGAACGTCGACGCCGCGGTCGCGCAGCACGGTGGCCGCGTCGGACGCGGCGCGGGCCCGCTCGGCGTTGGCCAGGTACTGCTCGGGAGCGACGCCGAGGTCGCGCTCGATCGCCTCTCGCAAAGTGGCCGGCAGCTGCGCCGCCAGCTCGATGAAGTCGTCGGCGGCGAAGGTCGGGACGGTCACCGGGATCTGTTCGTCGGCCTGGGCCACGGTGCTGGAGGCGAAGACGCCACCACCCACCACGGCCGAGGCCACGAGCACCCCGGCGAACCGTGCCGCGCCTCGCCGACGCGGCAGCATTGCGCTCACAAATTCTCCAAATACTCCACTTGACATGGCGTTGCCCGGAATCGCCCATTCAGTCGGAATCTGGCGTCTGACGTGCGGAAACCCGGGCGAGATCACGGTACACAAGACCGCCTCGGTGTGACAGCACCATCGCCAACTGGTCACAATGAATTCGCGGAACAATTCTCCCGAGAAACAACGAGACGCCTTTTGTCGGAGCAAATCCGGACAAGCCCGGGATCAGCGCCCGGCGCCGGCCAGCGTCAGTTCCGCCCGGGCCTCCGCGGCCAGCCGTACGTGCCGGTTCTCGACGGCGACCGCGACGGCGTCGGCGGCGGCCTGGTGCCCGTCGGCGCCGAAGTGGCGCAGCGTCCGCGCGGTGTCCAGGAGCGACAGTGCCCGCATCCACGTCGAGCCGAGCGCGACGGCGATGTCGACCGCCTGACGGCACGAGCGCAGCGCCGCGTCGCGGTCGCCGGCGGCCCGGTGCACCGCCGTCGTCACGGCCGCGGCGTAGTGCGCGTCGTACGACACCGGAGCGGGCGTCTCGACGGAGTCGGCGGCGGCGAGGTCGGCATGGGCGTCGGCGCACCGGCCGAGTCCGGCGTACGCCCGGGCGCGGGTGCGCAGGCAGCGGGCCCGGACCTGGGCCGACAGGAACTCGCGGTCGGCCACGCAGGCGGCGATGACGTCGACGGCGTCCTGGTAGCGGCCCGCCTCGACGTGGATGCAGGCCTGGTTCTCGAACATGATCAGCTCGCCGTACCGGTCGCCCAGCTCGCGGCGGAGCCGGACGGCGTGGTCGGCCGCCGCGACCGCCTCGTCCAGCCGGTGCTGCGCCGCCAGGGTCAGCGTGAGGTTCGTCCACGCGGCGGCGGTGATGCCGGGGTGCGACGGCGGCGTGGCCGCGGCGAGCACCGTCCGCGCCGCCTCCTCGTCGTCGCCGCTGTCGCAGCACTCGCGCGCGACCGCGTCGAGCAGGACCAGCAGCCCGGCGGCGTGGTCGACCGCCGGGTACTCGCCGGCGGCCAGCTCGGCCCGGGCCAGCGCGACCAGCTGGGTGCGGCGTGGATGCAGCCAGGCGTGGATCTCGCACCGGTCGGCGAACTGACGTCCGGGCGGGCAGTCGCCCGGCGGCTCCGGCACGCCGGGGACGCTGTCGGAGGGACGCAGCCGCAGCCGCGCGTTGCGCAGGGTCAGCAGCAGGTACCCGAGCAGCCGATGCCGGGCGGCCTCGGCCGCGACCGGGTCGGCCACGGCGCGGATGTGGTCGTCGACGAGGTCGTGCCAGCCGTAGCCGCCGCCGGGTGCGGGTTCGAGCAGCCGGATGTCGGCCAGCCGCTCCAGGAGCCGCCGCGCCTCGTCGACGTCGACCTCCCAGACGACGGCGGCGGTCTCGGCCTCGATGCCGGCGCCGGTCAGCGCCGCGAGCAGCCGGTACCGCTGCGCCTGAACGGGCTGCAGGCTGACGTAGGTGGCGTCGAGCATCGCGCGGACGGCCAGCCCGCCGGCCCGCAGCTCGCCGAGGCGGTCGCCGTCGCTCAGCCGCCCGGCGAAGTGCTCGATCGGCCACGCGGGCCGGGTGGCCAGCCGCCCCGCCGCGATGCGGACGGCCAGCGGCGACCCCGCGCACCGGTCCAGGACGGCGGTCGTGGCGCCGGGCTCGGCGGCCAGGCGGTCCGCGCCGACGACGGACGCCAGCAGCTCGCGCGCCTCCGGCTCGGAGAACATGCCGAGGTCGGCCCGCGCGTCGGCGGGGAGGTCCGGGATCCGGCGCCGGCTGGTGACGATGACGGCGCACCCCGACTCCGCCGGCAGCAGCGAGCCGACGGTGTCGGGGTCGGCGTCGTCCATGAGCACCAGCAGCCGGCGGCCGGTGCACAGGCGCCGGAACAGCTCCGCGCGCTCCTGCGGGCACGGCGGCAGGTCCGGTCCGCCGACGCCGAGCGCACGCAGCAACCCGGCCAGCGCGTCGGTGCCGAGGGCGGCGGCGTCGCTGCTGGTGCGGAGGTCGGCGAAGAGCTGGCCGTCGGGGTAGCGGTCGAGCACCTCGTGCGCCACGCGCAGCGCCAGTGTCGTCTTGCCGGTGCCGCCGGGGCCGGACACGACCACCGTCCGGCACCGGCCCACGGGCGCGGCGTCGTCGCACAGGGCGGCGGTGAGCGTGGCGACCTCCGCGGCGCGGCCCACGAAGGACGGCGGCCGGGACGGCAGCTGGGCGGGCCGGGTGCCCGGTCCGGCGGGCACGGCGACGGGCGCCGGCGCCGGCGCGGCGGACGGCGCGGACGGCGCGGATGGCGCCGTGGCGGGGCCGCGGGCGTCGTCGGGTGCGGCGAGGTCGTCGCCGGTCAGCAACCGGGCGTGCAGCGCGGCCAGCTCCGGGCCGGGACGGCGTCCGGCGGCACGCAGCGCCTGGACGGTGCCGTGGAAGACGCCGAGCGCGTCGCCCTGACGGCCCTCGCGGTACAACGCGATCATCAGCTGGCCGGCGGCGCGCTCGCGCTCCGGGTACGCCGTCACCAGTGCCCGCAGCTCGCGGATCACGCCGTCGTCGGGACCATGCAGCGCCAGCCGGAGCTCGTGCGCCCGCTCGGCCACCGACAGCACCTCGTCCAGCAGCGACGGCGCCGTCTGGCGGGTCAGGACGTCGGGCCAGAGTCCGGCCAGCGGGTTGCCCCGCCACAGCAGCAGCGCCTGGTCCAGCAGCGCCAGCCGCCCGGGGAGGTCGTCGAGGGCGCGGGCCGCCGCGGACAGGCCACGCAGCCGCGTCACGTCGACGACGTCGCGCGCCAGCTCGAGGCGGTAGCCGTCGCCGGTGGACTCGACCGCGGTGCGGCCGAGCACCGCCCGCACCCGGGTGACATGCGTCTGCAGCGCGGCCCGCGGATGCTCGGGCTGCGCGTCGGGCCAGAGCAGCCGGGCCAGCGTGCCGTGCGAGACGACCCCGCCAGGACGCAGCGCCAGCGCGGCGAGCACCACCGCCGGCCGCCCGGACGGCACCGGCACCGGCTGGCCGTCGCGGCGCACCTCGACCGCGCCGAGCAGCCGGATGTCCAGGGCTCCGGGTTCCGCGACCTCGCCCGGTCCGCCGTGCGGCCCGGCCTCGAGGTCACGGGTGTGGGTCACGGCCGCTCCGCCACCAGGTCGCGCAGCTCCTTGGCGCGCGGCGAGCCGAGCGACTCGAAGATCCGCAGCGCCGCGGCCCAGTGGGTCTGGGCGACCTCGGCGTCGCCGGCGCCGGCCCGGCTGTGGCCCAGCTCGGTCAGCGCCTCGGCCTCGACGTCGGTGAGGTGGCCCTCGCGGGCCAGCGCCGCCGCCCGGGCGGCCGGTCCGGCGCCGTCGCCCCCGGCCCGGCGCAGCGCGTTGGCCTCCTTGACCAGGCCGGTGGCCTGCAGCGGCACCGAGCCCAGCTCGACGGCGACCGTGACGGCGCGCTGGAAGCCGGCCACGGCGTCGTCGGCGGCGCCGGTCTCGAGCGCGAGATGCGCGAGCGCCACCAGCTGGTCGAACAGCTCGACGCCGGGCTCGTCGCCGAGGTCGGCGCCGGTCAGCTCGAGGTGGCGCCGGGCGTCGTCGAAGCGGCCCCGGCTGATCTGCACGTGGGCGAGGTTACGCCGGCAGCGCCGCCGGACCTCCGGGGACAGGACGTCGTCGGCCTCGGCGCACCGCTCGAACAGCTCGGCCGCCTCGTCGTAGCGGCCGTCGAGCTCGTGCCAGACGGCCATGTTGTGCAGCATGATCACTTCGCCGTACCGGTCGCCGAGCTCTCGGCGGACGGCCAGACCGCGGGCGCCGGCCTCCAGCGCCTCCTGCCGGCGGCTCTGCGCGCCGAGCGACAGCGCCAGCGCGTGCCAGGCGCGCGCCGTCAGCACCGGGTCGCCGAGCTTGGCCGGGACGTCCAGCACGGCCCGCGAGAGGTCCTCGGTGTGCGCCTCGCGGCAGCACTCGTACCGCGCCCGGGCCAGCGCCAGCAGCAGCGCGGCCGACTCGTCGACGACGTCCTGCTGGTCGGCGTGCAGGCCGGCCAGGCCCAGCGACGTCATCAGCGCGGTGTGCGGGTGCAGCCAGGCGTGGATCTCGGCGCGGTCGGCGAACGAGCGACCCGCCACCTCGTGCGGGAACCACGGCCCGGGCTCGACGCCGTCGCTGCCCGGCCGCAGCACCGGCCACAGGTTGTGCAGGCAGCGCAGGTAGTAGCGGACGAGGCGGCGGCGGGCCGCGATGACGCGGTGGGAGTCGGCGACGGCGCGCAGGTGGTCGTCGACGAGGTCGTGCCAGCGGTACTCGTCGGGCGCGGCGGAGTCGATCAGCCGGACGTCGACCAGGTGCTCGAGCACGCCGCGGGCGTCGTCGGCGGCGACGTCCCAGGTGGCGGCCGCGGTCTCGACGTCGACGGTGGGACCGGGCACGGCCGCGAGCAGCCGGAACCGGAACGCGACGGCGGGGTCGAGGCCCTGCACGGACGCCGTCAGCATGGACCGCACGCTGAGGTCGCCCATCTCGAGCTCGTCCAGCCGGCTGGTCAGCAGCCGCTCGGCGAAGTGGTCGATCGGCCACGCCGGCCGGGTGACCAGCCGCCCGCCGGCGATGCGCAGCGCCAGCGGCGACCCCTTGCAGGCGCTGACGACAAGCGCCGTCGCGTCGGGCTCGGCGGCCAGCCGGGTGGGGCCGACCATCGACTCGAGCAGCGCGTAGGCGTCCTCGTCGGAGAACAGCGCGAGGTCGATCTGCACGTCGGCCGGGATCATGCTCAGCTGCGGCCGGCTGGTCACCAGCACACTGCAGCCGCCGGCGCCGGGCAGCAGCGGCGTCAGCTGGGCGGCATCGCGGGCGTCGTCGAGCACCACCAGCAGCCGGCGGTGCGCGCAGGCGGAGCGGAACAGCGCGGCCCGCTCGTCCAGTGTCGCCGGGATCTCCTCCTCGGGCGTGGCCAGCGCGCGCAGGAACTCAGCCAGCACCTCGGCGGGGTCGGCGGGAACGGTGGACCCGCGCAGCTCCGCGAACAGCTGGCCGTCGGGGTGCGCCTCGCGCAGCGCGTGCCCGACGTGCAGGGCCAGCGTGGTCTTCCCCGACCCGCCCGGCCCCGAGATCAGTCCCAGCCGGGCCCACGACCGGTTTTCCGACAGCACGGCCGTGAGCAGGTCGATCTCGTGCTCGCGGCCGACGAACTGCGCCGTCGACCGGGGCAGCTGCACCGGCGGGCGCACCACGGGCGCCGTCGCACCGGACGCCGCGGGACCGGACCCGGTCGCCGTGCCGGGCGCCGCCGCCAGCAGCGTCGGGTCGGTGTCGAGGATGCGCCGGTGCAGGTCGGTCAGCTCGGGACCGGGATCGATGCCCAGTTCGTCCCGAAGCACCGTGACGACCTCGTGGTACGCCGCGAGCGCGTCGCCCTGCCGGCCCTGGCGGTAGAGCGCCAGCATGAGCTGCGCCCAGAGCCGTTCCCGCCACGGGTGCGCCGCGACCAAGCGGCGCAGCGACGGCACGAACTCCTCGTCGGTGCGGTCGAGCCGCAGCCGCAGCTCGTTCATCCGCTCCGTCGCCGACAGCAGCTCCTCGACCAGCAGCGGCGCGGTCGCCTTCTCGAGGTCGTCGGGGTTGAGCCCGGCCAGCGGGTCGCCGCGCCAGAGCGCCAGCGCCTCACGCAGCAGCGTCAGCTCGGTGGCCGCCTCGGCGTCGCGCCCGGCCGCGACCAGCTCGCGGAACCGGCTGACGTCGACGGCCTCGGGCGGGAGGTCGAGGCGGTAGCCGTCGCCGGCGGCCTGGACGAAGCCGTCGCCGAGGGCCGCTCGCAGCCGCGCGACGTGGGTCTGGATGGCCGCCCGCGGGTGCACCGGCTCGTCGTCGGGCCAGAGCCAGCCGGCGAGGGCGTCGACGGGGACGACGGAGCCCGGACGTGCGGCGAGAGCTGCGAGGATGACAGTAGGCCGGCCGGGTGGCACCGGGATCGTGACCCCGTCGCGGTGCACCTCGACCGGACCCAGCAGTGCGACCTCAAGCCGCGCCCGGCCCACCAGCTCTCACCCCTCCGATCCCCCATGCGCCACGGCAACCGTACCGGTGACTGACAGGTGATCGCACAGTCATCCAGCTGCCGGACCGGCTCGACGGGCGCTCAGCTGGAGCGATCGACTTCCGACAAGGTTCGCAACCCACTCAGAAGGCACATCTCTTGCGCCTTCAGACACATCGGATCACGAGGTCAGCACGAGTTTCAACGTGCGGGTGACGTGCTCGGCGGCGGCCGCCGCGGACGGCGCGGGGTCCATGCCGAACATGCGCCGGCGGTGTGGCTCGCCCATGAGCAGCGTGAACAGCTGCTCGGCCAGCTCCTCGTGGTCGTCGGAACGGACGGCGATGCGCTCGGGTGGCAGCGCCGCCAGCATCGCGGACAGCACCCCGATGTAGCGGCGCGGCCCGTTCGCGTAGTGCCGCGCGGCCAGCTCGGGGAACTTCGCCGCCTCGCCGGTGACCAGCCGGTGCAGCCCGATCGCCTCGTCGGAGAGCATCAGCCGGACCAGCCGCACGCCGAACGCGTGGAGGTCGCCCACCTGGTCGCCGGCGTCGGGCGCGACGGTGTTGACGACGCGGTCGCCGAGGCGGCGCACCACGGCGACGAACAGGTCGGCCTTGTCGCCGACGGTGGTGTAGACGGTGCGCTTGGCCACCCGCGCCTCGGCGGCGATCATCTCGATGGTCGTGCCGCCGTAGCCGTGTGCGAGGAACAGCCGCATGGCGGTCTCGAGCAGCGCGTCGCGCCGGCCCGCGCGATCGACATCGCGTGGCCGGCCGCGCGGCGTCGTGGTCGCCCCCCGTCCAGTCACGTACTCATCCTGCTCGGAGGTAGGCTAGGAATCAATGAAACGCTAACGTTTCATTGTTTGCCCGGCCACAGCCGGGGCACCGCTGCGCGTCCAGAGGCGCGCCCCGTGACAACGAAGGGCGGGTAAGAGTGGCGACCACCAGTCGCAAGCGTCCGGCGCGCTCGGCGAAGAACCCCGAGGAGCTGCTCGGCTACTACCGGCAGATGCTCCTGGTGCGCCGGTTCGAGGAGCGCACCGCGCAGGCGTACACCGAGGCCAAGATCGGTGGCTACTGCCACCTCAACCTCGGCGAAGAGGCCACCGTCGTCGGCCTGATGGCGGCGATCGAAGAGCGCGACTACCTCTTCACGAACTACCGCGATCACGGCTACGCGCTGATCCGCGGCATGGACCCCGACCGCGTCATGGCCGAGCTGTACGGCCGGCAGGACGGCGTCAGCAAGGGCTGGGGCGGCTCCATGCACCTGTTCGACACCGACGTGCGCCAGCTCGGCGGCTACGGCATCGTCGGCGGGCAGCTGCCGCTGGCGGCCGGCGCCGCGCTCGCGGTCTCGTACCGCGACGGCGACGAGGTCGTCATGTGCCAGATGGGCGACGGCACCACGAACATCGGCGCGTTCCACGAGACGCTGAACATCGCGACGCTCTGGGACCTCCCCATCGTGTTCGTCGTCGTCAACAACCACCTCGGCATGGGCACGACGGTCGAGATGGCCTCGGCCGAGCCCGAGCTGTACAAGCGGGCGTCGTCGTACCGCATGGAGTCCGCGCGGGTCGACGGCAACGACGTCATCGCCGTCCGCGACGCCGCGAAGGTCGCCGTCGAGCGGGCCCGCAAGGAGCAGAAGCCGTACCTGCTCGAGACCGTGAGCGGGCGGCTGCGCGGCCACTCCGTCGTCGACCCCGCCGCGTACCGCAGCAAGGACGAGGTCGAGGCGGTCCGCGCCCAGGACCCCGTCGCCGGCCTGCACGACCGCCTCGTCGCCGACAAGGTCGCCGACGCCGACCACCTGGCCGAGATCGACGCCGACGTCCAGCGCATCGTCAAGGCCGCCGTCGAGTTCGCCGACAAGAGCCCGGCGCCCGAGGTGTCGTCGCTGTTCGACCACACCTACGCCAGCCCGGTGCCGAACGACTCGCGCCGCCTCCCCGCTGACCCGCTGTTCCCGGTAGGAGCCTGACATGGCCGTCATGAGTTACCGCCAGGCGCTGCACGACACCCTGCGCGCCGAGATGCTCCGCGACCCCGATGTCTTCCTGATGGGCGAGGAGATCGGCCGGTTCGAGGGGTCGTACAAGATCACCGCCGGCCTGCTCGACGAGTTCGGGGTGAAGCGGGTCCGCGACACCCCCATCGCCGAAGAGGGCTTCACCGGCGCCGCCGTCGGCGCGGCCATGCTCGGCCTGCGTCCGGTCGTCGAGATCATGACGATCAACTTCTCGCTGCTCGCGCTGGACCAGATCGTCAACCACGCGGCGAAGATCTACGGCATGTTCGGCGGCCAGCGGTCGGTGCCCATGGTCATCCGCACCCCCGGTGGCGGCGGCCAGCAGCTCGCGGCCACGCACTCGCAGAACGTCGAGCTGTTCTACGCGTTCACGCCCGGCCTCAAGGTCGTGGCGCCGTCGTCGCCGGCCGACGCCAAGGCGCTGCTGCTCGCGTCCATCCGCGACAACGACCCGGTGCTGTTCCTCGAGAACCTCGCGCTCTACAACACCAAGGGCGAGGTCCCCGACGGCGACGAGCCGGCCGAGATCGGGCGGGCTGCCGTCACCCGCGAGGGCACCGACATCACGCTGGTCGCCTACTCGCGCATGGCGCACGTCGCGCTGCAGGTCGCCGAGAAGCTGGCGTCCGAGGAGGGCATCTCGGCCGAGGTGGTCGACCTGCGCAGCCTCCGGCCGCTCGACCGGCCCACCATCATCGAGTCGGTCAAGAAGACGTCCTGCGCCGTGGTGCTCGAGGACGACTGGCTGACGTACGGCATCGGCGCCGAGGTGGCGGCGTCGATCTCCGACGGCGCCTTCGACTATCTGGACGCCCCGGTGCGGCGCGTGGCCATGGCCGAGGTGCCGCTGCCGTACGCGAAGTCGTTGGAGCTGGCGGCGCTGCCGTCGGCGAACGACGTCGTCACCGTCGTCCACCAGACCCTCGACGCCGTCGGCCGCCGGTCCGTCGGCGCGCACTGAGGAGACTCTGATGACTGACATCCTGATGCCCCGCCTCTCCGACACCATGGAGGAGGGCGTCGTCAGCGCCTGGCGCAAGCAGGTCGGCGACGAGGTCCACGCCGGCGACATCCTGGTCGAGATCGAGACCGACAAGGCCGTCATGGAGCACGAGGCCTACGAGGACGGCGTGCTCGGCGAGATCCTGGTCAAGGAGGGCGACACCGCGCCCATCGGCGCGCCGATCGCGCGGCTCGTCGGCGCCGGCGAACCGGTCGGCGGGTCCGCTCCGGCCACGGCGCCCGCACCCGCGGCGGCCGCCGAGCCCGCGCCGGCCGCCGAGCCCGAGCCGGTGCAGGCCGCTCCCGCCCCGGCAGCACCCGCGACGCCGGCCGCTCCGGCGGTCACGACGCGCGCCGACGGCGAGCGCATCCTGTCCTCGCCGCTGGCCCGGCGCGACGCCCGCGACCTCGGTGTCGACCTCGCGACGGTCGCGGGCTCCGGCCCCGGCGGGCGCATCATCCGGGCCGACGTCGCCAAGGCGGCGGCCGCTGCCCCGGCCGCTCCAGCGGCGCCCGCGAGCACCCCCGCGGCGCCCGCCGCTGCCACCGTCACGCCGGCCGTCGAGGAGACCGACGAGCTGATCCCGCTGACGTCGATCCGCAAGACCATCGCGCGCCGGCTCACCGAGAGCATGCAGTCGTCGCCGCACTTCTACGTCACCAAGACGGTCGACGCCGGCCCGCTGTCGGACCTGCGGGCGCAGCTGAACGAGCGGCTGGTCGCGGCGGACAAGAAGAAGGTCAGCGTCAACGACATCATCGTGCGGGCCGTCGCGGTCGTGCTGCGCGACCACCCGGTGGTGAACTCGTCGTACACGCCCGAGGCGATCGTCCAGCACGGGCGCATCCACGTGGGCATCGCGGTGGCCACCGAGACCGGGCTGGTCGTTCCGGTCATCCGCGACGCCGACACGAAGAGCCTCACCAGCATCTCCGCCGAGACCCGCGAGCTGGCCGGCAAGGCCCGCGACCGCAAGCTCGGCCTCGACGAGATGACCGGCGGCACGTTCACCGTCAGCAACCTCGGCATGTACGGCATCGACCACTTCACCGCCGTGGTCAACCCGCCCGAGGCGGCCATCCTGGCGGTCGGCGCGGTGCGGTCCGAGCCGGGCGTGAAGGACGGCGAGCTGGCGGTCGTGCGGAAGATGACGATGACGCTGTCGTCGGACCACCGGGTCATCGACGGCGCGAAGGCCGCGGAGTTCGTCCGCGACCTCGCCGCCGTGCTCGAGGACCCCTGGCTGGCGATCGCCTAGCCACGCAGGAGGCGGGCGCTCTCGGCGTCCGCCGGGTAGTACGCCTCGACGGCGAGCTCCTGCAGGGTGATGTCCTGCGGCGTGCCGAACGTGGTCACCGTCGAGAACAGGCGGAGGTCGTGGCCCCGGTAGCGGACCGTCATCGAGATCGTGACGTCCGATCCGTCCCGGGGACCGGACGGCTCGTCGGCCGCTGGGGCGAGGTAGGTGTCGTAGAGGGCGGCGATCTCCGGATCGCCGTCCTCGGCCAGCTGCCGCGCCAGACGGGCGCGGAACACGGCGCGGACGTCGGCGGGGTTGGCGATGCGCGCCGCGAACCCGCGCGGGTCGAGCGCCAGCCGGACCAGGTTGAGCGGCGGGCGGAGCAGCTCGGGGTCGACGCCCTCGAGGAACGGCGTGACCGCGGCGTTCGTCATCATGATGTTCCAGCGGCGGTCGACGACCAGCGCCGGGTACGGTTCGTGCGCCCGCAGCACGGTGACCAGCGCCTCCCGTGCGGCGGCCATGTCCTGCGCGTCGAGCGGGCGCTCGCGGTACCGGGGCGCGAAGCCCGCGGCGAGGAGCAGGCGGTTGCGGTGCCGCAGCGGCACGTCCAGCGCCGACGCGAGCCTGAGCACCATGTCGGCCGACGGGTTGGACCTGCCGGTCTCGACCAGGCTCACATACCGCGCCGAGACGTCCGCCTGAATGGCGAGATCGAGTTGGCTCGTCCGCCGCCGCTGCCTCCACTCGCGCAGCAGCTCGCCGACGCGGCGCACGTCACCGTCCATGGGCCGCAGGCTAGTGCGCGTCGTTCGGCGCCGCCATGAACTGCGAGTTCATCGACAGGCCGCACCACCGCCGCCGATGCTGGCCGCATGAGCAACGAACGGATGAAGGTCATGGTGTGGCAGGCGGACGGCGGCCGGGCGATCGTGACGGTCGCACACGGACCCAGGGGCCCGGAGGTCACCGAGGAGCCGGTCCCGGCCTCGGACCCGCGCCCACCCGGAACGGCCGGGCTCGCGGTGCTCGACGACGCGGACGGCCGGCTGGGCTCCGTGACGGCGCCGCTGGGTGCGCTGATCTACGCCGGGCCGAGCACGGACGAGCTGTTCGCCGAGTACGCCGGCCGGGGGCGGGTCGACGACCGCGCGCCCACGCAGGCCGCCGGGCAGATCGTCATCGACGCGGAGCCGCTGCGGGTCTGGCGCCTCCTCGCCGACGTGCGGCAGTGGCCACGGATCCGCGCCGACGTCCACGACGTCGACGGCGACGGGCCGGCCACGCCGGGAGGCCGGTTCGGCTGGAGCAGCGGGGCGAACCGGTTCCACTCCCGGTTCGGGGCCGTCGAGCCCGGCCGGCTGCTGACGTGGGTGACCACCGCGCCCGGCACCCGCGTGGCGCACGTCTACCGCCTGGAGCCCGCGCCGGACGGGCAGACGCGGGTGAGCTGCCAGGAGTCGCTGGCCGGGCCGCTCGTCGCGGCCGTGATCACCAGTGCGGTGCTGCAGGCCGGGGTCGACAGCTGGCTGGCCGGTCTCACGGCGCTCGCCGAGGAGACGGCGGCGGCCTGACACTCAGAGCTCGCGCCGCCAGATCTGGCCGACCAGATCGTGGCCGAAGCTGTGGTGCCGGTTCTCCTCGACCAGCTCGAAACCGGCCTTCTGGTAGATGCGCCGGGCGGCCACGAGCACGTCGTTGGTCCACAGCATCATCGACGTGTAGCCGGCCGCCCGGGCGAACTCGAGGCACTCGGCGACCAGCCGGGTGCCGATGCCGGCGCCGCGGGCCTCCGGCTCGACCAGCAGCAGCCGCAGCTGGGCGGTGGTGTCGTCCTTGCGCACGCAGAACACGGCGCCGACGGGCCGGCCGTCCAGCTCGGCCACCCAGGCGCTCTCGCGGGCGGGGTCGAACTGCTCGCCGTAGTCGGCGACGATGCGCGCCACCAGCGCCTCGTAGCTGCGGTCCCACCCGTACTCGCGCGCATAGGCGACGGCGTTGCGCTGCACCACCCAGCCGAGGTCGCCCGGGCGCAGCCCGCGGACGACGACGGTGTGCGGCCGCTCGGACTCGCCCAGCAATCGGCGGACGGAGTCGAGGTCGGCGACCAGCCGGCGGCGGTCGGCGTCGGGCAGCGCGCCGAGCAGCTGCTCGGCCTGGCGGTCGGACCGGCTCTGGAGGTCTTCGCGCGCCGCGCGGCCGGCGTCGGTCAGCGCGGCCAGCAGCTTGCGGCCGTCGGCGGCCGATCGCGTGCGCTCGATCAGGCCGGCCGACTCGAACCGGGCCAGCGTGCGGCTGAGCTGGGCGGCGTCGACGTCCAGCGCCTCGCGCAGCGCGCCGACCTCGGTGACGTCGCGGCGGCCGAGCTCGAAGACGATGCGCGCCTCGGTGAGCGAGAACCCCGACCGCAGCAACTCTTGGTCGAGGAACCCCATGACGCGCGTGTAGAAGCGGTTGAACTGACGGACCGCGGCCACCTGGTCGCGTTGCACCTCGGGCATACCGTTGACTGTATCAAGAAAACTCTTGACTCAGTCAACAACATTCTTCAGCAGGAGCGCGGTCGTCACCGGGCCTACGCCGCCGGGCACCGGGGTGAGCGCGGCCGCCACCTCGGCGACCGCCGGGTCGACGTCGCCGGCGAGGCCGCCGTCCGGCGTCGGGTTCGTGCCGACGTCGACGACGACGGCCCCGGGCCGGACGTGCTCGGGGGTGACGAGGTGCGTGCGGCCGACCGCTGCCACCAGCACGTCCGCCGTCGACGCCACGGCGGCGAGGTCGCGGGTGCGCGAGTGGCACACCGTCACCGTCGCGTCGCGGTCCAGCAGCAGGTGCGCCAGCGGCTTGCCGACGACCGCGGACCGGCCCACCACCACGGCCCGCGAACCGGCGAGGCCGACGGCGTACTCCTCCAGCAGTGCGACGACGGCAGCCGCGGTGGCCGGCGCGTAGGCGGGCAGCCCGGTGGCCAGCCGGCCGAGCGACAGCGGGTTGGCGCCGTCGACGTCCTTGGCCGGGTCGATGGCGCCGGACACGTCCGCGAGCGCCACGCCGGGCGGTAGCGGCGTCTGCAGCATGACGCCGTCGACGGCCGGGTCCGCACTGAGGGCGGCGAGCCGGTCCGCGATCGCCGCCGCGGTGGCCGCCGTGCCGAGGTCGTCGACGTCGCAGTCGAGGCCCGCCTTGCCGGCGGCCGACGCGATGGAGCGGACGTACCAGGCGCTGGCTTCGTCGTCCGTGGCCGTGACGATGACCAGCCGGGCCGGGCGGCCCGCGTCGCGCCGGGCGGCGGCCCGTTCGGCGACGTCCGCGCGGATGCGGGCGGCGAGGTCGGTCCCGGCCAGCCGGCGCGCCGTCACGCTCCGACCTGCCGGCGCACGGCGGCGCTGACCTGGTCGGCCCGGGCCGCGAGGTCGTCGACCTCGCCCGCGGTGGCCGTCAGGCGGTCGCGGACCGCCTGGTCGGCGACCCCGGCGAGATTGATCTCGACGTTCAGCCGGGCCGTCGTGGCGGCGGCGCGGGCGGCCTCGGCGGCGGCCGCGACGTCGGTGACGACGTTCGGGTTGCCGACCGGCAGCAGCTCCTCGGCCATCGCGACCAGGTGCGTCGCCGCGATGATGACCGCGGCCGGCGGCTCCGCGGCCGCCGCCAGCGCCGTGGCGATGGCCTCGGACCGGGCCGCCTTCTGCTCGTCGGTCTCCTGCGGCAGCTGGTACGTCTCGGTGACCGCGAAGAACGCCTCGGCGTCGTCCTCGGCCAGCTCCAGCGCGTCGGTGCGCAGAGCGTCGGCCTTCACCAGCACCCGCTCGACGACGTCGGCATGCTGCTCGTACCTCGGGCCGGTGCTGTAGCGGGCCACCATGGCGAGCAGCGCCGCCGACTGGGCCGCGTGCAGGGCCGCGACGGCGCCGCCGCCGGGGGCCGGCACCCGGGCGGCCAGGCTGTCCAGGAAGGCGCCGATGGTCTCGTCACGCACGGGATCTCCTCGAGTCGGCTGACGGTCGCCGCACCCAGTCTCCCGCGTCGCGAGCGATCCCCGCACGACGGGGGCCCGTCTCACGGTGTTCATCACGTGAGACGCGTATCCCGGATTCGCCCGGTTCCGGCCGATCATGAAAGCAGTGGCGCGACCCCGGGCGCCACGACAACCGAACAAGGCGGCACCGATGACGAGAGCCATCGACCAGTTGCTGACTCACGCCGTGACCACCACCGTCCTGCCCGGCGCGGTCTGGGCCGTGGGCGATGCCGACGGCATCCGCGCCCAGGGCGCCCACGGGCTGCTCGACCCGGCGGCGCCGGACCGTCCGATGCGGCTCGACACCCTGTTCGACCTCGCCAGCCTCACCAAGATCGTCGCCGTGTGGTCGTGCATCGGCACGCTCTGGGAGGACGGCACGCTCAACCTCGACCGCCCGCTCGCCGACTACCTGCCCGGCCTCGCCGGATACGACCTCGGCGGCGTCACCGCCCAGCACCTGCTCACCCACACCGCCGGCGTCCCGTCGCGGGCCAACCTCGAGGCGCTCTACGGCACCGACCGCGACGCCGTCGAGCGCGGCATCCTGCGCGAACCGCTGGTCCACCGCCCCGGCGAGGTCGTCGAGTACACCGATCGCGCCGCCCTGATCCTCGGGATCCTCGCCGAGCGGCTCACCGGCCTGCGGCTGGACGAGCTGAGCCGGGCCTGTGCGTGGGACGCGTTGCACATGGACGCGACCCGGTTCGGGCCCGTCGCGGCCGCCGACGTCCCGCGGTGCGCGCCGACCGAGTTCGACGCCGATGCCGGGCGGCACCTCCAGGGCACGCCGCACGACTTCTCCGCCCGGCTGCTCGGCGTCTGCGGCAGCGCCGGCGTCTTCTCCGTCGCCGCCGACCTCGGGGCGTTCCTGCGCTACCTGCTGGCGCCCGACCAGGCGCCGCGGCGACCGGGCTTCGGGCCGGCGTGGATCAAGGAGTCACTGAAGGTGCAGACCGGTGAACTGGCGCCGGCCCGCGGCCTGTTCTGGCACCCCGCGCCGACGCCACCCGGCGTGGGCGGGCGGGACGTGTGGGCGCACTTCGGCTTCACCGGCACCGCCATGTGGGTCTCCGTCCGCCGCCGTCGCTGGGCGGTGCTGCTGACGAACAAGCTCTTCTACACCCGCGACAGCGGGCCGATCCTCGACCTGCGCAAGGCGTTCTGCCGGTACGCGTTCGACCTCTGACACCACCCCCGACCAAGTCTGGGCGGGCGACCGGGAACCGGGTGGACGGGCGCGCCGTCTCAGGGCTGGGGTTCGGCCGTACGGACGGGCGAGCCGCGCCGGACGTGCGGTTCGCCCGAGTTCGAGGCGACAGCCGCCGCGGTGTCGGTTACGCTCCCCGCGGCTGGGCCACCACGCGGCGCAAGACCTCATGACACGGATGAGAGCTCGCTCACGTCGCAACTCCTGCATACCAATGTGACGAATGTGGCGGCCGTTAACTCATAGCTGAGATATCGTTCGGCTCGTGGCAGACGACTACCGCGGCCAGATCGGCCGCTTGATCCGTGATTCGCGGCAGCACCGCGGCTGGACCCAGAGCCAGCTCGCCGACGCGCTCGGCACCAGCCAGAGCGCGATCCACCGGATCGAGCACGGGCAACAGAACCTCAGCCTCGAGATGATCGCCCGTATCGGTGAGTCGCTGGACAAGCAGATCGTCTCGCTGGCGCCGCAGAGCCCGGTGCACCTGCGGGTCAGCGGCGGCCAGCAGCTCAGCGGCAGCATCGAGGTGCGGTCCAGCAAGAACGCGAGCGTCGCGTTGCTGTGCGCCAGCCTGCTGAACAAGGGGAAGACCACCCTGCGCGGCATCGCGCGCATCGAGGAGGTCAACCGCATCATCGAGGTGCTCGAGAGCATCGGCATCGGCACCCGCTGGCTGGGCGAGGGCCGCGACCTCGAGATCACGCCGCCGGAGCGGCTGGACCTCGACAGCATGGACGTCGAGGCGGCCCGGCGCACCCGCAGCGTCATCATGTTCCTCGGCCCGCTGCTGCACCGCGAGGTCCGCTTCAAGCTGCCCTACGCCGGCGGCTGCAACCTCGGCACCCGCACCGTCGACCCGCACATGTCGGCGCTGCGCCCGTTCGGCCTCGAGCTGAAGGCGACCGGCGGCTACTACCACGCCGAGGTGGACCGCTCGGTGTCGCCGGGCCGGCCGATCGTGCTGATCGAGCGCGGCGACACCGTCACCGAGAACGCGCTGATGGCGGCCGCCCGCAACGACGGCGTCACCGTCATCCGCAACGCCAGCTCGAACTACATGGTCCAGGACCTGTGCTTCTTCCTGACGCGGCTGGGCGTGCGCATCGAGGGCATCGGCACCACGACGTTGACGGTGCACGGCATCCCGGACATCGACGTCGACGTCGACTACGCGCCGTCCGAGGACCCGATCGAGGCGATGAGCCTGCTGGCCGCCGCGATCGTGACGGGGTCGGAGATCACGGTCCGCCGGGCGCCGATCGAGTTCCTCGAGATCGAGCTGGCGCTGCTGGAGGAGATGGGCCTCGACTACGACCGCAGCGGCGAGTACGTCGCGGCGAACGGCGAGACCCGGCTGGTCGACCTGACGGTGCGCCCGTCACAGCTGCGCGCGCCGCACGACAAGATCCACCCGATGCCGTTCCCGGGTCTGAACATCGACAACCTGCCGTTCTTCGCGCTGATCGCGGCCACGGCGAACGGCCAGACGATGATCCACGACTGGGTGTACGAGAACCGCGCGATCTACCTCACCGAGCTGACGAAGCTCGGCGGCAACGTCACGCTGCTCGACCCGCACCGCGTGCTGGTGGAGGGCCCGACGCGGTGGTCGGGGACGGAGATCATCTGCCCGCCGGCACTGCGCCCGGCCGTCGTCGTGCTGCTGGCGATGATGGCCGCGAAGGGCACGTCGGTGCTGCGCAACGTGTACGTCATCAACCGCGGCTACGAGGACCTCGCCGCCCGGCTGTCCGTGCTCGGCGCCCGCATCGAGGCGTTTCGCGACATCTAGCTCCGCCCGCACGGCCGTGTCCGATTCCCGCTAGTCTCCAGCCCTCGGGCGGGCGAGACTAGAAGCATGTTGGACGAAGAGGCGTGCTACCGCGCAGTTCAGGGCCGCGATGCCCGGTTCGACGGCGTCTTCTACATCGGCGTCACGTCCACCGGCATCTACTGCCGTCCCAGCTGCCCGGCCATGACGCCGAAGCGCCAGAACGTGCGCTTCTACCGCACCGCCGCCGAGGCGCAGACGGCCGGCTTCCGGGCCTGCCGCCGCTGCCGTCCGGACGCCACGCCGGGCTCGGCGGAGTGGAACATCCGCGCCGACGTCGTCGGCCGGGCGATGCGGCTGATCGCCGACGGCGTCGTCGACCGCGACGGCGTCGCCGGGCTGGCCGGGCGGCTCGGCTACAGCGAGCGTCAGGTGCACCGGACGCTGGTCGAGGAGGTCGGCGCCGGCCCGCTGCGGCTGGCCCGGTCGCAGCGCGCGCACACCGCGCGGACGCTGCTCGAGACGACGGAGCTGCCGGTCACCGAGATCGCGTTCGCGGCCGGGTTCGCCAGCATCCGCCAGTTCAATGACACGATCCGCGAGGTCTACGCGCTGACGCCGAGCGAGCTGCGCGGCAAGGCGCGGCGGCGGGGCCCGACGGCCACAGCGGGGACGGTCGAGCTGCGGCTGGCGTACCGGCGGCCCGCGGACTTCCGCGGCGTGCTCGACTTCCTGGCGCTGCGTGCGGTGCCGGGCATCGAGGAGGTCGACGGCGACACCTACCGGCGCAGCCTCACGCTGCCGCACGGCACCGGCGTCGCGGAGCTGACCCCTCGTGACGACTGGGTGCAGGCGACGCTGCGACTGGCCGACCCGCGCGACCTGACGGCGGCGGTGGCACGCTGCCGCCGGGTGTTCGACCTCGACGCCGACCCCCAGGCCGTCGACGACCTGCTCGGTGCCGATCCCGCGCTCGCCCCGCTGGTGGCCGCGCGGCCGGGGACCCGGGTCCCGGGCACGGTCGACGGCGACGAGCTGGCGGTGCGCGGCGTGCTCGGCCAGCAGGTGTCCGTGGCCGCCGCGCGCACCGTCGCCGGCCGGCTGGTCGCCGAGCACGGCAAGCCGCTGGACGCGCCGGTCGGCACCGTCACCCACGCGTTCCCGGCGGCGTCCGTGCTGGCCTCCGTCGACCCAGCGACGTTCCCGATGCCGGGCAGCCGGCAGCGCACGCTGCACGAGCTGACCAGCCGGCTGGCCGACGGCACGCTCTGCCTGGACCCCGGCGTCGACCGCGACGAGACGGAGCGGCGGCTGCTCGACGTACCCGGCATCGGGCCCTGGACGGCGAAGTACGTGCGCATGCGGGCGCTCGCCGACCCCGACGTGTTCCTTCCGACCGACCTCGGCGTCAAGCACGCCATGGCCGGGCTCGGGCTGCCGTCCGAGCCGCGGGCGGTGGCCGAGCTGGCCGAGAACTGGCGGCCGTGGCGCTCGTACGCGCTGCTGCACGCCTGGTCCTCTCTCTGAAAGGCAGATCATGTACTGGACCACCATCGACAGTCCCCTCGGCGCGCTCTGGATCACCAGCGACGGCGCCGCGCTGACCGGCCTCTACATGGAGCGCCCGGCCACGCTCGACCAGCCCGGCTGGATCGAGGACGACGCACCGTTCGCCGCGGCGCGCGAGCAGCTGGACGCCTACTTCGCCGGCGAGCGGGAGGAGTTCGACCTGCCGCTGAGTCCCGTCGGCACGCCGTTCCAGCAGCAGGTGTGGGCGGCGCTGCGGGCCATCCCGTACGGCGAGACCCGCAGCTACCGCGAGATCGCCGAGCTGCTGGGCCGCCCGACGGCGTCGCGGGCGGTGGGCGCCGCGAACGGCCGCAACCCGATCTCCGTCATCGTCCCGTGCCACCGCGTGGTCGGCTCGTCCGGCGTCCTGACGGGGTACGCGTGGGGCCTGGAGCGCAAGCGGGCGCTGCTGGACCTGGAGACGCGGTAGTCACCAGCTCCAGCCGTCGTGCCGGAGCGCGCTCTCGATCATCACTCTGCGGATGGCCGGGGGCGCGTCCGGCACCGGCAACCCGGCCAGCCGTGCGGCGTCGAGCAACAGGTCGTCGTACGCGCGGCTGGCCGCGGCCAGGTGGTGGGCACGGGCCCAGCGGCCCTGGTCGCGTTCGAGCCGGCGGATCTCGCCGGCGACGCGGCTGAGCCGCAACTGCACCGTCAGCGTCTCGAACGGATCGGCGGTGACGGCGGGCGCGACCCGGCCGCCGGGCCAGCGGCGGCGCAGTGCCCGGGTGACGTCGTGGAAAGGCGATTCCATCGTGGGCTCCTCACCTGCATCGTAGCCATCTGCCAGCGGGCTGACGAGGCATTTTCGGCGCCGTGTGCGAAGGTGGGGCATGCCCGAAGGCGACACCGTCTGGCTGGCCTCCCGGCGCCTGCACGACGCGCTGGCCGGCGACGTGTTGCTGCGTACCGATTTCCGGGTCCCCCGCCTGGCGACCACCGACCTCTCCGGCCGTGCCGTCGTCGAGTCGGTGTCGCGCGGCAAGCACCTGCTGACCCGCGTCGACGGCGGGCTGACGCTGCACACGCACCTGCGCATGGACGGCGCATGGCGGGTGTTCGCGGCCGGGCGGCCGTGGCGGGGCGGGCCGGCGTTCCAGATCCGGGTGGTGCTGGCGACGGCGCGCGCGGAGGCCGTCGGGTACCGGCTGCCGGTCGTCGAGCTGGTCCGGACGGCCGACGAGGACTCCGTCGTCGGTCACCTCGGTCCGGACCCGCTGGGCGCGGACTGGTCGGCGGCGGCCGCGATCTCGCGGCTGTCGCGCGAGCCGTCCCGCCCGATCGGCGACGCGCTGCTGGACCAGCGGCTGCTGGCCGGCATCGGCAACGTCTACATGAACGAGCTCTGCTTCCTCGGCGGAGTGTCGCCGTACGCGCCGGTGTCCGCCGTCCCCGACCTCCTGTCCGTCGTCGACGAGGCACACCGGCTGCTGCACCTCGGCATCGAGACCGGCCGCCAGGTGACGACCGGCGATCCGCGCCCGGGCCGCCAGCACTGGGTCTACCGCCGCGCCCGGCGGCCGTGCTGGAAGTGCGGCACCCCGATCCGCACCGGGCCGATCGGCACCGCGCCGCGTGACCGGGTGGCGTTCTGGTGCCCGCGCTGCCAGCCCGAACCGGGGTGAATCGTGTCACTGTAGGGCGCGTGAAGAGGCTCGCGGCCGTCGCCGCCGTCCTGATGCTCGTCACCGCCTGTTCCGACGAGCCACCGCGCCTTCACGACCCCGGGTACGGCGCCGGGAGGGGTATCTACGACACGCGGCCGGACACACCGTACACGTTCCACGAGATGACCCTGTGCCTGAACGAACCCGGGTCGGCGGTGGTGACGGACGTCGCGCCGATCGAGCCCGCCGGCGGGTTCGAGGTGCTCGGCTTCTCCGTCCTGCCGGTCGAGGGGCCGTTCGTCGGCCATCTCGGGGAGCCGACCCAGCGCATGGCCGACGCCGGGTACCCGGCCGACGGCCCGATGGTGGTCGACGACGTCTGCCCCGACGAGCAGTCGGGCGAGGGCGGCACGGTCTTCACCCTGGCGGTCGAGGTCGCACACACCGACCCCGCCGCCGGATCCGCGAGCGGCTTCCTGGTGACCTACGAGTCCGGCGGCGAGACCTTGACCGTGGTCAAGCCGTTCGGCATCTCGCTGTGCGCCGCACCGCAGCAGGACCCGCCGCCACCCGAGTGCGAGACCCGCATCGTCGAGCCCGACTGACCCTTGACGCCATAAAGCTAACAGCATTAGCTTTATGGCTATGGAGATTCGCCACCATGCCTAGGGCCGGGCTGACGCGCGCCGCCGTCGTCGACGCGGCGCTGGCGGTCGTCGACGAGCAGGGGATGGAGGCGTTGACGCTGACGGCGGTCGCCGCGCGCACCGGGGTGGCCGTGCCGTCGCTGTACAAGCACGTCGGCGGCCTCGGCGAGCTGCGGGTGCGCGTCGGCGTGCGGGTGTTCGAGGAGACCGCCGAGCGCATGGCCGCCGTCGCGATCGGGCGCAGCCGCGACGACGCCGTGGCCGCGCTCATGCACGCCTACCGCGGCTACGTCCTCGACCACCCCGCCCGGTACGCCGCCATGGTCGCCGACCCGCTGCACGACCCCGCCTACGCCGCCGCCGGGACGAAGCTGCTGGACGTGTTCCTCGCGGTGCTCCGCCACTACGGCCTGGACGGCGCCGACGCCGTGCACGCGGTGCGCCGGCTGCGCGCCGTCGTGCACGGGTTCGTCTCGATCGAGGCGGCCGGCGGGTTCGGCCTGGCCGAGGACACCGACGTCACGTACGGGCAGCTCGTCGACATGTACCTCGCCAGCCTTCCCCGCGACTGAAGGAGTCCCGATGACCCCGTTCCGCAACCGGCTGGCAGCCGCCGCGCTCGCCGTGGCCGGCCTGCTGTTCCTGCTCTACCCGGCGCTTCGCCCCTGGCACGACGAGGAGACGGCGGCCGGCGCGCTGGCGTCGATGGGCTCGAGCGCCTGGGTTGCGTCGCACCTGTTCGCGATGATCGGTTTCGTCCTGGTGCCGTTCGGCCTGCTGGCGCTGCGCGACGCCGTGAAAGAGACACGGGCGGAGCGCACGGCGGCCGCGTCGATCGTGGTGTTCTGGATCGGCGCCGGTCTGACGCTGCCGTACTACGGCGCCGAGGACTTCGCCCTGCACGCCATCGCCCGCGAGTCGGCGGACGGCGCGACGTTCGACCTGCTCGAACTGGCCGACGCCGTGCGGAACGGGTCGGTGGCCGTCACGACGTTCGGAATCGGGCTGATCCTGCTGGGCGTCGGCGGTGTGCTGGCCGCGGTCGCCGTGTGGCGGTCGGGCGTGCTGGCCCGTTGGAGCGGCGTGCTCTTCGGCGCGGGCTTCGCGCTGTTCCTGCCGCAGTTCTTCACCCCGGCGGCCAGCCGGATCGGACACGGCGTGCTGCTCGCGGCCGGCTGCGTGCTGCTGGCCGGCGTGCTGTGGCGGGTGGGTCAGACCCGCTCGACGGTGACGTTGCCGGGGAACTCGCGGTCGGCGAACTTGCCGATGGCGTAGGTCGAGAACGCGTCGATGCCGGCGGCCACCGCGCCGCCGACCAGCGGCACCCGGCGCACCAGGGCCAGCGTGGCGTGCTTGCCGCCGATGCGGGCCACCAGCTGCGACGTGACGGCGGCGACGGCGCGCTCGACGACCGCGGGGTCGGGCTCGTTGATGCCGGTGGCGATGTCGAACGGCCGGCCCGGGAGGTCGCGCCCGCGCAGGGAGTCTTCGACGCCGTCGCGGCCGAGCAGCGTGACCAGCGCCGCGGTGCGGACCCGGGGGTCGGCGATGTCGTAGCCGCGCAGGTGCGCGATGGTGGCGGCCATGCGCAGGTGCAGGACGGCGATGCCGGCGATGTTGGCCGGGATGGTCACCGGCATGGTGACGACGCCGCCGATGTTCGTGACGAAGCCCTGCACGCCGGCCAGCCGGACGTGCTGCTCGACGACGTCGCGGATGGCCCGCTCGACGTCGCCGCGCTTGTCGAGATGACGGCGGGCCACCTCGCGGGCGCCCGGGAAGCCGGGGAACCCCTCGATGGCCTTGGACATGAACTGGTTCGCGCCCCGGGCGGCGACGAGCGGCGCGGCCCGGCGCGCTGCGGTCGTGCCCGCCCAGGTACCGATGGTCCGTCGCACACCCATGTCACCACTGTACGTGCGGAGGGCGCCGAGCGGATTACCCTGACGAAGGACCCCAACCCCTAGGGTGTGTCTCCCGAGTCTCGGCCGTAGCGAGCGGCGTCCAGGTGGATGCCTCGCAAGGCCGAGGAAGGAGTCATAGTGGGGTTCTATGACGACTGACGAGAACGCCGCGAGGCGCCGCCTGGGCGCCGCGCAGTAGGCCACGGACTTGGGAGACACACCCTTGGGAGGCCATGTGCCCGTCGAGCCACCGCCGACCCGATGGGAGCTGCCGAGCACGTCCGGCGACGACGACCTCGTCGCGTTCGGCGCCGACCTCGAGCCCGGGACGCTGCTCGCCGCGTACCGCAACGGCCTGTTCCCGATGCCGGTCGACCAGCTGCTCGGCCGGGCCACCGACCTCGCGTGGTGGTCGCCGAACCCGCGCGGCGTGCTGCCGATCGGCGGGCTGAAGGTGTCGCGGTCGCTGCGGCAGTCGACGCACAGGTTCGAGGTGCGGGTCGACTCCGCGTTCGCCGAGGTCATCGAGGCGTGCGCCGACCCGTCCCGGCCCGGCGCGTGGATCAGCGACGACATCCGCCGCGCCTACGAGCGGCTGCACCGGCTGGGCTGGGCGCACTCCATCGAGGCGTGGACGCCGGACGGGCGGCTGGCCGGCGGGCTGTACGGCGTCGCCATCGGCGGGCTGTTCGCCGGCGAGTCGATGTTCCACGCGCGGCAGCGATGGGGACGCGACGCGTCGAAGGTCGCGCTGGTCGCGCTGGTCGAGATGATGCGCGCCGAGCACCCCGTCGGGCGGCTGCTCGACGTGCAGTGGGGCACCCGGCACCTCGCCAGCCTGGGCGTCGTCGAGATCGCGCGGCCCGAGTACCTCAGTCGGCTGCGCCGCGCGCTGGAGCTGCCACTGCCGCCGGCGTTCGCCGAACGCGCCGCACACAAGGCAAAATGAGGCCATGCCCGAGCTGCCCGAGGTCGAAGCGCTCGCCGCCTTCCTGCGCGAGAAGGCCGTGGGCAAGGTCGTCACGCGCGTCGACGTCGCCGCCATCAGCGTGCTCAAGACGTTCGACCCGCCGGTCACGGCGCTCGGCGGGCTCACCGTCACCGGCATCGCCCGGCACGGCAAGTTCGTCGATCTCGACTGCGACGGCGTCCACCTCGTCATCCACCTGGCCCGGGCCGGCTGGCTGCGCTGGAGCGACGCGCTGTCGCCGAAGCCGCCGAAGCCGGGCAGCGGCCCGCTGGCGCTGCGCGTCCACCTGAACGACGAGTCCGGGTTCGACCTCACCGAGGCCGGCACCCGCAAGCGGCTGGCCGTCTACGTCGTCCGCGACCCCGCCGACGTGCCCGGCGTCTCGCGCCTCGGCGTCGACCCGCTGTCCGCCGAGTTCACCGTCGACCGCCTGCAGCAGATCCTCACGAAGGCCGGCCGAGCCCAGATCAAGGGCGTGCTGCGCGACCAGGCGGTCATCGCCGGCATCGGCAACGCCTACTCCGACGAGGTGCTGCACGCCGCGAAGCTGTCGCCGTTCCAGCCCGCGTCCACGCTCGACGCCGACGGCGTCGCCAACCTGCACGCCGTCATCATCGACGAGCTGACGACGGCGCTGAAGCGGGCCGAAGGGCTGGCCGCGAAGGACCTCAAGGACAGCAAGCGCAGCAACATGCGGGTGCACGGCCGCGCCGGCGAGACCTGCCCGGTCTGCGGCGACGTCGTCCGCGAGGTGTCGTTCGCCGACTCCTCGCTGCAGTACTGCGCCACCTGCCAGACCGGCGGCAAGATCCTCGCCGACCGGCGCATGTCCAAGCTGCTCAAGTAGTCGTCAGAACGCGGCGGCCACGGCGCGGGCGGTGTCTCGTGCGGCCGACCGGCCGGCCGCGACGTCGCCCGTCGCCGCGTCCGGGCGCAGCGCGATCGTCTCGACGTCGGCCACGCCGGCCCAGCGCAGCCAGCCCTCCAGGTACGACGTCTGGAAGTCCGACCCGAACGCCGGTCCGCGGCCGGGCGCGTAGACGGCGCTGGAGTAGACGACCGCCGCCTTCTTGCCGCGCAGCAGCCCGCGGTAGCCGCTGGCCGGGTCGAACGCGAACACCAGGCCGGGCTGGCTGACGACGTCGATGAACTGCTTGAGCACGTACGGCACGCCGTGGTTCCACATCGGGACGCTGAACAGGTAGTGGTCGGCGGCGTCGAAGCGGGCGAACGCCGCGGTGACGTCGCGCCACACGTCACGCTGCGCGGCGTCGAGGTCCTGGCCGGCGAAGACCGCCATCTTCGCGTGCGCGGCGGTCGGGCCGAACTCGGGCAGTGTGCCGTCCCACAGGTTCCACTGGGCGATCTCGTGGTCGGGGTGCGCCTCGCGGTAGGCCGCGAGGAAGTCGTCGGCCAGTAGCAGCGACTCGGAGGCGGCGCCGCGCGGCGAGGCGGAGAGGTGCAGCAGGGTGGGCATCGGAGGTCCTTTCTGGACTACAGTCCGGTTGTGTCCAGTGACAAGAGCGGACCACGGTCCGTTTATTCCGGGCTGGTCGAGCTGCGGCCGGCGCCGCCACCGAAGGAGCGCGCCGACGCCGCCCGCAACCGCGCCGCCGTCCTCGACGCGGCCGCCCGCCTCTTCGCCGAGCGCGGTGTCGACGGCGTGACGATGGACGCGGTCGCGGCGGCGGCCGGGGTCGGCAAGGGCACGGTGTTCCGGCGCTTCGGCGACAAGTCCGGGCTGGCGGTCGCGCTGCTGGACGAGCGGGAGCGGGACCTGCAGGAGGCCATCCTGTTCGGCCCGGCGCCGCTGGGCCCGGGCTGCGACGGGGCCGCGCCGGGCGAGCGGCTGGCCGCGTTCGTCGAGGCGTACCTGGATTACGCGCTGGGCCACCTCGACCTGCTGCGGATGTCAGAGACGGCGTCACCGGGGGCGCGGTACCGCATCGGGGCGTACCGGTTCTGGCACCGGCACGTGACGCTGCTGCTGGCGGCGGCCCGGCCGGACGGCGACGCGGAGGCGCTGGCGCACGCCGTGCTCGCGCCGCTCGGCGCGGAGCACCTGCGCGCCGTCGTGACGGAGCTCGGCGCCGCACGCGCCCGGGCCGCCGCCCACGCCGTCGCCCACGCCGTCGCCGGCAGTGCCGCCGCCGGTTGAGCACCGCGCCCTTGCAATGAGCACCTATGCGCATCGATGCGTATGGGTGCTCATTGCAAGGGCGCCCCAGCACTCTCGTCTGGCGTGCGATCGGTCCGTTTGTTAACGTTCACAGCACGGTGGAGGGAGGCGGTGACGATGACCCCCGAGCGCAGTCCGGTGATGGCCGACGTGGCGCGCATCGCGGGCGTCTCGCACCAGACGGTGTCGCGCGTCCTCAACCACCATCCCAACGTCCGCCAGGCCACCCGCGACCGCGTCGTCGCGGCCATCGAGGAGCTCGGCTACCGCCGCAACCTGTCCGCGCGGGCGCTGGTCACGCGGCGCACGAACACGCTCGGCGTGGTCGCGTTCGACACCACGCTCTACGGGCCCGCCAGCACGCTGTTCGGCCTGGAGCAGGCGGCCCGCGACGCCGGGTACTTCATCAGCATCGTCAGCCTGAAGACGATCAACCGCAAGACGGTCGGCGAGGCGCTGGACTACCTCGCCGCACAGGCGGTCGACGGGCTGATCGCCATCGCGCCGCAGGTCGAGGCCGCGGCCGCCGTGTCGGCGCTGCAGGGCCACGTGCCGGTGGTCGCGGTCGAGGGCGGCGAGGCCGACGGCATGCCGGTGGTCGCCGTCGACCAGACCCGCGGGGCCGAACTGGCCACCCGGCACCTGCTCGACCTCGGCCACCGCACGGTGTGGCACGTCGCCGGACCGGCCGACTGGCTGGAGGCCGAGGGCCGCCGGCGCGGCTGGCGGCGCACCCTCGAGGCCGCCGGCATCGCGGCCCCGCCGGTCGTCGCGGGCGATTGGAGCCCCCGCGCCGGTTACGCGGCCGGCCGGCACATCGCCGACGCCGCCCGCGCGGGCCGGGCCACCGCGGTGTTCGTCTCCAACGACCAGATGGCGCTCGGCCTGCTGCGCGCGCTGCACGAGGCCGGCATCCGAGTCCCCCAGGACGTCAGCAT
Organism: Jiangella sp. DSM 45060; assembly: GCF_900105175.1. Taxonomy (NCBI): domain Bacteria; kingdom Bacillati; phylum Actinomycetota; class Actinomycetes; order Jiangellales; family Jiangellaceae; genus Jiangella; species Jiangella sp. DSM 45060. The sequence continues at coordinate 6,726,014 of NZ_LT629771.1, read as the reverse complement.
CGTCGGCTTCGACGACATCCCGGAGGCGGAGTTCCTGACACCGCCGCTGACCACCATCCGGCAGGATTTCGCTGAGGTCGGCCGCAAGAGCATCGCGCTGCTGCTCGACCTCATCGAGACCGGGCCGGGGCCCGAGACCGCGCGCGTCGTCGTCGCGCCGGCCCTCGTCACCCGCGCCAGCACGGCCCCGCCGGCCACGACCTGACCACCCGAACCACCGTCCCACACCGCACCAGGGAGTCACTTGTGAGCGATAACAACGACGACGCGGTCGTCGTCGGCGTCGACTACGGCACGCTGTCCGGACGGGCCGTGGTGGTCCGCGTCTCCGACGGCGCGGAGCTCGGCAGCGCCGTGCACGCCTACCCGCACGGCGTCGTCGACAGCGAGCTGCCCGGCACCGGCGAGAAGCTGCCGCCGGACTGGGCGCTGCAGGTGCCGTCCGACTACATCGACGTGCTGCGCACCGCCGTGCCGCAGGCGGTGGCCGCGGCCGGCGTCGACCCGGCGAACGTCATCGGCATCGCGACCGACTTCACCGCGTGCACGATGGTTCCCACGCTGGCCGACGGCACGCCGCTGAACGAGTTGCCGCAGTTCGCCGGGCGCAAGCACGCCTACGTGAAGCTGTGGAAGCACCACGCCGCCCAGCCGAACGCGGACCGCATCAACGCGCTGGCCGCCGAGCGCGGCGAGGCGTGGCTGCCGCGCTACGGCGGGCTGATCTCGTCGGAGTGGGAGTTCGCGAAGGGCCTGCAGCTGCTGGAGGATGACCCCGAGGTCTACGCGGCGACCGAGCGCTGGGTCGAGGCCGCCGACTGGATCGTCTGGCAGCTCTGCGGCCACTACGTCCGCAACGCATGCACCGCGGGCTACAAGGGCATCCGGCAGGACGGCGGCTACCCGTCGCGCGAGTTCCTGGCCGCGCTGAACCCGGAGTTCGCCGGGTTCGTCGAGGACAAGCTGGACCAGCCGATCGGCCAGCTCGGCGACCGCGCCGGCGGGCTGACGGCGCAGGCGGCGGCGTGGACGGGGCTGCCCGAGGGCATCGCGGTCGCCGTCGGCAACGTCGACGCGCACGTGACGGCGCCGGCCGCGCAGGCCGTCGAGCCGGGCCAGATGGTCGCGATCATGGGCACGTCCACCTGCCACGTCATGAACGGCGACGTGCTGCGCGAGGTGCCGGGCATGTGCGGCGTCGTCGACGGCGGCATCATCGCCGGGCTGCAGGGCTACGAGGCCGGGCAGAGCGGCGTCGGCGACATCTTCGGCTGGTTCGTCGACAGCTCGGTCCCGGCGAGCTACGCCGCGGCGGCGGCCGAGCGCGGCCAGGGCGTCCACGAATACCTGACCGAACTGGCCGCCGCACAGCGGGTCGGCGAGCACGGACTGGTCGCGCTGGACTGGCACAGCGGCAACCGCTCGGTGCTGGTCGACCACGAGCTGTCCGGCGTCGTCGTCGGCCAGACGCTGGCCACGAAGCCGGAGGACGTCTACCGCGCGCTGATCGAGGCGACGGCGTTCGGCACCCGCACCATCATCGAGGCGTTCAACGCCTCCGGCGTCCCGGTGACCGAGCTGATCATCGCCGGTGGGCTGCTGAAGAACCGGCTGCTCATGCAGATCTACGCCGACGTCACCGGGCTGGAGCTGAGCGTCATCGGCTCCGAGCAGGGCCCGGCGCTGGGCTCGGCCATCCACGCCGCCGTCGCCGCCGGCGCCTACCCCGACGTGCGGGCCGGCGCGGCCGCGATGGGCAACGTCGAACGCGGCGTGTACCGTCCCGACCCGGACGACCAGAAGGCCTACGACGCGCTGTACGCCGAGTACGTCACGCTGCACGACCACTTCGGCCGCGGCGGCAACGACGTCATGCACCGGCTCCGGGCGCTCAAGCGAGCGGCGGTGGCCCGATGACCACCATCGACGAGCTGCGCCGCACGGTCTGCGACCTGCACACCGAGCTGACCCGCAACGGCCTGGTCACCTGGACGTCGGGCAACGTGTCGGGCCGGGTGCCGGGCGCCGACCTGTTCGTCATCAAGCCGTCCGGGGTGTCCTACGACGACCTCACGCCCGAGTCGATGGTCGTCTGCGACCTGGACGGCAACCTGGTCGATGGCGAGCTGTCGCCGTCCAGCGACACCGACGCGCACGCCTACGTCTACCGGAACCTGCCCGAGGTCGGCGGCCAGGTGCACACGCATTCGACCTACGCGACGGCGTGGGCCGCGCGGGCCGAGCCGATCCCGTGCGTCCTGACCGCGATGGCCGACGAGTTCGGCGGCGAGATCCCGGTCGGCCCGTTCGCCCTGATCGGCGACGACTCCATCGGCCGCGGCATCGTCGAGACGCTGAAGGGGCACCGCTCGCCGGCGGTGCTCATGCAGAACCACGGCGTCTTCACCATCGGCAAGGACGCCCGGGCCGCCGTCAAGGCCGCGGTGATGTGCGAGGACGTCGCCCGGACCGTGCACGTGACGCGGCAGCTGGGCGAGCCGGTGCCGATCCCGGCCGAGGACATCGACCGGCTCTACGACCGGTACCAGAATGTCTACGGGCAGTGACGAGGAGATGACGATGGACGACGTGTTCGGTCAGCGCGAGATCTGGTTCCTCACCGGGAGCCAGGGGCTGTACGGCGAGGACACGCTGCGGCAGGTGGCCGAGCAGTCCCAGGAGGTCGCCCGCGCGCTTGGCGAGGCGGACGACATCCCCGTGCGCGTGGTGTGGAAGCCGGTGCTCACCTCGGCCGACGCGATCCGCCGCGTCGCGCTCGAGGCGAACGCCGACGACGCCTGCGTGGGCCTGATCGCGTGGATGCACACGTTCTCGCCGGCGAAGATGTGGATCGCCGGGCTGGACGCGCTGCGCACGCCGCTGCTGCATCTGCACACGCAGGCGAACCGGTCGCTGCCCTGGGCCGAGCTGGACATGGACTTCATGAACCTCAACCAGGCCGCGCACGGCGACCGCGAGTTCGGCTACATCCAGTCCCGCCTCGGCGTCGCCCGCTCGACCGTCGCCGGGCACGTCAGCGACCCCGCCGTCGCGGGCCGCGTCGCCGACTGGGTGCGCGCCGCCGTCGGCTACGCCGAGGTGCACGCGCTGCGGCTGGCCCGGTTCGGCGACAACATGCGCGACGTCGCCGTCACCGAGGGCGACAAGGTCGAGGCGCAGCTGCGGCTGGGCGTCTCGGTCAACACGTACGGCGTCAACGACCTGGTCGCGGTGGTCGACGCCGCCACCGACGCCGAGGTCGACGCGCTGGTGGCGGAGTACGACGACGCCTACGACCTGGTGCCGGACCTGCGCAAGGACGGCGACCGGCGCGAGTCGCTGCGCTATGCCGCCCGCATCGAGGCCGGGTTGCGCACGTTCCTCACCGACGGCGGGTTCCGCGCGTTCACGACGAACTTCGAGGACCTCGGCGGGCTGCGCCAGCTGCCCGGCCTGGCCGTGCAGCGGCTGATGGCCGACGGCTACGGCTTCGGCGGCGAGGGCGACTGGAAGACGTCGGTGCTGCTGCGGACGGTGAAGTCGATGGCCGCCGGGCTGCCGGGCGGCACGTCGTTCATGGAGGACTACACCTACCACTTCGGGCCCGGCGAGCCGAAGATCCTCGGCGCGCACATGCTGGAGGTCTGCCCGTCCATCGCGGCGGCGAGGCCGTCGTGCGAGATCCACCCGCTGGGCATCGGCGGGCGCGAGGACCCGGTCCGGCTGGTGTTCGACGCCGCGCCCGGCCCGGCCGTCGTGGTCGGCATGGCCGACGTCGGCGAGCGGCTGCGGCTGGTGGCCAACGAGATCGACGTCGTGCCGCCGGACGAGCCGCTGCCGAACCTGCCGGTGGCGCGGGCCGTGTGGAAGCCGCGGCCGGACCTGTCGACGTCCGCCGAGGCCTGGCTGACCGCCGGCGGGCCGCACCACACCGTGCTGTCGCAGGCGGTGGGGTCGGAGGTTCTCGGGCTGTTCGCCGACATGGTCCGCACCGAGTTGCTGGTCATCGACGCCGAGACGACGAGCCGCCAGTTCGCCAAGGAGCTGCGCTGGAACCAGGCCTACCACCGGCTGGCCCAGGGCTTCTGACGCGTCGCCGGGGCCGCTCGTCGTCGCGCTGACGACGGGCGGCCCCGGCGCTGAGACGCCCGCCACATTTCATGTCAAATGTGGCATAGTACATCTCGACTCAGCGACGCCCCGCCGCAGCGGGCATCGCCTCGGGCACCCCACACCACATCGCCGCCGCACCCGGCCACCAGGTGCGAGACGAGGAGGATCTCTCACTCACATTGTTACCGGGAACACCCACTGACCTGGGGTTCTCGGTCCCCGTCAAGTGCCGATCTCGCAATGAAGGGAAGACGGAGCATGACAATCGAGAAGCCAGGCCTGAGCCGCCGCACGTTCGTGCGGGCCTCCGCCGTCGGCGCGGCCATGGTCGCCGCACCGACGGCCCTCCCCGCTGCCGCCGCCGCGGCGCAGTCCAACGGCACGGCCGACGCCGCGACCGGTGCGGCCCCGTACGTCGGCGCCGGCAGCAACGCCCCGGTGCGGCCGTTCTGGCCGAACGACGTCGACCTGGGGCCGGGTCTGCTGCAGGAGAAGCGCGACCGGATGAAGGCGTTCCTGCAGACGTTCGACGAGCGGCGCTTCCTCGTGCTCTTCAACAACCAGGCCGGCCGGCCGAACCCGCCCGGCGTCTCGACACCCGGCGGCTGGGAGGACGGCGGCCTGCTCAGCGGGCACTGGGCCGGCCACTACCTGAGCGCGCTCGCGCAGGCCTACGCCGACCAGGGCGAGCAGGTCTTCAAGACCAAGCTGGACTGGATGGTCACCGAGCTGGCCGCATGCCAGGCCGCCATCACCGCGCGGATCGAGAACCCGGACGAGCCGGAGGAGCCCGAGGAGCTGCCCATCGGCCGGGTGGCCGGCCGGTTCGGCAACGGCCTGCGGCTGAACGGTGACAGCTTCGCCCAGCACGTACGGCTGCCGCAGGAGGCGGTGTCGCAGCTGACCGACTTCACGGTCGCGACCTGGGTCAACCTCGCCGCGGCGCAGAGCTGGAGCCGGGTCTTCGACTTCGGCGCCGGCACCACCGCCAACATGTTCCTGACCGCCCGCGCCAGCGGCGGCCTGCCCCGGTTCGCCATCACGGTCAGCGGCAGCGGCGGCGAGCAGCAGATCAACGGTACGACGCAGATCCCGACCGGCCAGTGGGTGCATCTCGCCGTCACCCTCGCCGGCTCCGTCGGCACGCTGTACGTCAACGGCGCGGTCGCCGGCACGAACGGCAACATGACGCTGAACCCGACGAACCTCGGTGTGCCCGGCAACGTCTGGATCGGCCGGTCGCAGTACGGCGACCCGATGCTCAACGCGACCATCGACGAGTTCCACATCTTCGACCGGGCCCTGAGCGCGGGCGAGATCCAGTCGCTGCAGGATTCCGCCGCGGGCACGACCGGCGGCGGCAACATCGCCTGGTACCGGTGCGACGAGGCCGAGGGCGCGACGCTGCAGGACGCCTCCCCGAACGGCCGGTCCGCGGGCATCGTGCCGATCCCGAGCGGCAACGAGCCGCTGTGGACGCCGGTCTACCCCGGCTACCTGGGCGCGATCCCGGAGGACGCGGTCATCCGCCTGGCGCCGCCGCGGTTCGCCGTCTACGGCGGCAACCTCGCCACCAACGTGTGGGCGCCGTGGTACACGCAGCACAAGATCATGCGCGGCCTGCTCGACGCGTACTACCTGGCCGGCAACCAGACCGCCCTCGACGTCGTCACGAAGATGGCGAACTGGGCGCATCTCGCGCTGACCGTCGGCGACAAGAACCACCCGCAGTACACCGGGCCGATCACCCGCAGCGACCTCAACTACATGTGGGACACCTACATCGCCGGCGAGCTCGGCGGCGCGAACGAGATCTTCCCGGAGATCTACGCGCTGACCGGCGACGAGCAGCACCTCGAGACCGCCAAGCTGTTCGACAACCGCGAGTCGCTGTTCGACGCCGCCGTCGAGGACCGCGACATCCTGGTGGTGACGAACCCGAGCGAGATCGGCCGACGCCGGCCGGCCCGGCTGCACGTCAACATGCACGTGCCGAACTTCACCGGGTACCTGCGGATCTTCGAGCAGACCGGCGAGCAGGACTACTTCGACGCCGCCAAGAACTTCTTCACCTGGATCGTCCCGCACCGCATGTTCAGCCACGGCGGCACCGGCGGCAACTACCCGGGCTCGAACAACAACATCGAGATGTTCCAGAACCGCGACAACATCGCCAACGCGATCGCCCAGGGCGGCGCGGAGACGTGCTCGATCTACAACGTGTCCAAGCTGGCCCGGAACCTGTTCTTCCACACCCAGGACCCGGCGTACATGGACTACTACGAGCGGGCCGTCTTCAACCAGATCGCCGGCTCGCGGGCCGACACCACCAGCACCAGCAACCCGCAGGTGACCTACTTCCAGCCGCTGACGCCCGGCGCGAACCGGTCGTACGGCAACTCCGGCACCTGCTGCGGCGGCACCGGCGTCGAGAACCACACGAAGTACCAGGACACCGTCTACTTCAAGTCCGCCGACGGCTCGGCCCTCTGGGTCAACCTGTTCGTGCCGTCGACCGTGACCTGGGCCGAGAAGAACCTCGTCGTCTCGCAGGAGACGGCCTTCCCGCGCCAGGACAGCACCCGGATCACCGTCCGGAGCGGCGGCGGCCTGTACGACCTCAAGTTGCGCATCCCGGCGTGGGCGACGACGGGCTACACGATCCGGGTCAACGGCCGCCCGGCGCCGATGCAGCCGGCCGACCCCGGCACCTACGCGACGATCCGCCGCACCTGGCGGCCCGGTGACGTCGTCGACGTGACGCTGCCGTTCAGCATCCGGATCGAGCGGGCCATCGACCGGCCGGACACCCAGTCGATCATGTGGGGCCCGCTGCTCATGCCGATCCTCGGCAACCCGGGCGGCGGCACGTACCGCGAGCTGACGCTGTACTCGCAACTCAAGCTGGACGGCGACTACTCGCGCACGGCGATCACCTCGGCCGGCACGAGCCCGGCGGGTGACCAGCTGTTCACGACGCACGGGTTCACCCTGCGCCCGTGGTACGTCGGCGACACCCAGGCGCACTCGGCGTACTTCCGCCGGGTGGAGCCGTCGATCGTGTTCGGCAGCGTCGACACCGGCGTCCCGAACGTGAAGCGCAACGACGGCCTGCCGAACTACGACGTCCCGGTCACCGGCATCCCGCAGCCGGGCACCGACGGCCTGACCTTCCTGGACGTCGTGTGGGACAACGCACCGTTCACGAACCACGGCGCGTTCGTCTCGACGGTCGCCCGGACCGCCGACGAGTTCGTCGCGCTGGGCCTGCTGACCGACGAGCAGAAGGACACCGTGGTCTCGGCAGCGGCGAACGCCCGCACCGAGCTGGCGGTCTGACGCTCGACGTGGCCCGCCGGCCGGTCCGCGAGACCGGCCGGCGGGGGCCATCCGCACCGGAGGGTGGGGGACGCCGGCACGGGTAGGCTGCGGGCGTCCGAGCGAGGAACGAGCGAGGCGGGCGGGGCCGGCATCCCCCACCCTCCAGCCGGAGGACGGCACCCGTGATCGACGACTTCAGGCCGATGGAGCTGTGGGAGCCCGAGACCCGGCGCGACCCGCACGCCTTCTACGCCCGCGTGCGCGCCGCCGGCACGCCGGTCCCGCAGTACGACCCGGCCGGCAACCGGTTCTGGATCGTCGCCCGGCACGCCGACGTGCTGGCCGGCCTGCAGCATCCGGACATCGGCCACGAGGTGCACAAGCACCAGGAGCCGGACCTGTCGCCGTCGCCGTACCCGCCCAGCGAGACCGAGCGCATCTCGTCACGGCAGCTCATCGCCCTGGACCCGCCCGACCACACCCGGCTGCGGCGGCTGGTCAGCACCGCGTTCACCGCCCGCACGGTGGCCCGGCTGGAGGACTGGATCGCCGGCGTCGCGGCCGAGCTCGTCGGGCACGTGCGCCGGCTGGGCCGGTTCGACGCCGTGACCGACCTCGCCGACCCGCTGCCCGTCAACGTCATCGCCCAGCTGGTCGGCGTGCCGGACGAGGATCGCGCCCGGTTCCGCGACTGGTCGGCGACCATCGTCTCCGCGTCCGACCACGACGGCTCGGCCACGTTGGCGTTCGCCGCGTACGTCGACGAGCTGGCCGCGCGGCGCCGGGCCGAACCGCGCGACGACCTGATCTCCGAGCTGGTCGCGCTGGAGACGCAGGGTGACGCCCTGGACCGCGACGAGCTGGTCGCGATGGTGCAGCTGCTGCTCATCGCCGGCCAGGAGACGACGGTCGACGTCATCGCGAACGCGCTGCGGCTGCTGCTCACGCATCCCGAGCAGTGGGACGACCTGCGCGCCGACCCGGCGCTGGCGAGTGCCGTCGTCGAGGAGACGTTGCGCTTCCGCGGGCCGGTCGAAATCGTGCCGCCGCGGTTCACGTTCCGCGAGCTGGACCTCGCCGGCGGGACGATCCCGGCGTTCGAGCGGGTCGGCCTGTCGCTGTGGGGCGCCAACCGCGACCCCGAGGTCTTCTCCGACCCGGACGTGTTCGACGTGCACCGCGCCGACGTCGCCGGGCACATCGCGTTCGGGTACGGGAGCCACTTCTGCCTGGGCGCCTCGCTGGGCCGACTGGAGGCCCGGCTCATGCTCGAGGCGGTCGCCCGCGAGCTGCCGGACCTGCGCCTGGCCGACGGCGCCCCCGACGACGTCCGCCTCCACCACGGCGGTGTGCTGCCTCTCCAGGTCGGACGCGCATAGCTCCACCTAGCTGTTGATAACATAGTTTGTTATCGTGATGGTGTGGCGACAGCATACGGTGACTTCGTCCGGACCCGTCGAGGGATCCTGCGACTCTCCCAGCGTGAGCTCGCCGAGCGGACGGGCGTGAAGCAGCCGCTCATCGCGGCGATCGAGAGCGGTCGGCGCCAGCCGTCGGACGCCGCTCGCGCCGCCTTGGACCAGGCCTTGGCGATCCGGCCATCGACGGCGTTGGCGGCTCGCCGCGAGCAGGTTCGAGAGCTGTTCGCCCGAGCCGGGCTGCCGCAGCCACGGGTCTTCGGTTCGGTGGCGCGCGGTGACGACGACCCGTCGTCGGATCTGGATCTGATCGTGGATTTCACCGACCGGCACGACATCGTCGATCTGCTCACGCTGGAGCACGATCTCGAGGAACTGCTGACCGTCGGCGTGGACGTCGTGGACGGGCGAGCGGACGGCCGGGTGACCGAGCATGCGCGCGCGGAGGCCGTCGGGCTGTGACAGCTGCCGAAGACGCGGCGTCCGAGCGAGTCGGCCGCCGGCTCCAGGATCTTGCCGGCATGGGCGCCGACGCGGCGTACACGGTGAGTCTGGGCATCGAGGCGTACCTGGACGACAGCCCGCGGGGTCGCGTCCTGCGCAACAACGGCCGGCACATCCTGATCCAGGTGGCCACCGTGGTCGAGAAGCTGCCGGACTCCTTCAAGGACCTCCACGACGACATCGAGTGGGTCGCGATCGCCCGCATGCGCAACCTGATCGCCCATCACTACGACAAGGTCGACGATCGTCTCGTGTTCTCCGCGCTCGCCGTCCGGATTCCGGAACTGATCCGGCGACTCGGCATCGAGGATGCGACATAGCATCGGGCCGGCCGCGAGGGACCGGCCGGCCCGATCGGTGGGACGTCAGCCGCACGTGGCGGCGTCGTACTCGGCCGTGACCTCGGTCGTCACCTCCTCACCGTCGACGGTGCCGGTGGCCTGGACGGTCAGCTCGCCGGCCGCGACCTCGGCCGCGCGCGTCGCGAACGACTGGTACGCGGCCCGGCCGGGTGCGACGTCGTCGACCGTGCGGGTGCCGTAGGGCGTCTCGATCCGGACGTCGACCGGTGCGGCGTGGTCGTTGGTCACGCGCACCGCGACGAACGCGTTCCGGCCGATGCAGCGGGTCTCGGCCTCGACGGTGACCGGGACCTCCGGCGCCACGCCCGGATCGTCCGCGAACACCCGCCACTCCGTCGCCGCGACCGCTGAGAACGTCGTGCCGTTGCCGTTCGCGGCCAGCGTCGCGCGCAGCCGGTCGGTGGTGACCGGCGCGAACGTGACGGTGTTGAACGCCGTCGTGCTGGTGCCGTAGCCGGACGGGTCCGCGACGTCGATCCAGGCGGCGCCGTCCCAGTACTGCAGCACCCACGAGTCCGGCGCGGCCACGCCGTCACCGGTGGCCGGCGGCTGGTCGCGCCAGAACTTGATCTCGGCGCCGGTGAGCCGGATCGGCCGCGACCACGTGTACTGGATCCACTGGCTGGCCGGCCGGGTGCCCGACCACGTGCCCCAGAGCTGCGCCTGGCTCGGGCTGGCCGGGTCGAGGCCGTCGTTGAGCGCGGTGACGGCGTTCCAGCCGGCCGTGTACGACGCGGTCGCGCTGCCGAGCGGGGCGACGTTGCCGGTCAGCGGCCCGGAGATGTCCGCCGCGATGACCGCCGACTTCGCCGTCTCGACGTTGCCCGCGGCATCGGTGGCCCGGAAGAACACCTGGTGCCGCTGCGCGTCCGGCGCCGCGACGGGGCCCGTGTAGGGCTGCCACGCCCCGCCCGCGCCGAGGGCGTACTCGATCCCGGCGACCCCGGACGTCGCGTCGGCCGCCGTGACCGTCACCATCCGGGCCGCCTCGTCGACGACGCCGGCGCTGACGGGCGCGGCGCGGTCGATGCGGACCGCGAGGCTCGCGTCGTCCGACGTGTTGCCGGCCCGGTCGGTGGCCCGCGCGACGACGGTGTGCTCGCCGTCGCCGGTCACGGCGACGTCGGTGTACCGCACGGGGCCCGCGGTCACGGGCGCGCCGTCGTCCACCGCCGACTCGATGCTCACGCGGCCGCCGCGGTCGTCGGCGCCGTCGATGCGCACCCGCACGTCGGACCGGAACCACCCGGCGCTGCCCGCGCTGCCGCTCGGCGTCAGCGTGACCACCGGCGGCGTCACGTCGCCCTCGGTGTCGCCCGGGTCGATCACGGTGACCTCCGCCGTCACCCGCCCGCCGGCGTAGCCGAGCACCGAGCCCTCGACGGTGAGCGTCCCCGGCGAGGCGACGTCCGACGGCGACAGCGCGTCCCAGAACGCCGGGATCCGCAGCGTCTCGCCGGACGACGGGAACGTCACCGGCACCGTGCCGGGCAGCTCGGTCTCGTCCACCTCGACCACGAGCGACGGCGGCGCGACGGACGCGGGCTGCTCGGCCAGCACCTTCCACTCCTCCACCGCGACGGCCGAGTACGTGCTGCCGTTGGTGGAGGCGTCGAACACCGCACGCACCTGCGTCGTCGTGACCGGGTCGAACGTGGTGTCCTGGAAGCCGTTCGTCGCGGTGCCGTACCCGCTGGGGTTCGGCACGTCGCGCCAGGCGCCGTCCCAGTACTGGATCCGCCACGCCGCCGGCGCCGCGACGCCGACGCCGGTGCCCTGCGGCTGGTCGTTCCAGAACTCGATCTGCGAGCCGGCCAGCCGCATCGGCCGGTCCCAGGTGTACTGCACCCACTGCTGGGGCGGGTTGTTGCCGGTCCAGGTGCCCCACATGTCCGGCGGTAGCGGGTTCGGCCGGACGATCTCGTCGTTGAGCGCCTTCACCCAGTACTGCGTCGGGACGGGCGTGTTCGACACCGTGACGGTGGCCTCCTGGGCCACGTTGGCCCGCGGCGTGACGTCCTCGACCTTCGGCGGCGTCGTCACGACCGGCTCGATCCGCGGCGGCGACTGGGTGTCGTCCCACTCGACGCGGTCGATCGCCACCGAGCGGCGGAAGTGGTTGCCGCCCACCGCGTCGGCCGTGTGGTAGGCCAGCCACCATTCGCCGTCGAACTCGACGATGCCGGGGTGGCTGGTCGTCGACGACACCGGCGGCAGGATCGTCCCGCGGTACGTCCACGGACCCTCCGGCGACGTGGCGGTGCCGTAGGCGATGCACGCGTGGTAGTTCGCCGGCGTGCAGGGCGACGTCGGTCCGGCGTTGTTGCCCGCGTAGACCAGGTAGTACGTGCCGTTCCGCTCGAAGATCCAGGCCGCCTCGAAGAAGCCGGTCAGCCCGGTGACGGTGCGCACCGAGCCGATCGGCGTCTTCATGTCCGGCGCGAGTTCCAGCATGCGCAGGTTGCCGAAGCTGCCCCAGTAGACGTAGACCCGCCCGTCGTCGACGAGGACGGTCGGGTCGATGTTGTGGATGGTGTTCGCCGTGGGCACCCGCTGCGAGATGATCGGCGCGCCGGCGTGGTCGGTCCACGGTCCCGTGGGGGTGTCAGACACCGCCACGCCGATACCGAACTTGTCACTGGCCGGGCTGGCCGCCTCGTTCACCGGGACGTACCAGTAGTAGCGGCCGTCGACGCCGCGCACGACCTGCCCGGCGTAGGCGCGGCCCGGCGTCGCCCAGCCGAACACCTGCTCCGGGCGCATGAGCGACGGGTGGTGGGTCCACTCGCCCGCATCGACGCCGGACGTCACGAACGCGCCCCACTCGTTCATGATGAAGTCGTTGCGGGTCGGGCCTGCCTCGTCGTGGCCGGTGTAGACGTAGAGCTGGTCGGCGCCGGTGTCGTTCCCCGGCGCACCGGCCGGGACGACCAGCGGCGCGGGGTCGGCGGAGTAGTAGCTGCCGTCGCCGAGGATCGGGTTCTCGGTGTTCGTGAACGTGACGGGGTCCGCGGCGGCCGCCGGCGCCGCCGGGCCGAGCAGCCCGGCGGCGACCGCGACGACGACGGCGAACGGCCCGCCGCGTCTGATGGTGGTCATGGGTCTCCTCTCCTGGACTACGACCCGCACGCGATCGCGGGGTAGTCGTCCACGAGCACGGACCTCCGCGAGCCGTCGGCGGTGGCGGCGGTGACCGTCACCTCGCCGGCCGGCAGGTCCGCCACCCGGGTGGCGAACATCTGGTACGCGGCGGCGCCCGGCTGGATGCCGTCCAGCGGCCGGTCGCCGTACGGCGTCGCCAGCGTGATGTCGAGCGGGACGGTGTCGTCGTTCGTCGCCCGCACGGCGATGAACGCGCGCCGCCCGAGGCAGCGCACCTCGGTCGTCACCGACACGTCCACCGGCGCGACGCCGTCGCCCACCGTCAGCGTGAGCGTCGTGGACGTGGTGCCCGCGTCGCTCACGTAGTCGGGCAGGATCAGGTCGCCCTCGATGACGTAGACGCCGGGGGTGTCCACCACGGACTCGTCGAAGTCCCAGTCGACGCCGATCGCCTGGTTGTCCCGCGAGCCGTCGTTGTACGACACCTCGACGCGGGTCGGCAGGTGCGGCTGCTCGCCCACGGCGACGGACTGCTCGAACTGCTGGGCGCCCTGGATCGAGATGCCGCCCGGCGAGTTCTCCGGCCGCACGTAGATGCGCGCCTCGGCGATCAGGCCGTACGTCGTGTTCGTGCCGTAGACGACGAACGGCTCGACGTTGGTCTCGTCGACCATGTCCGACGTGATCGGCTGCCAGGTGAACGGCAGCGTGCCGCGCGGTCCGCTGGTGTACTCGACGTCCAGCTCCGCAGGCAGCTCCGGCACCTCGCCGACCACCGTGCGCATGATGACCGGGCTGGCCACCTGGCTGACGGTGTCGCCGTTGACCCGCCACCGCAGCACGCCCGTCCCGGCGCCGCTGCCCTGCACCCCGAAGATGCGGATGCGCAGGTGACTGGTGGTCACCGGCTCGAAGTCGAGGTGGTTGTAGGCATTGCGGGTGAGCGCACCGGCGTAGGTGGAGTCGCCGGTCAGCGTGACGGGCGTCCACGTCTGGCCGTCCGCCGACTGCTCGACGACGTAGGTGTCGGCCCGCGGCATGCGGGTGCCGCCGTTGTCGTCGTACCAGTAGATGTCGGTCGAGCCGATCAGCACGGGCGAGTCCCAGGAGTACTGGATCCAGGCCGCCGTGGCCGGCGACGTGCCGTTGTTCGGCTGGCCCCACGAGCCCCAGCCGTTCCCGGCGCCGGGGTTGGAGCTGGCCGGCGTGGTCGCCTCGTTGACCCGCAGCGGGTTCTCCCACGGCGCGCTGCCGCTGGTGGTGATGCCGGCCAGCGCGCCGAACTCGGCCGACGACGCCTTCTCCGTCAGCTCCACCTCGACGTCGCGCTGCGTCGTCAGCTCGCCGTCCGACGCCGTCAGCCGGAACACGTAGGTCCCCGCGACGGTGCCGGTGACCTGCGTGGTCAGCGCGTTCGGCGCGGCGAAGATGACGCCCGCACCGTCCGGTGTGGACACCGCCGACCAGCCGTAGGTCAGCTCGCCGGTGTCGGGGATGCCGTCGTCGATGACCGTGCCGGCCAGCGTCGTGGACAGGTTGCCGTCGCGGGACCGGTCGACGGTGACCGTCACCGCCGGCGGATCGTTGACGACGTCGGGCACCTCGCGCCCGGACTCGAAGATCTGGATCTCCGAGATCGCGGTGAAGAACGACGGCGTGTTGGTGAACGCCACCCGCACCCGGTCGGTCGTGACGGCGTCGAAAAGCGCCTCGTTGAACTTGGCGCCGGGGATCTTCGGCGACTTGAACGTGTCGGGCAGGGCGACCCAGCCGCCGGAGCCGTCCGGCACCTGGATGGTGTACCGCTGCGGCTCGCGGTAGCCGCCGGTCTGGCGATCGCTGACGAACCACACCTTGACGTTGTCGAACCGCACCGGCTCGCCGAGGTCCAGCTCGACGTAGCCGCCGGGCTCGGTGGTGCCGTGGTTGCCCCAGTACGGCTCGTTGACGGTGCTGCCGTCGATCACGGCGGACAGCGACACGGGCCGCTCGGTGGTGCTGATGGCGCCCGGCGTGTAGTTCATCGAGCCGGTGCTCCAGCCGGGCGTGTGGAACTGCCGCCACGGCGTCGGACGGGCGCCCTGCTGCGTGAACGACGACGACAGCTCGGCGCCGGCGGCCAGGTTCGGCGCGTCCTCACCGAGGTCGATGCCGGCCGTGCGCAGGTACGACGCGACCCGCTCGTCGTCGATCGCGGTGTCGACGGCGGACGGCAGCGCACTGCCCGCGGCGGCGACGACGCTGACGTTCAGGCCCTCGTCGGCCTCGACGACCTCGTTGGTGTTCGGGTCGTAGACGAACCGGCCGAGCGCGTCGGCGGTGACCTTCTTCTCCCCGTCGACGAACAGGCTGTACCCCGCGCCCAGGCCGTACTCGGAGCCGTCGGCGTCCCAGACGATCGTGACGTCCTTGCCGTGGTAGCGCAGGTTGTTCACCATGAAGTGGTCGTAGCCGAGGTCGACCGGCCACAGCTCGATCACGTCGTCGGAGCGCGGCTGGATGCCGCCCATGTCCTCGACGTAGATGTAGTTCATGTTGCCGAGCATCACGTGGTTCGGGTTGTTGCGGTTGTAGGTGCGCGTCGCCGGGTTCCAGTTCGAGTAGTACTCGGCCTGGTTGGCCACCCGCACGTCACCGCCGGGGTAGATGCTCCACGCCATCCAGTCCAGCAGCCGTGCGGCGTACTCCGGCGTGACGTACTTCTGCTCCGGGTCGTAGTGCCGCAACGCCGACCGGACCGCCCGGTACTGCACGGTGAAGTTGATGTTGGAGAAGTTGTTCGAGCCGCCGATCCCGAACTTCGACCGGTCGAACTGGTTCGCCGTGTAGAACGGGAAGATCGGGAAGTTGTCGCCGTAGCGCAGGAACCGGAAGCCGTCGACGTAGTCCTCGTAGTCCTCGAACGGGATGAGGTTCTGCGCGTACACGTCGTAGAGGTTCGACTCCTTCGCCGGGATGAGGTCGCGCTCCGCCTCGGTCAGCGGGTTCTGGCTGCCGCCCGAGCGGGCGCCGTGCGAGGTGCCGGCGAGGAACATCCGCATCTCCTCGCTCCACAGCCGGCCGAGGATCGACTCGCGGATCCGGTCGGCCTCCGCGCCCATCTCCGTCACCTTCGCCGGGTCGGCGCCGGCCAGCTCGTACAGCTGCCGCGCCGCGTCGAACGCACCCCAGACATACGCCGACTCGGGCCGCTCGATGGTCCGCGCGCCCGGCGCCCCGGCGTTCGTCTTCGGGTAGCCGAAGCTGATCGCGTCGGCGTCGTTGCCCGGCATGAAGTTGGTGTCGTACGCGATCAGCCCGTCGTCGTTGCCGTCGTAGTGCTCCAGCTGGCCGACGCCGTCACCCTCGAAGTAGCGGGCGAACCGCTCCGCCACCGCCGCGCCGCCGCCGTGGACGTTGTACGCCTCCAGTCCGGCGGTGCCGAGGTACTGCGAGTAGTGGTTGTTCCAGCTGGTGTGGCCGGGGCTGTCGAGGAACGCCGACGACCCGGACAGCTCGCCGATGTTCATGATCTGCCCGTAGGCGAGGTACGGGTTGCGGATCCACTTGGTGTCCTGCAGGTGCATCGGCTGGGTCAGCGCGACGGCGTTCTGGTACAGGTTCACGCCCTCGATCGTGGTCGGGTACTGGTAGACGTAACCCGGCTCGTTCGCGTCGAGGCTGTTGTAGCGCTCGCCCCACCAGCGGTAGACGATCGCCTTCTCGACCGCCGCGTTCGGCACGTCGATGTAGGGGATGTCGGCCGCCCAGCGCCGGTTGAACTCGGTGATCGCCGTACGGGTGGCGTCGGACGGCGCCAGCTCGGCGTACTCCTGGAAGCCGGCCGCCGAGTCGGGCATGCCGGCGGAGTAGAGCACCCCGACGACGGACAGGTCGACCGACCCGCCCGCGGGCACGGTGATCTCGCGGTCGAGGGTCGTGCCGTTTCGCGTGAAACCAGCGGCCTTGAGGCCCACCGTCACCCGCGACCACGGGGTGTCGATGAGGCCGTTGTTGGCGCCGCTGGTGAGCGTCCGGGTGCCGGTCAGCTCGTCGGCCGCGTCCGTCGACGTGGTCGCGAGCGGCGCGGCGGCGCGGACGGTGAACGTGACGGCCTCGGCGCCCGGGTTGCGGAACGTGAGCGCGGTGACCGCGACATTGTCGTAGGTGATCGCCTTGGTCTGCTCGGCCACCACGCCGGTCGTGCCGATGGTGTACCGGCCGCTCGCGTGGCTGGGTGCGTTGAACCGCTCGGCGCCCACCTCGGCCACGGTTTGACCGGGCACCGTGACGGTGTAGAAGTTGCCCAGGTTGTTCGGGCCGCCGGCGTACGCGCTGCCGGCGAAGCCCATGACGCCGAAGTTGCTGCCGCCGCGCAGGTACAGCGTGCGGCCACGGGTCTGCAGGACGTTGTTGCCGCTGGTCCCGCGGACGCCGAGGATGCGGTCGAGGTAGTAGTCGGTGCCGCCTGCGGCGAGGTCCTTCTCGAAGATCGACTGGTGCATGTTCCCAGCGGTGTAGGGCACACCCGGCTCGAGCGCGGCCTCCACCTGGTCGGCGTTGACGAACGTGGGGTCACCGATGTCCATCGTGTCGGTCAGCCCGTCGGTGTAGAGGCCGACGTCGCTCTCGTTGCCCGGCAACACGTGCGTGTCCGCGTACGCGGCGCCGGGTAACAGCAGCAGGCTGCCGCAGGCCATCGCGCCGCTGGTCGCGGTCGCGAGGACTCGTCTGAAGGTAGGTCCCGACATCACCATGTCCTCTCCATCGGGGATCTGGGTGGATCTGGGTTCTGAGCGTGAGCTGTGTGGGTCGTGTGCCGGCGGGCCTCGGCGGCGCCCTCGGCCCGGGCCTGGGCGAGCAGCCGCCGCAGCCGGTCCCGTCGCCGTCGCAGCAGCCGCCGCACGACCAGCACGAGGAGCACGAGCACCAGCAGGAACAGCAGCTGCGCCAGCGGCAGCGCCCACGCGGTCGCCGTCAGCGTCACCGCCGGCGGCGCCGCGACCGCCGCGCCGTCGCGCAGCCGCGGCTCGACGGTGAGCTCGGTCGTCACGCGCCCGGCCGGCCAGACGTCGGGCACCCGGACCGACCGCTGGACGCGGCCGCCGGGCAGCAGTTCGCGCGGCTCGCCCCCGTCGGCGCCGGCGGCGCTCGCCGCGGCCGCGAGGCCGACGGTGCCGGTGTTGACCGCCTCGTAGTGCACCACCAGGTCGCCGGGTGCGAACGGGTTCCACGACGGCTCGTACGAGACGCCGGTGACCTGGGCGTCCAGCCCGGCCACCGCCTCGCCCGCGACCGTGAGGTTCACCCGCACGCCGACCCGGCTCTCGACCGCCACCTCCGACCCGGCGGACCGGATCGACGCCGCGATGCCGGCCGGGTGATCGCCCGGCTCGGCGGTCTCCGGCACGGCGATCTGCACCGGCACGACGACCGTCTCGCCGGCCCCGACCACGGCCTGCTCCGGCACGCCGAGCCACGCGCCGCCGTCGACGGGAGGCGTGCCCGACGGCAGCATGTCGAAGCTGCCGCGCTCGGTCAGGTAGCCGTCGTTCGCGCTGATCGAGAACGTCACGGGCGCCGCCGAGTGGTTCGTCACCGCCACGTGCTCGAGGGACTCCTGGCCCGGCTCGAGCACGGCATCGATGACCCGGCGCCCGTCCGGTCCGGACGCGTCCGCGGGCGCCACCGACCACGTGATCGGCGCGTCGGCGGGCGTGCCCGCGGCGATCGCCACGAGCACCGCACCGAGGAGGCCGATCATGCGATCACTGGTCGAACAGCGACAGGGTCAGCACCGAGTGGTACTCGCCCGGCTCGACGTCCACCGGTGTGCGCAGCGCCAGCTCGGCGGTGACGTCCCAGCTGCCGGTCTCGTCCTCCGCGCTGAACGTCGAGACCAGCAGCTCCTGCCCGACGAGGCCGACGGCGGGCGCGCCGCTGCCGTCCGGGATGACGCTGGAGACCGGCTCGCCCTCGGCGACGTTGCCGGTCGGCGACGGCGTCAGCAGCTCCGGCCGCCAGCCGAGGTGATCGGCGCCGATGGTGTGCTCACCGCCGGTGAAGTCGCCGGCCTGGCCCACGACCGCCCAGAACGCGCCGTCCGGGATCTCGTCGGGGGTGCGGGTGTCGCTCACCGTCACGGTCGGGAGGGTGCCGGTGAACTGGCGGGCGTCCTCGTCCGAGCCGTCCTCCGTCAGGACGACGCCGTCGTTCGGCGCGACCGTGAGGGTGAGCTGGCCGGGCGGCGTCAGGTCGTCGATGACGACCGACAGGTCGACGCCCTCCTCCTCGTCGGCCACGGCCGTGGCCGAACCGGCGAGCCCCAGCGCCACCAGGCCGAGCGCGGCCAGGACCAGGCGGGGTCTGACGTGTCGTGTGCTCATGTCGAACCTCTCCGTCGTTGGAGCGTTGTTAGCGTTAACACCTCCGCCGCGCGGAGGCACGGGACGGGCGCCTCACGAGGTCACCCAGGGACGGTCGAGCCGCGGATCACCACGCGGGTGTCCAACGCCTCGACCCCGGACCGCGGCTCGCCGTCGATGGCGGCGAACAGACGCTGCGCCGCCACCCGTCCGAGCCGTTCGAAGTTCATGTCGACGCTGGTCAGATCGGGGCGTGCGCCACTGGTGAAGATCTCCCAGTTGTCGAAGCCCATGACCGCGACGTCGTCGGGCACGACGCGGCCGTGTTCCCGCAGCGCGTCCATGACCCCGCGGGCCACCTGGTCGCTGCCGCAGAGGATGGCATCGAGCTCGGGGTGCCGGTCGAGCAGCATGGACGCCGCGGCGCGGCCCCAGCTCTCCGTCCAGGACCCGAACCGGACCTCGCCGACGAGCTCGAGGCCGTGACCGGCGAGCGCGGCGAGCGCACCCGCGGCGCGCTCCTGCGAGGCGCCGTAGGTGGGATCGCCGGTGATGTGGGCGATGCGGGTGCGCCCGGTGGAGACGAGATGGTCGACCGCGCCGCGGCCGGCGCCGACGTTGTCGACCACGATGGACAGGTCGTCGGGGTCCTCCGACGGCGCGTAGGCATAGACGACCGGGACCGGCAGCTCGCGGCCCAGCGACTGCCGCGGGTCGGTGCGGCTGCCGACCACGATGAGGCCGTCGACCCGGCGGCTGAGCAGCGCCTGCACGTGGTGCTTCTCGCGGATGGCGTCGCCGCGGGCGTCGCACAGGAAGACCGCGACGCTGTCGGCGCCGAACGCGTCCTCGGCGCCCATGAGGATCGGGATGGAGAACCGGCCCTCGAGGTCGTTCGTGAGCAGTCCGACCGTGCCGGTGCGGTCGGCCAGCAAGCTGCGGGCCAGCTCGTTCGGCGAGAACGAGAGCTGCTCGGCCGCCTCGACGACGCGCGCGCGGGTCTCGGCGCGCACCTGCTTGCGACCGTTGAGCGCCTTGGACGCGGTGGCGACCGACACCCCGGCCAGGCGGGCGACGTCGTTCAGCGTCACCTTGCGCGAGGCCGGCGACGGCGCGGCGTTGTTCATGCGGTGGACTGTACCCGAGCCCTCCGAAAACGGGTAGACCGGTTTTCGTGGGCGTCGGCCACCCACGTCGACGATTGAAGAATTACCACGCCGTAGAGGGTTGACGCCGCCCAACCGACCTCCTACCGTCGCAGAAAACCTTTTCGGCTACTTTCGTTCTCCGGGGAGACGGCGATGCGACGTAGTACCAGGACACGGGCGACGACGGCCGTGACCGCTGCTGTGCTGGCGCTCGTGATGAGCGCCTGCGGCGGTGGTGACGACGACACCGACACCGCGGACGGCGGCGGCGACTCCTCGCCGGAATCGCTGGCCGACGGGGTCGACGACGGCAGCACCATCACGATGTGGACCAGGGCGGCCACCGAGGCGCAGTCCCAGCGCCTGGTCGACGCCTACAACGCCAGCCACGAGAACCAGGTCGAGCTGACCGTCATCCCCACCGACGACTACCTGCCGCGGGTCGGCACGGCCGCCGGCGCCGGCGAGCTGCCCGACGTGCTCAGCCTCGACGTCGTCTTCGTGCCGCAGTTCACCACCGCCGGCGCGTACCTCGACATCACCGACCGCATCGACGCGCTGCCGTTCGCCGACGACCTCGCGCAGTCGCACATCGAGGTCGGCACGCTCGACGGCGCGAAGTACGTCGTGCCGCACACCATGGACCTGTCGGTGCTCTTCTACAACAAGAATCTCTACGAGCAGGCCGGGCTCGACCCCGAGGCGCCGCCCACCACCATGCAGGAGTTCGCCGAGCACGCCCGCGCGATCGACGCGCTCGGCGGCGACGTCAGCGGCACGTTCTTCGGCGGCAACTGCGGCGGCTGCTACGTGTTCACGTGGTGGCCGAGCATCTGGGCGTCCGGCGCCGACGTCATGAACGAGGACGGCACCGAGTCGTTCCTGGCAGAGCCCGAGGCGCAGGCCGTCTACGACGTCTGGAAGGGCCTGGTCGACGACGACATCGTCGCGGCCGGCACCCAGGACGAGGCCGGCCCGACGTGGACCGGCGTCTTCCCCGAGGGCAACATCGGCGTGATGCCGATGCCGTCCACCACGCTCGGCCTCATGCCCGACACCTTCGAGACCGGCGTCGCGCCGATCCCGGGCGTCGACGGTGGCGAGTCGACGTTCGTCGGCGGCGACGCCGTCGGCATCTCCAGCAACAGCGAGGTCCCGGACGCGGCCTGGAACTTCATCGCCTGGACGCTCGGCGACGAGGCGCAGGTCGAGGTGCTGGCGCAGAACCGCGACGTGGTCGCCCGCACCGACCTCGCGTCGAACGAGTACTCCGACCAGGACCCGCGGCTGGTGACCATCAACGAGGTCGCCGGCGTCGGCCGCACGCCGTACTCCATGCGCTTCGGCGAGACCTTCAACGACCCGCAGGGCCCGTGGCTGCCGCTCGTGCGCAACTACGTGTTCGGCGACGGCTCGACCCTGGAGCAGGACAACGAGGCGGTCGACGCGTCGCTGCAGAGCTGACCGCCCGCCCCGTCAGAGGAAGGACCCGACGCTTGGCCAGCCCAGTCCTGCGCGAGCCTGCGGCTCCGCCGGCGCACCAGACCCCCAGCTCCCGGGCCTGGTGGCGCACCCGGACGTTCCAAGGAGCGATGTACGCCGCGCCCGCCGCGATCTTCGTGCTGCTGCTGTTCGTGCTCCCGCTGCTGCTGGTGGGCCAGATGTCGGCCAGCGAATGGCCGCTGCTCAAGGGCGGCCAGGGCCTGAACCTGCCGGACAACTACACCGGCATCGCCGACGACCGCCTGTTCTGGCCGGCGGTCGGGTTCACGCTGAAGTACACCGTCATCGTCGTGGTGGTGCTGCTGGTCCTCTCGATGGGGATGGCGTTGCTGGTGCAGGAGCGCCGTCGCGGCGTCGGGCTGCTGCGCACCGCCTACTTCCTGCCCGTCTCGCTCGGCCTGGCGTCGGCGTCGCTGCTGTTCTGGGGGTTCTACAGCCCGCAGATCGGGCCGATCGACCCGTTCCTGCAGTGGCTGGGCGTCACCGACGAGCCGATCCGCTGGATCGGGACGCCGAACATGGCGCTGTTCTCGTCGATCATCCTCGTGGTCTGGAAGTTCGCCGGGTTCTTCATGCTCATCCTCATGGTCGGGCTGCAGTCGATCCCGACCGAGGTGTACGAGGCGGCCCGCGTCGACGGCGCCGGCAAGGTGCAGTCGTTCCTCCGCATCACGCTGCCGCTGCTGCGCCCGTCGATCGCGCTGTGCCTGATCATCTCGGTCACCGGGTCGCTGCTGGCGTTCGACCAGTTCTTCATCCTGACCAACGGCGGTCCGGACAACTCCACCACGACCGTGGTGATGATGATCTACCGGGAGGCGTTCCGCCGGTTCGACCTCGGCTCGGCGGCCGCGCTGTCCGTCGTCGTGCTGCTGGTGCTCCTGGTCATCAACATCGCCCAGTTCCGCTACCTGCGCCGCGGCGCGGACGACTGAGGGGCGAGCGATGAGACTGCAGCAAGCCATCGGCCGCACGTCGTTCTGGGTGTTCGGCGGCGGGTTGGCGATCATGTTCCTCGTCCCGCTGATCTGGACCGCCGTCGCGTCGGTGTCGCCGCACGGCGCGACGGCTCAGCAGGACGGCTACGGCTTCAACAACTACCGGACGCTGACGGAGTACGACGCCGGGCTGCCGACGTACCTGTGGAACAGCGCGTACGTCTCGATCCTGACGGTCGTGTTCACGCTCGGGCTGTCGCTACTGGGCGGCTACGCGTTCGCCCGGTTCCGCTTCCCCGGCCGCGACGCGCTGTTCCTGCTGATCATCGCGATCCTCATGGTTCCCTACGCGACGCTGCTGGTGCCGCTGTGGGTGCTGATGGGCGAGATCGGGCTGCGGAACTCGCTGACCGGCCTGGCGCTGGTGCTGACCCTGTACCAGTTGCCGTTCTCGATGTTCATGATGCGCATCTCGTTCGAGGCGGTCCCCCGCGAGATCGAGGAGTCTGCGCTGGTCGACGGCTGCGGCACGTTCGGTGTGCTGCGCCGGGTGCTGGTGTTCGCGGTCTGGCCCGGGATGATCACCGTCGGCCTGTTCGCGTTCCTGCACGCCTGGAACGACTTCATCGCTCCGCTGTTCATGATCAACGACAGCTCCCGCTACCCGTTGTCGCTGGCCATCGCCACTCTGCGGCAGCAGACCATGGGCGCCGTCGACTTCGGCGCCACCCAGGCCGGCGTCGTGATCATGGCGCTGCCCTGCCTGCTCCTGTTCGTGCTCCTGCAACGGCATTACGTGCGCGGCTTCATGTCCGGAGCACTGAAGGGATGACCATCGTGCCCGACGATCTGACCGGCCGGCCCGTGGTGCCGAGCACTGGGCGGCTGCGCCCACTCGGCCTGCGCGAGGTGCGCATCACCGGGGGCTTCTGGGGGCGGCGGCAGTCCGTGAACGCCGCGGCCACACTCGAGCACAACCTGAGCTGGGAGCGGCGGGTCGGCTGGATCGACAACTTCGCCGCCGTCGTCGAGGGCCGGGTGGGCCGCGACCGCCGCGGCCGCGAGTTCTCCGACTCCGACGTGTACAAGCTGATCGAGGGCATGACCTGGGAGGTCGCCCGCACCGGCGACGAATTCGCCGCGGCGTCCATCGAGGAGCTGGCCAAGGTGATCGAGCGGGCCCAGGAGCCCGACGGCTACCTCAACACCGCGTTCGGCCATGCCGGCCAGGGCGAGCGGTACTCCGACCTCGAGTGGGGCCATGAGCTGTACTGCTACGGGCACCTCATCCAGGCCGGCGTCGCCCTGCTGCGCACCGGCGTGGGCGGCCCGCTGGCCGACGTCGCCGTGCGGGCCGCCGACCACGTCTGCCGGACCTTCGGGCCCGACGGCAACCAGGGCGTCTGCGGGCACCCGGTGGTCGAGATGGCGCTGGTCGAGCTGTACCGCGCGACCGGCGAGCGGCGCTACCTCGACCAGGCGGCCCTGTTCGTCTCGCGCCGCGGGCACGGGGTGCTGGCCGACGTGGAGTTCGGCCGCGGCTACTTCCAGGACGACGTGCCGGTGCGCGACGCCGACGCGTTCCACGGGCACGCCGTCCGGGCGCTCTACCTCGCCTCCGGCGCCGTCGACGTGGCGGTCGAGACCGGTGACGCCTCACTCCTGGCCGCGATCGAGCGGCAGTGGGCGGCGACGGTCGCGCGGCGCACGTACGTCACCGGCGGCATGGGTGCGCGGCACATGGACGAGGCGTTCGGCGACGACTTCGTGCTGCCGCCGGACCGCGCGTACTCCGAGACCTGCGCCGCGGTGGCATCGGTGCAGCTGGCGTGGCGGCTGCTGCTCGCGACGGGTTCGCCGCGGTACGCCGACCTCGCCGAGCGCACGCTGTACAACGTCATCGCCACCTCGCCGGCCGACGACGGCCGCTCCTTCTTCTACGTCAACACGCTGCACCGGCGCCGGATCGGCGGGCTGCCGTCGGCGGATCATCAGCACCCGCGCGCGGAGTCCGGCGTCCGGGCGCCCTGGTTCGACGTGTCGTGCTGCCCGAACAACCTCGCCCGCACGTTCGCCAGCCTCGCCGCTTACCTCGTCACCGCCGACGACGACGGCCTGCAGGTGCACCAGTACGCCGACGCCTCGGTGTCGACGCGGCTGACCGACGGACGGCCGGCCGGGTTCGTCATGTCCACCGGCTACCCGTCCGACGGCGCCGTCGTGCTGCGGGTGACGGAGACGTCGCCGGCGCCGTGGACGCTGTCGGTGCGGGTGCCCGCGTGGGCCGCGGACGGCGCGGTGCTGGTCTCGCCGGACGGCACGCGGCGGCCGGTCGGGCCCGGGTTCGCGTCGGTGACCGCGCCGTTCGCCGTCGGCGACGAGGTGCGGCTGGAGCTGCCGATGCGGCCGCGGTGGGTCCGGGCCGACCCGCGGATCGACGCGCTGCGCGGCACCGTCGCCGTCGAACGCGGCCCGCTCGTCCTGTGCGCGGAGTCCACGGACCTCCCCGCCGGCCGCGACGTCGACGCCGTCCGGGTGGACGTCGACGCGCCTCTGACCACGGACGACGACGGCGCGGTGCTCGCGTCCGGCGCGCTCACCGACCCCGGCGACCACGACTGGCCGTACGCCCCCGACGCCGGCGCCGATGCCTCCGCGTCGCCGGCCCGGATCAGGCTGGTGCCCTACCACTCCTGGGCCTCCCGCGGCCCGTCCACCATGCGGGTCTGGCTGCCGGTCGCCGAGCCCTAGAGTCAGAGGATGTTCGAGAACCTCACCACCGCGCACCTCGCCGACGCGTGCCTGCGGGCGGGGGTGCCGGTGCGGTGCGCGTCGCTGCCGCCGGTCGTCCCCGGTTGGCGGGCGGCCGGGCGGGCGCTGCCGTGCGTCCACGTCGGCAGCGTCGACGTGTTCCTGGAAGCGTACGAGTCGGCCGGGCCGGGCGACGTGCTGGTGGTCGACAACGGCGGGCGGCGCGACGAAGCGTGCGTCGGGGATCTCGCCGTGCTCGAGGCGCGCGCGGCCGGGCTGTCCGGCGTCGTCATCTGGGGGCTGCACCGCGACACCGCCGACGTCCGGGCCATCGGACTGCCGGTGTTCAGCCTCGGCGCGCTGCCCACCGGGCCGCAGCGGCTCGACCCGCGCCCGCCCGACGGCGGGCTGACGCGCGCGGCCGTCGGCGACTTCGCCGTCACCCGCGACGACGCGATCCTGGCCGACGACGACGGCGTGGTCGTGGTGCCCGCGGACCGCGCGGACGAGCTGACCACGCTGGCCGCCGCGATCCGCGACACCGAGCGGGAACAGGCCGAACTGGTCCGCGGCGGCACGACGCTGCGCGACCAGCTCCGCTTCGCCGACTACCTCACCCGCCGCCGCGCCGAGCCGGACCTCACGTTCCGGGCCCATCTGCGCGCCATCGGCGGCGCCATCGAGGAGTGAGCTGCCGGCCCCCTTTGCAATGAGCACCCATACGCATCACCCGGGTGGGCGCGGACGTGATGCGTAGAGGTGCTCATTGCAAGGGGGAGCGGACGGCGTTCAGCCGCGCCCATCCGTCAGCCGACGGCGCTCAGTCGCGCCCGTCCGTCAGCCGACGGCGCGCAGCGCGCGCATCGCGGCGTCGCGGTCCGGCGCCTGCCGCAGCTGGTCGGCCAGACCGCCGAGCAGGTGCTCGGCGAGGCTCTGCAGCAGCGCCAGGTGCGCGGCGTCGTCCGGGGATCCGAAGGCCAGCACGACGTCGACGGGGTCGTTCTCGTCGTGGCCGAACTCCACCGGCGTCGCCAGGACGGCCGCCGACAGACACAGCGCCAGCGCGCCGTCCTCGGGCCGGGCGTGCGCCAGCGCGATGCCGGGCGCCAGCACCATGTACGGCCCGTGCTCCTCGGCGATCGCGATGCACCGCTCCGGGTACCGCGCCTCGAGGGCGCCGACGCCGACCAGCGGGGCGCAGGCGGCGTGCACGGCGCCGCGCCAGTCGGTGGCCTTCACGTCGACGACGGCGTTGATGATCGGGGCTGTCACGACAACCAGCCCTGCTCGCGCAGCGCCTCCTCCAGCTGCCGGCGCAGGCCGTCGACGTCCATGAAGTTGCTGATCGGCAGCACCACCGGTGCGACCGAGCCGAGATCGTCGGTGTGCAGGCCCTGCGCGATGGCGACATCGGCCCGCATGCCGCGCGCCGACGACACGTCGGTGTGCTCGACCTTCGCCTCGACGCCGAGCGACTTCAGCGCCTTCTCGGCGTTCATCTTGAGGATCAGGCTGCTGCCCATGCCGACGCCGCAGACGGTCAGGACGGTCAGCGGGCGGTTCGGTGCTGGGGACATCGGGGACTCACCGTTCTCTCGACACTTCGGACCGTTCATCATTCGACGCTGCCAGGCGCGCCTCCTCGCGGCGCTGCAGACGCTTGAGGAACCACGTCCACACCCCGAACACGGCGACGACGACCAGGCCGGCCAGCAGCACGCCGTTGTCGCCGAACCCGGAGAACAACTCGCCCAGGCCGAGCAGCAGCAGGATCATCAGGTACCAGTCGGGGTCGGCCAGCGTGGCCAGCTCCGGCGCGGTGTCGGACAGCAGGTTCCAGCCGAGCCACTGGCCGAACGCCAGCGACACCCCGGTGACGACGCCGGCCAGCACCGCGCCCCGCCAGCCGCCGAACGCGTTGCCGAACACCGCAGCGCCCGCGCCGACGAAGAACAGCATGATCATCGGCGGCACCAGGACGAACCAGCCGGCCGCCGCGAACACCCCCATCAGCACGAGGAAGGTCGCCGTCGTCGACAGGAAGCCGACCATGACCGCCGTCGGCGCCACCGGGAAGATCGTCGGCGCGTCCAAGGCCGGGCGCGAGCCGGGGATCGCCTTCTCGCTGATACCGGTGAACGCCGGCACGATCTCGGCCAGGAACATCCGCACGCCGTACAGCAGGATCGCGATGCCCGCCGCGAACCGCAGCGCCGCGATGATCCCCCACACCCACGGGTTGATCTCCGGGTCGTACGCCGCGGCCTGCTCGTCGACCACGCCGCCGTCGGCGAACGCCAGCCCGACCAGCATGATCAGCCCGATGACGACCGCCGTCGACACCGTGACGTCCTTGAAGAAGGACAGCCGCTTCGGCACCTTCACCTGCTCGACGTCGTCGCGCTCGGGGTTGCCGACCAGCGGCGCCAGCTTCGCGCTCAGCCACGCCACCGACGAGCTGGTGTGCCCGTAGCCCCAGTCGTCGGAGCCGATGACGCGGCGCATCATCGGCGCGATGAACAGCGGCTGGACGGTCCAGTAGCAGCCGGCCACGACCGAGCCGACGAGCACCAGCTGCCAGCGGTCCAGCTCGCCGAACACCTGCACCAGCGACGCCGTGATGACGACGGCCATCCAGAACAGCAGGTGCCCGGTCAGGTACACGTAGCGGGTCCGCAGCACCCGGACCAGCACCAGGTGCACCACGAAGCCGAGCGTGATGACCAGCGCGATGTCGCTGCCGTGGGTGCCCAGGAACTCGTCGAGCGTGTTGGTCGACGACGGCGGGTCCAGGCCGACCGCGCTGGAGACGATCGCCTGGAACGACGCCAGCCCGCCGACGAACACGTCGATGCCGATGAACAGGATGATGATGCCGATCGTCGCCCGGATCGCGCCGCCGACGACGTCCTCGACCGGCTTGCGCTGCAACAGCAGGCCGATGGCCGTGATCAGGCCGATGAGGACCGACACCTCGTTGAACAGGTTGGTCGCGATGAACTCGAGAACGTCCACGGGTCGGGTCTCCTCGATCTCGGCGCTCGGACGCCCCCCGTGTCGTTGCGCGCGACCCTACCGTCAATCGCCCGCGGCGAGGTACAGCAACGCCTTGCCGTACGCCTCCTCGGCCCGCTCGTCGTCGACCTCGACCCGCCGCCCGCCGACGTCGAGCGTCAGCCGGTAGCCGTCGTCCGTCCGGCGCAGCCCGGTGAACGCGCCGCCCAGCAGCTCGCGCAGCCGTTCCTCGCTCGGCAGCCAGAGCGCGGCCTCCTGCTCGACGCTGTCCAGCGCCCACTCGACCGTGCCGTTGAAGCCCAGCACCCGCCCGCCGCTGGGGAACTCGTGCACGTCGACGACCATGTGGGAGACCACGAACACCTCGTCGTCCATGCCGCGGTCGGCGATGACGAACCGGTCGCCGGGACGCGGCTCCCAGCGCAGCCCCTTCTCGCGCAGCTTCCGGGCCAGCTCGACGGAGATCATGCGCCCATTGTCCCCCTGTTGCGCCCGACATCCATGGGCCGCGGGGTTCGGGGGGATGCCGGCCCCGCCCGCCTCGCTCGTTCCTCGCTCGGACGCCCGCAGCCTACCCCTGCCGGCATCCCCCCGAACCCCGCTCGGTTGGCCGTCAGGTGGCGTCGCGGCCGAGGAGGCCGAGCAGCTTGGTCTGGTCGTCGGCGTCGTCGGGCACGGGGACCTCGGGGCCGCAGACGCCGGGGCGGCGCAGGTTGTCGCCCAGCTTCTCGACCATGGGCAGCAGGTCGGCGACGTCCTCGGGCGGGATGGTGTCGTCGAGGCCGGCGCCGCGGGCGATGTCCCAGCCGTGCACGACGAGGTCGAAGCCGAGGAACTGGTCGGCCGTCGCGGCCACCGTGGTCGGGCCGAACATGCCCTCGTACGGGGTGTTCGCGCGCTCCGGGTCGTCGAGGAGGTCCTGCATGGCGTCGCGGGTGTGTGTCCAGGCGGCGACGGGGTCGTCGGCGACGGGCGGGCCGTCGGGCAGCGTCAGGCCGCCGAGCTTCGCGACGTCGCGGTGCCAGTCGACGAGGTGGGCGACGACGTCGCGGGTGGTCCAGCCCTCGCACGGCGACGGCGACTCCCAGCGGTCGGCCGGGACGGACTCGATGCGGCCGGTCAGCGTGGCGGCCAGCCGGCGGTAGCGCTCAGCGATGTCGGTCATGTCTCCACTGTGCCGCGACGGCGGGACCGGCGCTTGTACGGATCGGACATCGGGAGAGCCGCGGCGTCAGGCCGCCTGGCCGGCGGGCACCGGTGCGTCGTCGACCACCGAGCCGGGACCGTGCCAGTCGGGGACCTGGCTCTGCAGCAGCTCGCTGGGCGTGCTCGACGCGATGCGGCGGCAGTCGTGCGAGAGGTGCGCTTGGTCGCTGTAGCCGGCGAGATGGGCGAGCTCGGCGAGGCCGAGGTGCGCGTTGCCGGGCGCACGGGCCAGCGCCATGAACCGCTGCAACCGCAGGATGACCCGCAGCATGGACGGCGGGTAGCCGAACGCGGCCCGGCTGCGGCGCTGCAACTGGCGATCGGTCAGCCCGGCGCCGTCGGCGAGCTCGGCGATGCTGCTGGAGCGCCGGCTCAGCACCCGAACCGTCCACAACGCCAGTGGGTCGGGGCCGTCGTGGTCGTACAGCCAGCCCTGCGCCGCCGCCGTCAGGAGGTCGAGCCGCGCCTCGGCCGACCCGGCGTCGGTGACCTCGCGGGCCAGCGCCCGCGCACCGCGGCCGAGGACGTCGTCGAGCCCGACCCGGGTGTCGAGCAGCAGGTGCGCCGGCGTGCCGAGCAGCCCCGGCGCGACGCCCGGCCGGAACCGCACGCCGACCGCATCGGTGCCCTTCGGCACGACGACCGGCCAGGCCGACGTCTCGGGACCGCACACGACCACCCGCCCGTCGGCCAGCCACATGACGTCGACGCAGCCGTCGGGCACCAGCAACTCGACCCCGTCGACCTGCGCCGTCCACCCGCACACCAGCGCGTCGCGCAGCTCGGGCGCGACGGCGACGGGGCGGTACCAGGCCATGTCGCCAGCCTAGGCCGGAGCACTGACAGACCCGAGAAGCGTCCGGTAGGTTCCGTGATCATGGTGACGCGTCGATTGCGCCGTCTGTCCGTTCCCCTCCTCGTGGCCGCGACCACCGCCGGCGCCCTCGCCGGTGTCGCCCAGGCCGAACCAGCGCCGGCGTTCGTGCTGGAGGACGGCGTCACGCAACCGGTGTACTCGTACGCCGACGCGATCCGCGAGTCGGTGTGGGTCGACCTCGGCACCGACCTCGACGCCGACGGCGAGACGGACCGCATGGCGGTCGACATCGTCAGGCCGGCCGAGCCCGCCGCGGCCGGCCAGCGGGTCCCCGTCATCATGGACACCAGCCCGTACTACCTGTGCTGCGGCCGCGGCAACGAGGCGCAGCGCAAAACGTACGACGAGAACGGCGAGCCGCTCGGATTCCCGCTCTACTACGACAACTACTTCGTGCCCCGCGGGTACGCCGTCGCGCTGGTCGACGACCTGGGCACGAACCGGTCGACGAGCTGCCCGGACGGCGGCGGCCCGGCCATGACCGGGGCCAGCGCCAGCGTCATCGACTGGCTGAACGGCCGCGCCACCGCGTACACGTCGGCCACCGGCCACGAGACCGCCGACGCCGACTGGTCGACCGGCGCGGTCGGCATGATCGGCAAGTCCGCCGACGGCACCGTCGCCAACGGCGTGGCCACCCTGGGCGTCGAGGGTCTGCGCACCATCGTGCCCATCGGCGCCGTCAGCTCGTACTACCACCAGCACAACGCGAACGGCGCCTGGGGCGGCTACGCGCCGTTGCGCAGCGGCCCGCCGAACCTGCTGACGCCGCGGGCGTACGAGTTGTGCGAGCCGTTCTTCCAGGACCTCGAGACCCGGTTCGACGACGACGGCAACTGGACGCGGTACTGGGCCGAGCGCGACTACACCCGCCGCGCCGACGACGTCGAGGCGAGCGTCTTCCTGGTGCACGGGTTCACCGACCAGGCGGTGCCGTCGGACCACCTCGCCCGCTGGTGGGACGCGCTGTCCGAGGCCGACGTGCCGCGCAAGCTGTGGCTGACCCAGGCCGGCCACGTCGACCCGTTCGACTTCGACCGCGAGCGCTGGGTGCACACGCTGCACCGCTGGTTCGACCGCTGGCTGCTCGACATCGACAACGGCATCGACGACGAGCCGATGGTGTCGGTCGAGCGCGCCCCCGGATCGTGGACCGACGAAGCCGGCTGGCCGGCCGCGGGCGCCCGCGACGTCACGCTGCGCCCGTCGTCGCCCGGCCTGTTGTCGACGGCGACGGCGCCGGCCGGCGACGCCGCGGCCTTCACCGACGACCCCGAGCAGGATCGCTGGGTGTGGGCCGCCGACCCGGACCAGCCGTCGCCGGCCCGCGTCCTGTTCCGGACCGAGCCGCTGGAGTCCGAGCTGCGGCTGTCCGGCTCCGCGTCGGTGACGGTGCGCGCGTCGTCGACGACGTCCGAGGCGGTGGTGTCGGCGGCGCTGGTCGACTACGGACCGGCGACCGTCCACGACTACCTGAACCCCGGCTGGGGCAGCGAGAACCTCGAGACCCGGTCCTGCTGGGGCGAGAGCACGCCGTCCGACAGCGCCTGCTACCTCGACACCGCCCTCTCCCTCCAGGACGTCGACCACCACGTCCTCGCCAGCGGCACCGGCGACCTCGGCCACTGGGCGACGCTGTGGCGGCAGCTGCCGCTGCGGCCGGGGCGGGCGCAGACCATCACGTTCGACCTCACCGCCATGGACCACGTCGTGCCGGCCGGCCACCGCATCGGGCTGATCCTCGCCGGCACCGACTACTGGCGCTCCGCCGCACCCAGCCAGCTGCCCACCGTCACCGTCGACCTCGCCCGGACGTCGGTCGAGCTGCCGGTGGTGGGACGTACTCTCGACGAGTGAGGCTGAGCCCGGCCGAGGACGCCAACCGCCGGTTGCTGCGCGCCCGCGACGCGATCGACCGGCACTTCGCCGAGCCACTCGACATCCCCGCGCTGGCCCGGGTCGCACTCGGCTTCGAGGTCACCAACGACGTCGACATGGGCTTCACCCGCTGGCTGACCGTCGCCCTGCCGCACGACCCCGATCGGCATCTCCTGCTCGAGGTGCCCGGCCCGCCCGCGCTCAGCGAGGAGGTCGCCGGTCAGGTCCGGGACGTGCTGACGAAGGGAGCGCTCGGCGTGGTGTGCGTGCTCACCACCGACGACTGCCACAAGGCGTTCGCGCAGCTGTCGGCCCAGGGGGTGGAGTTCACCCAGGAGCCGACCGAGCAGCCGTACGGCATCAACTGCACGCTGCGCGACCCGTTCGGCAACCAGATCAGGATCAACTAGCACACCTGATTCGCCCGGTTCGCGACACGCCTATGGGGTCGTCTAGCGAAATCTACGGATACCGCTAGACGACACCATAGAGTCCGATCATGGACCCGGTGCGCAATCCCTACGCTCCCGGCGCCGGTCAGCGTCCGCCCGAGCTGGCCGGCCGCGACCGCGAGCTGCAGCAGTTCGACGTCGTGCTGGAGCGCATCGCGCGGGGACGGCCGGAGCGGTCGCTGGTGCTGACCGGGCTGCGCGGCGTCGGCAAGACGGTGCTGCTGAACGCTCTGCGGTCGCAGGCCATCGGGCGCATGTGGGGCACCGGGAAGATCGAGGCGCGGCCCGACCAATCGCTGCGCCGCCCGCTGGCCAGCGCGCTGCACATGGCGGTCCGCGAGCTGACTCCGCGGCACCGCGACCCCGACCGCGTCGACGGCTTCCTCGGGGTGCTGAAGGCGTTCGCGCTGCGCTCGGCCGGCGACGGGGCGAAGCTGCGCGACCGCTGGCAGCCGGGCATCGACGCGCCCGCGGCGACGGGGCGGGCCGACACCGGCGACATCGAGGTCGACCTCGTCGAGCTGCTGGTCGACGCGGCCGGGGTCGCCCGCGACGTCGGGGTGGGCATCGCGCTGTTCGTCGACGAGATGCAGGACATCCCCGCGCCCGACGTGTCGGCGCTGTGCGCCGCCTGCCACGAGCTGTCGCAGCAGGGCCTGCCGCTGGTCGTCGTCGGGGCGGGGTTGCCGCACCTGCCTGCCGTCCTGTCCGCGTCGAAGTCGTACTCCGAGCGGCTGTTCCGGTACGTGCGCATCGACCGGCTGGACCGCGAGGCCGCCGACCGCGCGCTGGTCGCGCCGGCCGAGGACGAGGGCGTCAGGTACGACGCGGCGGCGCTCGACGCGCTGTACGCGGCGACGGAGGGCTACCCGTACTTCGTGCAGGCCTACGGCAAGGTGACGTGGGACAACGCGCCCACCGACCCGATCGGCGCCGACGACGTCCGCATGGCCGCGCCGGAGGCCGAGGCCGAGCTGGCGGTCGGCTTCTTCGGCTCGCGCTACGAGCGGGCGACGCCGGCCGAACGCGAGTACCTGCGCGCCATGGCCGCGCTGTCCGACCACACCCACGGCGTCGTCCCCACCTCTGACGTCGCCACCTTCCTCGGCCGCAAGCCGTCGTCGCTGTCACCGGCCCGCGACTCGCTGATCAAGAAAGGCCTGGTCTACTCCGCCGAGCGCGGCACCATCGCGTTCACCGTCCCACATTTCGGCATCTACCTGCGCAAACACGCTACCGTCTGACGTATGCCGGGTTGCCCGGGCCGCGGGTTGCGCCGATGATGGGCCGATGAACGACGTCGCCATCCCCCTCGTCGCGATCGTCGGGTTCAAGCGCAACAGGTTCGCCCCGCTCGGCGGCATGCGCGTCCTCACCGTCCGCGACGGGGTCATCCGCCTGCAGGGCAAGAACGGCACCGACCTCGAGTCCGAGGTCGCCGCGCTCACGGCCCGGCTGACGAGAACCCGGACGGTCCGGCTGGAGTCCGCGGCGGGCTCCGCGTACATCTACGGGTTCGCGCAGCTGAGCAAGCTCCCCGACGCGCTCTCGCAGATCGTCATCCGCGAGAGCGCGGGCGCGGAGCTGATCGGCCCGTGCCCGCCCGGCGCCCTCGGCGTCATGTCGCCGAAGAACGTCACCGGGGCGGCCAAGGTCAGCCGCGCGCTCGCCGACGCCCTGCACGAGCGCGGCGTCGGATGAATCGCGGCTTCTAGCGATGTCTAGCCTCAGAACTAGAAAGTCCTAGACCTCACCAGAGACCGTAATCGTCGACGACGATCTGCTCGTCGGGCACGCCCTGCTGCCGGAGCCGCTCGAGGCTGGTCGAGACCATGCCGGTCGGGCCCGCGACGTAGACACGGTGCTTTCGCCAGTCGCCGTAGGCGGAGACGATGTTGCCCATGAGGTCGGGGCTGCGGTCGGTGGGCCCGTCGGGCGACACCACCGGCACGACGGTCAGCCGCCGGTAGCGCACGCCGATCGACTCGAGGTGCGGCAGCGCGTACAGGTGGTCGCGGTCGCGCCCGGCGTAGAACACGTGGACGCGGCGGCCGTCCTGGCGCTGCTCCAGCTCCTGCAGCGTGGCCAGCACGGGCGCGATTCCGGTGCCGCCGGTGATGCAGAGCAGGTCGTGCTCGGACCGCGGCGTGGCGACGTCGTGGCCCTGCGGCGCGCCGAGGTGCAGGACGTCGCCGGGCTCGGTGCGCCAGACCAGCGCGCTGCTGACCCAGCCCGCGCCGACGGTGCGAACGTGGAACTCGAGCAGGCCGTCGTCGCGCGGCGCGGAGGCCATGGAGTAGGCCCGCCAGATCTTCGGCCGCCGCGGCGTGGTGACGTACGCGTACTGGCCGGGCCGGTACGGATAGTCCGTGTGCGGGCGGACCTGCATGATCGCGAGGTCGTCGAGGATGCGCCGGTGGTACACGACCTCGGCGTCCCACCACGGCGGCGAGATGACGGCGTCGCGGCGGGCGGCGCCGACCATGACGCCGGCGATGTAGTCGTAGGCGTCGATCCACGCCTTCTCGTGCCGCGGCGTCCACGCGTCGCCGAGCGAGCGGCGGACCGCGAGGATGAGCGCCGTGCCGACGGGCGCGTAGTGCTGGTCGATGACGCCGAACTTGCGGTGGTCGCGGCCGAGCCCTTCGAGGTACGGCTGCAACGACTCGCGGTCGCCGGCGTTGCCGACGATGCGCACCAGCGCGCCCACCAGCCGCGACCGCTGTACCGCCATGCCCGCGCCGAACAGCTCGCGGGTCTCCGGCGCGATGGTGAACAGCTGCGCGTAGAAGTCGGTGCCGACCGTGTCGAGGTGGTCCTCGACGATGGTCAGGCTCTCCCGCAGCGCCTCGTCGTCGAGGCCTGTGGTGTTGGCTGGCTGAGGTTCCAGTGCTCGCTCCGGCTCTGCCTCGGTACCTGCTGCCGTGCCGGCCCCTGAAGCGCCGTCGGGTGACGGCGTGTCCTCGCCGGCCGGACCCGACCGAGTGTCACCCTCCTGGCCGGCATCCGCAACCGCGGCCGCGCCGTTCTGCCGCCCTTGCACCGGCGATACTGGAACGCCGGGTTCGAACCACGACACGTTGCCGCGCGTGTCGGTACGGCCGGGTACATCGTCACCGGTAGCGTCGACCATGGCGTCGCCCGACGCTCCCCCGGTCCGATCCCCTTCCGCCCCACGTTGTCCCGAAGACCGGGAGTGAGTCCACATCGTCATCCTCTCCGCCCCGCCCTAACCTAGCGGTCGATCCGCCACTTCGGCACGGAAGGAAGAGCCACGGCCGGACATATCCGCGCGATGTGGGCATCACGATCACCGGCCCGCGCGCCCACCGGCAGCGCAAGATCAGGTAAACGCGCTGGTGATCAACGGTGTGACGGTCATAGCCCGGCCACCTGCACAGTCGGCCGCGAAACCGGAGAGCCGGAGAAGTCACATCTCAACATATGGACGTGATCGGGTGGCGAATGGTTCACTGTCGGGAGGTTTGGCAGAGTCGTGCAGTGGGCACCACTGGATGCGGGTGGCGTGGGTCCGGTGAAGGGAGATCAACCAGTGGGTCGAGTCGTGGCCACGAGGCGTGAGGCTCGATCCAACAGCGCACGCTCCGTCGAGCTGACCGGTGAGGTCAGCAACGTGCCGCACGCTCGCCACCTGGTCGCCGAAGACCTTCGCAACACCAACGTCTCTCCCACGGTCATCGAGAACGCGCTCATCGTCGTCACCGAGCTCGTCACCAACGCCATCCTGCACGCGCAGCCGCTGCCGCTCAGCGGCACCCGCACCGGGGTCGTGCTGCAGTGGGCGGTCCTGGGCGACGACGTCCTCATCGAGGTCAGCGACGGCGGCGGCTCCGAGCGCCCGCGCGTGCGCCAGGCGACGTCCACCGAGGACCAAGGCCGCGGGCTGTCCATCGTCGACGCCATCGCGCGCGAGTGGCGGGTGCGCTCCGAGCCCGGCCGGGTGACGGTGCACGCCGTCGTCGGCCCGTGGAACTCCGGCGCCTGACGCCGTCCGGCTCACACCCGGCGGCCGGAACCGGCTACCCTCGCCTGTCGTGAGTGCCACTACCGAAGTTCCCGTCGTCGGCCCCCGCCAGCCCTGCCCGTGCGGCTCGGGCAAGCGCTACAAGGTCTGCCACGGCAAGCAGGCCCGCGACGCCGAGCGGCAGTACGTCGTCCGGCCGTTCGCCGGGCTGCCGGGCGAGTGCGACTGGGTGGCCATGCGCGAGATCGTGTCCGCCGCCACCGCGCCGCTGCGGCTGGCCTCGGGCGACGACCGCTCCGTCGTCGTCTGCACGCTGCTGCCGGGCGCGTTCCCGGCGCTGGTGCGCGAGAACGGCGAGATCCTGCTGGCGCTGCAGACCATGACGTCCACCGGCGACCCCGCCGCCGACCTCGGGCACACGCTGGCCGCGGCGCTCGAGACCGAGCCCGGCTCGACGGTGAGCCCGGCGCCGCGCACGGCCGGCGCGCCCCGTCTGCACGACCTCATCGACACCGACGCGGAATTCCAGGTGACGGTTCACGACGGATTCGACTACTGGTTGGATCCCGAGTCGGATGCTGCTTCGGAGGCCAAGGCGGCGCTCGAAGAGGCCAATTCGGCCGTCGTTCCGGCGGCCCGGCTGACGTCGGTCGAGGCGGCCTACTGGTGCAGCCTCGGCGACCGCGACCAGGTCCGCTGGGTACTCCCGTACGACGAGGAGCCGCTGCTCGACGGGCTGGCACGGCTGCACGCCGCGGGTGACGACACGCTCGGCGAGGGCACCCGGCTGCTCGGCACGTTCCGCGCCGCCGGCCTGCTCGTCCCGGTCTGGGATCTGGTCGACGGCACGCCCGCCGACGCCGTCGAGGAACCCGCCGCCGCGCTGGGCGAACGGCTGGCCGCGGCGGTGGCCGAGAAGGCGCCGCTGACGTCCGAGCAGCGCCGCGCGCGGGCCGGCCTCGCGAACCGTCAGGTGACCATCCGCTGACGTCACCGGCGCCCGGTGCAGAGAAGACCCCGACCGCTCACGACGGGGGAACACGAGCGACCGGGGCCTCTTTGGAGCTTACCGCCTACCAAGGGTAGAAGTTCCACTGATTGGCGACTTCTTGAGATTCATTCCGTTACGTTCCGGTCTCGACCGGTCTGTACCGTTGTCGAAACGGTGCCGTGGCGCGAGGTAACTCCGGCGTCAGTGCGGGTTCGCCAGCGCGGAGTCGCGGCGGATCGGGCACGACATGCACCGCGGCCCGCCCCGGCCGGAGCCCAGCTCGCTGCCGGCGATGCGCAGCACCTCGATGCCGGCGTCCTCGAGCCGGGCGTTTGTCTCGATGTTGCGCTCGTAGGCGACGGCCAGCCGCGGCCCGATGGCCAGCGTGTTGTTGCCGTCGTCCCACTGCTCACGCTCGGCGGTGACGGGGTCGAGGCCGGTCTCGACGATGCGCAGCGCGTCGATGCCCATGGCCGCCGCGGCCGCCTCGACGAACGGCGCCGGCTCGGGGTCGATGACGAGGTCGTCGCCGGACCACCGCAGGGCGACCGCCGTCAGCTCGTCGGCGACGTTCGGGTACATGACGATGGCGTCGTGGTCGACCATCGTGAGCACGGTGTCGAGGTGCATCGTGGCGCGGTCCTGCGCGATCGGGACGGCCAGGACGGTGTGCGCGAGGCCGCCGCTGAGCACGTTGCGGGCCAGCCGCTCGACGCCGGCCGGCGTGGTGCGCTCGCCGGTGCCGACCGCGACGACACCGGGCCCGAGCAGCAGCACGTCGCCGCCCTCGAGGTTCTCCAGCTGCGGTCCGTACACCTCCGGCATCCCGGCGAAGCGCGGGTGGTGCCGGTAGATCGCCGACGTCAGGCTGGTCTCGCGGCGCCGCGCGGCCATGGCGAGGCTGGTGACGGCGACGTGGTCGCCGATGCGCACGCTGGAGTCGCGGGTGAACAAGAGGTTCGGCAGCGGGTCGATCACGAAGTCGTGGGGGTCCATCAGCCGATAGGTGAGCCCGCGGCCGGACCGCAGCTCCTCGTGCGCAAGCCCGGCCATGAGCACCTGGGCGAGGTCGTCGGGGTGCAGCCCGCCGAGGTGTGACCGGAGCACGTCGCGCAAGGTGTCGCCGTGGCGTGGGTCGGCCAGCGCCGCCTCGACGCACTCGTGGCGCGCGTCGTCGCCGGACAGCGTCTGCGTCAGCAGGTCGGCGAGGTAGAGCACCTCGACGCCGTGATCGCGCAGCGTGCCGGCGAACGCGTCGTGCTCCTCCTGCGCTCGGCCCACCCAGGGGACGCCGTCGAACAGCAGCTTGTCGTTGTTGCGCGGTGTGAGCCGCTTCAGCTCCGGACCGGGCCGGTGCAGCATGACGGTGCGCAGCCGCCCGACCTCGGAGTCGGCGGCGTCGACGGTGGTGGACGCGGACGTTGTCATCGAGAGCAGAGGCTACAGCCCCTAAGCTTGGCGCCCATGACCACCGAGGACCCACGGGCCGACGGCGTCGCCGCGATCATCCCGGCCAAGGACGAGCAGGACCGCATCGCGGCCACCGTCGAGGCCACCAAGAGCATCCCGGGGGTCGATCTCGTCGTCGTGGTCGACGACGGCTCCGCCGACCGCACGTCCGCCACGGCCACCGAGGCCGGCGCCATCGTCGTCGGGCACGCCCGCAACCGCGGCAAGGCCGCCGCCATGGAGACCGGCGCCACGGCGCTGGCCGCCATCGAGGCGCGCGAGACCGGCCGCACGGCGCCGCGCGCGCTGCTCTTCCTCGACGCCGACCTCGAGTCGACGGCGGGCAACGCGAAGCCGCTGATCGGCCCGGTCCTGGCCGGTGAGGCCGACATGACCATCGGCGTGCTGCCCGCCCAGCGCACCGAGGGCGGCGGCCGCGGGCTCGTGGTCGACCTCGCCCGCACCGGCATCGAGCGGGCCACCGGCTGGACGGCCACGCAGCCGCTGTCCGGCCAGCGCTGCCTCACCCGGCCCGCGTTCGAGGCCGCGCTGCCGCTGGCCGAGGGGTTCGGCGTCGAGACCGGCCTCACCATCGACCTGCTGCGGGCCGGCTTCCGCGTCGTCGAGGTCGACGTCGAGTTCCATCACCGCGTCACCGGCACCGACCTCAAGGCCCAGCTGCACCGCGGCAAGCAGTACGCCCACGTCATGCGGGCGCTGGTCACCCGCGGCATCCGCCCGTCCGCCCCGGCCCGGTTCCGCCGTGTCTGACGCCTGGGAGACCGATCGGCTCGATCTCGACGGCTACCTGGGCCGGCTGGGCATCGCGCAGCGCCCGCCGAGCCGGGCGGCCCTCGACGAGTTGCACGAGGCGCACGTCCGCACGTTCACCTTCGACAACGTCGACGTCCTGCTCGACCAACATCCGGGGGTGGGGCTGCCCGCCGTCCAGGCGAAGTTCGCCGGCCGCGGTCGTGGCGGCTACTGCTTCGAGCACTCGACGATCGTCGCCGCGGCGCTGCAGCGGCTCGGCTACGACGTCGTCCGGCATCTCGGCCGCGTCGGCGACCCCGCGGCCGGCACCCAGCAGGGCCGCAGCCACATGGTCGTCGAGGTCGTCCTGGACGGCGAACGGCTGCTCTGCGACCCCGGGTTCGGCATGGGCCTGCTGCGGCCGACGCCGCTGGCCGACGGCGCCGAGTCCGACCAGGACGGCTGGCCGTACCGCGTCGTCAGCACCGGGCCCGGACTCTGGGGGCTGCAGCGCTTCCGCGAGGCGGGGTGGGAGCTGGCGCACACGACGGACGAGTACGACGTGAAGCCGATCGACGTCGTCATGGCGCACCACTACACCAGCACGTTCCCCGGCATCCACTTCCGCACCGGCCTCATGGTCGGCAAGCACCTGCCCGGCCGGCACGTCATGGTCACCCACCGCACGGTGACCATCCGCCGGCCCGGCGAGGCCACGGAGCACCGCGACCTGCGCGACGGCGAGCTCGTCGAGTGGCTGCGGGTGCTCGAGGTGCCGCTCGGCGCCGACGAGGAGACCCGGCTGCTGGAGCGCGTCGCCGCTCTAGGGTGACGGCGTCAGCAGCTCGCGCTCGGCGGGTGACGGCGCCGGCGTCGGGCCCTGCGACGCGGCGACCGCCGCCATGCCCAGCGGCACGCCCACCGTCAGCAGCAGCGCAGGCACAATGATGCCGGAGTCGTTGGCGGCGAACCCGGCCGCGCCGGTCAGCAGCGCCGCCCACACCAGGTACCGGAACAGCGACCAGTGCTGCACCGTGCGGCTGACCGCGTTCTCGCCGTCGGGGCGGATCAGCCACAGGATCAGCAGGTACGCCAGCGGCACCAGCCAGCCGTAGATCGGCCAGCGTTCCAGCGTGCCGAGCGACGCCTCGGCCTTGCGGAAGATCACCGTCAGCGCGTCGCCGGAGAGCAGGTCGGCGAAGAAGCTGCCGAAGTGGGTGCGCGAGCCGGGCGGGCGCAGCCAGTCGAGGAACGCGAACAGCCCGAACAGCGCCGTCGCGCCGAGCGCGGCGAGCGCCAGCTTCGCGATGGTGATGCGGGCGCCGAGGGTGCCGAGCACGAGGACGGCGAAGCCGGGGATCGCGGCCAGGATGCCGCCGACGTCGGCGCCGGCCTGCGGCGCGCCGTCGACCACCACGGCGATCATGCCGACGGCGGCCACCGCGCCAGCGGCGAACCGCCGGGACTTGCCGATGTCGAGCAGCCACTGGCCCAGCGCCGCCGCGGCCACCAAGCTGGCCACCACGAAGATCGCGAACGGGATGTTGCCGAAGCCGTAGAAGCGGCCGGCCACCAGCGGCGAGAGTCCCAGCAGGCTGGACTGCTGCAGGCTCGACCCGCTGGCGACATCGACCGCCAGCACCGTGGCCGTCACCCCGGCCACCACGCCCGGCGGGCCGTAGGCGCGCCGCCGCCACGGCCCGGCCAGCGCGACGATGGTCAGCGCCAGCGTGCTGACCACGATCGACGTCCACAGCACGGTGTTGGGCTGGTCGTAGCGCCACCACCGGGTGATGTTGGCGAGGTACGACGCCACCGGCGCGGCCGCCACGAGCACGGCCACCACCTGCACGACACGCAGGACGGCCGGGCGGAACGAGACGCCGCGCAGCAGCGCCAGCAGGGCCGCCGCGCACACGACCACCAGCAGCCCGCCGAGGATCTGGAAGAACGGCCCG
The DNA here is from genome assembly GCF_900105175.1 of Jiangella sp. DSM 45060. Lineage (NCBI taxonomy): Bacteria > Bacillati > Actinomycetota > Actinomycetes > Jiangellales > Jiangellaceae > Jiangella > Jiangella sp. DSM 45060. Next base: position 6,683,946 of record NZ_LT629771.1, on the reverse strand, counting down.
GACTGGTCGCGGTAGATCGCCGACGCGCGGTCGACGCCGATCAGCTCGGACACCGTGCCCGCGGAGCTGCCCGGGTGCGGGCCGGCCGCCCGCCACGGCCGTCCGACGACGTCCTTCGCGGGGTCCTCGACGCCGGCGTAGGCGAGCAGCGTCGGCGCGATGTCGGTGAGCTGCACCAGGCCCGGCCACAGCGTGGACGACGACGTGAGCCAGTTCGGCCCGAACGTGCCGCCGTCGGCGATGGGGCCCATCGCGAGCGCGGCGCGCAGCCCGGCCGGCGGGATGGGTGTCGGCTCGTCAGGCAGCGGGATGGTGGTGCCGACGCTGTCGGACAGGCCCGCGATCATCAGCGCGGTGTCGGGCGGCAGCTGGTCGATGATGCGCTTGACCTGCTGGTCGATGGCGGCCGCGGTCTGAGCGCGGGCGTCGAGTGCGGCTTGGTCGGCGAGCTCGTCGCTGCCGTTCGGCGCCGGGTTCGACAGCCCGCCGAGGTCGACGACCGTGACCGGGCACTGGTTCAGCAGCCCGGCGCCGATGTCGCCGGAGCTCTGGTGGTACGACGCGACCCGCCCGGTGGAGTCGGCCAGCGCCAGCGCCGCGCCCGGGCCGACCGCCGTGGCGCACACGCCGGCCTCGGCCAGGCGGTCGCCGAGCAGGCCGATCTCGGCGTTGTAGGAGTTGTCGTCCTGTTGCTGCTGCAGCAGTTCCCAGCCCGGCACGACGACGCCAGGACCGTCGGGCGCGGACGTCGGCTCCGGCGGCTGGCGGCAGAAGCGGTCGCCCCCGCCGTCGGCGTCGATGTCGTGGAGGTCGGTGGAGCGGCGCCCCGAGCTCACCGTCAGCCAGCCGTCGACCACGCAGGTGCGGGTGCGGACGGTGCGCACCGTCAGCGATCCGGCCGCCTCGGAGCCCGCCATGTCATAGAGGGTGGGCATGCCCTCGGGGGTGATGTCGGGCCACGACAGGCCCGGGATGCCGAGGAGGACGACGCGCTGCTGCGGGTCGGACGTGGTGGACGGCGCCGGTGTCTCGGCGGCCGCGGGGGACGCCGTCAGGAGCGGGGCGAGGACCGCGAGCAGGGCCACGAGGAGGCCGGCGAGGCGAGCCCGGCCCGCCCGCACCCGGTGCCGTACGGCGCCGGGATGCGTGCCGCTGCTGCCTGCGCGCTCCACGTCCATCATGCACGACCGTATCCGTAGCGGGCCGATCTCACGCCAACGACGGCGCTAATTGTGGCCAGGCTGACACACTAGTCTTCTGACCATGACCGATCGTTACGCCTATCTCGGCCCGGAGGCGACGTTCACCGAGGCGGCCGCCCTGCGGTTCCCCGCCCTGGCCGGCGCGACGCTGGAGCCGTCGCCCACGGTGCACGCCGCCATCAACGCCGTGCGTACCGGCGAGGTCTCCGGCGCCGTCGTCCCCGTCGAGAACTCCGTCGAAGGGTCGGTCAACGCCACGCTCGACGAGCTGATCCGCGGCGAGCCGCTCGCCATCACCGCCGAGGTGCTGCTGCCGGTCACGTTCACGCTGCTCGCCCGCCCCGGTACGGACCTCGCCGGCATCCGGCGCATCGTCACGCACCCGGTGGCCGAGGCGCAGTGCCGCGCGTGGGTCACGGCGAAGCTGCCCGACGCCGTCATCTCCCTCGGCCCGTCGACGGCCGCCGCCGCCGCGTCCGTCGCCGGCCGCACGCCCGGCCCCGACGGCACCGTCGCCGACGCCGCCATCGCCGCGCCGCTGGCCGGCGAGCGCTACGGCCTCGACGCCCTCGCCGTCGACATCGGTGAAGACTCCGACGCCGTCACCCGCTTCGTCCTCGTCACGCCGCCGGGGCGGCCGGGGCGTCCGACCGGCTCCGACAAGACCACCCTCGTCGCCTTCATCCGCGACGACCACCCCGGCGCGCTGCTCGAGATCCTCGAGCAGTTCTCCGCCCGGGGCGTGAACCTCACCCGCATCGAGTCGCGGCCCACCGGCAACGGCATGGGCCGCTACTGCTTCGCCATCGACGTCGAGGGCCACGTCGCCGACGCCCGGGTCGGCGAGGCGATGATGGGCCTGCGCCGAGTGTGCGCCACGGTGCGCTTCCTCGGCTCCTACCCCCGCGCCGACGGCGTCCGGCCACCCGTCCTCCCCGGCACGTCGAACAGCGACTTCACCGACGCCGCGGAGTGGCTGGCGCAGCTGCGCGGCTGAAACCCCCGCGCGCTCCCGCGCCCCGGCCCGATACCCTCGGGTGGTGCTAGATCTGCGCCTGATCCGGGAAGACCCCGACCGTGTCCGCGCCTCGCAGCGAGCGCGCGGCGAGAGCGAGACCGTCGTCGACGAGTTGCTCGCCGCCGACGAGTCGCGCCGGTCCTCCCTGGCCGAGTTCGAGCGGCTGCGCGCGGAGCAGAAGCGCCTGGGCAAGCTCATCCCGAAGGCCGCACCCGACGAGAAGCAGCAGCTGCTCGCCACCACCCGTGAGCTCGCGGCCGCGGTGAAGAGCGCCGAGGCCGCCGCCGACGACGCGCAGGCGAAGCTCGACGAGCTGGCGCGGGTGCCGTCGAACCTCGTGCTCGACGGCGTGCCCGCGGGCGGCGAGGACGACTACGCCGTGCTCCGCGAGGTGGGCGACAAGCCGACCCTCGACACCGTTCGCGACCACCTCGAGCTGGGCGAGGGGCTGCGCGCCATCGACACCGAGCGCGGCGCGAAGGTGTCCGGCGCCCGGTTCTACTTCCTCACCGGGGTGGGTGCGCAGCTCGAGTTGGCCATCCTCAACCACGGCATGGCCACCGCGGTCGCCGCCGGGTTCACGCCGGTCATCACGCCCACGCTGGTGCGGCCCGAGATCATGGGCGGCACCGGCTTCCTCGGCGCGCACGCCGACGAGGTCTACCGCATCGACGCCGACGACCTGTACCTCGTCGGCACCAGCGAGGTCGCGCTGGCGGGCTACCACGCCGACGAGATCGTCGACCTCTCCGACGGGCCGCTGCGCTACGCCGGCTGGTCGGCCTGCTACCGCCGCGAAGCGGGTTCTTACGGAAAGGACACCCGCGGGATCATCCGCGTTCACCAGTTCCACAAGGTCGAGATGTTCTGCTACTGCCACGAGGAGGACGCCGCCGACGAGCACGCGCGCCTGCTCGGGTGGGAGGAGCAGATGCTGGGCGACATGGAGCTGCCGTACCGCGTCATCGACGTCGCCGCGGGCGACCTCGGGTCCAGCGCGGCCCGCAAGTTCGACTGCGAGGCGTGGCTGCCGTCGCAGCAGCGCTACCTCGAGCTGACGTCCACGTCGAATTGCACGACGTTCCAGGCCCGGCGCCTCGGCGTCCGCGAACGCACCGACGCCGGCACCCGTCCGGTCGCGACGCTCAACGGCACGCTGGCCACCACCCGGTGGATCGTGGCGCTGCTCGAGAACCACCAGCAGCCCGACGGCTCGGTGTACGTGCCGAAGGCGCTGCGCCCGTTCCTCGGCGGACGCGAGCTGCTGACGCCGGTCGCGACGTGACGATGCCCCACGGGTGGCGCCCGGAGCTGGTGGCGCTCGACGTCGACGGCACCATCGTCACGTACGCCGAGTTCCACGAGCAGCCGCGGCCGCCGGTCGTCGACGCGGTGCGCCGGGCGCACGACGCCGGGGCGCACATCGTCGTCGCGACCGGGCGGTCGATGCACTCGACGCTGCCGCTGCTGGACCAGCTGGGGCTGAAGGACGGCTACGCGGTCTGCTCGAACGGCGCGGTGGTGGTCGACGTCGCGACCCGCTCGCCGGTCGACATCGAGACGTTCGACATCACCGACACCGTCCGCTACTTCACCGCCACCATCCCCGACGCCGTGCTGGCGGTCGAGGAGCTGGGCCGCGGCTACCGCGTCACCGGTGAGTTCCCGGCCGGCGACCTCGACGGCCACGTCACCGTCGTCGAGCACGACGAACTGGTCGCCCAGCCGGTGACGCGGCTGGTGGTGCGCTGGCCCAACGGCGACCGCGAGCGGCTGCGCGTCATCGCCCGCGACTCCGGCCTGCCCAGCGTCGACTACGCGATCGGCTACACGGCGTGGCTGGACATCATGCCGGTCGGTGTGTCGAAGGCGTCCGGGCTGGCGAAGGTCGCTGCGCGGCTGGGACTGACGGCGGCCGACGCGCTCGCCGTCGGCGACGGTCACAACGACCTCGAGATGCTGCGCTGGGCCGCCGTCGGCGTCGCGATGGGCCAGGCCCCCGACGACGTCAAGGCCGTCGCTGACACCGTCTGCGGGGACGTGGAGTCCAACGGCCTCGCCGCGCTCCTCGAGACCTACTACCCCGTCCCGGAGTAGCGGCAGGTCTCGCCACTCGGACCACTCTGATCCCACGAGACCGCACGCGCACCAAACCGGACAAATACCGCTCTTCGCCGCACCGATCTTCGTGTTCTACAGTGGCGGAGCACGTCCGTCACATCTGATCAAAATCGATACTGAGGGGCACTTCCCACATGGCTGACACACTCCGCGAGATCCTTCTCGACCCGGCCCGCCGGCCCGCCGTCGTCAAGGATCTCCACCAGCTCGTCGACGCCGAGGTCTCCGACAAGAGCGGCGTCTCGGGGATGGCCGTCAAGGGCGGCTACGCGGTCCTGAAGAAGATCAACGCCGGGTTCGTCCCGGAGACCATCGACAACATGCTCGACTCCTTCGTCGAGCGTGCCGAGCCGTTCTACGCCGACTTCCAGGCCACGGGCGGCGGCTCGCTCGCCGACTACTTCGAGGGCCGCCGCACCGAGGTGGCCGACGCCCTGCTCGGGGTGTCCGACGCGCGCGCCGCGGCGTCGCAGCGCGACAGCGTCAAGAAGGTCTACGGCAAGCTGCGTCCGCAGGCGCAGAAGCACGTCGAAGAGGCGCTGCCGCGCCTCGCCAGTGTCATCGAGAGCCACGCCCGCACCGCCGCCTGACGGGCTCACTCACCCGCGTGGCCGGGCAGCGTCGACGTCGTCGAGCCGCTCGGCCAGGCGGGCCACCCCGGCCGTGATCATCCGGCCGTAGCCGTCGTCTTCTAGCTCGGAGCAGGCGGCCAGGGCGAGCGCGTGGTGCGACCGCGCGGCCGTGAGGTCGCCCAGCCGGCGGTACGCTTCGGCGACGTTGAGCTGCAGCGACGCCGCGAATCCGCGGGCGTCGAACTCGTCCGCCGCCGCCAGCGCGCGCAGGTCCCACGCCAGCTCCTCGGCGACGTCGTCCTGCAGGTCGGCCAGGTGGTGCGCCACCACACAGCGGTGCAGCGGCGTGGCCGACGACTCCCACAGCTCGGACAGGAGTGTGCGCGCCGTCGTGCGCGACTCGGTGTGGCCGACGGCGACCGCCGCGGCGATCCGCTCGAGCAGCGGATCGCCCGCCGGCATCGTCAGAGGTACATCCCGCTGCCGCGTTGGTCGCCCTCGTCGGGCATCTGCTGGCCCGGCATCGCCTGACCGGGCGCCAGCTGCACGCCCGGAGGCAGCGCCCGGCGCATCTGCTCGAGCTGCGCCCGCGCCGCCATCTGCTGCGCGAACAGCGTGGTCTGGATGCCGTGGAACAGCCCTTCCAGCCAGCCGACCAGCTGGGCCTGCGCGACCCGGAGTTCGGCGTCGGTGGGCACGTTGTCGTCGTCGAAGGGGAGCGCGAGCCGCTCGAGCTCGTCGACAAGCTCCGGCGCCAGGCCGTCCTCGAGCTCGTCGATGGAGGCCCGGTGGATCTCGCCCAGCCGGCGACGGCTCGCTTCGTCGAGCGGCGCGGCCTTCACCTCGTCGAGGAGCTGCTTGATCATGCTGCCGATGCGCATGACCTTGGCCGGCTGCTCGACGAGGTCGGTGAGCGAGCGCTGCTCGTCCTGACTGCCGGGCGCGGACTCGACGGCCATGCCGCCAGGGCCGACGACGACGACGCGCTGCTCGTCGTCCTCGTGGGTGTCGTGGGACTCGGCGTTCTGGTTGGGCTCCGTCATGGCACCATCTTCACCCCTCGGTCCCCCTCTCGGCACCTCCGGGTCGAACTTGACGCACGGTCCGTCGTTCCACCAGGCGCCGGCCGGCGGCCTCGGCCCTGCGCAGGGCGAGCAGCTCCAGCGTCCGGCGCCGCGCGGCCTGACGCGCGCGGCGCATTGTCGTGCTGTTCACTCGACCCTCCTGATCATCGGCAACCGACTCGGGGTGAAGATCACCGCGACGAGGACGGCCAGGACCGGGACGGCGACGCCGGTGAGGACGAGGCTGTCCCAGGCCCAGATGAAGCGCGGCGCTCCGAGCGCCGGCCACACCAGGTACGCGAAATAGATACCCAATCCGGACCCGATCAGTACCCCGATTCCACCCACGACCAACGCCTGCGCGCCGGCCAGCCCGCGACGGCGCCGCGGCGGCGCCCCGACGGCGGCGAGGGTGGCGAGGTCGGCCCGGCCCTCGGCGGCCGCCAGCGAGACCGCGATCGCCACGCCCACCAGCGTGACGAACGCCGCGCCGGCGGTGAGCGCCAGCACCGCGGCGTCGGCCTCGGGCTCGAACGGGGTCTCGACGGAGACCCAGGCCCCGGTCGACTCGATGGCCTGCAGCGCGGCGTCGAGCTGCTCGGGCGTGGCGCCGTCGAACGTGACGATGCTGCCCGTCGTCCGCAACTCGAAGCCCTGCGCGGTCAACGTCTCAGCCGACGCGAACGCGCCGGGCAGGCCGGAGTAGGCGAGATCGCGTTCGGCCGCGTATCCGGGGAAGCGGATCGGCACCGGCTCGCCGTCCGTCGGGTAGGTGTCGACGACGACGTCGCCGTCGTCGCGGAGGAACGAGGGATCGTAGACGACCATGGCACCGCGCTCGACGGCGTCGAGCAAGGCCTGGCCGGGCGCGCTGCCCGCGGCGGCGGCCATGACGGCCGGGTCCGCGACGGCCGCCGATGTCGATCCGCTGGTCCACCCCGCGCAGCCGGTGCACTCGGGCGACCCCTGCAGCCAGACGACGTTGTAGACGTCGTCCGGCGTGAACCGCAGCGTCGCCTCGGTGAGCCGGTGCGTGGCGGCGCCGGGCAGCGTTCTGGCGGCGGCCTCCTCGGCGGCGACGAGCTGCGCCGCGGCCTCGTCGCCGGGTAGCGCGTACCAGTCGACGTCGATGCGGATGACGTTGTCCGGCAGCGACGGCGTGTAGCGCAGCTCGTCGGCCTTGGCCGAGCCGCCGGCGCCGAACGCGACCGCCGTCGACCCCGCCACGACGATCGCGATGGCCGCGACCGCCGGAGCCGTGCGGTGCCGGTGCCGGGCGGCGTCGCGCAGCGCCAGGCGCGCCGAGAGGCCGAGCCGGTGCGCTCCGCGGGCCAGCGCCGAGATCAGCCCGGGCAGCAGCACGACGAGGCCGGCCGTCGCCACCAGCGCCCCGGCCAGCTGGATGGCGATGTACGGCGCCGTCGAGGGCTGGGTGACGTAGGCGCCGGTGCCGGAGAGCTGCTCCAGCCGGCGTCCGTACTCGGCCAGGTTCCCGGACATGATGCGGCTGGCGATCAGGGCGCCACCGGCGCCGACGACGAACAGCACCAGCCCGGCCACCGGCAGCCGCGCCGCCACCCGCGTGGTCCGGAACCGCTCGGCCAGCGCGTCGACCGGCTTCATCCGGGCAGCGCCGATGGCCGGCACCACGGCCGCGGCCACCCCGGACAGCACGCCGACGACGGCGGCGACGACCAGCTCGAGCCAGCCGAACGTCCAGTCGTCGATCAGCGCGCCGAGATACCACTCCCACAGCGGCGCCACCGCCGGCACCAGCAGCGCACCGGCCACGACCCCCAGCACCGCGCCGATGACGCCGAGCACCAGACCCTGAGCCAGCACCGTCCGTCGTACCTGCGCGGCGGAAGCGCCGCCCGACACCAGCAGCCCGATCTCGCGGACCTGCCGCCGGGCGCCGACGGCGAACGCGGCGCCGGCCAGCAGCACGACCTCCAGCAGCCCCAGGCCGACGACCAGCGCGACGAGGGCCGCCCGCTGCAGGTCGTCGACCGTCGGCCCGCCGGAGGACTCGTAGAACTGGTCCGGATCGGCGACGGCGTCGCGCGGCAGCAGCCCGACCCCGTCCGCGGCCAGCCGCCGGCCGAGCTCGTCGACGTCCGTCCCGGCCGGGAGGTCGGCCAGATAGGCCACCCCGCCGGTGGAGGCGAGGTCGCCCCAGCCGGTCTCCAGGGTGGCCGCGAACTCGGCGGCGACAGAACCCGGCGCGGCGCTGATCACCTGGTCGTCGAGGTAGAACGGGTCGACGACGAGCCCGGTGACGCGCATCCGCGGCCCGTCGTCCAACGTCACCGTGGCGTCGGACCGAAGGTCGCCGTCGTCGAGGAGGTCCAGCCGCTCGGCCAGCCGCGGCGTCACGACGACCTCGTCGCGCGCCTCCGGCCAGCGACCGCCGTCGAGCCGGAACGCGTGGTCGGTCAGCGGGCCGCCCTGCGTGCCGATGTCGAGCATGACGCCGCGCAGCGCGGTGTCGCCGTGACGCGGCCGGATGCCCTGGATCCGGCGCTCGGGCTCCAGGACGGTGCCCGGCGGGAGCAGCGCGGGTAGGTCGACGGTGCCGGGGTCGCGGTTCGGCGGTTCGTCGGGCATCGCGTTGTACGAGATGTCGACGAGCGGCTGCAGGCCGTTGGCGGGCAGCGGGAGGTCGGCCCACGGTGTGACCTCGACGATGACGTCGGCGTCGCCCATGCGGGAGTAGGCCGTGCGCTCCGGCGAGTCGGCACTGCGGTACAGGACGTCGGCGATGGTCGCGCCCGCCACCGGGAGCCCCACCAGCACCGCGATCAGCAGCGAGCGGCCGAGGTTGCGGCGGACCTGCCGCCGGGCGATGCGCAGCGCGGGCCGCCAGCCGCGCCAGGGGTGCCTCACCCGAACCCGTCCGCGGTCAGCAGCACCTCGGGCGGCGGCGCGACGCCGGTGTCGTCGACCAGTGCGCCGTCGCGGAGGAACACGACGCGGTCGGCCCAGGCGGCGTGCCGGGCCTCGTGCGTCACCAGCAGCCCGGACGCGCCGGCGTCGCAGCGTGCGCGCAGCACCCGCAGCACGTCCTCACCGGTCTGGGAGTCGAGCGCGCCGGTGGGCTCGTCGGCCAGCACCAGCCGCCGCGGCCCGATCAGCGCGCGGGCGATGGCGACCCGCTGCTGCTGCCCGCCGGACATCTCGTCGGGGAACCGGTCGGCGAGGTCGCCGACGCCGACCTCGGCCAGCGCCTCGAGCGCCTCGGCCCGGGCGGCCCGCACGCGGACGCCGTCCAGCTCGCGGGGGAGCGCGACGTTCTCGGCGGCGGTGAGCGCGGGGATGAGGTTGAGGTCCTGGAAGACGTAGCCGAGGCTGCGGCGGCGGACGGCGGCCAGCTCGCCGCGGCTCAGCGTGGCGAGGTCGGTGCCCTCGACGAGGACGGCGCCCGCCGTCGGGGTGTCGAGACCGCCGGCGAGGTGCAGCAGCGTGCTCTTGCCCGAGCCGGACGGCCCCATGACGGCGATCAGCTCGCCCGCCCGCAGCGTCAGGCTGACGTCGCTCAGCGCGTGCACCACCGTGGCGCCGTCGCCGTGCACGCGGTCGACGGCGCGCAGCTCGAGCACCGGGTCGGTGGTCATCGCCGCACGGTCCGATCGGTCTCGTCCGCTTGGACGGGCGCCGTGCTCGGCGGGTTCGCCGCGCGGGGCGCCGTGGCCAGGCGGGCCAGCCGGGTCTCGGAGTGGTCGAGCCAGCGCACCTCGGCCTCGGCCCGGAAGATCATGGAGTCGAGCACCAGCAGCCAGGCGGTGTCCTCGGATCCGTCGGCGACCGCCTTGAGCCGCGTCAGCTCCTGCAGGTGCCGCAGCGTCGCCGTGCGCTGCGTCTGCAACACCGCCCGCACGTCGACACCGGGCGTCGTCAGCGCGAGCGCCACCTTGATCGCCAGCTCGTCGCGGGGCCGGTCGCTGCCGCCGAGCGGCGTGGCGAACCAGCCGGTCAGCTCCGCATGCCCGGCGTCGGTGAGGCGATAGACGACCTTGCCGTCCTCGTCGGACTCACCGGTCTGCTCCACCAGGCCGTCGCGTTCCAGCCGCGCCAGCGTGGTGTACACCTGCCCGACGTTCAGCGGCCAGGTGGCGCCGGTGGACCGTTCGAATTCGTGGCGCAACTGGTAGCCGTACATCGGGGACCGCTCCAGCAACGCCAGCAGACCGTGACGAATCGACATGGCTACCAAGTATGCATACCCGGTATGTTCCGTCAAGCCGACGCTGGTCAGAGCGGTGTCGGCGAAGTCGCCGAGATCGTCGGCGACGTTGTCGGTGCCCGCCCGTAGGGTGGGCCCCACCCGGGCCGGGAGGGGACCGTACCCGGGCCGACGCAGCGACCCGCAGCTGGCACCGCACCCCGGCGACCGGCGGCCCCCACCCGCCGGTCAGGCGGACGGCGCCGGCCGCTCGCCCCGCGGCTCCCTGAGCGCGTCGTAGCGACGCTGACTGCGGTCGATGTCGGCGTCGTGCTCGGCCGCCCACTCTGCCAGCCGCACGGCCGGATCGATCAGCGTGCGGCCGATGTCGGTGAGCTGGTACTCGACGCGGGGCGGCACCTCGGCGTAGGCGGTCCGCGACACCAGGCCGTCGCGCTCGAGGTGGCGCAGCGTGAGCGACAGCATCCGCTGCGATATGCCGGGGATGCGCTGCTGCAGTTCGGTGAAGCGCATGCGCTCGCCGTGCAGTGTCGCGACGACCAGGAGGGTCCACTTGTTGCCGATGCGCTCCAGCACCCGGCGGATCGTGCGGCCACCGTCGCCGCGGATGAGGCAGGTTCGCTCGTACTGCGACACGGACGTCCCCTGTCAGTAACGCACACCGATGTGCCTTTTGTACCGCCTCCGATAGTCACTCATCATGTGCTTGCTTACAAGTCGTAACCATCGGACGGGCCATGGAGATCGCCTACTGGATCGTCGCCGCCGTGCTGGCAGTCTTCTTCCTCTACGCCGGCGGGAAGAAGGTCGGGCAGGGCCAGGAGCAGTTGGCGCCGATGATGAGCTGGGTCGACACCGTCCCGATGTGGCTGGTGCGCGGCATCGGCGCCGTGGAGGTCCTCGGCGCCGCCGGGCTGATCCTGCCGCCGCTGACCGATGTCGCGCCGGCCCTGGCACTCGCCGCGGCCGTCGGGTTCATCGTCCTGCAGGTGCTCGCGACCGGCCTGCACCTCTCCCGCGGCGAGGCCGGGAAGATCGGGCTCAACCTCGTCCTGATCGCCCTGGCTACCGTCACGGCCTGGCTGGCCACTACCTGGTGAGCGTCAGCGGGCGAAGTGGTTCGTCGGCACCGTCGACTCCTCGGCGGCGCTCAGCACCACCGGCCAGCGAGCCGGGACGTGCGCGGCGGCGACCAGCGACGCCAGCCCGACCGGCCAGATGGGCCGCTCGGTCCGCGCCAGCTCGTCGAGGCTCCACCAGCGGTGGCCGATGACGGTGAGCTGCTCCTCCTCCGTCAGCCCGGCCGGCTCGATCTCCTGGCCGGGCGCGTCGGCGACGAAGAAGGTCTCGGACTGGACGGCGATCTTGTCGGAGTAGGCATGGACCACCGTGCGTTCGGCGATGGGGCCGCGAACCGTGGACGGCGAGAGCCGCAGGCCGGTCTCCTCCTCGACCTCGCGAACGACGGCGTCGAGGAGGGTCTCGCCGGGGTCGACGCCGCCGCCGGGGGTGATCCAGAAGGTGGGCGCGCCGGGCGCGGACGGATCGCTGTCCTCGAACAGCAGAATGCGGCCGCCGGGCTCGAGGAGCAGCACCCGGGCGGTGCGGCGGTGCGTGACCGGCCGATCGAGATCGGACTCCAGCGACATGACCACGTTCGCCAGGGTACGCCCCCTTCGAGCACCCGTGACCGCCGATGTCGCATCGAGTCATCCGTCGCGCGTCATCGCCGCTGGTGATCGCTGTCTCAGGTGGTGAGCAGCACCTTGCCGACGTGCTCGCCGTCGGCGACGACGCGGTGGGCCTCGGCCGCGTCGGGCATCGGGACGACGCGGTCGACGACGGGGCGGACGGCGCCTGACTCGATCAGCGGCCACACGTGCTCGCACACCTCGGCGACGACGGCGGCCTTGCCGGCGACGGTGCGCCGGCGCAGCAGCGAGCCGGTGACGCGGGCCCGCTTCCCCATGACGGCGGCGAGGTCCAGCTCGGCGCGCCGCCCGCCCATCGTCCCGATGATGGTGATGCGGCCGTCCATCGCCAGCGCCTCGACGTTCCGGGCCAGGTACGCACCGCCCATGATGTCGAGGACGACGTCGGCGCCGTGGCCGTTCGTCGCGGACCGCACGACCTCGACGAAGTCGTCGGTGCGGTAGTTGACCAGGATCGACGCGCCCAGCTCGGCGCAGCGCTCCAGCTTGGCCGACGAGCCGGCCGTCACCGCGACCCGGGCGCCCAGCGCGCGCCCGACCTGGATCGCGGCCGTCCCGATGCCGCTCCCGCCGCCGTGCACCAGCAGCACCTCGCCGGCCCGCAGCCCGGCGGTCATGACGAGGTTCGACCAGACGGTGCACACGACCTCGGGCAGCGCAGCCGCGGTGACGAGGTCGACGCCGCGTGGGACCTGCAGCAACTGGCCGGCCGGTACCACGACCCGCTCCGCGTACCCGCCGCCGGACAGCAGCGCGCACACCTGGTCGCCGGCCTTCCAGCCGGTGACGCCCTCGCCGACCTCGCTGACGGTGCCGCTGCACTCCAGCCCGGGCCAGGCCGGCGCACCGTCCGGGACCGGGTACTTGCCCATGCGCTGCAGGAGGTCGGCCCGGTTGACGGCGGACGCGACGACGTCGACGATCACCTCGCCCGGCCCGCAGACGGGGTCGGGCACCTCGGTCCAGCGCAGGACCTCCGGCCCGCCGGGCTCGGTGATGACGACCGCACGCACGTGACCCCTCCGCTCAGACGCCGCCCGGCGGACGGTCCGCCGGGTCCTCGGGCTCGTCCACCGGCGGCGGCTCGTGGACGTCCTCGCGCCGGGCCCACGGGTACTCCTCGGACGGGCGGATGACGATGAGGCGGTCGCCGCGGACGAGGTGCCCGATGGCCGGCGAGTGGAACGGCAGCTCGTCGCCGTCGCGGACGACCGCCACGACGAGGTCGGCGACCTGCCGCGGCTGCTTGCCCTCCTCGCGCGGCGACACCAGCCGCTCGGCGACCTCGAGGCCGACGCCGGACGTGGTGAGGTCCTCGAGCACGTGCCCGAGTGCGGGGCTGACGGTCGCGAGGCCCAGGATGCGGCCGACGGCGTCGGACGACGTGACGACCTCGTTGGCGCCGCCCTGACGGACCAGCGCGAGATTGTCGGCCTCGCGGACCGACACCACGATGTTCGCGGTCTGGTTGAGCTGCCGGCACGTGAGCGTGGCCAGCACGCTGGCGTCGTCGCGGGCGGTGGTGATGACGATGCGGCTCGCGGCCGGGACGCCGGCCCGGCGCAGCACCTCGGTGCGGGTGGCGTCGCCCATGACGGCGACCAGCCCCTGCTCGTTCGCCTCGGCGATGGCGGCGGGGTCGGGATCGACGACGACCAGCGTGTCGGTCGACATGCCGTTCGCGAGCATCGTGGCCACCGCGCTGCGCCCCTTGACGCCGTAGCCGATGACGACGGTGTGGTCGCGCAACTTCTTCCTCCAGCGGTTGAGCCGCACCTGCTCCCGGCTCCGGGTGGTCAGTGTCTCCAGTGTCGTACCGATGAGGACGATCAGGAACAGCACCCGCAGCGGCGTGATCAGCACGATGTTGACCAGTCGCGCGCTGTCCGACGTCGGCGTGATGTCGCCGTAGCCGGTGGTCGAGAGCGACACGGTCGTGTAGTAGAACGCGTCGAGCAAGTCGACCGAGCCGTCGGAGTTGTCCGTGTAGCCCTCACGGTCGAGGTAGACGAGCAGCGCCGTCAACACCAGCACGCCGACCGCGATGATCACCCGCTTGGTCAGCAGGCGCAGCGGGTCGACCACCTCGGCCGGGGCCGGCAGGTGGACGGAACTCTTGGTCTGCACAGCGTGACGCTAGCGGACGCGGTTCACTGCAGGGTCGGCGTGGTGACGTCCGGACCGTCGTTCCAGTCGCGAGCCAGCTCGCCGGCGATGTCGAGGGCGGCGTTGACGGCAGCCGCGCCACCGCCCTTGGTGGCCGCCGCGTAGCCTGCGATGAACGCCGTCACCGGCGCGGCGGGCCGCTCCACCGTGTGCGCGGCGTCGCGGGCGAGGTCGAGGATCCCGCCGACGTCGACGTCGTCGACCGGTACCCCCAGACGTTCACACAACGCGCTCACCCAGCTGTCCATGTCACGTACCTTCCTCCCGCCGTCCGGCCCATCCTCCACTGATCATGGCCGCCATCGGGCCAGGTCGCCCGGCGTGTCGATGTCCGCGGCGCCGTCGTCGTCCGGCAGCGTCGCCACGCGCAGGCGTTCCAGCAGCGCGCGGACCGGCCGGTCCCGCGGGTCGCCGACGGCGTCCAGGGCGGCCCGCAGCGGCTCGATCCGGTACGCCGCCACCAGCGGCTGTACCCAGCCGGAGGCATCGACGACGGCGACGGCGTCGACGTTCTGCTCCAGCCCGGCGAGCAGCCGTCCGACCAGCGCCGACGACACCCGCGGCAGGTCCGCGGCGAGGACGACGACGGCGTCCGGCGCGACGTCCAGGGCGGCCAGGCCCGCGCCGAGCCCGGCCAGCGGGCCGCCGCCGGGCGGGTCCTCACGGGTCCAGGTGACCGGCGTGGACGTGTCGCGCCGCGGGCCCGCGACGACCACCTGCGCCGCGCCCGCGCCGTCCGCCGCGGCGACGGCGCGGTCCAGCAGCGTCTGCCCGCCGACGACCAGCGCGGGCTTGTCCGTCCCACCGAGCCGCCGACCGGATCCGCCCGCGAGGATCACCGCCGCCCACGGCCCGGCGGTCATGAGGCCGGCCAGTTGCGTCGGTGCCGCAGCGCCGGGTTGCGCTCACGTGCCGCCGCGACGCGCGCCGGGTCCAGCCAGGCGGCCAGCCGGCCCTCCTCATCGCCCAGGGCGGCGACCACCACGCCGAGCGGGTCGACCAGCTGGCTGAGGCCGCAGTACGCCCGCCCGGTCTGCGCCGCCGCGGCGACGTAGACGGTGTTCTCGATCGCCCGCGCCCGCAGCAGCGTCTGCCAGTGGTCCTCCTTCAGCGGCCCGCGCACCCACGCGGCCGGGACGACGAACGCGTCGGCGCCGGCGTCGACCAGCGCCCGGCCCTGTTCCGGGAAGCGGAGGTCGTAGCAGGTCAGCAGGCCGAGCCGGACGCCGTCGACGGTGAGCACGGCGGGCAGGGCGTCGCCGGCGCGCAGCCGGTCGGACTCGCGGTAGCCGAAGGAGTCGTAGAGGTGCGCCTTGCGGTACGTCGCCAGCACGGCGCCGTCGCGGCCGACCGCGACCAGCGTGTTGTACGGCCGGTCGGGGTCGTCGGACCGCTCGAACATGCCGCCCACGACGACGGCGCCGGCCGCCCGCGCCACCTCGGCGAGCGTCGCGACGAACGGGCCGTCCAGCGGCTGGGCCACCGGGCCGAGCGGCAGCGCGGGGTCGCCGAAGTCGTGCATGACCGCCTCCGGCAGCACGAGCAGGTCGGCCGAGACGCCGTCGGTCAGCCGCCGGATCGCCGCCGTGTTCTCGGCGACGTCGGTGCCGGCCGAGAGCTGGACCAGTGCTACCCGCATACGGTCATTAAAGCGGCACCGGCGTCGCGAGCGTCCCGTCGGCCAGGAACCGCTCCAGGTTGCGCAGCACCAGTTGCGCCATCGCTTCACGCGTCTCGACCGTCGCGCTGCCGATGTGCGGCAGCAGCACGACGTTGTCCACCGCGAACAGCTCTTCCGGCACGCGCGGCTCGTCGGTGAACACGTCCAGCGCGGCGCCGCCCAGTGCGCCCGACGTCAGCGCCGCCACCAGCGCGTCCTGGTCGACGACGCTGCCGCGCGCGACGTTGACGAGGAAGCCGGACGGCCCGAGCGCCGCGATGACGTCGGCGGAGACCAGCGCCTGGGTGCCCGGGCCGCCGGGGGTGACGACGATGAGCGCGTCCACGGACCGGGCCAGCTCCACCGGCGAGGCCGCGTACGCGTACGGGACGTCGTCGACGCGGCGGCGGTTGTGGTAGCTGACGGTGCAGCCGAACGCCTCGAGCCGGTGCGCGATGGCGGCGCCGATGCGGCCGAGCCCGAGGATGCCGACGTGGGTACCGCTGACCCGGCGCCGAAGGGGCGCCTTGTCGCCGGCCGCCCACGCGCCGCGCCGGACGAACCGGTCGCCGGCGGACAGGCCGCGGAACACGTCGATCAGCCCGCCGACGGCGAGGTCGGCGACGCAGTCGGTGAGCACGTCAGGGGTGTTGCTGAGCGCGATCCCGCGCGGCTTCAGCGCCGCGACGTCGACGGAGTCGTAGCCCACGCCGAGGTTGATGACGGCGGCCAGCCGCGGCAGCGCGCCGATCAGCTCGGCGTCCATGCCGGCCCCGGTGACCGCGACGGTGACGTCGGGCCCGTGCTCGGCGAGGAACGCCGCCCGCGCCGGCCCGGACGGCAGCCGCAGCGCCCCGTACGTCGCCAGCCCTCGTTCGGCCGTGGGATGGAGGCCGCCGACCTGCAGGATCACACCGTCAGTCACGGTCGCCAGCGTACAAGCCGGCGTCGCACGCCCTACGATGGCGCCGTGCTGCACCTGCGCGTCACGACGCCGGCGGAGACCACCGACCGCATCGTCGAGCTGCTGGACGAGTGCCCGGGCGTGGCCAGCATCGCCGTCCTGCGTGGCGCGTCCGTGCGCCCCGAGGGCGACCTCGTACTGGCCGAGCTGGCCCGCGAGTCCGCCGAGGGGATGATCCAGGCGCTGCGCGAGCTGGGCGTCGACCAGACCGGCACCATCGCGCTCGAGTCGGTCGAGACGTCGGTCTCCGCGGCCGCCGAGCGGGCCGAGGACGAGGCGCCCGGCGAGGGCGCCGACGCCGTCATCTGGGAGCAGGTCGTGCGCCGCGCCGACGAGGACTCAGTGCTGTCCAACACGTTCGTCTGGTTCCTCAGCCTGGCCGCCGTGCTGGCCGCCATCGCGATCGTGCTCGACTCCGCCATCCTGGTGGTCGGCGCGATGGTCGTCGGGCCGGAGTTCGGCCCGCTCGCGGGCATCGCCGTGGGCCTGGTGCACCGGCGGTTCAGCATCGTGCGGCAGGGGCTGGTGACCCTGGCGGTGGGGTTCACGATCGCGATCACGGTCGCCACCGTGCTCGGCCTGGTGGCGTCGTGGGCAGGGTGGATCGACGCGTCGGTGTTGACGACCGACCGGCCGTTGACAGGGTTCATCTGGCATCCGGACCGGTGGTCGTTCGTCGTGGCGTTCATCGCCGGGATCGCCGGCATCCTGTCGCTCACGTCCGCGAAGTCGGGAGCCCTGGTGGGCGTGTTCATCTCGGTGACGACCGTCCCCGCCGCCGGGAACCTGGGACTGGCCCTGGCTCTCGGTGACGGCGCCGAGGTCGGCGGCGCGGCCGCTCAGCTCGGCATCAACCTGGCCGCGATCGTGCTGGCCGGCATCCTGACCCTCATCGCGTTGAAGGCGGCCACCGGCCGGCTGCCCCGGCTCAGTGCTGGACGGACGCCCGCCGCATGATGTCTTCGATGAACGGCGCCTTGCCCGCGCGGTAGGCGGGGCGGTCGTCGTGGTGCACGGCCGCCAGGCTCTGCTTGATCTCGGCGTAGCGACGCGCGTCGTCGGGGTGGTGGCGCAGGTGATCGCGGAAGGCCAGGCAGTCGCGGCCGAGCTGAGAGACGTACTCGACGACGTGCAGGTGGTGCGTGCGCCAGGCCGGTTCCGGGTAGCAGAACGACCAGCGCCGCAGCTCTTCGTCGCCGGCCTCGGCCACGTGGGTCCAGCCGATCTCCCGCATCGCGGCGACGGCGCCCTGGGCCTGCTCGTAGGAGGGCACCATGGCCATCATGTCGATGATGGGCTTGGCCGGCAGTCCCGGCACGGCCGTGCTGCCGACGTGTTCGACCGAGCCGATCAGCCACGGACGCAGGGCCGGTTCGACCTGCAGGCGCTGCTGCTCGAACGACTCGGGCCACGCGGTGTCGTAAGGATGGATGTCTATCGGGTCGCGGCGCACAGCATCGTGCGCAGCCTCACTCTCGTGCATGCCTCGACCATAGCCCTCCGACCCCCGTTGTGACGCATGAGATTCGCAGGATCGTCCGGAGTTCCGACCCTGTTCACGGCCCGGACGGCGACCCGGCGACGGTGCGCAGCTCCGGGTCGATCATGCCGGCCCGTTTCACGGTGCGCAGCGCCACCGCGACGTCGGCGTGGATCAGCCCCGGCAGGTGGCCGACGGTCTCGGAGAGGAACTCGTAGAGCGCGCTGTCGCTGGCCACGGCGATCTCGCCGCAGAGGTTGCGGTCGCCCGTGGTGGCCGCGATCATCACGACGCTGCGGTGCCGGGCCAGGATCTCGCCGGCCAGGCCGATCTTCGTCGGGTTGATGGTGAGCCAGACGAACGCGTTGACCGTCAGCCCCAGCACCTCCGGCTCGACGACGGTGCGCATGCGCAGCACGCCCTGGGCCATCAGCGTCTCGGTGCGCCGGCGTGCCGTGCTCGGCGTGACGCCGCACCGGGCGGCGAGGTCCTGCCAGCTGATCCGGCCGTCGTCGATGAGCACGGCGACGATCTGCTCGTCCAGCTCGGACATCGGCGCGGCCTCGTCGGGCTCGGGATGCTCGCTCCACCGGTCGCGCCGCTCGGCCCGCAGCTCGGCGACGACGGTGTCGGGGAGCAGCCCGGGGTTCCAGCCGTGCGGGGTGGAGAACCGCCGGATCACCTGGTTGCTGAACGTCGCGATGACGCCGTCGAACCGCGGCAGCTCGTGCATCATCAGCCGGTAGAGGTGCTCGTTGGAGGTGTAGGCGATCTCGGCGACGCAGTCGACGCTGCCGGTCAGCACCTTGACCGAGCCGGTCTCCTCCCACTGCGCCAGCGGCAGCGCCAGCTCGTCGGCCGCGCCGGGCGCGCAGCGCAGCCGCACGAACACCGACCGCGCCCGGTGACTCGTCTGCGAGTCGAGCGCACCGACGACGCGGACGGCGCCGGTGCGCCGCAGCCGGGCCAGCCGCCGCGACACCGTCGCCTCGGAGCTGCGCACCGCCTGCCCGATGACGGCGTGGGTGGCTCGCGGCTGCGCCAGCAGGGCGCCGATGACGAGGCGGTCGAGTTCGTCGATCTTCACTGAATCCATCAGATCACCGCCTTGTGTTCATGATTCCTTGCACATCTTGTCCATTCGTTGACACCTTGAATCACCGATCCGAACCATGGTGCCCCATATTCGTCAGGCGCTTCACGAGGAGGGACGGCATCATGTGGCGACGACCTCTGACCGCACTCGCGGTGATCGGCCTGGTCGCGGCGGGCTGCTCCGGCGACGACGACAGCGAGAGCGCGGACTCCGGCGAGGGCGGCGGCAGCATCACGCTGTGGACGGTCTACGACACCGCCGACCGCATGGCGACGATGCAGCAGGTGCTGGCCGACTTCACCGAGCAGTCCGGCATCGAGGTCGAGCTGGTCGGCGTCAGCGCGCCCGACCTCACGCAGGCCATGGTGTCCGCGGCCGCCGCCGGTGACCTGCCGGACGTCGTCGTGCACGGCGTCGAGGTGGCCGCCGGCTGGGTCGCCGAGGGCATCCTCGACCCCGTCGTGGCCAGCGAGATGATCGACGAGCTGGGCACCGACACGTTCAACGAGAGCGCGCTGAACCTCATCCGGGTCGAGGACGCCGAGGGCGAGTACGCCACCGTCCCGTCCGACGGCTGGGGTCAGATGATCTTCTACCGGACCGACCTGTTCGAGGCCGCCGGGCTGGAGCCGCCGACCGACTACGAGAACGTGCTGGCCGCGGCCGAGGCGCTCAACGGCCAGGACGGCGTCTCCGGCTTCGCGCTGGGCAGCACCGGCGGCGACGGCTTCACCATGCAGGTGTTCGAGCACGTCGCGCTGGCCAACGACTGCCAACTGGTCGACGACGAGGGCGAGGTGACGCTGGACAGCCCCGAGTGCGAGGAGGCGATCCAGTTCTACGTCGACCTCGCGCAGTACGCGCCCACCGGCGCCGGCGACGTCGACACCACCCGGGCCAACTACCTGGCCGGGCAGACCGCCATGACGTCGTGGTCGCCGCACCTGCTGGACGAGCTGGCCGGGCTGTTCCCGGACACGCCGCTGACCTGCGCCGAGTGCGCCGCCGACCAGCAGTGGCTGGTCGACCGCACCACCATCCTGCCGCTCTTCCAGGGCCCGTCCGGCGACCAGCCGACCCAGTTCGGCCTCACCATCAACCTCGGCATCACGTCGTCGGCCGACACCGAGCCGTCCAAGGAGCTGGTCCGCTACCTGCTCGGCGACGGCTACATGGGCTTCCTGTCGATCTCGCCGGAAGGCCGGTTCCCGATGCGCAACGGCCCCGAGGCCGGCGACACGTCCTACGTCGACGGCTGGTCCGATCTCGCGGTCGGCTCCGGGCAGGCGCAGCTCAGCGTGGGCGAGCTGTACGGCGACGACGCGGTGCAGACCATCACCGAAGGCGCCACCGGGTTCGAGCGCTGGGGCTTCCCGCAGGGGCAGGGCGCGCTGGTCACCGCGATGTACGGCGACCTCGAGCTGACGAACATCCTGCGCGAGGCGCTGGACGGCACCATCACGCCGGCTGAGGCGGCCGCGCAGATGGACGAGAGCGCCACGCAGCTCCAGTCCGAACTGGGCTGACGCCCATGGCCTCCGGACCGATCGCCCCGTCCGCCGCTGACGCGGCCGAGACCGGCACCGGGCCCGGCCGCGGCGGATGGCGCGGCCGGCGCGGGCGGCCGGGCGACGGCCGGCGCGGCCCGTCGCTGCGTGTCCGCGAGGGCCGCGCCGGGCTGGTGCTGGTCAGCCCGACCGTGCTGATCGTGCTGCTGGTGGTGGTGCTGCCGTTCCTGTGGACGATCATCATGTCGTTCCAGCGGCTGCGGCTGATCGACCTGCAGAACGTCTTCGACATCACGCTGACGCTACGCAACTTCGAGACCGTGCTGGGCAGCTCGGACCTGTGGGAGATGGTCCGCACCACGCTGATCTACAGCATCGGCGGCACGGCGCTGTCGATCGGCGCCGGGCTGGCGACGGCCCTGGCGCTGCGGCACCGGTTCCCCGGCCGGATGATCATCCGGGCGTTCGTGCTGGTGCCGTACGTCATCCCGGTGGTGTCGGCGGCGCTGGTCTGGCGGACGCTGCTGAACCCGCAGTTCGGGCCGGTCAACGTGTTCGGCGTCGACGTGCTGGGCTGGGACCAGCCGATCGGGTTCCTCAGCGAGCGGTTCCACCGCATCGAGCTGTTCGGCGTCGGGTTCGACGCCCCGATCGCGCTGCTCTCCGTCATCGCGTTCGAGGCGTGGAAGACCTTCCCGCTGGCGTTCCTGTTCATCCTGGCCCGGCTGCAGGGCCTGCCGCGTGACCTGGAGGAGGCCGCGCGCGTCGACGGCGCCACCCCGCTGCAGCGGTTCCGGTACGTCATCGCGCCGCAGCTGTCCGGCGTCATCGCGCTACTGGTGCTGCTGCGGTTCATCTGGACGTTCCAGAACTTCAACGACGTGTACCTGCTGACCCGCGGCGCCGCCGGCACCGAGGTCGTCGCGGTGCAGGTCTACCAGTACCTGGTGGCGCGCAACGACGTCGGCGGGGCGGCCGCGCTCGGCCTGCTGATGTCCGTCGTGCTGATCATCGCGTTCGCCGTCTACTACCGGTACGGCGTGCTCAAGCAGGAGTCGGAGGTCTGATGCCGTCGCGCGAACGGGTCGAGACCCGGGTGCTCGGCGTCGCCCGAGTGCTCTGGCTGACGGTGGTGCTGATCGCCTGCGTGCTGCCGCTGCTCTACATGCTGCTGCTGTCGGTGCGGCCGTTGCAGGCGGTGCTGCAGGACCCGCTCGGTGTGCCGTCGCCGAGCGAGCTGAACCTGGAGGCGTACCGGAAGGTCATCGCGTCGCCGGAGGACGGCGGGTACGGCCTGCTGTCGTTCTTCGGCAACTCGCTGATCGTCGCGCTGGGCTCCGTGGTGGCGACCGTGCTGTTGTCGGTGCTCGGGGCGTACGCGGCGACGCGACTGCGCTTCCCCGGCAAGAACGTCATCAACATCTCGTTCTTCGCCTGCTACATGTTCCCCGGCATCGTCATGGCGATCCCGCTGTTCGTGCTGTTCTCACGACTCGGGCTGCGCGGCGAGCTGCCGGCGCTGATCGTCATCTACCTGGCGTCGACGGTGCCGGTGTCGGTGTACATGCTGCGCAACTACTTCCGCTCCATCCCGCGTGCGCTGGAGGACGCGGCGATGGTCGACGGCTGTAACCGGGCGCAGGTGATCGTGCGGATCGTGCTGCCGCTGGCCATGCCGTCGATCGCCGCGACCTCGCTGTACGTGTTCATGATCGCCTGGAACGAATACCTGTTCGCGCTGCTCTTCCTGCTGGAGAGCCGGGACAACTGGACGGTCTCGCTCGGGCTGGCACAGCTGGACGACATCAGCGTGTCGGCGACCGTCCTGATGGCGGGGTCGGTGCTGTTGACGTTGCCGGTCATCGCGCTGTTCTTCGCCGCCGAGCGTCTGTTGGTCGAGGGCCTCACCGCCGGGGCCGAGAAAGGGTGAGCATGACGGACATCGACGCTCCGGTGCGGTTGCTGGTGATCGGAGCCGGGAACCGCGGCGGCCAGGCCTACGCCGGCTGGTGCCTCGAGCATCCGGAGGCCGCCGTGGTCGCGGGCATCGCCGACAGCGACGAGCGGCGGCTGGCCGGCGTCGGCGACGCGCACGGCGTACCGCCGGAGCACCGGTACACCGACTGGCGGACCGCGCTGACCCGCCAGGGGCCGTGGGACGCCGTCGTCGTCACCACGCCGGACCGCATGCACGTCGACCCGACGGTGCGGGCGCTGGAGCACGGCTACGACGTGCTGCTGGAGAAGCCGATCGCGCCGACGCCGAGCGAGCTGGACCGGCTGATCGCCGCGACGAAGGACCGGCCCGGCGCGATCACCGTCTCGCACGTCATGCGCTACACGGAGTTCTTCAACACGCTGAAGCGGCTCCTGGACGAGGGCGCCATCGGCGACCTGCAGGGCATCGAGCACGCCGAGCACATCGCCTACTGGCACTTCGCGCACAGCTACGTCCGCGGCAACTGGCACCGGACGGCCGACTCCAGCCCGATGCTGCTGGCCAAGGCGTGCCACGACCTCGACATCCTGCGCTGGCTGGTCGGCTCGCCGTGCATCGCGGTGTCGTCGTTC
This sequence comes from Jiangella sp. DSM 45060, assembly GCF_900105175.1. NCBI lineage: Bacteria > Bacillati > Actinomycetota > Actinomycetes > Jiangellales > Jiangellaceae > Jiangella > Jiangella sp. DSM 45060. The sequence goes on along the minus strand of NZ_LT629771.1, from coordinate 6,660,629 downwards.
GGCGACCGGCGGCACTTCCGCATCGAGAACGCGCCGCGCGGCTCCACCGACCGCTGCGTCGACGGGTGCGCCGTCGCGGCCACCTGCCCGTACAACGCGCACCGGTTCTACGTCGAACAGCTGGCCGGCGTCGACACCTGGCCGGTCTCCGTCATCACCGACGACCCGTCGCCGGAGGGCCGGCTGAAGGCGCTGCGCGAGACCGACTACGGCCGCTGCGTGTACCGCATGGACAACGACGTCGTCGACCACCAGACGACCTCGCTGCGCTACGCGAACGGCGTGACGGCGTCGCTGGTGGTGTCGGCGTTCACCGAGCAGAACACCCGCGTCATCACGATGATGGGCAGCCATGGCGAGCTCAACGCCGACCTCGAGTCCGGCCGCATCGAGGTGGTCCGGTTCGGTGACTCGGCGCCCGAGGTGGCCGGCCTGCCGCCCGCCGAGCGGCGCGTCGAGCAGGTGTGGAACGACCGTGCCGGGCACTCCGGCGGCGACGCGGGCCTGATGGCCGACTTCGTCGAGCGGACCCGCCGGCGCCGGGCCGGGCTGCCCGTCCAGGCCGCGCCGAGCGCGTTCGAGGAGAGCCTGGAGAGCCACTGGGTGGCCTTCGCGGCCGAGCGGTCCCGCCAGAACGGCACCGTCGAGTACCTGTGACGGGGCAACGGCCGAACCTGCTGCTGGTCACCACCGATCAGCAGCGCCGCGACACCGTCGGGCCGGGGGCGCCGGGGTTCCTGCGCACGCCGCACCTGGACCAGCTGGCGCACGAGGGCATCCGGTTCGACGCCGCCTACGCGTCGACGCCGGTGTGCGTGCCGTCGCGGGTCACGCTGCTCACGGGACGGTCGGCGCTGCGGCACGGCATGACGCACAACGGCCGGACCTGCGACGTGCTGGCGCCGGACGCGCCGACGCTGCCGGCCCGGCTCGGCGCGCTCGGGTACGCGACCGTCGGCATCGGGAAGATGCACTTCACGCCGCCGCGGGCGCACCACGGCTTCGACGAGCTGATCCTGCCCGACGACTACTACCGGGCGGGCGTGCCGGCGATGCGGCACGGGCTTGGGCAGAACGAGCTGGCGCCGGGCATGGCGACCGTCCCCGAGGCGGAGACGCTGACGTCGTGGCTGTCGGAGCGGGCGGTCGAGCACATCCGGTACCGCCGCGACCCGACCCGGCCGCTGTTCCTGTGGCTGTCGTACAGCAAGCCGCACCCGCCACTGGACCCGCCCGAGCCGTACTACTCGATGTACCGCGACGCGCCGGTGCCCGAGCCGGTCGTGGGCGACTGGGCCGGCGGCGACGCGCCCGCGGCGTTCCGGCGGCAGCGCCACCGCGGCTCGTTCGACCTCCTCGACGCCGCGACCGTGCGCGCCGCGCGGGCGGCGTACTACGGGCTGGTGACGCAGCTGGACTACAACCTCGGCCGGGTCCTGGCGGCGCTGCAGGACGCCGGCGAGCTGACCCGGACGACGATCGTGTTCACGTCCGACCACGGCGAGTTCCTCGGCGACCACCGCACCGGCAACAAGGTGTTCTTCCACGAGGCGGCGGCGGGCGTGCCGATGATCGTGCGGCCGGCGGCGGGCACGTCGGCCGTCCCGCCGGGCACGGTGGTCCGGACGCCGGTGACGCTGGCCGACGTGCTGCCGACGTTCGTGGCGGCGGCCGGCGGACCGGACCCCGACGACGTCGACGGCGTGGACCTCGTCGCGCTGGCCGCCGCCGGAGACCGTCCACGCGTCGTCGTCGGGCTGGCCGGCGGCGACGCCGGGCCGCCGGGCATCCCGTACTACCTGGCCATGACGGACGGGCGGCACAAGTACGTCTGGTACCCGGAGGGGCCGGCCGAGCAGCTGTTCGACCTTTCCTCCGACCCTCTCGAACTGCACGACCTGGCCCGGACCGGGTCCGTCGCCGACTGGCGCGACCGGCTGGTCACGGCGCTCGTCGACGCCGGCGGCGAGCGGCACCTCACCGCGGACGGCGCCCTGCCCGCCGTCGAGCCGATGGAGGAGACCGTCGCCGAGCAGCGGGCGAACGGCTGGCCCGGCTACCACACCGAGGCCTTCTACCTCGACGTCCGGCACTGACACCACCCCGCCCCATGATCATCAATGATCGGCCGTGTTGGATCATTGATGATCATGGGAGCTGGGCGGGGAGGTCGAACGCCGGGAAGAGCTCGGGGCCGAAGGTGGTGATCTCGGCGATCAGGCGCTCCTCCACCCGGAGCACGTCGATCTTGAAGGCGTCGAACGCCGTCCCGCCGGGCGGGCGCAGGTAACAGGCGGCGGCCGGCAACCGGTTCGCCGACGTCGGCAGCAGCCGCCAGTCGCCGTGCTCGGCCGCAGCGGCATGCAGCGGCGCCAGCGCGGCCCAGCCGTCGAAGCAGACCGGCTGCGGCGGCATGGTGACACGGATGTCGTCGCGGACGAGCTCGGCCATGCGGCCGACGTCGGGCCGCTCGCTCAGGGCGACGTAGCGGTCGAGCAGGTCGCGCTCGTCGGCGCTGAGCACGGTGCGCGGCGGGGTGGTCTCCGGCGACCGGGGCGAGCGCTGCAGGGTCGCCCGGGCCCGTTGCAGCGCGCTGTTGACCGCGGGCACCGACGTCTCCAGGATCGCCGCGGTCTCGGCGGCCGACCAGCCGATCGCGTCGCGCATGACGAGGACGGCGCGCTGCTGCGCGGGCAGCTCCTGCATGGCCGCGACGAACGCCAGCTCGATCGTCTCGCGGCCCACGACGACGGCCTCGGGCTCGTCCGCGTGCGGCGCGACCTGGTCGAGCAGCCGGTCCGGGTACGGCTGCAGCCACGGCACCTCGGCGAACGAGCGCACCTGCTCGGGTCGCCGGGACCGCTGCCGCAGCAGGTCGAGGCAGGCGTTGGTCGCGATGCGGTACAGCCACGCCCGCAGGTTGGTGCCCTCCTCGTAGGAGTCGCGGTGCGTCCACGCCCGCAGCAGCACGTCCTGCACGACCTCCTCGGCGTCGTCGAACGAGCCGAGCATGCGGTAGCAGTGCACGTGCAGCTCGCGCCGGTGGCCCTCGGCCGCGGCGGTGAAGTCGTCCATCGGGACATTCTGCAAGTCGTTCGCCCCGCACCGATGAGTCCGCGCCCGGGGTGTCGTTACACGGGCATGAACACACTCGTACTGGACATCAGCATCTCCCTCGACGGCTTCATCACGGCGGGCGGGCAGACCCCCGACCAGCCCCTCGGCCAGGGTGGCGAGCGCCTGCACGCCTGGGCGTTCGGCGACGAGCAGAACCGCGAGTACACCGAGCGTTCGGTGGGCGGGCTCGGCGCCCTGATCACCGGCCGGAAGAACTACGAGGACTCGCTGCGCTGGTGGGGCGCCGACGGCCCGACGGGACCGGCCCGGCGGCCGCTGATCGTGCTGACGCACGAGGCGCCGGCGGAGTCGCCGGAGAACGGCGTCTACACCTTCGTCACGACCGGCATCGAGGATGCGCTCGCGCAGGCCCGCGCGGCGGCCGGCGACGGCATCGTGGCGGTCATGGGCGGCGCGAACGTCGCCCGGCAGTACCTCGCGGCCGGGCTGGTCGACGAGATCTCGCTGCACATCGTGCCGGTGGTGTTCGGCGACGGCGTCCGGCTATTCGGCCGCACCGGCGCCGAGCACATCGAGCTGGAGCAGGTCGAGACGGTGCCGACCGACGCCGCCACGCATGTCCGCTACCGCGTGCTCAAGTGACGCCGGCGGCGCGCAGCGTCAGGTAGCGCCGCTCCGGCACGCTCGCCGTCCGCCGCGCCGCGCGCAAGTACGCCGCACGGGCGCCGTCCGGGTCACCCGCCAGTTCGAGCAGGTGACCACGGACGGCGTCGAGCCGGTGCGTCTGCGCCATGCGGTCGTCGGCGTCGAGCGTGCCGAGCAGCGCCAGCCCGGCCCGCGGCCCGTGCACCATCGCCACGGCGACGGCCTTGTTCAGCGTGACGACGGGGCCGGGCGCCACCCGCTCGAGCACCTCGTAGAGCGCGACGATCTGCGGCCAGTCGGTGTCGTCGGCCGTCGGCGCCTCGTCGTGGACGGCGGCGATGGCGGCCTGCAGCTGGTACGGGCCGACGGGGCCGCCGCCGAGCACGCCGGTGAGCAGCGCGACGCCCTCGGCGATCTGGGCGGCGTCCCACCGCGACCGATCCTGCTCGGCCAGCGGGACGGGGACGCCGTCACCCGTGCTGCGCGCGGCCCGGCGGGCGTCTGTGAGCAGCATCAACGCCAGCAACCCGGTGACCTCTCCGTCGCCGGGCGTCAGCCGGACCAGCAGCCGGGTCAGCCGGATCGCCTCGGCGGTGAGGTCGGTCCGCTGCGCCGCCGGGCCGGAGCTGGTGGTGTAGCCCTCGTTGAAGATCAGGTAGAGCACGTGCAGGACGGTGCGCAGCCGCTCGGCCCGCTGCTCCGGCGGCGGCGGGCCGAACCGCGCGTCGCCGGCCCGCAGCTTCTGCTTGGCCCGGCTGATCCGCTGCGCCATCGTCGCCTCGGGCACCAGGAACGCGGCCGCGATCTGCGCCGTCGTCAGCCCGCCGACCGCGCGCAGCGTCAGCGCCAGCTGGGCGGGCAGCGCCAGCGACGGGTGGCAGCACAGGAACAGCAGCGTGAGGGTGTCGTCGGCGCGCTCCACCTCGCCCGGCTCGACGAGGTCGAGTGCGGCCACGGTCTCCTCGCGGCGACGGCGCGCCTCGGAGCTGCGCACCTCGTCGACGAACCGGCGCGACGCGACCGTCACCAGCCACGAGCTCGGGCTGTCCGGAACGCCGTCGGCCGGCCACTGCGTCGCGGCGGCCAGCAGCGCCTCCTGGACGGCGTCCTCGCAGGCGTCGAACTGGCCGTACCGGCGCACGAGCACCCCGAGGACCTGCGGCGCGGCGGCGCGCAGCAGGTCCTCGACGGCGGGGTCGGTCACAGGTCCGGCGGGGCGTCCATCGCCGGGCGGACCTCGAGCCGTCCGGAGTACTTCACGATCTGCCCGGCGAGCTCGAGCACCCGCTCCTCGCTCTCGACGTCGACCACCCAGAAGCCGATCAGCGACTCCTTCGCCTCGGCGAACGGACCGTCGGTGGCGACCGGGAGGCCGTCCTGCAGCCGCACCGTCTTCGCGGCGCCGGGGTCGGCGAGGCCCTGCTGGAACACCAGCTCGCCGGACGCCTCGAGGTCCTTGTCGAGCTGGACCATGAAGCCGATCATCTCCTCGATCCACTCCTTCGAGGCTGTGGCCTGCATCGACTCGGTGTCGCCGAACATCATCAACATGTACTTCATCGGGTCGCTCCCGTCTCGTGGGCGTTCTCGGCAGTGAGTCGGAGCCGGCGTCGTGCTCTCGACAACCGGCTCAGATGTCGTTGTCCTTGCCGGCGCAGCGGACCGGCTGCATGGCGTCGAGCGCCGCTCGGTGGGCGTCGTCGACCGGGATCGCGGTGGGGATCTCGGCGCCGTCGCCGAGGTCGATCCACGCGGTGAAGCCGTACGGCCGCTTCGCGTCGCCGATGGCGTGGCCGCCGCAGCGCAGCACGTCGGCCACCACACGCAGCTGCCCGGGCGGGAGCGCGGTGTCGGCCTCGGGCGTGATGGTGAACAGCACGCTGCCGCGGGTGTTGGTGATGGTCGCCGGCGTCGTGCCGCCGTCGACCCGGGTGACGGTGAGGACGCCGGTCAGGGTGCCGTCGGCGCGCGGCTCCAGCGGACCCATCGCCAGCGTGACGGCCTCGGCCAGCGCGGCGTCGCGGCAGTCGGTGCGCAGCAGGCGGTCGAGCGTGCCGTTGGGGTGCGGGAGGTCGAGCACCTGCTCGTGCTCGTCGCCGTCGCCGACGCGGGTGGTCAGGCGGACCTGCGACGGGGCGGCCGCGGAGTCGATGCCGTCGGGGCAGCGGGCCGGGCCGTACTCGACCTGGAGGTCCACCGGGATGTCGCCGGGCCGGATGGTGGAGTCGCGCGGCTGCGGGCCGGTGGCCTCGAACGAGTCGCTGAGCAGTTCCGCCGACGTGGCGGTGACCGGCTCGGCGCCGTGGTTGGTGACGGCGATGACGACCAGGCCGGAGCGGTTGAACGAGCGGCGGATCTCGGCGGTGGCGCTGAGGTCGGGCGCCGCCGCACCGGCGCCGTCGCCGCCCGCGACGTCGTCGTCATCGTCCGTGGTCAGCGCCACGACCGTGGCCGCGATGCCGGCCAGCAGCACCGTGACGACGAGGACCAGGACGAACCGCAGCCGGCGCATGGTCCAGTATCTCCCGCTGCCGCGTCAGTGTGGAGGCACCGGCAACGGCCGTCCGTCGAGGGCGGCCAGCGCCAGCAGGACGGTGGCGCCGGTCAGGCCGAGCGGTGCGACGGCGGACGGGCGGCCGTCGGCGGTGACCTTCTCCGCCAGCGCGCCGAGGGCGGTCCGGCGCAGGTCGAGCCAGCTGAGCAGCCGGTGGGCCAGCGCGGTGTCGCCGGTCGACGCGGCGGTCAGCGCGTGCAGCGACACCTGCGGCGTCCACGCGGTGAGGACGTCGGTCCACTCCTCGCCGGGCCGGACCCCGCCGTTGCCGATGCTGGTGGCGTCGACGGCGGAACGCCAGGCCGCCGCGACGGCGTCGTCGGCGGGAGCGAACGGCGGCAGCAGGAACGCGACCGACGCGTCGCGGCCGCCGGCGCCGCTGATGCGCCGTGCGTAGCCGTGCGCGCCGAACCCGCCGGCGACCGCCGCGGCCAGCCGCTCGGCGCCGTCGGCGGCCCGGGCCGCGAGCCGAGCGTCGTCCGGGCCGCCGAGCAGGGTCAGCAGCTCACGACCGGCCCGCAGGCCGAGCAGCAGCGGGGCCGCCGAGCCGAGCGTCGCCTCGTCGAGGTCCATCTCCCAGAAGTCCTGCGACACGCGCGGCAGCCCGGTCGACGGGTCCAGCGCGGCCAGAGCGGCGTCGACGGCGGAGCGGACCATCGGCGCCAGCGCACCCACGGCGCCACCCGTCGCGCCGGCCCACAGCCACGTCGCCCACAGCGTCCAGCCGATGCCGTCGAGCTGCAGTCCGCGGTCGTCGGGCACCCCGCGCGAGCCGTCGGGCAGGTAGCGCGCCTGCCAGGTGCCGTCCTGCTCCTGCATGGCGGCCACGTACGCCAGCTGCGCGAACGCCGGCTCGGGCCGCCCGCACACCGTCAGCGCGGCGGCCATGTAGCCGACGTCGCGCGGCCACACGTAGCGCCAGTACGGGCTGCCGGCCGCCACCGCGGCGCCGTTGGCGAACGTCAGCACGCCGATGTCGATCAGCGCCTCCTCGGCCATCGCCTGGTACGGCGTGCCCCGGCCCGGCAGCTCGGTCGCCGCCAGCAGCTCACGCGCCGCGTCGGCCTCGTCGCCGGTCGGGACCGCCGCGCCGGGCAGCGCGCCGGAGGACGGGTCGAGGTAGCCGGTGCCGGGCAGCCGCCGCAGCCCGCTGTGCGGCGGGACGATCAGCGGCGCGCCGTCGGTGCCGATGACCACGCCGTCGGAGTACAGCCGGGTCTCCGGCGACCACGCCGTGCCCCGGGTGCCGAGTTCTGCAGTCTGCATCGGCACACCGTAAGCACAGCTACGCCGTGACGACGTCCTCCGACACCTCGTCGGAGCCGATCTCGTAGCCCGACTCGCCGTGGTGCACTCGGTCGACGCCGACCACCTCGTGGTCGTCGTCCACCCGGAACCCGATCGTGCGCTGCAGCACGAGGCCGATCAGGTACGTGACGACGAACGAGTAGGCCAGCACCGCACCAGCGCCGACGGCCTGCCGCCACAGCTGGTCGACGCCGCCGCCGAAGAACAGCCCGTCGACTCCGGCCGGCGCGTCCGCCGTGGCCAGGAAGCCGATCGCGATGGTGCCGACCAGGCCGCCGACCAGGTGCACCGCGACCACGTCGAGCGAGTCGTCGTAGCGCAGCCGGAACTTCAGGTCGACCACCAGCGAGCAGATCGCCCCGGCCACGACACCGAGGATCAGCGACCCGACGGGGTTCAGCGCCGAGCACGCCGGGGTGATCGCGACCAGGCCGGTCACCACGCCGGACGCCGCGCCCAGCGACGTCGCGTGGCCGTCGCGCAGCTTCTCGACGACGATCCACGCCAGCATCGCCGCGCCCGTCGCCGCGACGGTGTTGACCAGCGCGACCGCCGCGACGCCGTTGGCGCCCACGGCCGACCCGGCGTTGAAGCCGAACCAGCCGAACCACAGCAGGCCGGCGCCGAGCATCACCAGCGGCAGGTTGTGCGGACGGTGCGCGCCCTTGGCGAAGTCGCGGCGCCGCCCGAGCACCAACGCCAGCGCGAGACCGGCCGCGCCGGCGTTGATGTGCACCGCGGTGCCGCCGGCGAAGTCGATCGCGAGCAGGCGGTCGGCGATCCAGCCGCCGTCGCCGTCGGCGAACGCGAACACCCAGTGGGCCACCGGGAAGTACACGAGCGTGCCCCAGACCGCGGCGAACAGCAGCCAGGTCCAGAACTTCGCGCGGTCGGCGATCGAGCCCGACACCAGCGCGACGGTGATGACCGCGAACATGCCCTGGAACCCGACGAACAGCATCGACGGGATCGTGCCGGACAGCGCGTCGGGGCTCATCAGGCCGGACAGGCCGAAGAACTCACCCGGATCGCCCAGCAGGCCGCCGCCGAGGTCGGTGCCGAAGGCCATCGAGTACCCGTACAGAACCCACAGCACGCTGATCACGCCGAGCGCGCCGAAGCTCATCATCATCATGTTGACGACGCTCTTCGCCCGGACCATGCCGCCGTAGAACAGCGCGAGGCCGGGGGTCATCAGCATCACCAGTGCGGTGGACGCGAGAATCCACGCGGTGTCTCCGGTATCCATGCGGGCAGCGTGGTCGCGGGGCGTTTCGCCAGGTGGGCGCCTGCCGTTACGAGGCGGTTAATCCGGAAGCGATCAAGGCTTCCGCCGGTGACATTCCTGCGGCAGGGTATGGGCGACAGACACGGCGTCGCCGGGTCCTCGATGGGGAGGTCTCCGTGATCACCAGCACGATGATGGACGTTCCGCTGCAGGTGCGCCGGCTGCTCGAGCACGGTGCGACGATCCACGGCGGCAGCCGCGTGGTCACGGCCACCGACACCGGGTCCGGTGTCCACGAGACGACCTTCGCCGACGTCGCCCGGGCCGCGGCCCGGCTGGCCGGAGCGCTCTCGTCGCTCGGCGTGCGGCCCGGCGACCGTGTGGCGACGTTCATGTGGAACAACCACCGGCACGTCGAGGCGTACTTCGCGGTGCCGGCGATGGGCGCGGTGCTGCATCCGCTGAACATCCGGCTGTTCCCGGAGCAGATCGCGTTCACCGCCAACCACGCGGCCGACCGCGTCGTCATCGTCGACGGCTCGCTGCTGCCCGGGTTCGCCAAGCTGCTGCCGTCGCTGAAGCCGGTGCGCCATGTCATCGTCGCGGGTGCGGCCGACCGCGGTCTGCTGGAGGGCACCGGCGTCGGCGTGCACGACTACGAGTCGCTGCTGGCGGCGCAGCCGGTGACGTACGACTGGCCGGACGTCGACGAGCGGGCCGCCGCCGCGATGTGTTACACGTCCGGCACCACCGGCCACCCGAAAGGCGTCGTCTACAGCCACCGGTCGATCTACCTGCACGCGCTGACCGAGGCGATGCCCGACCTGTTCGACCTGTCCGCCCGCGACCTGCTGCTGACCGTCGTCCCGCAGTTCCACGTTCTCGCGTGGGGGCTCCCGTACGCCGCGTTCGCCGCCGGCACGTCGCTGGCCATGCCGGACCGCTTCCTCGCGCCGGAGCCGCTGGCCGCGTTCATCGCGGCGGCGCGGCCGACCATCGGCGCCGGCGTGCCGACCGTCTGGGTCGGGCTGCTGCAGTACCTCGAGGCCCACCCGGAGGTGGACATCTCGTCGCTGACCAGCCTGGTCGTCGGCGGATCGGCGATGTCCGAGACACTGATGCGCGGCCTGGACGCCCGCGGCATCACCGGCCTGCACGCGTGGGGCATGACGGAGATGAGCCCGCTCGGCACGTTCTCGCGGCCGCCGGCCCACGCCGCCGACGAGGACGTCGACGGCTACCGGCTCACCCAGGGCCGGTTCGCCGCGCCGGTCGAGGCGCGGCTGGTCGGCCCGGACGGCGAGCTGCTGCCCTGGGACGGCGAGTCCGTCGGCGAGCTGGAGGTCCGCGGGCCCTGGATCACCGGCTCGTACTACCAGGAGAACGACGAGGAGCGCTTCGACGACGGCTGGCTGCGCACCGGCGACGTCGGCACCGTCACGTCAGACGGCTACCTGCGGCTCACCGACCGCGCCCGCGACGTCATCAAGTCCGGCGGCGAGTGGATCAGCTCGGTCGAACTGGAGGGCCACCTCGCCGCGCACCCCGCCGTCGCCGAAGCGGCCGTCGTCGGCGTCCCGGACGACAAGTGGGGCGAGCGGCCGCTGGCCACCGTCGTCGTCAAGGAGGGCGAAGAGGTCGACGTCGCCGAACTGCGCGAGTTCCTGGCCACGAAGGTGGCGAAGTGGCAGCTGCCCGAGCGCTGGGCCGTCGTGCCGGAGATCCCGAAGACGAGCGTCGGCAAGTTCGACAAGAAGATCATTCGCGCGGCCTACGCACACGACGACCTCAACGTCACTACGCTCGGCTGAATGCCGGTCGAGTTCATCGGAGCCAACCCGAGCGCCACCCTCATGCGCGCGGACTCCCGTGCCGGTTTCGTCTCGCTCTGGGAGGCGGAGTGGAGCGTGCAGGGCTCCGGCCTCGCGCTGCTCGTCTGGGTCGACGGCGACGACGTCGTCCGGCTGCTCACCCCTGACGCGCCGCTCGGCGGCTGGCTGACCGACACCTTCAGCCGCTGGTTCCCGGAGCTGGAGGGGCTGCCGGAGATCGGCGAACCGGTCGAATGCGACGTCGTCGAATGGCACGTCGGCTCCGACCACGCCCGCGCGAAGGTGGTCGGCGCCGACGGCACCCGGGTGGTCACGACGATCAGCCGGCCGGTCGAGACCCGTCCCGGCGAGGCCGAGTCGTGGCAACTGGGCGGCGTGCCGTGGACGCTGACCAACCTGCTGACGTTCTGCACCGACGCCACCCTCGAGGTCGACGGCGCGCGGGTGCTCGGGCGGCCGGAGGTGGGCGGCGCCGACGGCCGGGCCCACTCGTCGGCGGTCATCGCCACCCACGAGACGTGGACCCGGCACGTTCAGGCCTGAGCCACCAGGTGCACAACGCCCGCGGGGTTGGCGATCCAGTGCGCCCGCATGGCGTCGGGCAGCGGCTCCAGCTCGTCCCGGGCCACGACACCGGCCTCGGCCAGCCGCCGCATCGCGTCGGGCAGATCGTCGGTGGACAGCTCCAGCCAGACGTCGGAGCGGCTGTAGTTCGGCACCTCGTCCAGCCAGAGCACGTTCGGCCCGAACTCGACGCGGACGCTGCGGCTCACCCCGGCGGCGATGTCGGTGCCGGTGACGTCCTTCGCGGGCAGGCCCAGCACGTCGCGGTAGAACGCGACCGTCTCCGGGTATTGCGCCGCCGGGATCTTCATGGCGATGTTCACACTGCCCTCGAACGTCATGCTTCCTCTTCCTCCTCGGCCAGGCGTTTGATCGTCGCCAGGCGGGTCTCCCATGCGGTGGCCAGCTCACTGAGGTCGCGGGCCGCCTCCGCCAGCCGGTCCGGCCGGGTCCGGTAGCGCACCTCGCGCCCGGCCCGCCGGCTGCTCACCAGGCCCGCGTCGTCGAGCACGGCGAGGTGTTTGACGACCGCCTGCCGGGTCACCGGGAGCCCCTGGGCCAGCGTGCTGGCGCTCGCCTCGCCGCGCTCGGCCAGCAGGTCGAGCAGCTGCCGCCTGGTCGGCTCGGCCAGCGCCACCAGCACGGCGTCGAGCAACGTCCGGGTCATGCCGGGTGCGACTCGGCGTAGGCGCGCAGCTCGTCCAGCTCGAGCCGCCAGCCCTCGGTGTTCTGCTCGACGTGCTTCGCCTGCTGCTCCGGGCCGCCGGCGAGGCCGTCGAATCCGCTCTCGACCACCCGCAACCGGGTGCCGTCGCCGTCGGGCGTGAGCGTGAACACGACCCGCGTCGAGTTGCCGTCGCCCGGCGCGCCGTCGTCGAGCGCCCAGCGGAACGCGAACGTCGTGTGCGGCTCGACGGTCTCGACGACGCCGCGCGAGACGCCGTACTCCTTCCAGGTCAGCGTCAGCTCGCCGCCGGGGCGCAGGTCGATCGTCGCGCCGGCGTCGGCGAACCAGGTGCCGAGGTGCTCAGCGCGGGTGACGATCGCCCAGACCCGCTCGGGTGCGGCGGCGATGACGATGTCGCGTTCGATGCGGTCGGTCATTCCGTCCTCCTCGCTCATCGTGCAACCACAGAGTTGCACAAGGCGTGGCTGTTGTGCAACTCGTGGGTTGCGCGCGCTAGCGTGGGCGGCATGAGCGTGCTGATCGACACCGACTCGCTCGGGCGGCGGCTGGCCACGGGGGAGCGCATCGTCCTGCTCGACGTCCGCTGGAAGCTCGGCGATCCCTTCGGCCATGACCACTACCTCGCCGGCCACCTGCCCGGCGCCGCGTACGTCGACCTCGAGACCGAGCTGGCCGGCCCGCCGTCCCCTTCCGCCGGCCGCCACCCGCTGCCGTCGGTGGACGTGCTGCAGTCGGCCGCGCGGCGGTGGGGTGTGCGCGCCGGCGACACCGTCGTCGCCTACGACGATCTCGGCGGCCTGTCGGCGGCGCGGGCGTGGTGGCTGCTGCGCTGGGCCGGGCTGACGGACGTGTGGCTGCTCGACGGCGGGCTGGCCGCGTGGACGGCGGCCGGCGGGGCGCTCGAGACCGGGACCGTGACGCCGCCCGCCGGGGACGTGGTCCTGCGGGCGGGGGCGCTGCCGACGCTGACCGCTTCCGCTGCCGCCGCCTTGGCCGTGGACGGCGTGCTGCTGGACGCGCGGGCGGGCGAGCGGTTCCGTGGCGAGACCGAGCCGGTCGACCCGCGGGCCGGGCACATCCCCGGCGCCGTCAGTGCCCCGGCCACCGACAACCTCGACCCGACCGGCCGCTTCCTGCCGGCTTCCGAGCTGCGGGCCCGCTTCGCCGCCCTCGGCATCGACGGCTCCCGCCCCGTCGGCGCCTACTGCGGCTCCGGCGTCACGGCGGCGCACGAGCTCGCCGCCCTCGCCGTCGCCGGCATCGACGCCACCCTCTACCCCGGCTCCTGGTCCCAATGGTCCGCCGACCCCGACCGCCCCGCCGCCACCGGCCCCTGACCCCCGGGCCCGGCCACCACGGGCCCGCCGCCCCTGACGTGCGCCATAGCCACCGTTGAGCACGCGATCAGCCGACGTTGTCAGTGCCCGCCCGTAGGGTGGGCCCCCTCCCAGCCGGGCGGGCTGGATCACCCGGCGCGGAGCGCGGCCACGATCGCGGGCTCCCGCGCCGCCAGGTCCACCAGCGCCGCCCGCGTGCGACCCGGCTCGCCGATCGCCGCGAGGTTCAGCAGCCCCGGGTCGCCACGACGCTGGCCGGCCTCGATGCGGTCCACCGCCATCCCCATCCGCACCTGCACGTGCGCCAGCACCGCCGACGGCGCGACGTCGCCGTAGGCGGAGGCCAACAGTGCCAGCCGGCGCGCGGCGACGTCGACCGGCACATCGGCGCGACGCAGCGGCACCGACATCCACGCGAGGAACGCCAGGTCGTCCAGCGCGACGCCCGGGCCGGCCATGTCCCAGTCGACCACGCCGACGACGCGGTCGCCGTCGACGATCCAGTTGTAGGCGGCCGGGTCGTTGTGGCAGACGATCTCTCCGGCAGCGAGCGCCCGTCTCCCATGCCGCCACGCGACCTCGCCGTCCGGCCGGTACCCGGCGACGGCGTCGTGGAAGCGGCGCAGCCAGCGGGCACCGTCCGCCAGCAGCGCCGAGCTCACCACCTCGTCACGCGCGACCGAACGGCCCGGGATCCACCCGAGCACCTCGCGCCCCCGCTCGTCGACCCCGCGCACCGGAGGGACGCCGTCGAGACCGGCCGTGCGCAACCCGTCCAGCAGCGCATGGACGGCGGGCGTCCACGCTCCGGCGGGCCGCCGCACGGTGTCGCCGACCCGCACGGCGCCGCCCACCCGGCCACCCGGCAACGGTGTCTCGGCCTCGCTCACCGGCCCGATGCTGCCACACGCCGGACGTGGCACACTTGCACCTGCCTGGAGGGCTGCCGGAGTGGCCGAACGGGGAACTCTTGAAAAGTTCTAGGGCGGGGCCCTCTCCGTCCTCATGGGTTCGAATCCCATGCCCTCCGCTTGGACCCGCTGAACGCCGACGCCATCGACCGTGTCGCCGACCTGGTGTCGGGGCTCGGCGTCGGCGCGCGCCCGCTGCGTGAGGTGCTGGCTGCGCTCGTCGCCGGGTCAGCGCCGCTCGACGACCTCGTCCGGCGGGCCGCGGTGCCGCGCCGTCAGGTGGAGCGGCTGCTGGACGCGCTCGGCGGCGACCTCGAGACGCACGGCGGACGGTTCACGGTGCGCGACGGCGCGCGGGCGGCCTACCGCGACCGGTTCGGACTGGACCGCCTGCCGCAGCCCGATCTGCCCGGCCCGGTCGACGCGCTGCCCGGCAGCGATGTCGCGAGCCGGGTCGCGGAGGTCATCGCCGCCGCGCCGGCCGCGGTTCAGGCGCTCGACCACGTGCCCGCGACGCCCGTCACCGCGCTGAGGCGGGCGTTGTGGCTCGACGCCACGTACGACCTCGACGGCGCGACGCTGGTCTGCGTCGGCGACCACGACCTGACGTCCATCGCGCTGTGCCTGGTCAACCCGCGGGTGAACGTCGTCGTCGCGGACCTCGACGAGGAACTGCTGGCGTACGTCGACGAGCGGGCCGCCGCGCTCGGCCTGCCGATCCGCACCGTGTGGGCCGACTTCCGGGCCGGGCTGCCGTCCGTCGCGCGCGAGGTGGGCGACCTCGTCGTCACCGATCCGCCGTACACCCCCGAGGGCGTCCGGCTGTTCCTCACCCGCGGCCTCGAGAGCCTGCGCGACCACGCCAACGGCCGCCTGGTCCTGGCCTACGGCCACGGCCGCCACCAGCCGGCGCTCGGGCTCAAGGTGCAGCGCGAGCTGGTCGGCCTGTCGCTGGTCACCGAGGCGATGCTGCCGCACTTCAACCGCTATGACGGCGCCCAGGCCATCGGCAGCGCCAGCGACCTCTACGTCCTCCAGCCGACGGCGGCCACGTGGAAGGCGCTGCCGCGGGCGACCCAGGAGGCCATCTACACGCACGGGCCACAGTCGCTGGAGAGCGGCCGGCCCGACACCCACGACGTCATGACGGCGCTGCTCGACGCCGCCGCGGGACCCGAGTCGCTGGACGTCGGTGCCGTCGTCGCGCTGCGGCGACCGCCCGGCGGCATCGCGCTCGGCGACGTGTTCGCCGGCCGGGCCGCAGCCGCCATCCCGCACGCCCGGACGGCCGCGGTCGCCGTCCACCTCGTCGGCGACCCGAACACCTGGCTGCTGCGCACCCTGCTCGCGCTCGACGTACGGCGCCTCGCGCTCGCCGTCCAGAACACCCACCCGGCGGTCACGTCGCAGGCCGGGCAGCAGGAGCTGCAGCGGCTGGTCGGCGCGAAGTGGCGGCTGCGGTTCCGGCGCAGCACCCCCGACCCGAAACACGCGATCGTCGAGGCCGTCGCCGTCGACGCCGCCGATCTCCCGCCCGCCGACGTCGCCCGGCGATTCCTGCTCGACGCCGCGCACAGGCGCCTCGGCTCTGCCTGGCGCGACGCCCTGGTCAAGGCCGGCCGGCGCACGGGCGGCGAGCCGCTCACCAAGAACGAGGCGCGGCGCATCGTCAACGCGTCCGGGCTGCCGCCGCACGTGCTCGAGTCGTCGCTGGTCGAGCTGCCGGCACACCGCATCGCGGCCATCCTCGCCGCCGTCACCGCCAATTGATCGTTTCGGCCCACCGCGACGCCGTCCGTCGGGCATCCTGGAGACGGGTGGGAAGCGCCGGGGGCGGCGCACGACGAACAGGCAGGAGACCATGAGCACACGGGTGGCCATCGTCTGCGATCAATGCGGCGACCTGGGGAACCTCGGATCGACGCCACATCACGCACGCGCGACGCTCTCCGGCTGGAGCCGGCTGCACGGGCTCGACCTCTGCCCGCTGTGCCGGATCATCGCCGAGAACCGCGCCCGCATGGCCTCCACGGCCTGACCTCCACGCGGGCTGACCTGCGCTCGCGTGACACACTGGGTCCGTGACACGCACGGTCTACGGCCCACCGACCCAGCTCGCGGTCCGCGGCGTCGGAGTCGGCGCCGCCGGTCTCGGTCTCGTCACCATCGCGCTGACCGTCGTGCTGGCCGTCGACCTCCCCGGCTGGCTGCAGGCCGTCCTGCTGGTGCTGCTGGCGCTGGCCGCGGCGGTGTCGCTGGTCATCCTGCTGGTCGGGGTGCTGCGGGTGCTCGGTCGCGGCACCCGGCTGGTGCTCGACGACGACGGCTTCGTCAACGCGACGGGGTTCGGCGTCGGGCGGCGGGTGCCGTGGCGCGACGTCCGCAAGGTGCAGACCGACGGCGCCATCGTCTCCGTCGACCTCTCCGGCGGGCGGCAGAGCCTCATCCGCACCGCGTCCATCGACGTCGAGCCGCGGGTGCTGGCCCGCGAGCTGCGCGGCCGGCTCAACCGCGACCGCGGCTACCGGCCGCTCTCGGGCCAGGACGATCTCGCCTGATCCGGCACACTAGGCAGGAGTGCGTAGAGCTGTTCTCCTGCTGACGATCGCCGCGCTGGCGATGGCCGGTTGCGCCGACGACGATGACGGCGCGGCCGGCGGCCGGCCCACGCCGACGACGCCGTCCGTGTCGGAGCCCGCGTCGCCCCCGCCGGACCAGACGCCCACGCCGTCACCCACGCCGTCGCCCACGTTGCCGGGCGGCGGGACGACGATCCTGCCCGAGCACCGCCTCGTCGGTTTCGCCGGCGGCCGCTCCCCGGCGTTCGGACGGCTCACCCCGGACGGCCTGGACGCGGCCGCCGAGCAGATCGACGCCGTCGCCGCCGAGTACGACGGCGACGGCCGCACCGTCCTGCCGGTCTTCGAGCTGATCACCGTCATCGCGCACGACTCGCCCGCCGCCGACGGGCTGTACCGCACGCACGAGCCGGACGACGTCATCACGGCGTACCTGGACGCGGCCCGGCGGCACGGGGCGCTGCTGCTGCTCAACGTCCAGCCCGGCCGGGCCGGCTTCCTCGACGAGGTGACCCGGCTGGAACCGTGGCTGAGCGAGCCCGACGTCGGGCTGGCGCTGGACCCCGAGTGGGCGGTCGGACCGGACGAGGTCCCCGGCGACGTCTTCGGCAGCACCACCGGCGCCGAACTGGACTCCGTCGCCGCCTACCTGTCGGCGCTGGTCACCGAGCACGACCTGCCGGAGAAGGTCATGGTGTTCCACCAGCTGCACGCGTCGGTCGTCGCGGACGAGGCGGCGCTGCGGCCGCACCCGGGCGTCGTCACCGTCAAGAGCGTCGACGGCATCGGCAGCCGCGCCGACAAGGAGCGCACCTGGACGACGCTCATGGGCACCAAGCCGCCGCACGTCGCCGCCGGGTTCAAGCTGTTCTTCGACGAGGATGCGGAGCGCGGGCCGCTGATGACGCCCGCCGAGGTGCTGGCGCTGGTGCCGACGCCGGACTACGTGCTGTACGAGTGAGTCAGCAGACCGCGCCGGCGTCGACCGGCTCGTCGGCCGCGGGCTCGTCCGTCGCGCCGTCGGTGGGCTCGTCGGCCGGTTCCTCGGCCGGCTCCTCGGCCTCGCCGGAGGCCTGCTCGACGGCGGCGCCGGAGCGTTCGCTGCTGGCGTTCTGGCCGGTCGCCTCGGTGGTGTCCTCGTCGGCCGGCGGCGTCTCACCGGCGTCGGGCGTGGCCGGAGTGCCCGCCAGGATCTCCTGGATGCGCGCGTGCAGCTGGTCGTAGTCGGGGTCGCTGGACGTCGTGCCCATGCTGCCGAAGAACTCGTTGTCGAGCGTCAGGCTCTCCAGCGGCTGGGTGCGGACCTTCACCATCAGCTCGATCAACGCCGGGAACAGGTCGGCCGGCACGTCGGAGGTGATGATGTCGCCGGCCGCCGACGCCAGGCTCTGGTACTGGCTGAGCAGCGTGGCGGGGTCGGCCTTGTCGACGATGGCGTTCATGACGCAGCGCTGCCGCTCCATGCGCTCGTAGTCGTCGCTGCCGCAGCGTGAGCGGGCGAACCAGAGCGCGTGGAAGCCGTCGAGCAGCTGGTTGTCGCCCTCTTCGATGTAGCCGTTGGCCTGCGTGCAGCTGCCGTCGGGAAGGCTCTTGTTGCCCCACGGGATGTCGCGCGGCACGTTGACGGTGATGCCGCCGAGCGCGTCGACCACGGCCTCGAAGCCGGCGAGGTCGACCATGATGAAGTAGTCGACGTCGATGCCCAGCGCGCCCTCGACCGCCCACTTCGTCGCGTCGGCGCCGGGGTCGCCGACGCCCTCGAACACGTCGGGGTGGTCGCGCGGCACGTTGGCGTAGACGGCGTTGAGCATCCACTCGAGCGGGTCGCCGCTGCCGGTGAAGCCGTTCGGGTACGCCTCGGCCAGCGGGGTGCCCTCGGGGAACGGGATCTGCGAGAGGTTGCGCGGCAGCGAGATCATCGTCGTCGCGCCGGTCTCGGTGTCGATGCTGGCGACGATCTGGGTGTCCGGACGAAGACCGGTGCGGCCCTCGCCGGCGTCGCCGCCCAGGAAGAGCACGTTCAGGCGCGGCTTGTCGGCCCACGGGTCGGACACGTCGACGTCGGGTGTGGTGTTGCTGCCGCCGCTGGACGAGATGTTGCCGACGAGGTCGCGCTGGGTGAACGCGTACCGCGAGCCGACCGCCAGCGGCGCCACCACGACCGACGCGCTGAGGACGACGACGAGCGCGCCGGCCAGCCGCTTGCCGGCGGGCAGGCCGTCGGGCTCCAGCGACCGGTGGCTGCCGACGGCGATGAGCAGCCAGGCCGCCGCGCCGGCCGCGAGCGCCGTCCCGAGGATCAGCATCATCTGGCGGTCGCCGCCGTACGACGCCAGCTCCGTCGGCGGGATCAGCACGACGACGGCGAGCGCCAGGATGGCGAGTGCGGCGAGGATGACCAGGACGGTCGTGCCGAGGCGGCGCTTGCCGGCGGCGATGAGCCCGGTGCCGGGGATCAGCGACCCGAGAGCGGTGAGTCCGATGAAGCGGCCGTAGCGCTGATTGCGCTGTTCCCGGCGCGTCTGCAGCCGAGAACGGCGAGCCCCTTGAGCTCGTCGGGCGCGTTGCACCGGCCGGTCACCCCTCCTCGCTCTCACGTCGTCAGCACTCATGATCCGCTCTGTCCGCCGAAGCCAGGATAATCACACCGCGGCCCGGCTCAGCCGGACCTCCGCGTAACCACCTCTGTAGCAAGACGCGCGAACCGGCCCATAAGTTGCCATCGTGACCACCGTCACGGTTTCAGCAGCGCCCTGACGTCGGCGTCCTCGACCTGAGTGAAATCGACGTACCACTCACCGACCGCCTGGAACGTCACCGGCCGCTCCAGCACCACCACCGCGTCGGCCACCCGCTCCAGCTCCTCCACCGTCTCCCTCGGCCCCACCGGCACCGCGACGACCACCTGGCCCGGCCGCGGCCGCGCCGTCACCAACAGCTCGGTCGCCGCCCGCACCGTCGCGCCCGTCGCGATGCCGTCGTCCACCAGCACCACCGTCCGCCCCTCCAGCCGCGGCGGGGGGCGGTCGCCGCGCAGCAGGCGCTCCTTCTCCTCCGCATCCTCCTGTGCCCGGCGGAACACCTGCTCGAGCTCGGCCGGCCGCAACCGGACGCCCCGCACCACCGCCTTGTTCACCACCCGATGCCCGGACGCCGTCACCGCCCCCAGCGCCAGCTCCGGCTGCCACGGCACGCCCGCCTTGCGCACCACCAGCACGTCCAGCTCGCCGTCGAGCGCAGCGGCCACCGGCGCCGCGACCGCCACGCCCCCGCGCGGCAACCCCAGCACCAGCGCCTCCCCGGCGTCGCCGAGCCGCTCCAGGACCGCTGCGCCCAGCCGTTCACCAGCCTCGCGACGATCCCGCCAGCCCCGCCCGCGCGATCTCACACCACCCGACTTTGCCGTCTCCGCCGCCGGAACGGTAGCCTTGCGTCGCCCGGTGTTTCGTTCGGGCATGGAGGCGTCGCCTAGCCCGGTTTATGGCGCCCGCCTGCTAAGCGGGTTGAGGGCTCAAACCCTCTCGCGGGTTCAAATCCCGCCGCCTCCGCCCCACCAGTAAGGATGCCGAGGGCCGGTCCACCCCAGGACCGGCCCGACGTGCGTCGCGGACGCCTGCGGTCGTTCAGAGCTCTCGTACGGTGAGCAGGCTGTAGCCGTGGACGGAGACGGGCTCCACCCGGCCGGTCTCGCGGAACCCGAGCTTCTCCAGGACCCGTCGCGACGCGACGTTCCAGTTCCAGACCCCCGCCCACAGCCGCCGGTAGCCCACCTCGCTCGCCCACGCCACAACGGCCCGGCCCGCCTCGGTGGCATAACCGCGACCGTGGGCCGCACGCAGCAGCTCGTACGCCAACTCGGGCTCGTCAGGCGATCCGTTCCCGTACGGGGTCAGCCCGCAATACCCGATGACGTCGGCGGCGTCCTTCCGCTCCACCGTCAGGATCCCCGGCCTCGACTCGTCGCCCGCCGCACCCAACCGCGCGGCGATGTCCTCCACGGTCGGCCGGCCCTCGGGATCGATCCGCCGATGCGGCGGCACCCGCGGGTCCCGCTCGGTCCACAACTGGCGATAGACCGTGGCATCCTCCACGCGGCTACGCCGAAGGATGAGGCGATCGGTCTCCAGGCTGTCCAGAATGCGCACACGCGACATGCTGGCACGGTGTCAACGATGCGGCGGGCCGGCCCGAGGTGCGTAGCGTGAGGCGGTGGTGTGGCCGCCGGCCATCGGGGCGCGGCCGGCCGACGTCGGGCAGGCGGGTGAGCTGAGGGGTATGCAGGAGACCGATCCGAGGCTGCGGCACTGGCGCGCCCGTCTGGCGGCCCGCGCGGAGGAGGCCGCGACGGCGGTGGGCGCGATCCCGGGGGTGGCCGGGGTGGTGCTCGGCGGCAGCTTCGGGCGCGGCGAGCACTGGCCGCTCAGCGACCTCGACCTCATCGTCGTCGGCGCCGGCCGCCCGGTCGCGGACCTGGCCGCCGAGGTCGACCAGTGCGCCTACCAGCTGAGCGAGATGTGGGGGACCAGCGGCATATACACGGCCGTCGACGCGGGGCGGCTGACGTTCGACGCGGGCGAGCTGAGCGGCGACCCGGCCGAGCGGATGGACGACCACCGCTGGTTGCACGGCCTCGACAAGGTCTACGGCGGCCGCCCGGCCCGCGACGATGACGGCGTCGCGTCGGCCCTGCTGGAGCTCTCGGCCCGCCGGCGCTTCGACGAGGCCGTCGTCGGCCGCCGGGTCGAGGCGTGGCTCGCCACGGCGCAGCGGGCGCTCGCCGACGCACAGCGGCGGGCCGACGACGACGCCACCGCCGCCTGGATCGCCGTCCGGCAGGCCGCGACCGCGATCGCCGAGGTCGCGACGGAACGCTGGGGCGAGCGGGCCGGCTCGCTCGGGCGCTACTGGACGCTCTTCGAGGCCCGCGCCCGCCGCCACGGCGACCCCGCGTTCGCCGACCGGCTGCTCACCGCGGCGCACGCCCACCCCGCGCCCCGTGCGGACGTGCCGGAGTGGCTCGCCGACCGGATCGCCCTGTCTTACGAGGCCCGGCAGCTCGTCGGCGAGGACGTCACCCCCGAGCAGAACGCGCGCGACAACCACCTCGCCTACGCCGGCCTCTACCATCGCCGCTTCCCGCGCTCGGCGTACACCTGGATGCGCCCGCCACCGGACGCGGACGTCCGCGCCGCCGTGGGCGCCCTCCGGGAACTGGCTCGATCGTGACCGAATCGGACATCGACCCCCAGCTGGGGTGTTGCTAGGGTCGGATCGCTTCGATGTGCTCACGAGAGGTTTCCGCAGGTGAACACTTCGTCCAAGCGGTCCGCGGCAGCGGCTGCCCTGATTCTGTCCGCCGGCGTCCTGGCCGGGTGTGGTGGCGGTGACGACGACGCCGCGAGCGGTGCGTCGACGCCCACGCCGGCGTGGGAGTCGACGCCGGGAGGAGCGGCACCGACCGACGCAGTGGTGGAGGAGACGCCGGCCGCGACGGACGACCCGCAGGCCGCGCCCGACGCACCCGAGGCGCCCGTCGACGACGGCGGTGAGCCACCGGCGGGCGATCCGGCCGCGGGCGGAGATGCCGCGGGCGCACCGGCCGACGGCGGAACCGACGGCGGCGGCCAGCAGCCGCAGCCCGACCCCGGCGACGACGGAGACGGCGACGCGCCGCCGCCGGTCGCCCAGCCGATCGACGCGTGCACGCTGGGCGCCGACGCCATCGCCACGCTGCTCGGCGCCGCCCCGACGCCCGAGGACCTGTCCGACCCGGCGGAGTTCGGCCCGTCCTGCGGCTGGACCGGCGCCGGTGGCGAGCTGGTGCTCAACGTCTCGACGTTCGACGACTGGGTGGGCGCGGCCGGCGCGCTCGGCGTCGCCGAGACGGTCGACGGCCTCGGGACGGAGGCGTGGGCGGCGCTGGGCGCGGCGTCGAACCTTCAGGTCGCCTGGCGCCGCGACGACGTCTCGGCGTCGGTGTCGGCCAGCCTGGCCAGCGGCGGCGCCGAGCTCGTCGACGTCGCACGGGCCATCGACGCCGCGCTGCAGGCCGCGGGCTACTAACTGATGACGTAGTCGTCGCCGACGGCGCTCTGCAGATCGGCCTTCGACACGTCCGGCGGCGAGGGCGCGGTCAGGTGCCAGCGGTGCCCGTACGGGTCGTACAGCCAGCCGCCGCGGCCGTGCGGCGAGTCGGTGACCGGACGGTCGACAGTGGCGCCGGCCGCGACCGCCCGCTCGAACAGGCCGTCCACGTCGTCGACCTCGAGCACGAGTGACACGGACGAACGCCCCGGCGTGGGCGCGTAGACACCGCCGTCGGGCCATTCGTCGGCGATCATGACGCGGGCGCCCTGCACGGTGAACTCGGCGTGCCCGACGGCGCCCGTGGCGGGGTCGGTCCAGCGGCTGGTCTCGACCGCGCCGAACGCCTTCGCGTAGAACTCGAGTGCGGCCGCGGTGTCCTCGGCACAGAGATACGGGGTGACGGTGGCCATGAGTCTCTCCTTCCGGCCCGATCCACGCTAGACCCGCGGCGGCAGCCCCCGCTTGGACGAATGGGACCTCACGGCGCCGCGTACAACCCGAGGTCGACGGCGCGCAGCGCGAGCAGCAGGTCGGCCCGGATCAGCTGCTCCGGCCCTTCCAGCCCCAGCAGCGACGACACCCGGCGCAGCCGGTACGAGACGGTGTTCTCGTGCACCGCCAGCCGCTCGGCCGTCCGCCGCACCGACAGCCCGGTCGCCAGATACGCCCGGACGGTGTCGACGAGCTGCCCGTGCCCGGCCAGCGGCAACAGCGCCCTGGCCGCCAAGCGGTGTGCGTCCAGCGGGTTGTCGATCAACATGACGTCCGCGATGACCTGGTCGAACGGGACGACGACGCGGTCCAGCCCGGCGCGCCGGCCGGCCTCGAGCGCCGCCACGGCCTCACGGCAGGACGCGGCCGCCTCACCCAGCCGGTCGCGCGGCTCGCCGAGTCCGATCACCGTCCCCGCAGCCACGCCCGGACGCCGCGCCGCCCGCGACAGCATGTCGCCGAGCCCCTGCAGGTCCGGCAGCACCAGCAGGATCGTCGCGTCCTTAGAGCCGACCAGGATCCGCGAGCGCAGCCGCGGCCGCAGCACGTCGACGATCTCCCGCTGGGCCCGCGCGACCTGCAACGGATCGTCGCCCGCCCCACCCACCGCCACGGCGCGATGGGGGACCTGCGCGGCGACACCGATCAACCGGGCCCGTTCCTCGACGTGCGCCGGATCCAGCGGTTCGCCGCCGGCCAGCCGCGACACCAGGTCGGTCGCGATCTGGTCGAGGTGCGCCGCCGCTTCGCTGCGCGTGCGCCGGTACGCCTCCGTCGACACCGCGACCATGACGTCGACCGCGCCGGCCAGTAGCCGGGCCAGCCGCGTGTACTCGTCCGGCGGCATCGGCGGGCCGGCGGCGACCAGTTGATCGAGCAGCCGCCGCTCGGCCGAGTGCCACGACGCGACGACGCCCTCGATCGGCACGCCCTGGACGGCCCGCCGTTCGCCCAGTTGCGCCGCCGGCGTCACCTCGTCCGGCCGCAGCCCGCGGTTCCCGGCGACCGCGACCAGCAGCGCGCGCAGGTTCGGCGTGACCACGCCGACGAGGTCGTCGAGGTCCATGCGGGCGTCGTCGTAGCCGGGCAGCCGTTCCCAGACGTCGCCGACGAGCGACTGCGCCACGTCGGGGACGCGGCTGAGGAGGAGCTCGGCCCGTTGTGTCAGATCCACAAAACGTAGTGTGACAACTTCCGGAGATACCCCATAGAGCGACGGGCAGATTGTGGACAACATGGCACCCCAGCAGACGTCGGCGACCGGGGAGGCATTCGTGAGCACCGAGCGTGACACCACAGCCGTCCAGAGCACCGTGGCCGCGGACATCGAGGACCATGCCCTCGAACCGGTCCCCGCCGACCGGCGCAAACCGCTGGTCCAGCTGATCGTCGTCCAGATGGGCTGGAACATCAGCGTCAGCAGCTTCCTCGTCGGCGGCGTCGTCGGCGGCGGCACGTCGTTCACCGAGGGCCTGCTGGCGATCCTGATCGGCAACGTGCTGCTCGCGGTGGTCGCCAGCCTGGTCGGCATGGTCGGCTTCCGCACCGGCCTGACCAGCTACCTCACGTCGCGTGCGGTGTTCGGGACGCACGGCGCGGTGGTGGTGTCGCTGTTCCTCGGCGTCGTGGCGATGGGCTTCATCGGCGTGCTGATGGACACCTGGGGGCTGGCGGTCAACCAGCTGATCCCGGAGATCCCGAAGTGGGCGTTCATCGTGGCGTTCAGCGGGGCGATCCTCACCACGGCGATCTTCGGGTTCAAGGGCCTGCAGCGGTACTCGGCGATCGCGGTGCCCGTGCAGGTGGCGATCGCGCTGTTCGCACTGGTCCGTATCGGCGACCTCGACGGCGGATTCAGCGACGTCGTCAACTACGCGCCGGCCGCGCCGATCGGGTTCTCGGTGGCGATCGGCGCCGTCATCGCGACGTGGGTCACCGGCGCCGCGCTGGTCGGCGACGTGCAGCGTTACGCCGTCAGCGCCCGTGACGTCGTCATCTCCAGCTTCTGCGGTTTCGCCGTCGGCGCCGCGGTCTTCGAGCTCATCGCGACGGTCTCGGCGATGAAGGTCGGCAACAGCAACTTCGTCGTCGTCATGCAGGGCCTCGGGCTGCTCGCGCCGGCCGCGGTCATGCTCTTCCTCGCGCTGTGGAACACCGCGGACAACAACATCTACTCGGCGTCACTGGCGTTCACGAACGCGTCGAACACGCTCGGCCTCAAGGTCGCGAAGCCGGTGTGGACCGTGTTCGCGGTGCTGATCGCGCTGCTCATCGCGTTCGCCGGCCTGGCGGCGGAGTTCCAGCGCTTCCTCGGCGTCATCTCGGTGGTGGTGCCGCCGTTCGCCGGCGTGCTGATCGCGTACTTCTGGGTCGTGGTCAGGCGCTGGGACGCGACCGAGCTGCTGCGCACCGCCCCGTCGGTCCGGTGGGAGGCACTGGGCTGCTGGGTGGCCGGCGCGCTGATCGCCCGGTACACCGACCTGATCATCGCCGACGCGATCGAGGGCCTGATCGCCGGATTCGTCCTGTACGCCGTCGTCGGCACCGCGGTCAGCCGATGGCGCTCCTCGGAACAGGCCGCGGAGGTGCGCTCGTGAGGTTCGGACTCGGCGTCCCCACCGGGACCGAGGGGCTCATGTACCCGGTCCCGTATGCGGACATCGACCAGGCGGTCGAGCTGGCGGTGACGGCGGAACGGCTCGGCTTCGAGTCGATCTGGGGCAACGACCACCTGACGACGCAGCGCTACGTCCGCGCCGAGTTCGACCAGGCGCCGCGCTACTACGACCCGTTCGGCTACCTGAGCTACGTCGCCGCCGTCACGGAGCGGATCCGGCTGGCGACGGCGGTCATGGTGCTGCCGTTCCGGCACCCGGTCGTCGCCGCGAAGCAGGCCGCCACGCTGGACCAGCTGTCGCGTGGACGGGCGGTGCTCGGCGTCGGCATCGGCGCGTACCGCGAGGAGCTGGAGGCGGTCGAGCCGGCCCGCCGCATCCACCGCGGCGAGCACGCCGAGGAGGCGATCCCGGCGCTGCGGGCGCTGCTGACCGAGCGGTCGGCGTCGTTCCACGGCAGCTGGGTGGAGTTCACCGACGTCGAGAGCTTCCCGAAGCCGTACCGGGACCGGTGGCTGCCGATCCTGTCCGGCGGCAACTCGCCCGGCTCGCGGTCGCGAGCGGCACGGCACGGCGACGGCTGGCTGCCGGCCTGCCTCACGCCGGACGAGGTCCGGGTCGCCCTGGACGGCATCACGGCCGAGGCCGCGGAGCACGGCCGCGAGCTGCCCGCCGACTTCGAGGTCGCCCTGCAGGTCGCCGTCAGCGTCGCGCCGACCCGCGAGGAGGCGTGGCGCCGGTTCGAGTCGTCGCAGGTGTTCAAGCACCTCGCGTCGCTGTCGAAGACCACCTTGAAGGATCAGGGCGTCGGCGACCTCGCCGCCCGCAACCTCATCGGCACCCCTGACGACGTCGCCGCGCAGGTCGGCGCCTACCGCGACGCCGGGGTGACGACGCTGGCCGGTCTGCTGTTCGCCGTCGACACCGTCGAGGAGACGACCGACGCGATGGCCGGGTTCAGCGAGACGATCATCGCCGCCGAGACGAAGGGCAGCCGATGACGCCCGGCCTCCCCACCAAGCCCACGATCGACACCGCCGCGCTGGCCCGGGACCGCCTGGCCCGGCTGCGCGCCGGTCTCGCGGACCAGCCCTATGACGCGGTCGTGCTGACCGAGCCGGAGAGCGTCCTGTACGCGACCGGCTACCGCAGCATGCCCGGCCAGGTGTTCCGCACCCATCGGATGGCGGCGCTGGTGACCGCCACCGACCTCTGGCTGGTGGCGCCGGCGGCAGACGTGCCCGCCGGCGCCACCGTCCTACCCGTCGACCGGATCTCGCCGTTCGGCCGCTTCTACGTCGAGTCCGCGGCGCCCGACCCGGTCACCGAGGTCGCCGACCGGCACGACGGGCTGGCCCAGGCGCTGGCGGCGGCCGCCGCGACGCTGCCGTCGTCGGCGCGACTGGCGGTCGAGACCCGCGACGTGCCCGCCGACGTGCTTGCCGCCTGTGGCGATGTGGTCGAGGACGGCGCCGGCCTGCTGTTCGCCGCCCGGTCGCGCAAGCTCCCCGCCGAGGTGGAGCTGCTGGCCTACGCCGCCCAGCTGGCCGAGGCCGGCATCGACGCCGCGCTGGCAGCCGCCGGGCCGGGCACCACGGAGGCCGAGCTGGCCGCCGTCGTCGCCGGGACCATGGTGGCCGGCGGCGGTGACCCGCGCTTCGTCGTGGCGCTCACGGGCGATCGATCCGCGCTGGCCGACGCCGTCCCGTCCGGACGTGCGTGGAAGCCGGGCGAGATCGCCCGCTTCGACGTCGGCTGCGTCGTCGACGGCTACTGGTCCGACATCGGCCGCACCGCCGTGCTCGGGGAACCGTCGGCCCGGCAGCGCGACGTCTACGCCGCGGTGAAGGCCGGCGAGGACGAGCAGCTGGCGGCCGCGCGGCCGGGACTGCCCGCGTCGACGCTGTTCGGGATCGGCCTCGACGCGGTCGCGCGCGGCGTCCCCCGGTACCGTCGGCAGCACTGCGGGCACGGCATCGGGCTGTCGATCTACGAGCCGCCGATCGTCGCGCCAGGCGTCGGAACCGAGCTCGCCGAGGGCATGACGTTCTGCTTCGAGACGCCGTACTACGAGCTGGGATGGGGCGGGATGATGGTCGAGGACGCGGTCGTCGTGACCGCCGGCGGCGTGGACCGGCTCACCCGGTCCGGCCGCGACCTGCGGGTGGTGGCGGCATGACGTACACCCGGACGCTCGCGTGCCTGCGCTGCGCGGCGAGCTACCCCGATCCGTCGCTGGAGCTGGTCGGCCGCGGCTGCCCGGCCTGCGAGGCGGCCGGGGTGCCGTCGAACGTCCTGCCGGTCTACGACCTCGCCGGGCTGAGCGCCGTGCCGGTGTCCGACGGCGAGCCCGGGCTGTTCCGGTACCGGGCGCTGCT
Source organism: Jiangella sp. DSM 45060 (assembly GCF_900105175.1). Taxonomy (NCBI): domain Bacteria; kingdom Bacillati; phylum Actinomycetota; class Actinomycetes; order Jiangellales; family Jiangellaceae; genus Jiangella; species Jiangella sp. DSM 45060. The sequence goes on along the minus strand of NZ_LT629771.1, from coordinate 6,632,333 downwards.
GCCGCTGGCCGCCGGGACCCCGGTGGTCTCCCTTGCTGAGGGGGCGACCCCGGTCGTCGACCTGCCGGCCGTCGCCGAGCGCCTGGGCGTCGCGTCCGTCGTCGTCAAGGACGAGACCCGCAACCCGACGTGGTCCTACAAGGACCGGCTGGCGTCGGTCGCCGTCACGAAGGCGGTCGAGCTGGGCATCGACACCGTCGTCGTCGCGAGCACCGGCAACCACGGCGCCGCCATCGCGGCGTACGCGGCGCGGGCCGGGCTGCGCTGCGTCGTGCTGACGGTGGCCAGCGTGCCGTCGACGATGAAGACGCTGATGCAGGCGTACGGCGCGTCGGTGGTCGCGCTGCCCGAGCCGCGGCAGCGGTGGTGGCTGATGCGCGAGCTGGTCGAGAAGTTCGGCTGGCTGGCGATGTCCGGCCACGCCGACCCGCCCGTCGGCTCCAACCCGTACGGCGTCGACGGCTACAAGACCATCGCCTACGAGCTGGCCGACCAGCTCGACGCACCCCCCGACGTCGTCGTGGTCCCGGCCGCGTACGCCGACGGCCTGGTGGGCGTCGCCCGCGGCTTCGCCGACCTCGTCGAGCTTGGCGTACTGGAGCGGTCGCCGCGCATGGTGGCGGCCGAGCCGTTCGGACCGCACGCCGCGGCGCTGGCCAGCGGGTCCGAGGTCGCCGGGCCGGTGCCGTACCAGCCGTCGGTCGCGTTCTCGACGGCGTCGCCGGTGGGGACGTTCCAGGGGCTCAGCGCGCTGCGCTCGACCGGCGGCGCTGCCGTCGCGGTCCCGTCCGACGACGTGATCCTGGCCGCCCAGCGCGAGCTGGCAGCGTCCGCCGGGCTGTACCAGGAGGCGGCGTCGGCGACGGCGTGGCCGGCCCTGGCGGCGCTGGACCTGGACCCGTCCGCGTCGGTTGTCGTCATCGGGACGTCCACGGGGCTCAAGGATGTCGGCGCGACGGCGGCCACGCTGCCCGAGGTGCCGGTCATCGAGCCGGCGGTCGACGCGCTGCTGGCCGCGATCGGGTCCTGATGCGGCTGGCGTTCTCGCTCTCGGGGCACCGGCCCAGCCGGTCGGCCGTCGCCGCCGCCGTCGCCGCCGAGGAGGCCGGGTTCGACGAGGTGTGGGTCACCGAGGACTACGTCGAGCGCGGGGCGTTCGCGCTGGCCGGGGCGATCGCGCAGGCGACGTCGTCGGTGCAGGTCGGTATCGGCGTGGTGAACCCGTGGACCCGGCACCCGGTGGTGCTGGCGATGGAGTTCGCGACGCTGGACGAGCTGAGCGGCTGGCGGGCGCTGGCCGGGATCGGCGCCAGCAACGAGCGGTGGATGACCGGCCAGCTGGGCATCCCGTTCGACCGGCCGCTGAGCCGGCTGACCGAGTCCGTGTCCGTCGTGCGCCGCCTGCTCGCGGGCGAGCACGTCCGGCATTCGGGCCCGGCGTACACCGTCGATGCCGCGCTGTCGTTCCGGCCGCTGCGGCCCGACCTGCCGATCGTGCTCGGCGTCAAGGGGCCGCGGGCGCTGGAACTGGCGGCGGAGTCGGCCGACGGCGTGCTGCTGTCGATCCTGGCCGGACCGTCGTACGTCCGGTCCGTGCGGTCGCTGGTCGGCCCGTCGATGCGGCTGGCCGGGTACGTCGGGCTGTCCGTCGACGCGTCCGGCGCCGCGGCGCGGGACCGGATCCGGCCGCTGGTCGCGCGGTTCCTCGGCATCCACGGCGACCACCTCATCACCCGGTCCGCCGGGCTGTCGGCGTCGGCGTGCGCGGAGTTCCGGGCCGGGCTGGTCGCGGGTGCGCCACGGGTCGACCTGGTGACCGACGACCTGCTCGACCGGCTGGTCGCCGCCGGGACGCCGGACGAGGTCAGGGCCGCGTTCGCCCGCTTCGCCGCGGCCGGCCTGGACGTCGCCGTCGTCCGCGACGATCCCGACGTCGAGCCCGAGGAGACGTTGCGGCTCGCCCGCGCCGCCGTCGAGTCGTGACCCGGGTGACAGTGTCGTGGCGGCGGTCGGCGCGAGGTAGGTATGACCCGCCCCTCTAGGGAGGGTGCCCACCCTACGGGCGGGCACGGACAACGCCCGAAACGCCTGGCCACACGGCCGCCCAGCCACCCGCGCCCGCCCGGCAACACTGCCAGCCGCGCCCACCCGGGTGCCCGCCGCTGGCTGACCCGGGTGGCAGTGTCGTGGCGGCGGCGTCGCGAGGTAGGTATGACCCGCCCCTCTAGGGAGGGTGCCCACCCTACGGGCGGGCACCGACAACCTCCGAAACGCCTGGCCACGCGACTGCCCATCCCGCGCCCGCTCAGCCGCCCGCTCAGCCGCGCCGCGCTCAGCCGCCCGCTCAGCCGCGCCGCGCTCGGGCGCGCCGCCAGCCGGGCCTCGCTCTGGCGCCCAACCGGCGGCCAGGCACCCGGCCAGCGGCCACGCGCCCGGCCGGCGGCCGGGCGCCCGTCGTGGTCACATGCCCAGGCGCGCCTTGAGGCCGTCGAGCTCGGCCCAGAGCAGGGTCGGCAGTTGGTCGCCGAACTTGTCGAACCACTCGGCGATGCCCGGCACCTCGGCCCGCCACTCCTCCGGGTCGACCTCGAGGCAGGCGGCCAGTTGCTCAGCCGTCAGATCCAGGCCCGAGGTGTCCAGCGACTCCGGCGTCGGCACGTGGCCGATCGGCGTCTCCGTCGCCGCCGCCAGGCCCTCCAGCCGCTCGACGACCCACTTGAGGACGCGGCCGTTCTCGCCGAAGCCCGGCCAGAGGAAGCCGCCGTCGTCGTCGCGGCGGAACCAGTTCACGTAGAAGATCTTCGGCAGCTTGACGGCGTCGGCGTCCTTGCCCATCGCGATCCAGTGCGCGAAATAGTCGCCGGCGTTGTAGCCGATGAACGGCAGCATCGCCATCGGGTCGCGCCGGACGACGCCCACCTTGCCGGCCGCCGCCGCCGTCGTCTCCGACGAGAGCGTGGAACCCATGAAGACGCCGTGGGTCCAGTCGCGCGCCTCGGTGACCAGCGGGATCGTCGTCGCTCGCCGTCCGCCGAACAGGATCGCCGAGATCGGCACCCCACGCGGGTCGTCGTACTCCGACGCGATGATCGGGCACTGCTCGATGGGCGTGCAGAACCGCGAGTTCGGGTGCGAGCTGACCTCGTCGCTGTCGGGGGTCCAGTCGCGGCCCTTCCAGTCGGTCAGGTGCGCCGGCGGCTCGTCCGTCATGCCCTCCCACCAGATGTCGCCGTCGTCGGTGAGCGCGACGTTGGTGAAGACGCTGTTGCCCTTGGCGATGGTGCGCATGGCGTTCGGGTTGGTCTTCCAGCCGGTGCCGGGCGCGACGCCGAACAGGCCGAACTCCGGGTTGACGGCGTACAGCCGGCCGTCGTCGCCGAAGCGCATCCACGCGATGTCGTCGCCGAGCGTCTCGACCTTCCAGCCCGGGATGGTCGGCTCCAGCATCGCCAGGTTCGTCTTGCCGCAGGCCGACGGGAACGCGGCCGCGATGTAGTGGACGGCGCCGTGCGGTGCGGTGAGCTTGAGGATCAGCATGTGCTCGGCCAGCCAGCCCTCGTCGCGGGCCATGGCGCTGGCGATGCGCAGCGAGTAGCACTTCTTGCCCAGCAGCGAGTTGCCGCCGTAGCCGGAGCCGTACGACCAGATCATCCGCTCCTCGGGGAACTGGGTGATGAACTTGGTCTCGTTGCACGGCCATGCGACGTCCTGCTGGCCCGGCTCCAGCGGCGCGCCGACACTGTGCAGACACGGCACGAACGGCGCGTCGTCGCCCATCGCCTCGAGGACGCGGGCGCCCATGCGCGCCATGATGCGCATCGACACCGTCACGTACGGCGAGTCCGTCAGCTCGACCCCGAACATCGGGTTCGCCGCCGTCAGCGGGCCCATGCAGAACGGGATGACGTACATCGTGCGGCCGCGCATCGAGCCCTTGTAGAGCTCGGTCATCTCGGCCTTCATCTCGTTCGGGTCGCGCCAGTTGTTCGTCGGCCCCGCGTCCGCCTCGTTCACCGAGCAGATGAACGTCCGCTCCTCCACCCGCGCCACGTCCGTCGGGTCCGTGCGCGCCCAGAACGAATTCGGCTTCTTCTCCGGGTTCAGCCTGACGATCGTGCCCGCGTCGACCAGCTCGTCGGTGAGGGTCGTCCACTCCTCGTCGGAACCGTCGCACCAGTGGATGCGGTCCGGCTGGGTCAGCTCCGCGACCTCGCGGACCCAGGCGAGCAAACCTGCGTGGGACGTGGGCGCGTCGTCGAGATCGTGTGCAGCTCCGGGTTCGGCGAACGTCGTCATGTAGCGGTCACCCTTTTCGTGATCGGGGCGCGCAGTCGGCCCTGCGGCGCGTTCCGGGTGTGCGGAAGCGACCCGGTCTCAGGCCATTCGGAGACGGGCGGTGTTCCGCGGGGATGCTCAGCACGCTAGGACCGGCATCTCAGGTGCTGGAACCGACGATGGGGTGATCAGGACCACACAGGTGCCCAAAATTCCGGACAAAATGGACAGTGGTACGTACCTCACCGCACCAGTTGATGATGGTGGTACGTACCAGGAGCGCTGCTGTCGGGACGCTTCGGACGGGCGACTGCGCGCCACCCGCCGGGGACGACCGGACCACCGTCCGCCTCGGGCCGGGCGCGCGCGGGGTTCGCTCGGCGCCACGCCTGGGGCACGCCGGGCCGCGACCCGGCACACCAGCCCGCCGCCGCGGCTCCGGGCGGGTCGCGCAGTCAGCCTTGATACCCGCGCACCACCTGCCGCCGCGACTCGGGCACGAACCGCCGGACCAGCGCACCGCCCGCTACCGCGACTCGGCACGAGGCACGGAGCCCGTTGCCGCGCCGGCACCACGGGCTCGGGCACTCCCGGCGTGCGGCGCCGGACCCGTCCACCAACCGGCACGGCAGCTCGGCCGCATCCGGCACGGCAGCCCGACCGCACCCGGCACGCGGCACCGACCCCCACCCACGACCCCAGGAGCGCCACGTCGCGCGGCGGCAGGTCGACCCCTCCCGGCACGCGGCACCGACACCCCACCCACGACCCCAGGAGCGCCACGTCGCGCGGTGGCAGGTCGACCCCTCCCGGCCCGGGTGGGGCCCACCCTACGGGCGGGCACCGACAACCTCGCGCCGCGAACCGCGCTGCCCGCCAGCCCTGTGCCCGCCCTGTGCCCGCCAGCCCTGCGCCCCCGGCTCGCTTCTCCGCTGGTCCTGTGCCAGCCAGCCCCGTGCCCGCCCTGTGCCCGCCAGCCCTGCGCCCCGGCTCGCTGTCCGCTGGCCCGCCGCGGCCTCGGGCACGTCCGGCCTGCTCGACCGCTGCCGCGCCGCCCCGCGCGGACCCGTTCGCCCGCCGCGGACCGGCAAGGCGCCCAGCTCACCGGCCCGCCCCCGGGATCAGACGACGGCGCCCGCCCGGATGACCGTCCGCCCCTTCTCGTTCCACAGCAGCGACGCATCGGCGAACGGGTCGCCGTCGAACAGGAGGAGGTCGCCGGCGGCACCGGCGCCGATCCGGCCCAGGTCGTCGCGGCCGAGCAACTGGGCGTTGACCGATGTGGCCGAGCGGAGCGCGTCCAGCACGCCGAGCACCTCGACCTGCAGCCGCAGCCCGACCAGCTGGTCGTCCTCGAGGTCGCCCATGAGGTCGGTACCGAAGCCGACCCGGACGCCGGCGGCCCGCGCCAGTTCGATGGCGTGCTTGCCGGAGTCGAGCACCTCGCGGTTCTTGGCCTTGGAGATCGGGTTCAGCCCGACCGCGTCGCCGCGGCGGTCCATGGCGTCGTACGCGGCCAGGGTCGGGACGAGGAACGCGCCGTGGTCGGCCATCAGCCGGGCGGTCGGCTCGTCGAGCAGGTTGCCGTGCTCGATCGAGCGGACGCCGTTGACGACGGAGTGCTCGATCGCCTCCGGCGAGTACGCGTGCGCGGCGACGTACGAGCCGCGGCGGGCCGCCTCGTCGGTGATCGCACGGACCTCGTCGACGCTGTACTGCGGCCGGTGGATCGGGTCGGTCAGCGACACCACCCCGCCCGACGTCATGATCTTGATGGCGTGGGCGCCACGGCGGAACCGGTCGCGGACGGCCGTGCGCACCGCGTCCACCCCGTCGACGACCTCGGTCATGTGGGAGTGCCCGGCGCACAGGTCGCGGTCGCCGGGACGGGGGTCGCCGTGGCCGCCGGTCTGGGACAGCGCCGGGCCGGTGTAGAAGTAGCGCGGCGCCGCCACCAGGCCCTCGTCCAGCGCACTGGCCAGGCCGGGATCGCCGCCGGCGACGTCGCGGACGGTGGTGAAGCCGCGGCACAGCGCGTTGTTCAGGCGTTGCGCCGCCTTGAGCGCGACGTAGCTCAGCGGGCTCGACTCGATGCCGACCATGTCCAGCCCGATGCCGTACGCATGGCAGTGCGCGTCGATCAGCCCCGGCACGACCGTCCCACCCCGCGCGTCGATCGTCGTCGCCGCGCGGTCCTCGACGGTGCCGGGGTCCACGATCACGCCGTCGACGATGTGGACGTCGCCCTCGGTCAGCTCGGCCGAGGAGCCGTCGAAGATGCGGGCGTTCGTGATGGTCAGGCTGGCCGGCTGCTGGCCCATGGGCGGTCACCTTCTCGTCGTGGTGGTGTCATGTCACACGCTATAGGTGCCGTCCGCGCTGGTCGCGAGCGGTCCGCCGGCCGGCGGCCGAATCCGATTTCGGCCTGGTCGCTCGGACCGGTACACTCGGTCTCCGGTTCGCTTCATCGCGGACTGAGCGCCCGTAGCTCAACGGATAGAGCATCTGACTACGGATCAGAAGGTTAGGGGTTCGAATCCCTTCGGGCGCGCCACCGAGTCATCACCCTCCACCCCGGCCGGGCCATCTGGCCGGGGTGTTTCCGTGTACAGACCGAGAATCCACGTCGCCGGCACTCCGGTGAGCATCTCGATTCGACGGGCCACCGTGACGATGTCACGCGGCTTCGTGTTGCCCGCCTCCCACTGCGCGTAGGCGCTCGCCGTCACCTGCAGCCTCTCGGCGAAGTCGCGCTGTTGCAGCCCCGTGGTCAGCCGAACCTTCCGCAGCCGGTCAGCCAGTGTCCACTCAGGAATCAGCGGCCTGGCGCGTTCGGTCGAGTTCTGCATAGCGGGCATCTTGCCACCCCATGCAAACCGGCGCAAGAGCCGCTTGAATGCCGCCACGCCGAATCACACCGTTGACACTTTGAATCTGAGCATGCTTAGGTCTGCCGCATGCAACCTACGCAAGCACGGCACAGCGACGAGGATCTGATCCCCGTCGGTGAGGCTGCCTCGATGCTGGGCGTGCACCCCGACACGCTGAAGCGCTGGGAGCGCGCCGGCAAGATCGCCTCGGACCGCACACCGACCGGGCACCGCCGCTTCCGCCGCGGGGACGTCCGGACCCTCCTCACGGCTGGGGCGGCCACCCGATGAGCAAGTCCCGTGACGTGGCCCGGCAGGCGCGGGAGCGCGAGGAGTCCGCGACGCGGCGGGTGGCGGCGACCGAACGCGCCCGACGGCGCGGCAAGGCGTCCCGTGACGACGTCGGCCAGGCGGTCGACCGGGCGAACATGGCCGCCCGCGCACGCGCCGCACTCGAGCGACACGGCTACACGGAGGACTGACCGAGCGCCCGGGTGGCGCCGGTGACTCCCTGCCCCGGCGCCACCCGGGAATCCACCGACCCGACGTAGATCGGCGGGCACCGACCAGACCATCCCCGGAAGGGCCGGCGCCCGCCTTGACCAAGAGATCGGAGTATCCCATGCCGACTGAACAAGCACCGGCAGGCGGGCTGCGGGGCGGCCCGTACGTGTACGAACTGGCCCGCAAGACCCGGCGGGAAGAGCTGCTCCGCGAGCGGATTGAGGTCGAGGGCGCCGCGGTGCGGCTGATGAAGTCCGCGCTGCGCATGGGCGGCGTCTACGGCGGCATCGTCGCTGCGCTGCAGATCGCCCTCGAGACCGTGGCCGACCTGGTCGAGCTGGACCGCCGGATCGGCGCCTACACCCTGCCGGTCGAGCTGCCGTACGAGGCCGCCGTCGGCCAGGCGCTCGAGCTTGCCCGTGACGGTGGGTGGAGCGCTGACCCTGGGACGTCGACGACTGCGGCACGGTGGGTGCCGAACCGGCCCGCGGCGGTGACGCCGTGACGCGCCGTCGCGCCGCGCCCGTTGCCGCCGAGCCGCTGCTGCTGCCGCTCGAGGTGGCGGAGCTGTTCCGCGTGAACGTCAAGACGGTCAGCCGGTGGGCCGAGGCCGGGAAGCTCACCCCCGTCTACACGCCGGGCGGCCACCGCCGCTACCGCGAGGCCGAAGTCCTCGCCCTGCGCAACGGCGGCGCACGGTGACGGCGACGGCGCGACCGCTGGCGACGCTGTCCGGCGAGGACATCGGACGGCAGGTCATCGTGACCGAGCAGCACGCGCCCAACCTGACGACCGGACCGACCCGGATAGCTGGCGTACTCGACCGGATCGTGCACCAGCTCGAGCGGACGTGGGTGGTGCTGAACGGCCGGCCGTTCCTGCTGGTGCCGGAGCGGTGCACGGTCGAGGTGATCGAGTCATGATCCACGAGTTCGTCGCCGTGTGGGGCCCGGCGCTCGCGATCAGCCTCGGCACCTTCCGCGCTGCCCGCCTTGTGCGGCCGGCTTCGCCGGCCTGGCCGCCGACACCCGCACGCCGCGTCGCGGGCCGCTCGTGGCGGCCAGCGGTGCGCCGCGGCCGCGGGCGATACCGACGGGGAAGGGCTGTCGGGTGAAGCCGCCAGTCCTGGTCACCGCCCTACAGATGGAGCTTCTTCGCGCGGGGACGGCTATCGGCGGCATCACCCTCCTGGTGCCATCGCACGATGATGTAGCCCTCGTTGCCGTACTCCTCGGCGTGGTACGCCTCCTCCTGGCCAGCCGCGAACTCGTCGTATTGGGTCTCGCCCTCGAAGACGGTGGCGTGCGGTTCGATCCGGACGTTCAGCGCGGCGTCCGTGCCGTCGTTTCGAAGTGCGTAGCGACCCTGCCCAGAGATCTGGGTGAACTCCCACACGACTCGCTCCTGGTCGGCCGCCCTACGCTGAAGCTCGAGCGAGCCTTCGGCGGCCGCCGCAGATCGGTCGGCAGCATCGGCGGCCCTGGCCGCCTCGTCGGCCGAGCGCGTCGCCTGGTTCGCGGATCGGCGACTCTCGCTCCATTGCAGGCCGGTGAAGATCGCAGCTCCCAATGCGATCACGGCGGCGGCGAACGCAATGAACAGGCTGAGGTCCATGCGTGGACGGTACGCCTGAGGCTGGACACTTCGGCGGTACGGCGATGACGATCACCGCCGACCGGCAGCGGCGCTGGTTCATCGACGTGTGGGGCGGCTGGCACCGACAGAGCCGCTCGAACATCGCCGTGTGCGGTGCGCTCGCGGCACCTGGTGTCGGGCCGTGGCTGGACCGGCCGCCGGCAAACGGTGTCGTGTGCGCGGACTGCGAGGACGACCCGTGAGCCGCCCAGACGGCATGCACCGCGAGCCGAACGGGGAGCTGGTGCCCGAGCCGTCGGACCGCCACGACTGCCGCGACGGCTGGGACGGCGAGGACTGGTCCGGGCGGCCGATCCCGTGCCCGATCTGCCGCCCGCACGTTCAGCGCCGCCAGCTCCCCGGCGGCCCCACGATCACGACCGCACGCCCCGACCCGCACGGGAGGAACCGACCATGACGTTCCACATCGACCCCGCTGTGCGCCGCGAGATGGAGCGCGAGCGCCGGGCCAACCTGACGCCCGAGCAGCGCACCGCTGAGGACGCCGACCGCGAGGCTCAGCACGCCGCGAACATCGACCTGGCCCGGCTCGACCTGCTCAACGCGCTCACCATCATGGAGACCGACCACGCGACCGCGGTCCGCGCCCTCGAAACCCTCGGCGACCCCGAGCTGTACGACGTCGAGTTCGCCGAGGGCACCGTCGGCGCCGACATCTCCCGTCACCTGGCGGCCGCCGGCCTCGCGATCCGGTCGGCCCGCGCGATCGCCGGGCTGGTCGTCGCCGCGTCGAGCCGCGTGACGGCGTGACGGTTTGGACCCCGTTCTCTGGGAGGCCGGCGACCCGTCGGCCTCTCCGCCATGCCTCAACGGCTTCGCGCAGATCCCCGCCAGCCTGCTCGGCGAGGGCCTGTCCGCCCGCGCGATCCAGGTCTGGGGCCTGCTCGACGTCCACCAGGGGTCACGCGCGGACACGTGGACCTCCCGAGCCCACCTGGCCGGTGACATGGGGTGCGCGACCGACACCGTCGACCGCGCCGTCGCCGAACTCGAGGCGGCCGGGCTGGTCATCGTCGACCGCGGACTCGGCCGCAAGCGCACCAACCGCTACAGGCTCCAGCACCGCCCAAAGGGCCGCAGATCTGCGGCTACACCACAGCAATACAGCCGCAGAAATGCGGAGGGCATGGCCGCAAATTTGCGGCCCAGAACCATAAGTAAAGAACCAGAGATCAGGGGTACTGCAGGTGACCAAGGTCCAGAACGCGCGCGAGAGCGCTGCGAGCTGCACTGGCTGCCGCTGCCATGCCGTGGATGCGCCGCCGACCGCAAGGCCGGCGACCAGAACGCTCCCCGATCGAGCCGACCCGAGCACGCACCGGGCCCCGGCACTCGGGTCGAGCCACCGCCATCCGCGCCGCGGCGGCGTAGGCGACGGTCACGCCGAACCCCACGACCCATCGAGTGAGGAACGATGACTACGACGTACAAGGCACGCGGCGTCTGGACACCCACCGCCGCCAAGGGTGACCCGCTGCCCGCCGCCGACGTCGACGAGATCGACGTCCACTACCCCGCATCCGGCAACGTCCGCCTGCAGGGCCTCAGCGAGGCCCAGGTCGCCTCCAGACTCCGCGGCTGGCGCGACTACCACGTCAACCAGCGCGGGTGGGTCGACATCGGCTACAACATGGCCGTCGACGGCGCTGGCCGCATCTGGACCCTCCGAGGCCTCGACCGCGTAGGCGCCCACGCCGCCTCTGACAGCAACCCCAGCCAGAACCGTCACAGCATCGGCGTGCTGTTCGTCATCGGCGACGACGAAGAGCCCACGACGGCGTGCATCAACGCATTCCGCCAGCTCCGCGCCGACATCCTCAAGCGGTCCCCGCGAGCCACCCGGCTCCGCGGCCACCAGCAGGTCAACGGCGCCTCAACCGAGTGCCCTGGCGACCCGCTCATGGACCTCATCAGCGCCGGCGTGCTCGCCGGCTCACCCCGACCCACCGACCCCCAGGAGGACGACGACATGACCCCCGAACAGTTCCTGGCGCTGCTGAAGAACAAGGCCGTCCGGCAGGAGATCAACAACATCCTCGCCGAAGGGTTCCGCGATGGGCCCACCACTCGGCGCGAGCTGGCCGAGATCGCCGGCATCGGCGTACACGGCCAGTGGCTCGGCCGCTCCGGCCCGCACATCGGCACCGCGATCCAGTCGATGTACCAGTGGGCGAAGGCCGAGGCCGCCGCGGGCAACCCCCGCGCCGTCGCCGCGCTGGCTGCCGTCGAGGCCGAGCCGGCGGCGGTCACCGAGGCTGAGGCCGAGTCGGTGTACCCCGGTGACGCGTACGACGGCCGGAACGGCGGCGGCCAGTGAGCGCACGGGAGTACGTGAAGGCCGCGGCCGGAGGGCTGGCGTCCGGCCTGTCCGCGGCCGGGACGGCGCTCGCCGACGGCACCATCACCGCGCAGGAGTGGACGTTCATCGGCGTCGCCGTCCTCGTGGGCGCCGGCCTGGTCGCCGCGGCACCGAAGAACGACGACCCGACGGTCCTCGTCCGCACTGACCCCGTCGAGGGATACGTGGCCGGCGAGGCGTCCGCGTACCCGACCGGTCAGACGCTCGACGAGCACAGCCGGTTGATCCAGGTCGGCTGACGAACGATGAGCAGCAGGGGCTGGGCCGGGAGGCGGGTCACGAAGGCCCGAGCGGCCATCCGGTCCCGCGGCCAGGTCCAGCCCTGCACCCGCTGCGGGCGGGCCATCGACCTCGACCGCGAGACCTGGCACGTCGACCACATCGTCGAGCTGGCACTCGGTGGCGCCAAGGACGACCCCACCAACCACGGCCCCGCACACGCCCGCTGCAACACCGCAGCTGGCGGCAAGCTCGGCGGCCAGCTCGCCGCCGCACGACGGCGGGCCACCACCCAACGCACCGAAGGGACGCGACGATGGTGACGGCGACACCACACGAACTGCTGATCCAGACCGTGGCCGAGCTGGCGCTGGGCCTGCGCGTGCTCCGGATGGAGGTCGACGTCGCGGTCACCGGGCAACGACGGAAGAGCGCACCAATGAACACCATCGACGGTCTCAACGCGATCGTCCTCGTGCTGGATGCGCTCGTTCCTCAGGTCACCGACCGCGCGCCCGGAAAGTTCGGAGCCCCTGATAACCCCAACGCGCACTCCGCTCCCTTTCCCTCCCCACCTCGCATCTCCCCTGGTCAGAGGCCTAAATGAGGCACACTTGCGCTGAATGCGGCGCCGAGTTCGAGGGCCGATCTGACGCCCGATACTGCAAGGGGGCATGCCGCGCGGAGGCCAGCAAGAAGCGCCGCCGCACCCGCACACAGCCGCAACCAGTGGCACATACGGGCAGGTCAGGCCCGGAATCCCCCCGGATGACCGCGGGCGCCGGACGGCTTGGCCTGACGATGCACCTGCACCAGCTCGAGCTCGGCCAGCTGCTCGACGAAGGCACCACCACGACCGCCGTCCAGTGGCCACGCCGCGCCGGCAAGACGACCGGCTGCTGGTCCTGGCTGATCGGTCGCTGCGACCTCGAGCCGGACACCAACATCATGGTCACCGCCCAGACCCGCCAGAAGGCGCGCGAGCGCTGGTACGACGTCAAGCGCATGCTCGACCGGCACTGGCCGGAGGAGGCCGGCGGACCGAAGATCCGCGAGGGCAAGGGCGACGAGGCCTTCGAGTTCCGGAACGGGTCCCGGCTGTGGATCGTCGCGCCCGAGTCCGGCAGCGTCCGCGGTGACGCCGTCGACGTCGTCTACGTCGACGAGCCGCAGGAGCTGGCGCCCGATGTCTCGCTCGACATCAAGCAGGCCGTCATGCCGCTGTTCGACACCCGCCCGCAGGGCCAGGTCGTCCTCTCCGGCACGCCGGGGAAAGTCCGGTCCGGCTGGTACTGGGAGGCGCTCAGCACCGGCCTGGCGGGCCGCACGGGTATTGTCCGGGGCCGCTACGCCAAGGGCACCGCCGTGTCCGTCTACGCCGCCCAGCCCGACGACGCGTGGGACGACGACGACGTCCTGCTGCGGGTGCACCCCGGCATCGGCACCCTCACCACGCTCGAGCGCATCCTCGAGCGCCGCGAAGAGGCGTCGTCGGCGCTGGCGTTCGCGATGGAGTACCTCGGGATCTGGCCCGGCACCGACGACTCCCGCGCCATCGACGCGGGCCTGTGGGCAGCTGGCGCCGCCGAGTTCGCCGAGAAGCCGCGCCGGTTCGGGCTGGCATTCGACGTCTCCCCGGACTCGAGCACGGCCGCGCTCATGGCCGGCTGGCGCGATGACGATGGCATCGCACACGTCGAGGTGCTGCTGCACGCCGACCCGCGCGCCGTCGGCCGCGAGGCCTACCGACTGTGGGTGAAGCACAAGGTGCCGATCGCCTACGACGCCATCGGCGCCAACCTCGAAGTCGCCGAGATGCTGGCCCGGTCCAAGCCCAAGCCGAAGACGACACCGATGGGGACCAAGGACGTCGTCACGGCCGAGGCTGCGCTGGTCTCTGCTCTCCGGGCGGGCGAGCTGCACCACCCCGACCAGAAGGCGCTCAACGCCGCCGCCGACGGCGCGGCCTGGCGCACGCTCGGCGACTCCGGGCAGCTGTTCGGCCGGCGAGCATCAGCGGCCGACATCACCCCGATCGTCGGCGGGTCCGTCGCGCTGCTGGCCTTCGACCGGCTCCCGAAGCGGGCCGCGGTGGTAGTCGCATCCGTCGCCTGACCCCGTCGTCACGGCGAGTCCGCGGCGACGAGCGGACGTCAACTGGCGGTTGACAGCCGATCGCCTCGGAGGCTCACCGCTGGTCGGGCCGGTCTGCCGCGTGGCTCCGACGGCTACAGCCCGCGCGAATCGCGCAGCATGACGACCTTCGCGACAGTGGCCGGGTCGGGCCCGGACCGCTACCTACCGTGTGGCCCGTGAGGTGGACCTGGCCGTGGCAGCGCATCCCGCGCGTCGCGCCGACGAACGAGCTGATCTCGATCAGCGACCCCGCGCTCGCCAGTTACTTCAACGTCCAGCCCAACTACTCCGGCGTCCCGGTCAGCGAGTCCACCGCGCTCGGGATCTCGGCGTTCTTCCGCGCCGTCACCCTGATCAGCACGACGATCGCAGGCCTGCCGCTGAAGACGTACCGCGACACCGTGGACGGCCAGCGCCAGCGGCTGACCTCGTGGCTCGACAACCCCGGCGGGGTCGACGGGCAGACGCCGTTCGAGTGGAAAGAGACCTGCCTGCTGCACCTGCTGCTGCACGGCAACACCTACTTGAAGCACGTCTTCAATGTCGGAGGTGCCCTCATCGGCGCCGTCCCGATCCACCCGCTGTGCGTGGCGCCGGAGTGGGAGAAGGACGCCGCCGGCCGGTACACCGGCCGCAAGCTGTTCCGCGCCACCCTCGACAACGGCCGCGTCCGCACGTTCACCGAAGCGGAGATGACGCAGGTCATGGGGCCGTCACTCGACGGCCTGCGCGGCCTGTCCATCCTGGGCGTCGCCCGCAACAGCCTCGGCACCACCATCGCCGGTGACCGCGCCGCGGCGAAGATGTTCAAGAACGGCGCGCTGATCTCCGGCCTCGTGACCCCCGAGGACGACCTCGAGGAGGACGAGGCCGAGGCGGTCAAGGCCGGACTCGACAGCCGCACCGCCGGCTGGGAGAACGCCGGCTCCATCGCGTTCGTCAGCCGCAAGCTGAACTTCACCCCGTGGACCATGTCCGCCGAGGACGCCCAGTTCCTGCAGTCGCGGCAGTTCCAGATCGAAGAGATCGCCCGCTGGACCGGCGTGGCGCCGCACCTGCTCATGCAGACGGAGAAGCAGACCAGCTGGGGCACCGGCGTGGCCGAGCAGAACCGCGGCTTGGGCCGGTTCACTCTGTCCGGCTGGACCGGCCGGTTCGAGCAGCGGCTGTCGCTGACGCTCTCGCGGCCGACCTTCTGCGAGTTCGAGTACGCCGGCCTCGAACGGCCGACCCCGGAGCAGGAGATCGACCTGCTCATCAAGCAGGTCAACGCTGGCCTGCTCACCCTGAACGAGGCGCGCCGCATCCGCAACCTCCCGCCGGTCCCCGGCGGTGACGTGCTCCGCGTCGGCGGCGTCGCACTGGCCGACCTCGACGTCGAGCCGCCCGTGCCCCAGGAGGCCAACGCATGAGCCAGACCATCGAGGTCGAGAGCATCGCCCGGCTCGACGTCCGGCCCGGCGAGAGCCTCATCGTCACCGTCCCGAACGACTTCGACGCCGCCGACGCAGACCACGTGCACCGCGCGCTCCGTGAGCGACTGCCCGCCGGCGTCAACGTCGTGAT
Organism: Jiangella sp. DSM 45060; assembly: GCF_900105175.1. Classification (NCBI taxonomy): domain Bacteria; kingdom Bacillati; phylum Actinomycetota; class Actinomycetes; order Jiangellales; family Jiangellaceae; genus Jiangella; species Jiangella sp. DSM 45060. Next base: position 6,616,748 of record NZ_LT629771.1, on the reverse strand, counting down.
CGTCCAGGCCGGCATCACGTTCCAGGTCGTCGCCCAGGAGGCACCCGCATGAACCTCGACGCGCTGCTCAAGCTGGCCGACCGCGGCCGCCACCTGATCAACCGCCCGCCGGAGAACCGCGCGGCCGACGGCTGGTTCCGCGTCGAGAACGCCGACAGCGACGAGCGAGCCGAGCTGTTCATCTACGGCGCCATCGGCGACTACTGGGGCGACGACGACGTCACCGCTGCCCAGTTCGCCCGATCGCTGCGCGCCATCACCGCACCCGCCATCGACCTGCACATCAACTCCACCGGCGGGCTCGTCTGGGACGGCATCGCCATCCACGCCGCGCTGCTGAACCACCCCGCCACCGTGGATGTCCACATCGACGGGATCGCCGCGTCGGCTGCGTCGTTCGTCGCAATGGCCGGCGACACGATCTCGATCGAGAAGCCCGCGCACATGATGATCCACGACGCTGGCAGCTTCGGCTACGGCAACGCCGCGGACCTGCGCGAGCTGGCCGACCTGCTCGACGAGCTGTCGAACACCATCGCCGGCATCTACGCCGACCGGGCCGGCGGCGACGTCGAGACCTGGCGCGAGGCCATGAAGGTCGAGACCTGGTACTCGTCCGCCGAAGCCGTCGCCGCGGGCCTGGCTGACCAGGTCGCGAACGACCGGGCGGCCGCCGACAACAGGGCGACGCCGGTCTCTCCGGCCGCCACCACCCAGACACCTGCACCGGCACCGGTCCGGCGCGGCCAACCCGTCTTCGCGATGGCGTCGACGACCAACCAAGGAGGGAACACCATGGACATCGCGGAGATCATGGCCGCGATGCGCGCCATCACCGACGGCGCGCAGGGCCGCAAGCTGACCGACGACGAGTCCAAGCGCTTCGAGGCGCTCGAGGACGATCTCGCCACCGCGCGCACCGAGCAGATCCGCGCCCGCATGGCCGCCTACGAGGCGCCGGTGCGCGACCACGTTCCGGCCGCCGCCGTCGCCGTGGCGCCGGCCCGTGAGGAGACCGACACGCTCGACAAGGCGTTCGAGGCCTACCTGCGCACCGGCCAGCCGAACGCGGACATCGCCGACCTGCGGGTCACCAACGCGCAGGGCGTCGGCAGCGGCGCCGACGGCGGGTACATGGTGCCCGAGGGGTTCCGGCAGAAGCTGACGGAGGTGCGCAAGGCGTTCGGTGGCCTGGCCAACGAGGCCGAGGAGATCACCACCGAGACCGGCAACAAGCTGCCGTGGCCGACGCTGAACGACACCGCCAACGAGGGCGGCATCACCGCCGAAGGGGCCGCGTTCGAGGGCGGCGCTGACCTGGTGTTCGGCGAGGTCGAGCTGAACGCGTTCAAGTACACCTCGGCCGGTGAGGACGTCGGCGGGCAGAACACGCCCCTGCGGGTCTCGGTCGAGCTGCTGCAGGACTCCGCGTTCGACGTCGTCGGCCTGGTGTCTCGGGCGCTCGGCACGCGTATCGCCCGCAAGCAGGCAAAGGACTGGGTGGTCGGCGCCGGCACCACGCTGCCGCTCGGCCTGCTCAACCCGAACGTGACGAAGAACAACAACCTGGCCGCGACGACCGTGATCACCTACCAGGACCTCCTGGACACGGAGGGCCTGCTGGACCCTGAGTATGAGGCGACCGCGAAGTGGCTGCTCAACAAGGCCGCGTGGACGCAGATCCGCGGGATCGTGGACGGCAACGACCGGCCGCTCATCACGGAGCAGGCGGCGTCGGGCATGGGTGGCCGGCCGGAGAAGGTGCTGCTCGGGTACCCGGTCACCATCGACCAGGGCGCTCCCGCCGTGTCTGGCGACAACGTCGCGTTCGCCGCGCTGGGTGACCTGCGCGAGGCGTACGTGATCCGCCGCGTGTCGAACCTCGCGGTCGTCGTCAACCCGTGGTCGCGTGCCAACAACGGGGAGATCGAGTTCACGGCGTGGGAGCGGGCGGACGGCACGATCCAGAATCGCGCCGCCTACGTCACCCTCGCCACGCAGGACGTCGCCTGATGGCGGCCCGGGCGACGATCACCCAGCTGGCCGCCCGGAAGGCGAAGCTCGAGGCCGACCTGGCGAAGGTCAACGCCGAGATCGCCGCCCGGGCCGGCGAGACCGACGAGGCGCGGAAGGACGCCTGACATGGCGCCGTGGGCAGACACCGAGGACGCGCAGCTCATCTGGGCTGACGCGGTCGAAATGGACCCTGCCCTCCTGCAGCACCTGCTCGACGTCTCGCAGGAGCTGTGCGAGGCCTACGCACCGGCGCTCGCTGAGGGGGCGCCGGTGCCGGCCCGGTACAAGCAGGCCGTCGTGCAGCAGGCCCGGGAGACCTGGTCGAACGCCCAGCGCGACGGCGACGTGCTCGGGTTCGACGGCGACTACGCGATCCGGGTCCGGCCCCTGGCCGACTCGGTGAAGCAGCTGCTGCGGCCACGCCGCGGCGTCGACCCGTGGATGGTCGGAGGTGCGTCGACGTGACGAGCATCCAGGCGTGGGCCGCGCAGGTCCTCGACGACGCCCTGCCGGACGCGTACATCGTGCGCGGCTACCTGTGGGCGCCGGACGGCGCCGAGCCGGGCAGGACGTACGTGTCGGTGTATCGGACGCTGGCCGAGCCCGGCGGGGTCCAGGGCGCGCGCCGGCACGAGCTGACCGTGGACGTGATGACCAGCATCACCGACCCGGCCAAGGCCGACGCGGCCCTCGACGCGGCGGTGCACGCCGTGCTGACCGTCATCGAGACGGACGACGACTTCGAGGGCCTGACATGGACGCGGGCCGACCGCACCGTCAACGGGGACCAGCAGTACCCCGGCTACAGCATCAGCACGTGGTGCATCAGCACCAAGGAGACCGAGAATCCCGAGGAGCCCTGATGGCCACCATCGCCGTGGCGCCCTTCGTCCTGAAGGACGTCCTGTTCACCGTCGAGACCGACAACTACGAGGCCCACGTCAGCGCGGTCACGTTCACCCCGGCCAACTCCGCGCAGGAGTGGCGCGGCCTCACCCCGACCGCGGTCTTCACCGACCCCGGCTCGGAGACGTGGACCGTGACGATGGAGATCGCCCAGGACTGGGAGACTCCCGACTCGCTGGCCCGGTACCTGTACCAGAACGCTGGCTCCACCGTCGAGGTCACGTTCAAGCCGAAGTCCGGCAGCGGCCCCACCTTCGAGGCCAACGTCACCCTCGTGTCCCCGGCCATCGGCGGCACGGGCAACGCCTACGCCACCGCGTCGGTGGCGTGCGGTGTGCAGGGTCGGCCGGTGCTGGTCGACCCGTCGCCCGCTCCCGCCGCCTGGGTGACCGCCACCGTCTACGACGTCGGCGACCGGGTCGGCATCGACGGTGGCACCGTGGTCCTGCGGGCGCTCACCGACGGCACGTCCGACGCCACCGAGCCTGCGGCGCCCGGGCGCAGCAACGTGGTCATCGACGGCTCGGTCGCCTGGTTGCAGGTCTCCTGACCCATGCTCCGGGTCGGAGACCACCGCGAGCTGCAGGCTGTCGTCCTCGCCCTCAAGGCGATGGACCGCAGCCTCGCTCGCGACCTCCGGCGCGACCTGGTCAAGACGATGAGCCCGGAGTGGAAGTCCGTCGTCGCCAAGCACGCGAGCTGGCACATGGACGACCGGGTCATCGTCCCGGGCACCCGGATCGCGTCGGGCAACCCGCCCGTCGCCCAGGCCGCCGGCTCACGTAGGGCACTGTCCGGCGGCCTGGTCCCCGTGGTCGCGTGGCCCGGGTTCGAGTTCGGGTCCAACCAGAACCGCACCACGACCTACACCCGCCGCAACCGCCGCTCCGGCGGCACCCACCGCGTCACCCGCAACACCACCAAGCAGCTCGCCCGCCGCGCCCCGAAGGGCCGCGTCGCGCACCCGGCCTTCGCCGAGCTCGGGCCGCGGCTGGCGTCGCTGATGGTGCAGACCGTCGTCCGCCGGGTGCACGAGGCCGCCGAAGGGAGGAGCTGAGCATGGCGCGACCGATCCGCATCCCGATCGTCTCCGACGTCTCCGGCTTCCTCCGCGGCACCCGCGACGTCGAGGGCGCGCTCGACGAGGTCGCCGACGCCCTTGACGACGTCTCCCGCGAGGCACAGGACGCCGGGCGTGACGCCGGCCGGGCGCTGTCCGACGGCATCGAGGACGGCGCCCGCAACGCCGAACGTGCCGTCGATGACCTGGCCGACTCGGGCAAGCAGCTCGACCGCATCGGCGACGACGGCAAGGCCGCGTTCGATCAGGTCAGCGACGCCGCGAAGAGCGGCATGCAGACCGTCGAAGCGGAGGTCGACCAGGCCGCAGCGCAGGTGGAGTCCGCGACCGAGCGGATGGAACAGTCGTTCAAAGACGCGTTCGACTCCGCTGGCGGGGCGAGCAAGCAGGCCTCGCAGCGCACCGTGGCCGACGTCCAGGAGACCGAGTCGCGCACCAAGGCGTCGATGCAGGAGATCAAGCAGGAGGGCCTGCAGAACGCCAGCGAGACGTTCTCGTCCTTCGACGGGTCGGCCCGCTCGTTCGCCGACGGCATCCAGGGCACGTTCGGTGGGCTGGTCGCCGGGCTCGGCCCCGTGGGTGCTGCGATCGGCGCGGCCGGCGCCATCGGCATCGGCCTCATCGGCGCGGCGTTCGACAAGAGCCAGGAGAAGGCGCAGGAGCTGCGGGACCGCATCGGTGAGATCCGCGAGAACTTCCTCGCCGTGCGCGTGGACGGCGAGTCCGCGCTGAGCGCTGTCGCCGACCGGATGCGGCAGATCGTCGCCGAGACCGACCCCGATCAGCTCAACCTCGACCGGCTCACCGAGGGCGCCGAGCACCTGTCCGAGATCGACTGGACCAACTACCTGCGTGGTGTCGCCGGTGACCCGCAGGCGCGGGAACGGGCCATCGAGCTGGCCGAGCGAGAACTGCAGATCGCGAAGGATCGCGACATCTCTGTGCTGGACGTGCTGCGTGGCGAGGGCCGCGAGCGTGCCAGGCAGATCGCCGACGCCGAGCGCCGGCTCGAGCTGCTGGGCGCGGAGCAGACCGCGGAGGAGCAGGCCGCCACCGCCCGCAGCGAGCAGGCCGCAGCGGCAATCGCACAGGACGAGGAGCGCGCTCGCGCGACCGAGGAGACCAACGCCCGGATCGAGGAGGCCCGCGGCGCGCATGATGAGCGGCTCGCCGCGGCCCGCGAGACGAACAAGCAGCGCGAAGAGGACATGCAGCAGGCCCGCGTCGACGCGGCTGTCGCGGCGGACCAGCAGATCGCCGAGAGCGTGCTCGGACTGACTGACGCCTACGCCGAGGTGCGCGACGCAGCGATCAGCGACGGCGAGATCACCGCGCAGGAACTCATCGGCATCCTGGACCAGCAGCTCGCCGACCAGGAAGAGCGCATCCAGGCATGGGCGTGGGCACAGCAGAACCTCACCACGACGCAGCGGGGCGTGCTGCTCGACATGGGCGAGGACGGGTTCTTGGCGCTACAGGGACTCATCAACGCCACGCCCGAGCTGCGGGCCGACGCGCTGGCCCGCCTGACCGCGATCGGCGACCGGAAGGGGACCGCGGAGGCGAACGGGGTCGTCGGCGGGCTGGAGCGGACCCTGCCCGCCACGGTGGAGGGGCCGGCGATTCGCACTCGCGTCGACGATTCGGCATGGGTCGCGTGGGCGAATCGCGTGAGTCGCAACGGCATCACCGTGCCCATCCGGGTCCAGACCTTCGGCAACCAGGCGGTGTAGGCGATGACGACCACGATCACCGATGGCACCACCACCCTCACGCCGCTGCTGGTGCTCGGCTGGGCGCCGGCGCGGCAGGCGCGGACCCGCGTGCACCAGCTGCTCGGCCGGCCGGACCCGGACGTGACGCTGCGACCGCACGCGCTGCGCGCCGGGCAGCTGCGGATCCTCTGCGCCGACGAGGTCGCCGCCGCGGCGATGGAGCAGATGCACGCCGCCGGCACGGTGCTGACGCTGGCCGACGACGATGTCGCCACGGCCGCGATGGCGTACGTGGTCAGCGGGCAGCTGACGACGGAGCTAGACCAGGTGACGCTCCTGCGTTGGGTGGTCACGGCCGACTTCACGGAGGTGCTGCCGTGACCGCGTCGACGCACATCAACCGGCTGCAGGTCGGCGGGTTCACCTTCGAGCCGGACAGCCTCTCGCTGGACCTCGACGAGGATCGCGTGCCGTACGCACTCATGCGCGCCACGCTGCCGATCGACAGCCGGGACCGCGACGTCACCACGAACGGCCGCGGCCAGTTCGGGCCGCGGGACATCTTCGCGGAGGACCCGGAGTCCTGGTGGTTCAACCCGCACGGCGTGCCGGGCCCTGCCGACACGGTGCTCGTCGACGGCCAGTGGGTGACGACCTGGACGGCGCCGTCGTCGGCGCTGCCGCACTCCCGCACCTCGTTCCAGTATGTGCCGGTGCAGGGGCTCTACTCCTACACCGCCCACACGCGGGTCATGGCCGACGTCGACCTGCTCACCGCCACGATGGTCGTCGAGCTGGTCCGCGAGGGCGGCTGGTTTGCGGAGGTCGGCCGGGTCACGCTGGCCAACATCCCGGCCGGGCAGTGGCAGCAGCTCGAGGTCGAGTTCGCCGCGCCGGAGCGGCCGGAGTACATCCACGTGCACGTTGAGACCCGCGCCGTCGACGGCTACGCGATCGGCGACCAGCTGCGCCAGGACGGCGTGCAGCTGTACCGGGCGTCGCCCGTGCTCACGTTGGACCCGCGCACCAGCCCGCCGCAGCGGGTCCACGTCGGCCTGACGCAGGCGTTCGGCTACGGCCGGCCGGTGGCCGACCTCTCGGCCTTCTACGCCGGGCAGACGCTCGCCGAGATGGAGATCGCGCCCACCGTCATCGCGCCGGATGACGGGTCCTTCGAGTACGGCATCAGCGAGTGGGAGCCGAGCGACGGCGGCGCTGGCACGACCATCGCGTGGACCGACGCCCAGGCCCACACCGGCACGCATTCGATGGAGATCACCAACCCGGCCGGCGGTAGCGCGACGGCGTGGACCACCGACATGTTCCCGATCGAGACCCTGGTGCGCTGGTACTGGCGGGCGTGGGTCTACCCGACGACGCCGATCACGCTGGCGCAGCTGCGCCGCTACTACTACGACGCCGACGGCGTCGAGTACGTGTGGGTCGGCACGGCGATCGCCAACCCGCCGGTCGGCCAGTGGACACGGCTGGGGTCGGGATTCGAGAGCGTGCCGTCGCCGATCGAGGCGGCCGGCTACCGGTTCGCCCGCATGGAGATCCGCCTCAGCGGCACGAACCCGCACGCCTACGTCGACGACGTCACGTTCCGGTACGGGCGGATGGGGCTGGCCAGCTTCACCACCGAGTACGGCGAGCCGTTCAACCCCGGCGGCTGGCGGCCGTCGACCAGGGTCCGCGCCAACCTCCACCTGCGAGACCGGACCGTCGACTACGCCGCCGGCACGGTCGAGATCGTCGCCGCGTCGGCCGACGCGCTGCTGACGGACTACGCGCTGACCGCCACCACGGCGATGACGCCGTCCGGGTCGACCATCCGCGACTGCTGCAACATGGTGCTGGGCCACGTGCTCGGCGTCGCGCTGCCCGCCGGACCGGCCGGGAGCCAGCTCGTCGAGACCGACGCGCTGCCGTGGCAGCCTGGCGAGGGTGCCTGGTCGTACCTGTCCGGGATCATTGGCATCGCCGGGCTGCGGCTGTGGTGCGACGAGCGCGGCCTGTGGCACCTCGAGGACCCCGAGGTGCTGATCGTGCCCGGCGTGCTGGCCGCGTCACCGCTCACCGCGACCGACCTCACCGACGCCCTGTCCCGCGAGCAGGGAGGCTGGGGCGACAGCGCGGTCGTCACCTACGAGTGGGACGACGCCGGCACCGGCCAGCGCCGCACCCGCTACGACGCTGCCGGCGTCACCGGCACCCGCACCATCACCCGCACCGTAGAGCGCCCGTACCCGGGCGCCGGGCTGGCCCGCGGGATCCTGCGCCGGGCCCGGGCGCTCGGCCGCGTGCTCGGCCTGGGCGGCGTCTCGGACTACTCCGTGCGGCCCTATCAGCCGTTCCTCATGACGATGCCCGACGGAGGCGTTCAGGCCGGCGCCGTCGCCGCGGTCTCGTGGTCGCAGCCCGACGACGTCATGACCGTGCGCACCCGCGATCTGCTCGGCATCGACCAGAACAGCTACCTGTACACCCCGCCCGGGGTGAGCTACGACGACGTCCCGGCCGGGACGTCGTACACCGAGTACGCCTGGGAGGGCTGAACGAATGGCCAACGGCGACGACGCCGCCGCGGTGGGCTACGACACCGTCGCGGGCTCGGAGGACATCCGGCAGGCGTATGACGAGATCAACGTCACCAGGGACTACATCGCCCGGCACCGCACCGACGGCACCCACCGCGCCGACCAGATCACCTCCGGCTTCCTCCCGGTCAAGCGCGGCGGCACCGGGCGCGGCGACCTCTACGGCGCCGCCTGGGCCGAGGAGATCAACCGGTCCACGAACGCGATCCTGACGGTGTCGTCGGCCAACGTGCTCCGCCGCGCTACCGGCAAGCTCTCCCCGCAGTATCTCGGCTTCCGGATCCACTGGGGCACCTGGGAGGATCTGAACTTCGGGTCCAGTGGTGACCTCGCGCTGCCCCATGGCGCGCCGTTCACTCCTTCGCTGATCATGCCGATGCCGCGACTCGACCACGACTCGACGGCGATCCTCGTTGTGGTCCGCGACCAGCAGCCGTCCTGGAACAGCGAGAACGTGTTCATCAGGGCCAAGGTCTGCGCGACCAACGCGCCGTTCTCCGGCATCCTCAACCGGCTCGACTACATCTGCCTGGGGGTGGCCTGATGTCCGGATCCCTCGACGCCAACGGCATCTACATCTACGACGAGACCGACCTCGCCGCGCCGTTCTCCGACCTGCTCAACCTGGGCCAGGAGTCGGTCTCGGACGAGATCGCGAACGACCGCGCCCGCCTCGACGCCCTCGAGGGCCGCGGCAACGCCTCGGCCTGGACGCCGACGTTCACCAACGCGAGCGTCGGGAACGGTGCGGTGAACGCCTACTGGGGCCGCATCGGCGACCTCGTGGCATGGCAGTGGAAGTGGGTTCTCGGGTCCACGTCGACCATCACCGGCACGCTCGCAGTCGACCTGCCAACGCTCGTGACCGGCGCATCGTGGATGACCGTGGGGTCCGGCTATGTGTCCCGTGGCACCTCCGGCACTGGTCGGATGACGCTGGCATGTCGGATGTCGGGATCTACCACGATCAACTTGTGGATGGACGGCAACTCGCTACAGGCCACCTCGCCACTGTCCGGCGGGACCTGGGTGTCGGGTGACGTCATCAGCGTGGGAGGGGTGTACTTCGCAGCATGAGCGACGAGGAGCAGGGCGAGACGCAGATCGTCGGGCTGGCCAGCACCGGCGGCGTCGCGATGTGCGTGCACGTCGGCGGTTTCGAGCACGAGGCGCCGCGGGACCGGTTCGGGTTCGCGATGCTCGACCCCGAGTGCACCGCTGGCCCGGAGGCGGTCCCGTGACCGACGACGCCATCACCTCCGACCACGACCGCATCGTCGAGATCCACACACTGCTGCGCGAGCACCTCGCACCGAAGGTGCTCGACCACGAGACGCGGATCCGCAAGCTCGAGCGCGCCCTGTGGATCGCGGCCGGCCTCGCAGCGGCCGGCGGGTCAGCGATCGGCTCGTACGTCGGCGGCGTCTTCGGCGGCTGAACGTGCGGGACCCCCGTCACCTCTGCGTGGGTGGCGGGGGTCCCGCTTCGGCGCTGGTCGGGTCTTCGCAGGCTTGAGGGTCCCGCTCTCCGGCCATCCATCCGTGGCCCCGCGGCGGCACCATGCAAGTGCCAGCGGGCGGTGAGGTTGACGCCGAGTCTCAGCAGCCAGGCTCGCCCGGGTAGCAGAGCGCGTCGTCGAGCTGCTCGATCTCCTGTTGCGTCTCGCGCTCTCTGCGATCGTCGCGCTGCTCGAGCACGACGATCGGAACGACGACCAGGGCGACGGCCGCGAGGGCGAGCGCCAGCAGGAGGACGATCGGCGGGCGGCGGCCGGCCGCCGGCCGACTCGGCGTGGGTTTCGTCATGATCGTCATGTAGCACACTCCCCGGACGGTTGATGCGGCGGTGCGACGGTGACGATATCCCAAATTGGGATCATCTGGTAGCGTCCCGACGTGAGAGGCCGAACGCGCCGTGGGAGGTTAGCGCGGGGGCCTGGGATGGTGGATGGGGTAGACGGCGTGCGGCTCGGCACCATCACGGTGCCGGGCCCTCGCTTCGTCAGACGAGCCAGATGACGATCGTGAGCAGCGCCAGCGCGAGCAGCCAGGCTGCTATCTCGACACGGCGGCGGTTCACCGTGCTGACCGATTGCCGAGCTGGTCGCGGAGTGCGGTCAGGCCGGTCTTGCTGTTGTCGACGACGTCGACGGCCGCGGCAAGCGTCACCCGCGCGCTGTCGAGCAATCCCCGCATGCGGTCGAGGTCGTCCACGACGACGTCGACGAGCCGGGCGAGCTGGGTAGGGTCGGACATGGTCTGCCTCCAGGTTCGATCTGGTGGTGGATCAAGGGCCCGGCCCGGTGTGCGACCACCGAGCCGGGTCCGCCCCGTCGGCACGGCGGGTCCGCCGTGCTCGGGGACGTCAACTAGCGGTTGACAGCCGATCGACGTCGGCAGCCCACCGCTTGTGGGCGGCCTGCCGCGTGGTCCCGGTGGCGATCGCGATCTCTGACCACGAGAACCCGGCGGCGCGCAGCCCGACGATGGCCTGCACGATCGCGGTGTCGACGTCGCGTGACAGCGCGAGCAGCTCGACCAGGTCCTCGGGGTCGGCTGCCGCCATGCGCCGGCCGAGTGCGCGCAGGATCCGCCGCGCGAACGCGACGTACTCGGCGTGGTCGCCGCGCGCGCTCATCGGTCCTGCCCGGCCTGCCAGAGCAGCGCCACCTCGACGTCGAGGCCGTCAACGGTGACGGTGGCACGCAGGGAGCACCCGACGCCGGTTGTGTACTCGTAGACGTCGGCGCCGAGCATGGCTGCCCAGGCGGCGACGTCCTCGCGGCTGTCGGCGGACCAGCTGGCGTAGACGTTGCCGCCGAGGTCGTCGCTATAGCGGCCGATCGTCAGGTAGCGCGGCGGCGCCAGGTCGCGGTGCGTGTCGAGGAGGTCGGCGACGGCCTGGACCTCGCGAGCACCGATCGGGGCCTTGATGTCGATCGCGGGAGCGTCGGTGGTGGCGGTCATGATCGTTCCTCTCGGGGAGTCCGTGTCGGCTCGCGGGCCGTGATCCTGGTTTGGGATTACGCGTGGTGAGGCGGTCGAGTTCACCTCGTGGAGAGGTCCCGGGGGTCGGTCGAGTACGAGCACCTGTGCGCGGTGCTGCGTGCGCTCCGGCATGAGGCCGGCCTGACCCAGTACGACGTCGCTGGGCGGCTCGGTACCCCGCAGTCGTTCGTCTCCAAGTACGAGTCGGGGGAACGGCGCCTCGACGTCGTCGAGCTGGCGCACGTGGCCGACGCGCTGGGGTCGTCCTTGGCGGCCGTGGTCGAGCGGTTCGAGGTCGCCCGCCGCGGCTGATCGGCTGCACATCGTCACGCCACCGTCGCCAGCTGGGCGCGCTGGCGTACGCCGGCGGCGGCGTGCACCAGCGCACGGCGGGTGTCGTCGGCGACGTGGACGTAGACGCGGGTCGTGTTCGGGTTGGCGTGGCCGAGCAGCTCCTGCAGGGTGAACAGGTCCCGGTCGACCGCGTACGCCTTGCTGGCGAACCGGTGCCGCAGCGAATGCATGGTCCAGGTGCCGGGCATGATCCGGGCGATCAGCTTCCCGACATACTCGGCCGACAGGTGCCCGTTCACCCGGCCGGGGAAGAAGTACCCGGGTCCGAGCGCGAGCAGCTCGGCGGCGATGGTGTCCAACAACGGCACGATGCGGGTCTTGCCGCCCTTGCCGTGCACGATCAGCGACCAGCCGGCCAGGTCCTCGATCAGGTCGTCGGCGTGACTGACGGCAACCTCGCCGCGGCGCATGCCCTGTTCCTCCGCCAGCCGGACCATGAGCCGCTCGCGGCGGCCGGCCGCGAGCAGGGCTTCCCGGTAGACGCGGTCCGGTGTCGGCCGCGGGCAGGGTTGGCCGGGCTGGACACTGGGCAGCGTCAGCGCCGGGTTGGCTGACGTGCGGCCGCTGCCGAACCCCCAGCCGTAGAACTTCCTGAACGACGCGTAGTAGCTGCGGCGGGTCTCGGCTGCCCACCGCTGGGTGCCGGCCCACGTGACCAGCTGCTCGCCGGTGATCTCCCACGGCCCTGTCGGGGAGAACACGCGGGCGAGCCGCTTCGTGTGGGCGGTGCGTGTCTTGATGGTGGAGTCGGGCTGCCCGGCAGCCCGCAGAGCGGTAGCGAACATATCGATCACGACCGCCCATTCCGGGGAAAATGGGTTAGTCACGGACAATGCAATATCCCGTTCCGGGATCATGCCGCACGTCCGCTAAACCTAGTTGGCCGAAGCGTGACGACATCGCCGTCGTGTCGTGACGCTACTGACCAGTCCGTGGACGCGGCGGGCACGAGCGCTGGCCCGGGGTATCGTGGCTGGTCAACTTGGGTGGCGGCCTCTAACCAGAAGGTTAGGGGTTCGAGTCCCTTCGGGCGCGCACGGTGAAGCCCCAGGCCGCAACCGGTCTGGGGTTTCGTGTTTTCTCACGTCGCGGCGGGCTGGGCCAGGACGGTGTGGAACGACGCGGCGATCGCGGTCCGCGTCCCCAGCCCGGTCCGCTCCTTGATCGCCGCGATGTGCTTGTCGACCGTCTTCTCGGTGATCCCGAGCGCCTCACCGATGTCCAGGTTGCTCGCGCCCGCCGCGATCAGCGCCGCCACCTGGCCCTGCCGCAACGTCAGGTACACCGGCTCCGCCGACGTCCCGTCCGCGTCGCCGAGCGAGACCGGCAGCGACACCGTCGCCAGGTCCTCCCGGCGGGTCAGCCCGAGGGTCCGCAGCGCGCTCGCCACGTACCCCTCGACCGTCCGCACGCCGAGGAACAGCGCCGCCGCGATCTCCCGGTTGGTGCGGCCGGCGGCGGCGAGCGTCGCGACCTCGAGCTGCCTGGTGCTCAGCAGGTCCTCGGCCGCGGCCACCGGCGTCCGGAACAGCTGCACCGCCCGGGTCCGGACGGCGGCGACGCGCGCCTCGCTGGCGTAGGCGTCGAGGTTGGCGAGGGCGCCGAGCGCCGCGTCGCGGCGACCGCGCCGGACGGCGTCGGACAGCAGCAGCCAGCGGGTCCGGAAGATCTCGAACCCGTTGCCCAGATCCTCGACCACCGGTGCCTCCTGGACGGCGCCGCCGGACAGCAGCGCTCCCATCCGCTCCCGCACGATCAGCACGTACGGCGACGGCATCATGTGTTCGACGACGCGCCGCAGCCGCGCCGCCTCGGCGTCGTCGCCGTCGGCCACGGCGGCCGCGAACAGCATCTCGGCGATCAGCGCGCGGTCGGAGTTGGTGAGCACCATCTCGTCGATGCCGCCGTCGGCGAGCACGAGCCGCCGGGCGCCGTCGGCGTCACCGACGCTGGTCAGGACGATCGCCATCTCCATCAGCACCGAGTGCCCCAGCGAGCGCCGTCCCTCCCGCCAGTCGCCGAGGAGCAGCAGCCGCTCCAGCTCGGACATCGTCGCGCCGCCGTCGGGCAGCTGCTCGCGCGACATCACCGCGAGTACGTGCTGCACCGAGCGCGCGTGCATCCACCACGACCAGTTGCCTGAGTCCTCGAAGCCGGTCAGCGCCCGCTCGATCAGCCCCGCCGCGTCAGCCACCCGCAACTGTGTCGTGTAGCTGCAGCCGGTGGTGTGGTCGAGGAACGGCCCGATCGCGCCGATCCCGGCCCGCTCGGCCGCGCGCCGGGCGGCGTCGGCCACGGCCAGCGCCTCGACCACCAATGAGTGCGCCAGCGACAGCGTGGGCACCCAGTAGAGCAGGTCGATCGCGTCCAGGATCTCGTCCGGGTCGCCGCGCTCCAGCAGCTCCAGGAACCCGATCCGGGCCTGCTCCTCGAGCGACAGCTGCTCCGCCCAGTCCGCGGCCGTCGGCGCCGCCGTCCAACCTCCGGCCGGCTCGACGCCGTCCATGACGAGGCGGTGGAACGCGACGGCGACGAGGGCGCGGACGCGGGTCGCGGCGGTCCCCGCCGGCCCGCCCGGGAGCGGGACGTCGAGCGTCAGCGTGAACGCGCCGAACGCCGGCTCGAACGCCACCCCGAGCTGCAGCTGCACCTCGACGTCGCGGCGCAGCGCCGCGTCGGTGAGCGTCGGCAGGACCGCGGTGAGCCGCTCGTGCGCCGGCCGCTCCCGCCCGCTGAGCTGCTCGTACCGCGCCAGCCGCAGCACGCCGCGCGCGGACGTCGTCAGCGCCGCCGCCACATCACCGCGCGTGAGCGCCGGCAACGACCCGCTCGCGAGCGCGGCGCCCTCGCCGTCGACCAGTCCCCGCCTCACCGCCGCCACCGAGAAACCGTGGAAACCCCCATGCCCGGACGGCGGCATGCGTAGGAACCCCACTCGCCCATCCCGTGCCCCCTCCCTACGGTCGAGCCCGTGACTTCGACGACCTCTGCCCGTTTCCGGGCCGCTGCCACCTGCGCCGTTACCACGGTGCTCGTCGCGCTGACACTTCCGGCCACACCCGCCCAAGCCCTCGGCCTGACCTGCCGCTGGACCGGAGCCGGGGGCGATGCTAACTGGTCCACCGCAGAGAACTGGGCCGATTGCGCGGGCGGGGCGCCCGGCGAGGGCGACGGCGTCGTCTTCGGGCCCGGTGCCGCCGCCCAGGAGGCCGTCAACGACCTCGGCGGCACGACGTTCAGCGTGCTGCGGGTCGAGGCGCCCGGCTACGACCTCTCCGGCGACGACATCGAGGCGCATTTCTTCACCGTCTCGGCGCCGACGACGCTGGCGACCGGCCTGGAGGTCCCGTCCAGCGCGGGCGAGCATCTGCACCACGTCACCGCCGATCTCACGATCGAGGCGCCGCACCAGCTGCGGTTCACGCAGGCGGCGAACGCGACGGACATCGTCCAGCTGGAGGACGGCGCGACGCTTGCGGCCCGCATCGGCGGCGACGACGAGGCGCTGCGGTTCCGCGGCGCCGGGACCGTCGCACTCCGCGGCTCGACCTACGCGGGGACGATCGGGCTGGAGGACGACATCACGCTGCGCTGCGGCGGGACGGACTGCGGCGGCGCGGGCGGCGCCGTTACCGTCGTCGACGAGGCGACGGTGGAGTTCACCGGTGACACCGAGTTCGAGCGGCCCATCACACTCGGCGACGGCGGGGTTCTCGGGCCGTACTCGCTGGTCGCGGGGCCGCACGCCGTCACGCTCGCTGAGCCCGTGACGCTCGGCGCGTACGTGCACGTGCAGGGCGGCAGCGGCGGCGACCCGCTGTCGTTCGCCGGCGACCTGCACGTCGGTGACGGTGTGCTCGCCCTCGACGGCGACGCCGTCGTGCCGCAGTTCGCGAGCCTGACCAGCGACCCGAACGGCGAGGTGCGGGTCGGGACGGCGCACGGCCCGGGGCGCCTGAGCATCGAGGAGGGCCAGCTGGGTCACGACGGCCTGACTGCGGTCAACGGCGCGGAGTCGCTGCTCGTGGTGAACGACGCACTGGCGCTGGGGCCGGCGGGGTCGGGCATCACGACGGCGTACGACGGCGCGGTGGTGGGCACCGCGGACACGATCACGCTCGACGAGGAGCTGCGGATCGGCGACCAGTCGGTGCTGGCCACGCTCGCGCCCGGGGCGAGCCTGACGGTGACCGACGTCGCGCTGACGAACGGCGGCGGGCGGGTCGAGACCCGGGCCACGCCGTCGGTCGTCGACCTCGTGTCCGTCGCGGGCTCGGGCGACCTGAGCCTCGAGAGCGCGGGCATCGACGCGCCGATCATCTTCAGCGACGGCGGGTCCAGCACGTTCGCCGGCCGGACGGTCGCCGAGAGCGGCGCGGTCTCGCTGCACCGCGACACGTCCGTGCCGGGCGACTTCGAGATCCAGGACGCACACGTCACGACGGTCCACACCGACCACGCCGACCTGCACGACCTGATCCCGGACACCGCCGAGCTGTCGATCACCGGCGGCGGGACGTTCGTGCTGAACGACAACGAGGCGGTGGGCGCGCTGTCCGGGTCCGGATCGGACTCGGGCTCGGTGCTGCTGGTGGACGCGGCGTCGGCGCTGTCCGTCGTGGGCTCCGCGTCGACGTCGTTCGGCGGCGACCTGCGCGGTGCGGGGACGTTGCGGCACGGCGGCTCCGGCTCGCTGGTGCTGGGCGGCGACTGGACGCAGAACGCCGACGGGTCGCGGCTGTCGGTGGCCGGCGGGTCGGTGGCGGTCGACGGCGACCTGGGTCAGACGGCGGCGACGGCGCAGGGGATGCTGCGCGGCACCGGGACGGTGTTGTCGCTCGCGCTCGACGGCGGGACGGTCGCCGCCGGGTCGTCGGCCGGCTGTCTCACCGTCAATGACGAGTTCACCGGTAACGGCACCCTCGGCGTCGAGCTCGGCGGGCACGCGGCGTGCGATGGGTTCGACCGGATCGCCACCTCGTTCCAGACCCTCGGCGACATCACCTGGGACGTGACAGTGCTCGACGGGTTCGCCCCGGCGGAGGGCGACGAGTTCGCCGTCGTGACGACGTCCGGGCCGGGCAGTACGGATCTGGCGGCGCAGGAGGTCACGTCGGGCGATTACACGTTCGACGCGGTGTGGGACGGCGCCGACGTGCTCCTGCGCGTCACCTCGGCGCCGGACCTGCCGCCCACGCCGTCCCCGTCGCCCGATCCGACCGACGGCCCGGGCGACGAGTCCGGTTCCGAGTCGGGGAGCGGTTCGGAGTCTGGCTCGGAGTCTGGCTCGGAGTCTGGCTCGGAGGCCGGTTCGGAGGCCGGTTCGGACGACGGTTCCGGCGTGGGCGACGAAGGCCCGGCCGAGAACGACCTGCTGCCGGACACCGGGGTGTGGACGCTGGGCGGCGTCGCGCTCGCCGCACTCCTGCTCGCCGCCGGTCTGCTGGCCCTGCGAGCGCGTCACCGCGCCATGGACACCGCCTGACCCGTCCCGCACTGGCCGCCGGGTGAGTGGCGCCCGGGCTTGATCAGCACAGCGCGATGCTCCGGAGCGCCGACCCTGTCCCGCAGGACGGGTCGGCGCTCTCGTGGCCGGGGCCCGGCGTCGCCGCGCAAGCGCGTCCGGCCGGCGCGTGTCAGCCCGCCGGCGTCAGGACCACGCCCCGGCGGCCGCGGCCGCCTGGACGACGGCGCGGAAGTCGCGCGGCGGGCGGCCGAGTGCGCGTTCCACTCCGTCGGACAGGTGGGCGTCGATGCCGCGGCGGATCGGTCCGATGAGGCTCACGTACTCGTCGGCTTCGGCGGCGGGCCAGCCGTCGCTCACCAGCTCGCGGACGAGGTCGTCGTGGTCGATGTGGGTGTATCGGACGTTGCGGCCGGACGCCGTGGTGATCTCGGCGGCAGCCTCGGCCATCGTGACCGCGCGCGGGCCGGACAGCTCGTACGTCTGCCCGACGTGGCGATCCTCGGTCAGAGCTGCCACAGCGACCGCCGCGATGTCGTCGGCGTCGACGTAGCTCGCGGCGCCGTCGCCGGCGGGCAGCCGCAGCTCGCCGGCCAGCACCGCGTCGAGGAAGAAGCCCTCGCTGAAGTTCTGGGCGAACCAGCCCGGCCGCAGGATCGTCCACTCGACCGCGGCCGGGCGCAGCGCCGCCTCGCCGTCGATGTGCGCGTTGCCCTCCATCAGGTGCGGCGGCAGATAGTCGGGCACGTCCACGCCGCGACCGGAGAGCAGCACGATCCGCTCCACCCCGCTCTTGATCGCGGCATCGACGAACGGGCGCGTCAGCGGAGCGGCGTCGTATGGGACCACGAACGCCGACCGCACCCCGTCGAGCGCGGCCGGCCAGCTGGTCTCGTCGGTCCAGTCGAACGGCGTCGCGCTGGTGCGGCTGGCCGGGCGGAACGGCACCCGGAGGTCGTCGAGGCGGGCGGCGACCCGGCGGCCGACCTTGCCGGTGGCGCCGGTGAGGAGAATCGTCATGCCGCCAGCCAACCTCGCCACCGGTGGACGATGAATGGTCCAGACACTCTGATTCATGCGACGTCGTCTACGGTGGAGGGGTGGATCCATTGACCGACCTGCTCGACGGCGTGCGGGCGAGCGGCGCGCTGATCGGGCGAACGGTGCTCGACTCGCGCTGGTCGGTGCGGTTCGCGACGGGCGCCGAGCTGACGCTGGTCGCCGTCCTCGACGGGACCGCCTGGCTGCACCCGCTCGACGGCAATCCGGTTCGAGTCGGCACTGGCGACATCGCCGTCGTCCGCGGGCCCGAGCCGTTCACCGTCGCCGCCGATCCCGACGCCCGCCCCGACGACGCCATCGCGCTGGCCGACTACTGCGCCAGGAGTGCGCAAGCCGGCGCCGTGGGGCGGACCTGCGACCCGGGCGTCGCCGGCGAGACCGTCGTGCTGACAGGGACGTACGACGGCGCCGCCGGCATCAGCGAACGGCTGCTCGACGCGCTGCCACGGGTGCTGGTGATCGCCGAGGACGACTGCGCGTGCCCGATGCTCGATCTCGTCGCCGACGAGATCGCCGCGGACCGGCCGGGCCAGCAGGTCGTGCTCGACCGGCTACTCGACCTCATGCTGGTCTCGACGCTGCGCGGCTGGTTCGACCGGCCGCAGGCGTCGGCGCCGCACTGGTACTCGCGGCTGGACGACTCGCCGGTCAGCCAGGCGCTCCGCCTCCTCCACGACGATCCCGGGCGCGGGTGGACGGTCGGCTCGCTCGCCGCCGCGACCGGCGTGTCCCGGGCGCTGCTGGCCCGCGACTTCGTCGCCCGCGTGGGTGAGCCACCGATGAGCTACCTCGCCGGCTGGCGCCTGTCGATCGCCGCCGACCTGCTGCGCGAGACCGACGCGACGGTCGAGAGCATCGCCCGGCAGGTCGGGTACGGGAGCGCGTTCGCGCTCAGCGCCGCGTTCAAACGACGCCGCGGGCTGACGCCGTCGCAGCATCGAGCGATCGCCCGCCCGGCTCCCGAACCGACCCGCCACACCCGCGACGCCGCCGGCTGACCACGCCGCTGCGCCGACGTAGCACCGCGGAGCGCGGCCACCGCCCCGCCGACGCCCGACGGGGACGACCCGGCGGGCGCGGCCACCACCCCGGCGCAGTCACCGCGAGGCAAGGCCACCGCACGGCCCACCTCCGGCGAGCCCAACCCGGCAGGCGCGGCCACCACCCCCGGCGCGGTCACCGCGGAGCGCGGCCACCGCCCCGCCGACGCCCGACGGGGACGACCCGGCGGGCGCGGCCACCACCCCGGCGCAGTCACCGCGAGGCAAGGCCACCGCACGGCCCACCTCCGGCGAGCCCAACCCGGCAGGCGCGGCCACCACCCCCGGCGCAGCCACCGCGAGGCACGGCCGCCACACGGCCCACCTCCGGCGACCGGGACGGCACCCGCGGCCCGGCGCGGCGGCTGCCCGGCACGGTGGCGAGCCCGGCGCAGTCCACCGGTGCCGCAAGCCCGCGCGACACGGCCGGCCCCAGGTCTGGCGAGCCCTGTTCGGCGCGCCACAGCCTGGCCTGGGTCCGGTGCACGCGCGGCGGCCGGCGGGTGGAGTCCGGTCAGCCACCCGCACCACCGGACGTCCGGTCGCTACCGGCTCCGGCAGTCGACTAGACGTCACGGCGGTCGCTACCGGCGCCGGCGCTCGACCAGACATCGGTGCCGGCGCTACCGGTGCCGGCCCTCGACCAGACGCCGCGGCCGTCGCTACCGGTGCCGGCGCTCGACCAGACGCTGCGGCCGTCGCTACTCGTGCCGGTGCTGGACCAGGCAGCGCGCGTCCAGATTGTCGTCAGGTCTTCGTCATCTCGTCCTCCCTTGCCAACGCGTCCAGTCGGGCGGCCTAAAGGCATCAGCGCATCGGCAGCACCTGCCGTACGGCACAGGCGGTCCGGGTGAGATCGCGGAAGTCGACCTGTTCACCGCAGCCGAAGACGCGGACCGCGACGCCGGGGGAGGCGAGCCAGAAGAGCTCACCGACGTCGGTGAAGCCGGGGCCGTCGGGGTGGGCGAACGGGTCGGTGGCCCAGCCGGCGGGATCGCGCTCGAGGTACTCGACCAGGAAACCCCGCAGCGCCGCCGCATCGGTGAACGTCGGGCTGCGCATGACCGTGACCTGGAGGTCGACCCGGTAGGAGTCGTCGGGGTACGGGCCGGACTCCCAGACCCGCGACCGGAAGCCGACGTCGTCCCACTCGTACGCGAAGTCGCTGACGAGTGGGCCGATGCCCGGCGGCATCCAGCCGAGCGCGAATCCGTCGAGCAGCTGGCGATGCCGGGGCGGCGGCATGGGTCTGCAGTCGACCGTCCAGCCCGGCACGGAGGTCGTCGTCGGCGTGCCTGCGGCCGGCGCCGCGCCCGGCTCCGCATCCGCCACCGCGCCCGCCGCCGCATCCGTCACCACTGCCGTGGGTCTCGGTGCGGCGCGAGCCGACCCGGGCTCCGTCACCACGCGCGCCGGCGGTTGGCCGGCCAACGCCTCGACGGACGGCGGACTCTCCGCCGGCCGAACCGTGCCCCACGCGGGAGCGGCGACCGACGCTCCCGCGACCAACGCCGCGACCGTCGCGCCGCACACGGCGGCACTCTTGATGAGCTGCATGAATAGCGTCCTCTCCGACGAAACCGACGAGGCTTGGCACCTCGGTCCGACCATTCGCGGCCGGACCCCTTCATCGTTCGCCGAACCGGCACCCGCCCGCTCCCGCCGAACCCGGAATTGTGGACAAGTCGGCAGATCGGAGTGGGCTGTGGACAAGGCCCGTCCGCGTGGCGTCTCCACAGTCAGGAACCGGGGGCGGCTACGATCCGCTGTGATCGACAAGTCTCTGGGGGGAGGCGGCGTGTGGGCGCTCTCCGGGCCCCCGGCGCCTCAATGGGTGCGGGAGTAGGGAATCGATGCCGCTGACGCTGCGCTACGCCGCGCGTTCCGACGTCGGCCTGGTCCGGGAGGGCAACGAGGATTCCGGCTACGCCGGCCCGTACCTCCTGGCCGTCGCCGACGGCATGGGCGGCCACGCAGCGGGTGAGGTCGCCAGCCGGGCGGCCATCGACGAACTCGTCAACGCCGACCACCTGCCCGACGGAGACCCGATCGACGTCCTGTCGGCCGCCGTCAGCGCCGCGAACGGCCGCATCGACGACATGGCGCGCGCCGATCCGTCCCGCGCCGGCATGGGCACCACGTCGACGGCGCTGCTGTGGAACGGCGTGCAGCTGGCGCTCGGGCACATCGGCGACTCCCGCGCGTACCTGCTGCGCGACGGGTCGCTGACGCAGATCACCCGCGACCACACGTTCGTCCAGTCGCTGGTCGACGACGGCCGCATCACGCCTGAGGACGCCCGCGAGCATCCCGCGCGCTCCGTCGTGACGAAGGTGCTGCAGGGGCAGTCGCCGATCCGCCCGGACTACTCGATCATCGACGTGCAGGCCGGCGATCGGCTCCTGATCTGCAGTGACGGCCTGTCCGACGTCGTCACCGACCAGGAGATCGAGGCGGCGCTGGCCCGCGCGCACACCGTCGACGACGCGGCCGGCCAGCTCATCGCGATGGCCCTCGACGCCGGCGCGCCCGACAACGTCACCGCGGTCGTCGGCGAGATCGTCGAGGCCGACGCCGCCGGCGCGGACGCCGCCTCTGAGTCGTACGTCGTCGGATCGGCCGCCGAGAGCCTCGACGGCGACCAGC
Organism: Jiangella sp. DSM 45060; assembly: GCF_900105175.1. Taxonomy (NCBI): domain Bacteria; kingdom Bacillati; phylum Actinomycetota; class Actinomycetes; order Jiangellales; family Jiangellaceae; genus Jiangella; species Jiangella sp. DSM 45060. The sequence continues at coordinate 6,594,877 of NZ_LT629771.1, read as the reverse complement.
CGTCGGAGCCGCAACAGGACGCCGAGACCATGCGCTACGCGCCCCGTGCCCGACGGCGCCGGCGGCGGCGCTGGCTGCGGCCGGCGATCGCGGTAGCGGCGGTGATGGCGCTCGGCTGGGCCGGCTTGACGTTCGCCAACGGCTGGGTCCGCGACCAGTACTACGTCGGCGTCAGCAACGGTCAGGTGGCGATCTACCAGGGCGTCCGGCACGAACTCGGTCCCGTGCACCTGTCTGAGCTGTACGCGGTGCCCGGCGGTCTGCCGCTCGACGCGTTGCCGACGGTGTATCGCAACGAGGTCGGCGCGACCATCGCCGCCAGCGACCTCTCCGACGCCGAGCAGGTGATCGACACGCTGCGGCTGCGCGCCTGCCGGGCGCACCAGCGCGAGACCACCGAGACCGGCAACGGCGACGGCGAGGAATGGCTCGGCGACGAGGTCGGCTTCCCCGGGCTGCTCTGCGCCGGGTAGGCGCAGCTCCCGCGGCACGGCGTCCCGAGTACGACGGCGCCGTCAGACGAGGACGACCTTGCCGGTGGTCCGGCGGGACTCGAGGGCGGAGTGGGCGTCAGCGGCGCGTTCGAGCGGGAACCGGTGCACCAGCGGGACCAGCTGGCCGGCCGCTGCCTCGGCGAGCGCTCGTGTCTCCAGTCCGCGCAGGAACCCGGGCCGCCCGACCTGGTGCCGGCTGATCGGCCACGACGCAGTCAGGGCGCGTTCGACGAGGTCGGAGGAGGCGAACGGGAGCAGCTCGCCGGACGACCACCCGAACATGACGAGCCGTCCGCCGACGCCGAGGAGGTCCATGCCCGCACGGCCGAGCGGGCCGCCGACGCCGTCGAGGAGGAGGGTCGGGGCGAGCGGGCCGAGGGCGGCGCGGACGTGCTCCGGCCAGGCCGGGTCGGTGTAGTCGACGGCGTGCGTGGCGCCGAGCGCGCGCACCTGCCGCACCTTCGCCGAACCCCCGGCCAACCCGACGACGACGGCGCCGGCGGCCCGCCCCGCCTGGACGAGGAGACTGCCCACCCCACCCGCCGCGGCCGTCACCAGGACCACGTCGTCACCGGTCAGAGCGGCCCGATCCAGCACGCCGACCGTCGTCCGCCCGGTCCCGATCATCGCCACCGCCGCGTCGGCGCCAAGCCCGTCCGGCAGCACGTGCGCCGACTCGGCCGCCACGACCGCCAGCCGCGCGTACCCGGCGCCGGCCTGACCGAGGTGCGCCACCACCCGCCGCCCCACCCACGCCGGATCGACGCCGTCGCCGACGGAGTCCACGGTGCCCGCGATTTCCCGGCCGGGGATCGACGGCAGCGCCGGCAACGGCAACGGACCGCCGCCGCCCCCACCGGACCGCAGCGCCGTGTCGATCAGGTGCACGCCGCTGGCCTCGACGGCGACGCGCAGCTGGCCGGCCGCGGGCACCGGATCGGGCACCTCCTCGTAGCGCAGGTTCTCGGCCGGGCCGAACTCGTGCAGACGGATCGCGTGCATCCAGGTCCTCCGCGTCGTGGCGCCGCCCACCGGTTCGGCGGGTGCGGCGCCCGTTGGCTTCGCATGCTGTCGCCGCTACGCTAAAACCTGAATCAAAGTTGAGGTCAAATCGAGGAGCCGCCGTGGACACCGTCGCGTGGAACAAGTCCGAGCTGACCGTCGGCGAGCTGTCACAACGCAGCGGCGTCGCGGTGTCGGCGCTGCACTTCTACGAGCGGCAGGGCCTGATCACGTCGCGGCGCACGTCGGGTAACCAGCGACGATACAAGCGTGCGGTGCTGCGACGGGTCGCGCTGATCCGCATCGCCCAGCGGGTCGGCATCCCGCTCGCCGAGATCAACCGCGCACTGGCCTGCCTGCCCGACGGCCGCACGCCCAACCAGAAGGACTGGGCGGAGCTGTCCTCGCAGTGGCAGGCCGACCTCGACGAGCGCATCCGGCGGCTGCAGCAGCTGCGCGACGACTTCACCGACTGCATCGGCTGCGGCTGCCTGTCGCTGCGCAACTGCAGGCTCGCGAACATGCACGACGAGCTGGGGGAGCACGGCCCGGGACCGCGGCGGCTGATCGAGGACCGCGACGGGGTCTGCTGCGGCTGACCGCCCAGCCCAGCGACCGCCCGGCCGGCGCTCGCCCGGCCCAGCGGCCGCCCGGTCCAGCGGACGCGGGCCGGCGCTCGTGCGGCCCGCGGTCAGCCGTCCGGCTGTCCCTCACCGGCGATGACCTGCTCGCACGCCAGCAGCAGCACCCCGGCGCTCCACGCGTGCGACAGTGTCAGCACCATGCCCTTCGGCTGGAAGCACTCGGTCTGGTAGTAGCGCTCGGTGATCATGCCGCGGTAGGAGTTCAGCTCGCCGTCGGCGGTCGCGAGCAGCTGGCGGAAGCAGTCCAGCGCCTCGTCGGCGCGCTCGCGGTAGTGCGGGTCGCCGGTCGCGGCGGACAGCTCGGCCAGTTCGCGGGTGCAGACCAGCCCGTACGCGTGCAGGTGCTGGTTGGACGGCGACGCCTGGTCGCCGCCGCGGGTGGCGAAGCCGTAGGCGCCGAGCGGGGTGCGCGGGGCGAACCGCACGTTGTAGGTGTAGCGGAACGTCAGCATCCAGTCCGCCGCCCGCTGGGCGAGGTCCAGCCAGCGCGCGTCGCCCGTCCGCCGGTACAGCGCCACGTACGCCATGACCGCCGCGTAGCCGTCCTCCGACGTCGGCGCGAGGTCGACGTCCTCGGGGGCGCCGTGGACGAACTCGCGCTCGACGAACCGCGCGTAGTACTCGCCGGCTCGGACGGCGGCCGCCAGGTACGAGCCGTCGTCGTCCAGACGAGCGGCCGAGCAGAACGCCGCGATCCAGGTCATCCCGGACGCGCCGGCCCACGACAGCACCCGTCCGTCGACGGCGTCGTGGACGGAGCCGAGGTTGCCGTCGGTGCGCTGCCGGTCGCGGACGACGTCGAGATTGGACCGCGCCGCGGCGGCCCACGTCGCACGCTCGTCGACCTCCAGCGCCCGCAGCAGGAACAGCGTCGCCTCGCCGAGGGTCCGCGCGTGCAGTCCGCCCCGGATCGGCGTCCAGCTCTGCGTCCACCCGCCGTCCCGCTCCCACCGTCCCCAGAACGTGCCGGACGGCGACAGGTTCGCGCAGCAGAAGTCGATCACCCGCGTCGCCGCGTCCGCGGCCGCCGCCGATCCCGTCCGCCGGCCGTGCGCCAGCAGCGCGTACGCCCACGGGATGCCGCTCACCCAGCCGACGTGCATGGCCTGACGGTCGACGGGGCGGCCGTCGCCGCCGGTGACCTCGCGGTCGAAGCCGACGGTCTCGAGCAGCACGCCGGGATCGGGGTCGTAGTGCCAGCGGACCAGCCCCTCGGCGGCGATGTCGGCCGCCTCGGGCACCGTCACCCACGGTGTGACGGGGTGCAGCGGCCGGCTCCGCTCGTGGACGGCGCGCAGGATCGGTGCGTACGCATGGCGGTCGGCTGGCAGCGTCGCGACGACGGCCCGCAGCTCGACCCGTCCGCCGGGCCGCCAGATGTACGTCGCCGACGTCGCGGGCAGCGGCGTCGCGGACCCGTAGTAGGTGACCGGGTCCTCGCGGAACGGGAAGACGACGTGCACCTCGGCGACGTCGCCGCGATGGGCGAGCCCGACGCCGGTCGGCCCGGCCGGCGACGTCTCGTCCGTCCCGGCCATCGCGCCGCCGGACGCGCCCCAGGCGAACGCCGCCGGCGTCGCGGCGCGGTCGGACCGGAACGACCAGTGGTCGCTGACCATGCCGGCCGGATCGTCGGCGCCGGCCTCGAACCGCGGGAACCGGCGGTCGCAGTCGGCGGGACGGTTCTCGCCGTAGAACAGGCCGGGGATCAGCCACCACGGCTCGGCCGCGTCGGCGACGGCCGCGACCAGGCGCAGGTGCCCGGTGAACGGCGCGCTCACGGCCACGGACAGCGTGACGTCGACCAGCCCGGCGGCGCTCGGCGGCCCGGCCGTCACCTCGACGGTGAACGGGCCGGCGACGACCTCGCCCGGCGTCCCGGCCGCCGCCGTCCCGGCGGCCGGGCCCACCGCCGTCGTCCCCACCACCGTCCCGCCGGCGTCGAGTGCCTCCAGCCGCAGGACCGGCGCGGGCTCAGTCGTCATCGGCAGGCGAACCGGGAACCTCGGCGTCGACCGGCCACTCGAGCAGGTCGACGTCGACGACCGGCGCGGCGGGATCGCGCGGGACCCGGAACGTCCGCAGCTGATACGGCCCGAAGTCCGCCTCGACGACCCGGTCGACCAGCGGCAGCGCCAGCCGCGCGCCCGTCACCGCGGTCCCCGTCGTCTCGACGGCGCGGACGATGAGGTCGGGCGCGGCCGGATCGCCGTCCTCGCCGCCCTTGACCGCGGTGATCAGCACCGATCCGTCGTCGGCGGCGAAGCTCCCGGTGGCGGGCAGCGAACCGTCATGGGAGCTCTCCAGCATCGCCCGCGGCGCCGATCCGAGCACCGCGGCCCGCCGCGTCAGCCCCGCCGCACGCCAGTCGCCCGCGTGCGGGACCAGCAGGTAGGTGAACCGCTGTATGCCCTGGTCCTGGAAGGAGTAGACGCCGTCGGGGTCGAGCAGCCGCGGGTCGTGCCACGAGTAGACCGGGCTGCGGACCGCCGTGATGCCGATGGACGGCGACGCCCCGTCAGACGCCGGCGACACGTCGTACCCGTGCTTGGCGTTGTTCACCACCGCGAGCCCCGCGCCGCCCGAGCTGAGGTCGACCCACGACTGCCCGGGTTCCTCGGCGCCGTCGACCGGCCGCCGCAGCGTCCCGAACGGGATCTCGTAGGTCGCCTCAGGGTCGGCCAGCGCGACCGGGAACCGCAGCTTGAGCAGGTGCGCCTGCTCGCGCCAGTCGATCGTGACCCGCACCTCGAGCTCGTCGGCGCCCTGGCGGAGGATGAACTCCTCGGTCATGGTCGACCGGCCCCACGACCGCTCCACCCGCAGCCGGGCCCGCTCCGGACCGCTCTCGCGCAACACGACGCGGGTCGTCTTCATCGGCTCGCCCGGCCACGCGTAGGTCACGACGCCGTGGCCCCAGGTGTCCGTCGGGTCCTCGCTGACCTGCGTGTGCTCACCGGCGGCGCCGGCGACGAGGTCCGCCCCCGTGCGCTTGTCGAGCAGGCTCGTCAGCCAGCCGGTGGACGGGTCCAGCTCGGCGCGCAGCAGGTCGTTCTCGAGCACCGTCTCGGACGCGCTCAGCGTGCCCGGCGTGGCGCCGTCGGCCCACGTCAGGCCGCCGGTCGTCCCGGGAAGCAGCCGGAACAGCCGGTAGCCCAGCGGCGGCAGGTCGGCCCGGAACACGACGGCGCCGCGGCCCTTGTCGTTCGTCGTCGCCACGGACTGGGTCCGCTGCGACGGCACCAGCCCGCCGTCCGCGTCGACCACGTGCACGCCGGTCGGCTGCACGCCGTACTGCAGCTCGATGTCGGTGGAGACCGGCCACGGGTGCGGGTTGAAGACGAGCACCGGCTGGGTGCCGTCCTCGAACGGGACGGCGACGTCGCGGGCGATGCGATTGTGGACGCGGGTGATGATGCGCTTCGCGATGGCGACCGCCTCGCCGAGCTGGTCGCGCGCGTCGTCGTACGCCGGCTCGATGGCCGAGCCCGGCAGGGTGTCGTGGAACTGGTTGAACAGCAGCTGTTTCCACGCGTGCCCCAGCTCGTCGCGTGGGTAGGCGTCGCCGTGCACGACGGCGCCGACGGCGGCCCAGCGCTCCGCCGAGAGCAGCGCCGCCTGGGCCCGTCGCATCCACTGCTTGATGCCGGAGTGCGCCGAATAGCAGCCTGACGCGTGATGCTGCAGGTCGTCGCGCCAGACCGGCAGCCCGGAGGCCTTGCCCCGGGCGATCAGCTCGTCGAAGTAGCGGCGCGGCGACGACATGATCATCCTTCCGTACGAACCCCGCTGGTCGTGGCGGTGGATGGACTCGATGTTGGCCTTCGTCGGCCCGCCGCCGTGGTTGCCGACGCCGTAGAAGATCATGACGTCGCCGAGCGAACGGTCCAGCTGGCCGAGCGACTTCTCCGTCTGGTGCGCGACGTCGCCGGGCGGGCTGCAGTACTCGAACGGGATGCGGTAGGCCAGCACGCGGCTGCCGTCGGGCGCCTCCCACCAGAACGCCGTCCCGTCGAGATCGCTCTCGTGCGGGCCGGGGCGCAGGAACGTGTAGGAGTCCATCCGCTGGCCGCGCAGGACGGCGGGCAGCATGGCGTTGTGGCCGAACGGGTCCGCGTTCATGCCGACGGTCGCGATGACGCCGAACTTCTCGTGCAGGTAGCGCTGCCCGTACAGGCCCTGGCGGACGAACGACTCGCCGCCGGGCACGTTGCAGTCGGGCTCGACCCACCAGCCGCCCGTCATGACCCAGCGGCCCTCGGCGACGCGCTCGCGGATGCGCTCGAACAACTCCGGGTCCTGCTCCTCGACCCACGCCAGCAGCACGATCTGGTCGCAGGTGAAGACGAAGTCCGGGTACTCGTCCATGCGCTGGATCGCCGACCAGAACGTCGCCCGCGCCTCCTGGTAGCCCTCCTGCCACGGCCACAGCCACACCGGGTCGAGGTGCGCGTTGCCCACCATGTGCAGCGTGCGCCGGCGCATGGCCGGCGGCCGGAAGTCGTCGGGGCTCATACGGTCGGTTCCTCCGGTGCGCTCTCGGTGCCGGCGGCCCAGGCGTCGGCGATCTCGCTGATCAGGTGCAGGGCGAGCGTGTGCATCTCCTGGATGCGCGGTGTCTGGGTGGACGGCGCCAGCAGGACGTGGTCGGCGTACGCGCGGGCGGGTCCGCCGTCACCGCCGCCGAACAGCACCGTAGCGGCGCCGTTCTTGCGCGCGGCCTCCAGCCCGGCGACGACGTTCGGCGACCGGCCGCTGGTGGTGAACGCCGCGACGACGTCGCCGGGGCGAGCCAGCGCCTCGACCTGGCGGGCGACGGTGTCGGCGTAGGTGTAGTCGTTGGCGATGCAGGTCATGACCGTGGCGTCGGTGGTGAGCGTGACGGCGGGCAGCGGCCGGCGGTCGCGGTCGTAGTGGCCGATCAGCTCGCCGGTGAAGTGCTGGGCGTCGGCCGCGCTGCCGCCGTTGCCGAACGTGTAGAGGACGCCGCCGGCGGCGAAGGCCTGGCAGATGAGGTCGGCGACGTCGCGGATGCCGGCGAGCAGGTCGCGCATGGCCTCGGCGGCGGCGACGTGGTCGGCGAGGTGCCGTTCGAGCTGGTCAGGCATGGTGGTCCTCCCGTGCGTGCGGCGCGTGCGGCACGTCTGGCGCGTGCGGCACGTTCGCCGCGTCCGCTGCGCCGAGCGCGTCCAATGCGACGACGCCGGCGCCGACGACGCAGACGACGTCGCCGAGCCCGGCCAGAACGACGCGGGCCGCCTTTGCCGCGGGCGGCATGGCGTCGCGGGCGACCGCCTCGGCGACCGGGTCGAGCAGCATCTCGCCGGCCCGGGTGACGCCGCCGCCGAGCACGACGAGGTCCGGCTCGAACACGTTCACCAGATCGGTCACCGCCTGGCCCAGCACGTCGGTCGTCTCGGCCCAGATCTCTCGCGCGAACGCGTCACCGGCCCGCGCCGCCGCGGCGACGTCGGCCGCCGTCAGCGAGGCGGCGTCGGCTGCGTCGGCGTCGGCCTCGGCGGCGCGCAGGGAGGAGGTCGCGCCGGCGCGCAGGCCCTCCGCCGCGCGCTCGGCGATGTTCGTCCCGGACACGTACGCCTCGAGGCAGCCGCGGCGCCCGCACGAGCACGTCCGCCCGCCGGGACGGACCATGAGGTGGCCCAGTTCGCCGCCGTTACCCGCGGCGCCACGGTGCAGCCGTCCGTCGATGACCGCGCCGCCGCCGACGCCCGTCGAGATGGTGAGGTAGATCATCGTGCTCAGGCCGCGGGCCGCGCCGAACCGGTGCTCGCCGAGCGCGGCCGCCGTCGCGTCGTTCTCGAGGTACGCCGGCACGCCGAACTCCTGCCGCGTCAGCTCGCCCAGCGGCACGTCGATCCAGCCCGGCAGGTGCGGCGGCGAGATGAGCACGCCGGTCGCGCTGTCGAGCGGCCCGCCGCACGAGATCCCGACGGCGGCGATCGGCGCATCGAGCGCCGCCGCGGCGACGGCACGGTGGCCGAGGTCGAACAGCCGGCGGATGACCGCGTCCGGGCCCTCCCAGCGCCGCGTCGGCTCGACGATCAGGCCGTGCACCGCGCCGTCCGGCGTGACCACGCCGACGGCCAGCTTGGTGCCGCCGATGTCGAGTGACAGCACCGCCCGCCCCGATGCGCGGGAATCCTGCTCGTCCATCCGGTCCGCTTCTCCGTCCCCGTCTCAGGGACGTCGGCCTCGGCGCCCCGCTCCACGTGGGATCGATCCCAGGTGGCCTCCGCATCATGACAAGTGCACCCTGACCGAGTCAAGAGGGATCGTTCCCATACGTGCGTGGCGCGACGGCTGACAGGAGCGGGGGCAGAGCTTGACCGGACGCGCGGAGGCCGGCGAAGCGGAGGAGGCGAGGCCCGGCCGGGCGGCAGCGTGATGCGATTGGCGGCGCGGCGGCGAGACGCGACCGGACGACGGCGACGGCGGCACGGTCCGGCCGGGCGACGGTGAGCAGCGGCAGCGTGATGCGGATGGCGGCGCGGCGGCGCGATGCGGCGCGATGCGGGGAGTGTCGGTGCCCGCCCGTAGGGTGGGGTCCCAACCCCAAGCGGGCGGGCCATGACTACGGCCGCAAAGCGAGAGCGCGGACCGGCCAGGCGACGGCGACCGGCGCGGCCGGCGGAGGCGAGCCGCGGCGGAGGCGAGCCGCGGCGGGGGCGAGCGACGGCGGGGGAGCGACGGCGGCGCGACGCGGCCGGGTGACGGTCAGCGCGGCGGCGCGACGCGGTCGGGTGACGGTGAGCGCGGCGGCGCGACCGGGCCGTGCGACGGCGAGCGCACGATGCGGCGAGTGTCGGTGCCCGCCCGTAGGGGGGTCCCAACCCCAACGGGGCGGGTCATCACTACGGCCGGACGCGGCGATCAGGCTCGACCGGCGCCGCCGAGCCGTGGCCGGGCGAGGGCAGCGACAACAGCCAGACCGGGCCGCAATCCCGCGAACGGCCCCGAAACCGCCGTCAGACGGCGCGGGTGGACTGGCGATGCACGACCTGCGTCGGCATCATCACGGTCTCCGGGCCGGCGTCGGGGTCGGCGATGCGCTCCAGCAGCCGCTGCACCGCCGCGGCCCCCAGCGCGGCCTCGTCCTGAGCGACGGCGGTGAGCCCGGGGGTCACGAGGCTCATCCAGGGCGCGTCGTCGAAGGAGACGAGGGAGAGGTCGTCGGGGATGCGCAGCCCGAGGTCGTTCGCCGCCCGCCAGACGCCCTCGGCGAGGACGTTGTTGGCGGCGAACACGGCGGTCGGCCGCGAGGACGGCCGGAGCAGCGCGACCGCCGCGGCGTGGGAGGCGTCGACGTCCCAGCCGGAGGAGACGACGAGGTCGGGGTCGAGGGCGATGCCGGCCGCCGTCAGCGCGGCCTGGTAGCCGGCGTGGCGGTCGCGGCCGGTCGTCCACGTGGTCTCGTCGATGAACAGCGCGATGCGCCGGTGCCCGAGCCCGATCAGTTCGGCGATGACCTGTGAGGACGCCCGATGGTTGTCGACGACGACGGCGTCGCACACGCCGGCCGCGAACTGGCGGTCGACCTCGATGACGGGGATGCGGTGCCGGGACAGGTAGGTGGTGACGTCGGCGGAGACGGGGGTGACGACGACCCCGGCGACGCGGGTGGCGACGAACGTCTCGGCGGCCTCGACCTGGGCCTCGGCCGAGCCACCGTCCTCGGCGAGGACGAGGCTGTAGCCCTGGGTGCGGGCCGCCTGGCCGACGCCGGCGGCGAGGCGGGCGTAGAACGAGTTGCGCAGGTCCGAGACGAGCACGCCGAGCGACAGCGAGACCTGCTGCTTGAGGTACCGGGCGGTGGCGTCGGGCACGTAGCGCAGGTCCTCGGCGGCGGCCAGCACGCGTTCGCGCACGTCGGTGGCCACGTAGCCGCGGCCGGTCAGCGCCCGCGACGCCGTGGAGCGTGAGACGCCGGCGGCGGTGGCGACGTCCTTGATGGTGGCGCGGCGCTGCAGCTCGGTCGCTGCCGTGCCGTCACCGTTGACCCGACGACCCACCCTGCGCCTCCCTCACGGCTCGACGACGTCGACCAGCGCCTCGACGTGCTGGCCGAGCCGCAGCTCTCCGACGGTCAGATCGGCCGCGACCGGTGTGCGCCGGCGCGGCGTGCGGCCGGCCGTGACGTCGAACGCGGCGGTGCCTTCGTCGCCCGCGGCCAGCGTGAGCACCTGCTCCGCCGGTTCCGCGGACCAGCCTAGCGGGATCACCATCCGCACGGTGACCTCGGCCTTCTCGGGCAGCGGGTTGCGGACGACGACGTCCAGCCGCTGCGTGGAGCCCGTCGCCACCCGGCTGCGGTACGGCGTGATCCGCGCGGCCACCCCGCCGGCGCCGAAGTCGACGGACTCCAGCGGCAGCAGCTGTTCGTGCAGCTCGACCAGCTCGTCACCCAGCTCCGTCAGCAGGGCGAGGTACTCGTCGTCGACCCAGCGCGGCTCCCAGTGGCCGCTCACCATCAGCCCGGGCGCGACCCGGCGGTACAGGGCGGCGCTGCGCTGGTAGTCGCCGACGCGGAACAGGTTGCGGTACTGGTAGTTCAGCACCTCGCGCCGGCCGCCGGACACGCCCAGGTGCTCCTGCTGGTCGCCGGTCGCCAGCACCCGCACGCCGTCGACCTCGAACTCGAAGCCGGCGTGGTACAGCGTGTGACCAGGCAGGTCGTGCACCGTGATCTCGTACTCGTGCCACCGGAACGACTCGCCAACCGGCAGCGACCGGTCCACCGGGATCGGGTCGTACCAGAGGCAGGGCAGGTCGTAGCGCTCGGGATGCTCGAGGATCGGCGCGACCGTCGACGGCGCCCAGATCTCGGTCCCCTCGACGTCGCGCAGCAGCGGCAGCCCGGCGACGTGGTCGTCGTGGTAGTGCGTCGGCAGCGCCACCTCGACCCGCGCGACGCCGTACTGACGGCGCAGCGCCGGCAGCGACGCCAGCCACGGCCGCCGCGACGCGCGGTCGGTGCCCGACGGCAGCCCCGTCGTCATGTCGTAGCCGTAGTCGATGAGCAGCGCGTTCCCGGTCTCCGACAGCAGCACGTACGAGCACGCGTTGCTGGTGCGGTTGAGCAGCAGGTGCGGGGTGAGCTCCCGGAACGGCGACTCCAGCCGGCCGCGCAGGTCCCACGGGTGCGGACGGCGCGCGTCGACGTAGCGCTGCATCCGTTCGGCCAGCAGCTCCAGAGCCGCCCGTGGGTCGGGCATCGGCTCGCCGTGCGACGGCAGCAGCAGGTCCAGCGGCTGTTCGAGCAGCTGGTAGCAGGAGAGGACGGTCATCGCCGGCCCCTCGTTCTCGGTGTACGACCACTGCGTGGCGGCCAGCGACCACACCTTGCCCGGCGCGTGGATGAGGTCGCCGGTGAACGCGATGCCGCCGACGACGTACGTCACGGAGCCGGTCGTGTGCCCCGGCGTCGGCAGCACCCGCACCTCGATGCCGCCGTACGTCGCGGTGCGGTACTCCGGCACGACGCCCGCGACGGGGACGGAGGACAGCAGCGAGAACTTGTCCTGGCGCAGGTTGTAGTCGTTGACGATCGGGCGTGACGCCCACATGTCGTCGACGTGCGCGAACAGGTCCTGCTCGACCGGCGGCACGTGGACGGCGACGCCGGCGGCCGCGGCGCGCGGCAGGCCCTGGCCCTGATCGCGATGGTGGTGCGTCATGAGGACGTCGGTGAGCCGCTCGATGCCCATCTCGGCGAGGTGATCGAGCACGGCGCCGGAGCCGAAGTCGACGGCGATGGCGTCGCGTCCGTTCGGCGACCGGACGACGTAGACGTTGCAGGTGTCGCGCACGCGGAACACCCCGGGCGCGATCTCACTCCACGACATGGACCCGATGGTATCGTTCCCACAATGCTGCTCCCGCGTCCTCACCACCTCGTGACGACCAGCGCTCCCGAGCGCGACGGGGTCCGCGTCGGTTCCGTCGCGATCGACGCCGGCGTGCACTGCGACACCGCGGCCGCCGTGCTGGCGGACCTGCCGACGGCGCCCGGCGGCGCGCCGATCACCGTCGCGGTCACCGTCGACGCCGCGCCCGATGGACCGCCGGAGGGCTACCGCCTGGTCGTCGACGGCACCCACGTCACGATCAACGGGTCGGACCCGGCCGGCGCGTTCTACGGCGCCCAGACGCTACGGGCGCTGACGGTGGACGGCGTGCTGCCGCAGGTGACCGTCGAGGACCGCCCGGACCTGCGCTGGCGCGGCACGATCGAGGGCTTCTACGGCCCGCCGTGGTCGCACGCCGACCGGCTGGCACACCTGGAGTTCGCCGGCCGGCACAAGCTCAACACGTACGTCTACGCGCCGAAGGACGACCCGTACCACCGCAAGCAGTGGCGCGAGCCGTATCCCGAGGCCGAACTGAAGCGCATCGGCGAACTGGTCGCCGCGGCGCGGAGCTCGCACGTGCGCTTCGTCTTCTCCGTCTCGCCCGGGCTCTCGATGGTCTACAGCGACCCGGCCGAGGTGGACCTGCTGCTCGCGAAGTTCGAGCAGGTCCGCGCCGTCGGCGTCGAGGACTTCGCGCTGCTGTTCGACGACATCCCGCCGGACCTCGAGCACGAGGCCGACCGGACGGCGTTCGGCGCGGCGCCGGGATCGTCGGCGCGGGCGCACGCCGCCGTCTGCCGCGCCGTCATCGAGCGGCTGGACCGGCCGCTGATCATGGTCCCGACCGACTACGCCGGCATCGAGGCGACGCCGCACCGCGACCTGCTCGCCGCCGAGCTGCCGTCGGACGTGCTGGTGTGGTGGACCGGCCGCGGCGTGGTCGTCGGCGACGTCACGCGGGCCGAGATCGACGCGGCGGCGCGCTCGTACGGGCACGAGCTGCTGCTCTGGGACAACTTCCCGGTCAACGACTTCGACTTCCCGCGGCTGTTCCTCGGCCCGCTCGTCGGCCGGACGACGGACCTGGACGGCGCGCCGCTGGCCGGGATCACGGCGAACCCGATGCCGCACGAGGCCGCGTCGCGGATCGCCGTCGCGACCGTCGCCGACTGGGCGTGGAACCTCGCGTCGTACGACCCGGCCGCCGCGCACGAGCGCGCGCTGGACGCCGTCGGGGCCACGGAGGCGGTGCGGACGCTGGCCCGCGCGTGTGCGTCGTGGCCGCCGTCGGCGCCGCAGGACCCGGAGCTGTCGGCGTTGATCGAGGCCACGCTGGGTGGTTCGCCCGCGGCGGCGGAGCGGTTGCGGGACCGGTTCGAGGCGATGGTCGCCGCCGCCCCCGCCGACGACCGAGCGCCGGACCCTGCGCCGCAGGCCGCTGACCAGCGCGAACAGCAAGTGTCGGAGCCCACCCCTAGGGTGGGGTCCCTCCCTACCGGGGCGGGGTCCACCTACCAGCACACGTCGCCGCCACAAGCCGTCGCGTCAGACACAACCGACGAGTGGGGACGGTCGGCCGGCGCGTGGGAGCGGTCGTCCGACGAAGGGCGGCGGCCGGCCGAGCGGATGGAGCGCGAGGTCGGCCCCTGGCTCGTCGCGCTGGCCGACACCGGCCGGGCTGGGCTGGCGGCCCTGGCCGCGCTCGCCCCGTCAGCCGGCGAAGCGGAGCGGACGGCGGCCGCCGAAGCGCTCGCCGTCGCTGAGGCGCACGAGGAGCAGAACGTCCTCCGCGGCGTCGTCCCGCCGTTCGTCCGCGCCGTCCTCGACCGCTGAGCCCCAGGGACGCTCAGACGGCGAGCACCTGGCCGCCGTCGCGCAGGGCGTCCTGCAGGCGGGCCACGTCGACGGACTGGACGGGGCGCCCGGTGCGGGCGGCGTCGGCCGCGGCCAGGCCGGCGGCGTGGCCGAGCAGCTGGTACTGCACCTCCATCCGCACCGACGCGAACGCCACGTGCGACGCGGACAGGCAGACCGGGACCAGCAGGTTCGTGCAGTCGGCGAACCGCGGCACCAGGGCGCGATACGGGATCGGGTACGGCCGCACCGGCACCGACAGGTAGCCCTCGGTGAACACCATGCCGACCGGCTTCGGGTGCTCGGCCACCCAGCGCCACGTGCGCTGCACCTCGCGGATGTCGACGTGGTAGGAGCCCATCGCGACCACGTCGTGCTGCGGCCGCGGCTCGGGCAGCAGGTCGTGCTCGGTCAGCACGTACTCGCCGAGCATCCGGCGCGCCTCGCGGACGTACAGCTGGTGCGGCAGGTGCCCGGTGTCGGCGAACTCGTCGGCGGCATAGCCCCAGCCCGAGAGCTCCGACCGGACCGACGACGGCACCGCGGGGTCGTGGGACAGGAACCACAGGAAGTCCTGCGCGTGGTGCAGGTGGTGCAGCCGGATCCGTTCCCGCTCGTCACGACTAGCCGCCGGATACGCCCACGCCGACCCGTCCAGCACGCTCAGCGAGAACGGGCCGATCGAGTTCCCGTCGCACTTGCCGTTCGGCAGGTTCTGCTCCAAGCCGAGCAGCCGCCCGGCCCGCACCTCGACGCCGTCGCGCCGCCACCGGTCGAAGAGGCGCCGGCCGAGCTCCCAGTGCGCGTCGTCGTACCCGTCACGGCGTGCGAACGGCACCCGCGAGGAGGCGGTCGTCAGGCAGACCCGGTAGCCGTACGACATGACGCCGCCGTCGCCGCTCCCGACCGGCGCGAGCGGGCGGTCGTGCAGCTGCGGCAGCAGGTCGCCGTCGTCGGTGAACGGTGAGATCCAGGGCGGGACGGTGTGCATGCCGGGCACCAGCTCCTGCCGCCCGGCGTACCGCTCGCCGTACAGCGACCGGGCCTCGCGCCCGACGGCGTACGGCACGCCCGCGGCGGCGAGCAGGTCGCCCTCGTACGACGCGTCGACGAAGACCGCGCCGGCGACGGCCGATCCGTCCGCGAGCGTCACCGACCGGATCGACCCGCCCACGGCGACCGCCGCCGCAAGGACGGACCCGAACCGGACGTCGACCCCGGCCTCCTCCAGCCAGCGCAGGTAGATCGCCTCGGCGACGTGCGGCTCCGGCCCCGCGTAGTGCCCGACGGGAACGCCGTACCAGTCGGCGATCGCGCGGCGCAGCTCGCCGGCCATCCCACCGACCACGCGCACATCGCCGACGTCGGTGTAGCCGAGCCCGCCCGACGTCATGCCGCCGACGTGGCGCCCCGGCTCCAGCAGGACGACGGACGCGCCGGCCCGGGCCGCGGCGACGGCCGCGCACACCCCGCCGGACGTGGCCCCGTAGACGACGACTTCGGTCATGAGCGGTGCTCCGCCCACGTGCGCGCGACCAGCGCGAGGTCGTCGGCCGTCAGGGCCTCGCCGGAGTTGTCGATCGACTCCACGTAGTACAGCGCGGGCACGCCCAGCGACGCCTGAGCCTCGACGTAGGCCCGCCAGGACGCGCGGTCCGGCATCGGCCACTGGTCGGTGTCGATCGGGTGGCCCGGCAGGGCGGCGCGCGTCACGGCGTGCCGGAACCGCAGCTGGTCGACGACGGGCACGGGGCGACCGGCGGTGTCGCGCTCGAGCACGTCGTTGAGCCGGACCATGTCGGTGACGTCGCCGAACGACGGATGCGGCGTGTGCGTGACGACCAGCGCGTCCGGCTTGGCCGCCTTCGCCGCCGCGGTCAGGGTGGCCAGCAGCGTGTGCAGGGCGGCGATGCCCCACGGCCCGTCGGTCGCGCGCAGCGACTCGCCCGACGGCGCCCGCTGGGTGAAGTCGACCTTGAAGCCGTCGGCGTCCAGGCCGTCCGGGCCGAGCAACGCGGTGACGACGCGGGTCAGCCGCGCGCGGTAGGCGGGCGCGGCGACGTCGACGGCGACGGGGTGGCCGGCCGGGTCGGTGACGCACTCGTCCGCGGGCAGTCCGGCCGGGTCCCAGGCCTTCCACCACAGCAGGACGCGGCGCCCGGCGGCGTGCTGCGCGGCGATCCAGCCGCGCAGGTCCGGCCAGTGATCCGCGTCGACCTCGCCGGTGCCGTAGGCCGCCTGCCAGCGGTCGTCGATGACGACGGTGCCAGGCGAGACCCCCGCCGCGGAGAGGACGCCGAGCAGCTCGTCGTACACGTCCTGGCGGGCGAGATCGGCGGCCGGCACGCCGGCACCGGCGGCGGCGCGGGCGCACTGGGCGCCCCAGCCGCAGAAGATCGGCTCGGTCCACCAGTCCGGCCGCGGCTCCGGAGGTGCGGACGGCGCCAGCCCGCGCTCGACCAGGTCGTCGCGGTAGTCGGCGAGCGCCTGCCACGGCGTCGCGGCCGGGCGCAGCACGACGGACGGCGTGCGGACGTCGGCGCCGGCGACGGTGTGCCCCTCGTAGTCCAGCCGCAGCAGGAAGCCACCGTCGAGGGGGTCGTAGCGGACGGCGGTCATCGTCAGCTCGTCGACCGGCGCCCGGACCGACAGCCCCCACCAGGGCCCGTCAGGCAGGTCGGTCGCACCCTCGGCCGGACGGGAACCCAGCGCCCAGCACAGCGGCGGCGGCGAGAAGATGCCGTGCAGCCGCCCGGGCTCGGCGTCACCGACGACGCCCAGTGACGACGCCGCACTCGCCGGGCGCACGACGTGCACCGGCTCGGTCGGCGCCGGGCTGAACAGCGACGCGAACCGGATCGCGGACCGGAACGTCCCGGCCGCGCCACTGCGCAGGACCGCGCGGCCGCCGAGCAGCGTCACCTCGCCGAGCCGGGCGTCCGCACGCGACTGACCGGCCGCCGTCGCCCACACCTCGATCGCACCGTCGGCGCAGCGCACGTGCACGGCCTTGCGCTCCCACACCGCGCTCGCCGCCTCGACCACCAGCTCGACGGCGTCAGCGGTCGCGGCGACGATCCGGGCCGGCGCGACGTCGTACGACTCGTCCCGCACGCCGACGACGTCCAGGCTCGCCAGCAGTGACAGCTCGGTCCACACCGTCCCCTCGGCGTCGCGCAGCACGGCCCGCGGCTGCACGGGGTGCACCTCCAGCCGATAGCCGGGAGCGACCACGGTAGTTCCGTCGACGGTCAGGGTCACGCGTCCTCCTCGATGCCGTCCAGCCCACCGGCCGCGACGATGCGGGCGTAGAGCCGGCCGGAGTCCTTCACCGTCCGGCGCCCGGTCGGGTAGTCGACGTGCACCAGCCCGAACCGCGGCCGGTAGCCCAGCGACCACTCGAAGTTGTCCAGCAGCGACCAGTGCAGGTAGCCGCGCACGTCGGCGCCGCCGGCCATCGCCTCGCCCATGGCCCGCACGTGCGCGCGCAGGAACGCCTGGCGGCGCACGTCACGCACGCGTCCGTCGTGCAGCGGCGCGTCGCCGAACACGCCGCCGTTCTCCGTCACGACCAGTGGGAACGGGTAGTCGCGGTGCAGGCGGAGCAGCAGCTCGCGGAAGGAGTCCGGCGCGACCTCCCAGCCCTCGTCGGTGCGGGCGACGTCGCCGGACGGGCCGACGACGCGCCAGGGGAACGGTCCCGGCGGCGCGGCGGCCATGACCCGGCGGGTGTAGTAGTTCACGCCGAGGAAGTCGCTGCGCCCGGCGATGGCGTCCTCGTCGCCGTCGCGGATCTCGTTCAGCGGCCGGCCCAGCGCGCGTTCGTAGTGCTCGCGCATGTCGGCGGGGTAGCCGCGGCCGGCCAGCGGGTCGAGGTACCAGCGGTTGACGTAGCCGTCGGAGCCCCGGGCGGCCGCGGCGTCCTCCTCGGACGGCGTCGCGGGGTCGCACGGGAACAGGCTCAGCGCCACGCCGGCCTTGACGCCGCGGTGCGCCCGCAGCACGTCCGCCCCCGCGCCGTGCGCGAGCATGACGTGGTGGCCGGCCGTCACCGACGCGCTGAGGTCGCGGACGCCGGGCGCGTGCAGCCCCAACTGGTAGCCGAGCAGCGCGATGATCCACGGCTCGTTCTGCGTGATCCACCACTCGACGCGGTCGGCCAGCCGGTCCGCGACGGCGGTCGTGAGCTCGGCGAACGCGTCGACGCAGGACCGCGCGACCCAGCCGCCGTCGGCCATCAGCGCCTGCGGCATGTCCCAGTGGTTCAGCGTGAGCACCGGCGTGACGCCGCGGGCCAGCAACGCGTCGACGAACCGCTCGTAGTGGTCCAGCCCGCGCTGCTCGACCCGGCCTCGGCCGTCGGGCAGGATCCGCGACCAACCGACGGAGAACCGGTAGGCGTTCAGCCCCAGCGACGCGATCAGCTCGACGTCGTCGGCCCAGCGGCGGTACGAGTCGCTGGCCAGCGAGCCGTCGCCGCCGCCCTCGATGGCGCCCGGCCGCCGGGCGAAGACGTCCCACACGGACTCGCCCCGGCCGTCCGCGTCGAGGCTGCCCTCGACCTGGTAGGCCGACGTGGCCGCGCCCCACAGGAAGTCCGGCGGGAAACGGAGGGTCATGCGAGCTCCAGATCAGACGGTTGGGTGTTCCACGACTCCAGCAGCAGCCGCCGCGGCCCGGTGTCGTGGCGCCATTCGACGGTGAACCTGCGGCGCTCGCCGGGCAGCAGCGGCCGCGGATCTCCGTCGACGAGGGCCCACCCGGTCGACTCCGGCGGCCGGTCGTCGCTGATCCGCAGGCCGATGACGGCGGGCCCGGCGGCGTGCGCGACCTCCACCGATGCGCCCCCATGTTCCACGTGGAACCACACCTTGGCGGGCTCGAGGTCGAGCAGCGGGGTGAGGTCGGCGGCCGTCGACAGCGGCAGGCACTCCCGGTCGATCAGCGTTCCGTCCGCGTCGGCCCAGGCCAACTCCACCAGCACGACACCGGCCGGCGACGACGCGGTCAGCCGCCCGATCGCACGGGGTGGGCCGACGGGGTCCGCGACCGGCCAGCGCTCCTCGGCCAGCACCTCGCCGTACGCGGAGAGCTGCCGAGCGGTCACCGTCCCGCCGGCCGCGCGGCCGGGCCCGGACCAGAGCCACGCCTCCACCTCGACCGGCGCGCCGTCGAACGCCAGCCGGTCCAGCCGGGCCGTGACCCGCTCGGCCGCGAACGCCCGGGCGACCGCGTGGTACGCTGGCTTCGGTTCGCCGGCGTGGTCGACGACGGCCGTGCACCAGGCATTCGGGTACGACTCCGCCAGCTGCCACGGCAGGACCATGCTCGAGCGCGGCCACCGCCGCCGGTCCGCCTCGACGGCGTACGCCAGCCCGCTGGCCTGCAGGAACTGGCTGGCCCGGCGGAACGCGTCGGGCGTGTCGAGTCGTCCGCCGAAGCACTCCTGCACCAGCGTCGCGTTGTTCCACCAGTCGCCGAGGTGCCGGTAGACGGGGTTGTCGCGGCCGACCGGCCAGCGGTCGTCCGGCGGCACCAGCGCGGTCCACAGCCGCCGGTTCGCCATGCCCTCGACGCCGAACTCGGTGTGCGCCAGCGCGCTGCCCTCGTTGTACAGCGTGTAGTGCGCCGCGAGGCCCTGGTGCTCCCACGGTCCGTGCGTGTCGTGCCCGCCGTCGCGGAAGTGGAAGTTCGGCCCGGTCGGCGACGTCGGCAGCCACGACCGGCCCGGGTCCAGCCGGGCGACCTCGTCGCGCAGCGCCGCCAGCGCGGGGGAGCGGTCGTCCGACAGCGGGCCGGCGTCGTCCTCCAACTCGTTGCCGCCGCCCCACAGCAGCAGCGACGGGTGGTGCGTGCGAGCCGGCACGACGGCGGCCGCCTCGGCCCGCAGGTGGCCGACGAACGCCGGGTCCGCCGCGGGCGCGCTCTGCATCCCGGAGCTGGACTGGGAGAACTCCTGCCAGACGAACAGCCCGGCGCGGTCGCACGCGGCGTAGAACGACGGTGTCTCGATCAGCCCGCCGCCCCAGACCCGCAGCAGCCGCGCCCCGGACCGGCGGGCCAGCTCGACCAGGTGCTCGACCCTCGCGTCGGTGATCTCGCCGTACAGCGCGTCGGCGGGCGCCCAGTTCCAGCCGGTCAGCTCGACGCGGCGGCCGTTGACGACCGCGGTGTAGGGCAGTGCGCCGGACGGCGCACTGTCGTTCGGCGCCAGCGCGGCATGACGGAACCCGGTGACCACCCGGCGCTCCGCGTCGCCGGCCCGCACGACCACCTCGTACAGCGGCTGCTCACCGAGCCCGCTCGGCCACCACAGCGCCGGATCCGGCACGTCGACGGCACCGCCGAGAGCGCCGGACGCGTCGACGGACAGCGGCCCGGCCGCCACCACGTCACCGCCGAACCGGACCTCCACCACGGCAGACGCCGCCCCCGACACCCGGCCGGCCACCTCCACCGTCGCCACCACCAGGTCCGGCGACACCACCGGCCGCACCAACACGTCCTCCAGGTGCACGGCACCGATCTCCAGCCGGACGCCGCGCCAGATGCCCTGGTGCACCAGCCGCGGGCAGAAGTCCCAGCCGTAGCCCATCCGCGGCGCGTGCAGCCGGACCCGGTCGGTGCGGCCGACCTGCGGCTCCGTCGTCGGCGCGGGGTCGACCACGACGGCCAGCCGGTGCGCACCGCCCCCAGCCACCAGCGCCGTCACGTCGAACCGAGCGGCCCGGTACAGCCCGTCCACCCGGCCCACCCGCACGCCGTCGACGAACACCGTCCCGCCCGGGTCGACGCCATCGAGGCACAGCACCGCGCGCTCGCCGTCCGCCAGTGCCGCGGCGGCGAACGTCCGCCGGTACACCCACGACCGCGTGCTCACCCACTCCGCGGCCCGCGAGTTGCGGCCGACGTACGGAGACGGCAGCTCGCCGGCCCGGACCAGGTCGCCGATCACCGCGCCCGGCACGCGGGCCGGCAGCCAGCCGGGCGCCAGCGCGGCCGCACCGGCCACGGCGCCCGCGTTGTTGCGCGCCGTGACCGGCTGGTCCACGAACCACTGCCAGGTGTCGCCGAGCGCCTCCCGCACCGACCACGAACCGCCGAGGTCGACCGTCGTCACCCCTTGCTGCCGGTCGTCGCGATGCCCTGCACGAAGTGCCGCTGGCCGAGGAAGAACAGGATGATCATCGGGATCGTCGTGATGACGCTCGCGGTGACCACGATCTCCCAGTGCCACTCGCCGCCGAAGCCGTACTGGTCCAGCAGCGCCTTCAGACCGCGCGGCACGGTGAAGTTGTCGCTGTCGCGCAGGTAGATCAGCGGCCGCATGAGGTCCGTCCACGCCGCCTGGAACTCGAAGATCAGCGTGATGATCAGCGCCGGTTTGCACAGCGGCATCGCGATGCGGGTGAAGATCCGCCAGTTGTTCGCGCCGTCGATCTTCGCCGCGTCGAACAGCTCCCGCGGCAGGCCGAGGAAGAACTGTCTGAGCAGGAAGATGTAGAACGCGCTGCCGAACAGGTTCTGCGCCCACAGCGGCGTGAGCGTGTCGACCATGCCGAGGCTGTTCCAGATCAGGAACTGCGGGATCATCGTCACCGCGCCGGGCAGCATCATCGTCGCCAGCACGATGCCGAACAGGAAGTTGCAGCCGCGGAACCGGAAGTACGAGAACCCCCACGCGACCATCGCGCTGCTGATCGTCACCGTCACCGCGGCCAGCACCGTCACCAGGACGGTGTTCCACAGCCACAGCGCCATCGGCGCCTCGTGCCAGACGTCCAGGTAGTTCTGGAAGGTGAACGTCTCGGGGATGATCTTGTTGTCGAAGACCTCGCCGCGTGGCTTGAACGACGCGCTGAGCAGCCAGATGAACGGGTAGATGAAGACCAGCGTGGCCAGGATCAGCGCCGTCCAGATCAGCGCCTTGACCGGCGTGATCCGGCGGCGCCGCCGGGGCGGCTTGCGGACGGTCTCCGGCTCCGCCGGTGCGTCGAGCCGCGTGTCTGCCGTCATCGCTGCTCACCCTCGTAGTAGACGAACCGCCGGCTGACCTTGATCTGGATCGCGGTGAAGATCATGATGATCACGAACAGCAGCCAGGCCATCGCCGAGGCGTAGCCCATGTTCAGGAACTCGAACGCCTGGCGGAACAGGTAGATCACGTAGAACAGCGCCGCGTCGTTGCTGTAGGTGGTGTTGCCCGACCCGAAGAACGCCGTGTACGCCTCGGTGAAGGTCTGGAACCCGGCGATGGTGTTGACGATGAAGATGAAGAACAGCGCGCCGCTGATCATCGGAACGGTGATCTTGCGGGTCTGCTGCCACCAGCCGGCGCCGTCGACCTTCGCGGAGTCGTAGAGCTCCTGCGGCACGTTGCGCAACGCCGCCAGCAGGATGATCACCGACGACCCGACCGACCACAGGCTCATCAGGATCAGGCCGGGCTTCACCCAGTTCGGGTCCGTCGTCCACGCCGGCCCGTCGATGCCGAACCAGCCGAGCACCCCGTTGATCATCCCTTCCTGCCCGTTGAACAGCAGCAGGAGCAGGATCCCGACGGCCACCGGCGGCGTCATCTTCGGCAGGAAGAACGCCGTGCGGAAGAACCCGGACGCCCGCCC
Source organism: Jiangella sp. DSM 45060 (assembly GCF_900105175.1). Taxonomy (NCBI): domain Bacteria; kingdom Bacillati; phylum Actinomycetota; class Actinomycetes; order Jiangellales; family Jiangellaceae; genus Jiangella; species Jiangella sp. DSM 45060. The sequence goes on along the minus strand of NZ_LT629771.1, from coordinate 6,572,390 downwards.
GGCCTTGTCCAGCAGCAGCGCGAGCGCCAGCGACACCACGCAGTACAGCGGCACCTGGATGACCGTGAAGATGAACGTGTTCCACAGCGCCGTTCTGATCTTCGGGTCGCGGAACAGCTCCTCGTAGTTCTCCAGCCCGACGAAGTTCGGGTTGTTGATCACGTCGTAGTCGGTCAGCGACAGATAGCCGCTGTAGATGATCGGCCACAGAGTGAAGATCAGGAACCCGACGATCCAGGGGCTGATGAACAGCAGCGCCGCACGCGTCTCCCGCCGGCGGCTGATGCGGCGCGCCCGGGCCGCTCGGTCATCACCGAGCGCCCCGGACGCGTTGACCTGCGTGGACGCCAAGGCGTCAGCCCTCTTCCCGCTCGTCCCAGGTCGACCACGCCTCGTCCAGCACCGTCTGTGCCTCGTCCTGGGCCTGGGCCAGGGCGTCCGCGGGCTCCTGCTGCCCGTTGAGGACGCGGTTGACGGCGTCCTGCCAGGCGGTCTTGAACTCCGCGTCGGCCGGGTTGGCCGGCAGCGTGAACGTGTGGTCGTTGGCGTCGTAGGTGGCCTGGACCGCCGCGTCCCACTTGGCGTCGCCGCTGGGCGTGACGAACTGGTCCTGGATCTGCTGGTCCGCCTCGGCGTTGCCGGTGAGCAGGCCGGTGAACGGCTTGCCCTCGGCCTCGCGGAGGTCGACGCGGGCCTGTGCGGCGGCGATCCAGCTGTCGGTCTCGGTCATCGTCTTGATGAACCGGCAGGCCGCCTCGGGGTTCTCGGTGCCCTTCGGGATCGCCCACGCCGAGCCGGACGCGTACGCCAGCGGCTCGCCCTCGCGGTCACGGACGGTGTCGAAGGCCATCGGCGCGTCCGGCGAGACGTCGTTGAGCACGTTGACGTACCACTGCTCCATCGGCATCGCGCCGAGCACGTTGGTGGCGAACTGGTTGCCGGCGCCGAAGAAGTCGGCGGAGTCGCGGTACGCCTTCACCGTGCCGAAGCCGCCCTGGGCGTCGTAGATGCCGACGGCCCACTCCAGCGCCTCGACCACCTTCGGGTCGTCCAGCTGCGCCGTCCGGCCGTCCTCGGAGAGCAGGTCGGCGCCGTTGGCCTTGGCCCACAGCGGCAGGAACTCGGGCAGCTTGCTGTCGTAGCCGATGACGGACAGCGAGCCGCCGCTGCCGACGTACATCGCCTGGTTGGCGGCGGTGATCGCGTCCCAGTCCGAGCCGTTGACGTCGTCGATGGTGAGCCCGGCGGCGGCGAGCAGGTCGGCGTTGGCCTGGGTGATCTGCACCTGGTTGAACTCGGGGATGCCGTAGACGCTGCCGTCGAAGGTCACCTGGTTCAGCGCCGGCTCGCGGTAGATCGAGGTGTCGATGCCCTCGCCGTCGATGCACGCGTCCAGCGGGATGATCGCTCCGCGGGAGGCGAAGGTGCCGATCTGGTCGCGGTTCGCGTAGACCAGCTCCGGCGGCTCACCGCTGGCGATGGCCGACAGGAACTGCTGGATGTCGAGGTCGCCCTCGATCAGCTTGACCGTCGCCGGAGCGATGGCCGCGTTGGCGAGGTCGACGCGGGTCTGGCCGATCTCGTCGCCGGCGCCGAACCCCATGACGTCGAGCTCACCGCTCAGTTCCGCTTCGGGGTCGAACGTGGTGCCGCTGCCACCGGTCTCGTCGTCGGACGAATCGCTGGTGCCCTGAGCGCACCCGGCGAACACCAGGCCGGCCGTCAGCGCCAGTGCGCTCCACCTGACGGCTGCTGTCTTCATGGACCGTCCTCCACTCCAGAGGGAGGCGCCGGCGAGCGGCGCCCGAACGTCTGTAGCGACGTCCAGGAGGGAGCGTCGCGTTGTCCGCAAGTACGCGCCGTTCCGGCCTGATGCCGGAGGACGGCTGGCTCCGCGCCCAATGTGGCATCGTTGCCATGTGAGAACGTACCCACACTGTCCCACGCCGTCAACGGCTCTGGCCTAACGAAACGGAAACGCACGGTTCCTCCGCAGGTCAGGCCGGTGTCGTCAGCGCGACGAGGCGGCGCGCCGCGAGCTCCGGCGAGGTGAGCACCGGGGTCGTCGTGACGCCCACCTGCGCCGCTGCGGCGGCCATCGAGGCCTGCGCCAGGACGACGACGTCGGCGCGGCCGTCCCACCGCCGGATCGCCGCTTCGGTCGTCGCGGCGCCGTCCACGAGTTCGGCCTCGACGGTGACGGCGCGGCCGGCCTGGCGTGCGCTGCGGTGCAGCAGCCGCTCGGTCGGGCCGAGCGTCGAGGCGACCGTCGCGAGGACGGCGACACGGCCGCCGTCGCCGGCCAGCTCGACGGCGCGGTCGGCCATCCCCTGGTCGACCCGCACGACCGGGAGGTCCGGCTCCGGCACCTGCTCGGTCGCCTCGCCCAGCGTCGAGCACGTCACGAGGACACCCGCGACGCCGCGGTCGCGCAGGTGGGCGACGTGCGCGGCGAGGCGGTCGACGATCTCGGGACCGACGCCGCCGGACAGCGCCGTCCGGAGCAGCCACGGGTCGACGACGTGGATCGCCTCGACGTCCGCCGGCGCCGCCTCCGTCACGAGGTCGTGGAACGTCGCCGCCAGCGCCGGGACGGTGTGGACCAGCCCGAGCCGGGTCACGCCCGTCCTCCGTCGCTCTGGCGCGCCGGGCCGCGGCTCGACTTCCACCACGGCGTCGCGTGCTCGTCGACGATCTCGGTGAGCCGTCGCAGCCGGGGCGCCGAGCGCGCCGCCAGCTCCGTCAGCGGGCCGCCGACCACGTCGCTCCACAGCGCCCGGCCGGCCAGGAACCCGGACGCACCGGCCCGGCAGGCGGCCTCGACCGCGGCCGGGAAGCGGTCCTGCCGCACGCCCTGCGACAGCACCACCCACGGCCCGGTGACGGCGTCGTCGAGCGCCCGGCAGGCGTCGAGCAGCGCGGCCGGATCGCCCGCGCCGGCGCTCGGCACCTGCGCCTTGTACAGGCTCGGGCCGAGCGGCGACAGCTCGCGGGCCGCCTCGGCGATCGCCGCGTTCAGGTCCCACGCGCCGCGGTCGAGCTCGGCCGGGGTGGCCCGCACGACCGGCTCCAGGACGGACAGCACGCCGCGCTCCGCCGCACGCTCCACGAACGTTCTGGCCAGCTCGACGCGGTGCTCGCGCAGCTCGTCCCGGCGCCAGATGACCAGCAGCTTCACGGCGGCGACGCCGTCCAGGTCGCTGTCCTCGGCAACGAAGTCGGGGTCCAGCGCGGTCTCCTCGACCGGCCCGCCGTCGTCCTGCGTCAGGTCGTCGACGGCGAGGATCAGCCCGCAGCCGTCGGGCAGCAGCCGGTCGCCGCGCAGCTGGTCGAAGCCGTAGCGGCGGTCGATCAAGAAGCCTGAGGCCAGCGGCCCGAGCTCACGCGCGACGGCCAGCTTGAACGCCGTCAGCACGTCGTCCGGCGGACGCCCGGTGCCCGCGTCGTCGAACATCGTGCGCAGGCTCTCGCGCTGATCCATCGCGACCATCGCGAGGCCGCCGCCGGGCCGGGCCAGCGCGTCGAGAGTGGGTTCCGTCATGCGACTGAGTTTGTTCGAAGTCTCACAGATTATGCAAGGAGTGTTGGATTCTTGACATTCTGTGCGGTCGACGGGTTGGCTGGGGACGTGCGCTACACCGACGCGCCGCGCCGACGCGACGAGCTGCTGCGACGCCTGCGGACGGCCGGCTATCTGTCCGCGGCCCACGCGGCGGCCGAACTGGATGTGTCGGAGATGACGATCCGGCGCGACCTGCGCCAGCTCGAGGTGGACGGGGTCGCGGTGCGGGTCACCGGCGGCGCGCGGCTGCCCGACGGCGACGGCGTGCCGTTCGAGCTGCGGGCGGACCGCTTCGCCGCGGGGAAGGCGGCGGTGGGGCGGGCGGTGGTGGCGCTCTTGCCCGAGGGGGCGACGGTGGCGCTGGACTCCGGGACGACGGTCGCCCGGCTGGCCGAGCTGCTGCCCGCCGGGCTCACCGTCGTCACCCATTCCGTGCCGGTCGTGACGGTGTGCGCGGCGCGGCCGGAACTGCGGCTGATCGGGCTCGGCGGGGTGTTCAACCCGGCGACGCGGTCGTTCGGCGGGCCGGCGGTGCGTGCCGCTTTGTCGGACATCGTGGTGGACCTCGCCGTGCTGTCCGCGACCGCCGTCGGGCCGTCCGGCGTGTTCTGCGCCGACCCGTACGACGCCGAGACGAAGCGAGCGCTGGCCGCGGCGGCGCGGTCGGTCGTCGTGGCGGCCGACGGATCCAAGCTGGCGGCGCGGGCGCCGATCCGGTTCGCGTCCCTGGAGTCGGTGTCGACGCTGGTCACCGACTCATCCGCCGATGCCGCCGCCGTCGACGCCGTTCGGGCGGCCGGGGCGCGGGTGATCCAGGCGTGACGACGCTGCGGCTCGGCGTCGTGGCCGACGACGTGACCGGTGCCTGCGACCTCGCCGGCGTCGTGACGGCGGCCGGCCTGCCCGCGTCGGTGCTGTTCGGCCCGCCGTCACCGTCGGACGTGCCCCCGGACGGCGCCGCGTGCGTCGTCGTCGCGCTGCGGACCCGGACGGCGCCGGTCGCCTCCGCCGTCGCGGAGTCGGTGGCGGCCGGGCGGTGGCTGCTCGAGCACGGGGCGCGACGGCTGTACCAGAAGTACTGCTCGACGTTCGATTCGACGGCCGCCGGGAACATCGGGCCGGTCGCCGACGCGCTGGCCGATCTCGTCGGCGGGCGGTCGGTGGGGACGCCCGCCACGCCCGCCGTCGGCCGGACCGTCTATCAGGGCCACCTCTTCGTCGACGGCAGGTTGCTGTCGGAGTCGCCGCTGCGCGACCACCCGCTGACCCCGATGACCGACGCCGACCTCGTGCGGCTGCTTTCGGCCCAGACGGCGCGGCCGGTCGGGCTCGTGCGCTGGCCCTCCACGGGGATTCCGGGCGTTGCGGGGGTTGCGGCGGTTCCGGACGCTGCGCACATGCTGCTGGACGCCCTCACCGACGCCGACCTCGACCGTCACGCCGCCGCCCTCGCCGACGGCTCCGACCTCCTCGGCGGCGCGTCCGGCCTGGCCGCCGCCCTGGCCCGGCACTGGGCCGCCTCCACTCCGCCGTCGTCCGAGCCCTCGCCCGGCGTGCCCACCACCGCCGCCCGTCCCGACCCGCCTCGTCCCGACGACGTCCGTGGTGGCGAGGCTCGTCCCGACGTGGCCCGTCCCGTCGACGTCGGTTTCGGCGACAGTGACACCCCGCCCGGCCGGGTGGGAGGCCCACCCTACGGGCGGGCACTGACACAGTCCGCCGCGGCACGCTCCGCCGCGACGTCCCAGCCGCCGGCCGGGTCCTCGCGACCTCCCGCCGCATCGCCCGAGCCAACAGGCACCTCCGTCCAACCACCGACGACCCCGCCCCAGCCAACGGCGGCAGCGCCGGATCGGACGACCGGGTCGCTGGGGAGGCCGGGCGGGCTGCCGATGCTGCCACTGGGCGGCCGCGTCGTGCTGGCGGGCAGTTGCTCCGCGCGGACCCGCGAGCAGATCGCCGCGTTCGAGGGACCGGTGATCCGGATCGCCGTCGACGATCTCGCCGCCGAGCCCGCAGCCAAGCCCGTCGACGACTCGGCGACCGGCACCTCCGCCGACCGGGCGGCCGGCCCGGCCCGCGCCGTCGCGGCCGCCGTCGACGAAGCGTTGGCGGCGCTCGCGGACGGGCCGGTCGTCGTCGCGACCTCGCTGCCGCCCGAGGAACTGCGCGCCGTCCAGGAGCGACACGGCCGGGACCGGGCCGCGGCGTTGGCCGAGCGGGCCCTCGCCGCCGTCGCACGCGCGCTCGCCGACGCGGGCGTGCGCCGGTTCCTCATCGCCGGCGGTGAGACGTCCGGCGCGGTGACGGAGGCGCTCGGGATCAGGCAGGTGCGCATCGGCGCGCAGGTCGCGCCGGGCGTTCCGTGGACCGTCAGCACCGGGCCGCGGCCCGTGGCGCTGCTGCTGAAGTCGGGCAACTTCGGGCCGCCCGACCTGTTCACCACCGCCTGGGAGGTGGGACCGTGATCGAGGTCGACGCGCTGGTCGCGGCGTGCCGACGGCTGGCCGCGCTGGGGTTGTCACCAGGCGGGTCCGGCAACGTCAGCGTGCGGGTGGGCGAGCAGGTGTTCGTCACCCCGACCGGAGGCGCGCTGAGCCGGGTGACCGACGCCGACCTGGCAGTGCTGTCGCTGACCGGCGAGCCGCTGTCCAGCGCGCGGCCGTCGAAGGAGTTCCCGCTGCACCTGGCCGCGTACCGCGTGCGGCCGGAGGCGCGGGCCATCGTGCACCTGCACTCCGTCCACGCCGTCGCGGTGGCTTGCCTGGACGAGCCGCTGCCGACGCTGACGCCGTACCAGGTGACGCGGCTGGGGCCGCTGCCGCTGGTGCCGTACGCCCCGCCGGGCAGCGCGGCGCTGGCCGAGGGCGTCGCCGTCGCGCTGGCCGGCCACCACGCGGCACTGCTGGCCAACCACGGCAGCGTGGTCGCCGCGGCCGACGTCGACCTGGCGGCCGATCTCGCCGAGGAGCTAGAGTCGGCCGCCCGGCTGGCGCTGCTGCTGCGCGGCCTGCCGTACCGCGAGCTGCCGCCGATCAGCGCTGGGCCTGCCACCAGCTGACCGTGGCGGCGACGGCGTCGTCGAACGAGGTGGGGCGCTGGCCGAAGGTCGACTCGAAGGCCGACGAGTCGATGACGAACGGCCGGGTGAACTGGTAGCGGGTCTCCTTGAGCTCGCGCATCATCGGCACCGCCAGACCCGCGACGTCCTGTGCCCAGTACGGCAGCCGGCGGATCCGGGCCGGCGACGTGCCCGCGGCGGCGGCCGCCGCCTCGGCCAGCCGACGCGCGCTGAACGGCGGCGCCGTCGGGACGTGCCAGGCCCGGCCGTAGGCGCGCTCGTCGCTGCCGGCCGTCGCGAGCGCGGCGGCGACGTCGTGCACGTAGGTCCAGCTGCGGACGACGCCGGGGTCGTGCAGGTAGGTGGCGGGCTTGCCGGCCAGCACCGGCGGGAAGAACCGGTCGCCGACGTGGCCCTGGTCGCGCACGCCCGGCCCGTAGTAGTCCGACGCGCGCAGCTCGGTCATGCGGATGCGCCCGGCCTCGTGCGCCGCCAGCGCGTCCGCCCACATCCGCGCCCTGACCTGCCCCTTCACGCCGCCGCCGGTCAACGGCAGGTCCTCGGTCATCGGGCCGTCGACCGCGCCGTACGGGTACAGGTTGGCGAGCGTCGTGTGGACGGCGCCCGTGGCCTGCGCGGCGCCGAGCAGCGCGGCGGCCATCGGCGGCCAGTCCTGCGTCCAGCAGTGGTACTGCGGGTTCGCGCAGTTGTAGAGGACGTCGGCGCCCTGCGTGACCTGCGTCAGCCGGGCCTCGTCGGCGGCGCTGGCCGCGACCTTCGTGACGCCGTCGGGTCCCGAACCGGACCGGCTGACGACGGTGACCTCGTGGCCGTCGGCGACGAGGCGCTCGGCCAGCAGCCGGCCGATCTGGCCGGCGCCGACGATGACGTGCTTGCCCATGACTCGCTCCTCTGTGTCCATCGCTCTCTTCCGAGAGCAATGCTCTCTGTTCAGAGCAGGTGTGTCAAGAGCAGCGCTCTCTTTTTAGTGCAGCGCTCTGCTAGAGTCGGCGCATGAACTCCGGACGCACCGCACGCGAGCGCGCCCGCGCCGAACTGACCAGGGAGATCGCCGATATCGCCCGGCGTCAGCTGGGCACCGAAGGCGCGGGCGGGCTCAACCTGCGCGCCATCGCCCGCGAGCTGGGCATGGTCTCGTCGGCCATCTACCGCTACTTCCCGAGCCGCGACGAGCTGCTGACCACGCTGATCATCGACGCGTACAACGCGGTGGGCGAGGCGGTGGAGCGGGCCGACGCCGGCTGCGACCCCCACGACCACGCCGGCCGGTGGCGGGCGGTCTGCCACGCCGTCCGCGACTGGGCGCTCGCGCACCCGAACGAGTACGCGCTGATCTACGGCTCGCCGGTGCCGGGCTACCAGGCGCCTGCCGACACCATCGGGCCGGCGGTGCGCGACACCGTCGTCTACGGGCGCATCCTCGCCGCGGCGTACGCCGACGGAGTCCTGACCCCGCCGAGTGGGTTCCCCACGCCGCCAACCTCGTTCGCGGGCGACGCCGAGGTGGTCCGCGAACTGATGCCCGGCGTCCCCGACGACCTCGTCGCACGAGCCGTCACCGCGTGGACCGGGCTGTTCGGGTTCCTCAACTTCGAGCTGTTCGGCCAGCTCACCAACGTCGTCGAGGAGCGCGCGACGCTGTTCGACCACCACGTCCGCACGCTCGGCCGGCTGATCGGACTTGACCTCAACATACCTTGAGGTTGCACCATCGGACGATGCCGTCCTCGCTGTTCAGCCGGGAGTACCTGCCGTTGGCGATCGGCGCGGTCGCGCTGGTGACGCTCGGCGCCTTCGAGAACCGTGCGGTCGGCACGGCGCTGCCGACGCTGGTGCGCGAGTTCGACGCCGTCAGCAGCTTCGGGCTGGCCACGGCCGCGCCCATCGCGACGTACGTCGTGTCGCTCGCGCTGGCCGGGGCGTGGGCCGACCGCTCCGGCCCGGTGCCTCCGTTGCGAGCCGGCGCCGTCACGTTCGCCGTCGCGCAGGTGCTGGTCGGGACGGCTGGCGGGATGCCCCAGGTGATCGGCGGACGGCTGCTCAGCGGCCTCGCCGAGGGCCTGATCGACGTCGGGATCATGGTGCTGATCGCGCGGGCGCTGCCGGAGGCGCTGCGGCCGCGGATGTTCTCGCTCTTCGCGGCCGCCTGGGTGCTGCCGTCCGTCCTCGGGCCGTTCTTCACCGGGCTCGTCACCGAGGGGATCGGCTGGCGGTGGGTGTTCCTCGGCGCTCTCGCCGTGCTGGTCCCGGTGTGGGTGCTGCTCCGCCCGGCGCTGCGGACGCTGCCGCCGTCGGAGAGCGGGCCGCGGACCGGCGCCGCGCCGCAGGCGGGCACAGCGCCCCGAGCGGTGCTGCCGTGGGCCGTCATCGCGGCGGCCGCGGTGTTCGGGCTGTCGCTGGCCGGGGAGCACCTGGCCGCCGAGCCCGTACCGGCCGTCGCGGTCGTCGTCCTGGGCGCGGCGGGGACCGGGCTCGCGGCGGTGCGGCTGCTCCCGCGCGGGACGTTCCGCGTGCGGCGCGGCCTGCCCGCCGTGGTGGCGCAGCGGGCGTTCGCGGCGGCCGCGTTCGCGGGCGTGGGCGCGTGGCTGCCGCTGCTGCTGACCCTGGTGCACGGCTTCACGGCGACGACGGCCGGCGTGAGCCTGTCGATCACCGGCGTCGCGTGGGCGCTCGGCTCGTGGCTGCAGGGCCGCGATCACGGCCGCGCCCCGGCGGTCGTCCTGCGGGCCGGGCTGGCCGCGATGACGGCCGGGCTCGCCGTGACGACGCTGCTGGCCTGGCCGGCGCTGCCGCCGGTGGCCGGGCTGCTGGGCTGGGCGCTGGCCGGCGTCGGAATGGGGCTGACGTCACCGGTGCTGTCGCTGCTGATCCTGGCCGGGTCGGACCGGACGAACCAGGGCCGCAACGTCAGCGCCGGGCAGCTGGCCGGATCGCTCAGCACGGCGGCGGCGCTCGCGGTCAGCGGCGCGGCGGTCGCGCTGACGTCGCCCGGCCCGGCGACGTTCGCGGGCATCCTCGTGGCCGGCGGCGTCGTGGCGCTGGCCGGACTGCTGACGGCGGGCCGCGTCGTGACCGACCGCACCGCTCCCGTCGGCACGCGGACGTCGTAGCGCGGCCGGCCCGACCGGTCTCGGCAGGAGCCGGCCGACCGCCTGCCGACCCCACTCATCAGCGCGCCGTGACGGGCACCACCTGCCCCGTCCCCGTCCCGTCGACGAGGTCGGCGTAGACCCGCGCGACATCGGCCGCCGGGACGCCGGGCTCGGGGTCCCAGCCGAACGCCTCGAGCGACTCGCGCACCCACCCCGGCGCGACGAGGTTGAGCCGCAGCCCGCGCGGCAGCTCACCCGCCGCGGCCTCGACGAACGCCGCCAGCCCCGCGTTGACCAGAGCGCCGAACGACCCGCCCGGCAGCGGCTCGACGAACGTGCCGCCGGTGAGCGTGACGGAACCGCCGTCGCGAACGTGGTGCAGCGCCGTGCGCGCCAGCCGCACCTGACCGAGCAGTTTGCCTTGCAGCCCGGCCAGGAACTCGTCGTCGCGGGCCTCGACCAGGTCGGCGGTCGGCGCGTTGGCCGCACAACACACCACGCCGTCGAGGCCGGGCACCGCCCGGAACAGCTCGTCCACCGTGGCCGGCTCGGCCAGGTCGACGACCACCGGCCCGCGCCGCGCCGCCCGCACCACCTCGTGCCCGCGCCCGGCCAGCTCCTCGGCCACCGCCGACCCCACGATGCCGCTCGCCCCGATGACCACGATCTTCACGTGCTGCCTCCATGGCTCCGAACGCGAAGATCCCGGCCAGGTGAATACCTGACCGGGATCTTCGATGTGGTGCGCGAGGGGGGAGTTGAACCCCCACGTCCTTTCGGACACACGGACCTGAACCGTGCGCGTCTGCCTATTCCGCCACCCGCGCGTGCTGCGGCACCAAGGTTAACACGCCTCAGCGGGTGGTCGATTCCACGATCCGGGCCTGTGGATGTCAGCATGGTCGGGAAGACATTGAGCGCCGCCGGAACCAGCCGCCAGCCGTCCTTCGTCACATAAGGTTGCGACGGCCGTTTCCGCACGGCCCCGATCCAGGGCGCAGCCGCACCACCACGCTACGCGCCGTTACGATCAGGGTCTTGCCCGCGGCCACCAGGTGCGAGACGTGGAGGGAGGTACCCGTGGGGGTGTTGCAGCGCTTCGAGCGCCGGCTCGAGAGCATGGTCCAAGGTGCGTTCACCCGAGCGTTCCGCTCCGAGGTGCAGCCCGTCGAGATCGCCGCGGCCATCCAGCGCGAGCTGGACAACAACGCGCAGATCGTCAGCCGCGACCGCTCGCTCGTGCCGAACGACTTCGTCGTCGAGCTGGGGCCGAGCGACTACGACCGGCTGACGGCGTACATCGGCACGCTGGCCACCGAGCTGGTCGAGCTCGCCCGCGAGCACGCCGAACTGCAGCACTACGCCTTCACGGGACCGGTCGGGGTCGGGTTCGAACGGCACGAAGACCTCGGCACCGGCGCCTTCCGCATCCGCAGCGCGGTGCGGGCCGGCGTCGACCGCGGGTCGTCGTTCGCGCCGACGCCCACCTCGGAGCGGCAGGCCGACGCCGTCCTCATCATCAACGGCACCCAGCACCCGGTGCTGCCGCCCGGGGTCGTCCTGGGCCGCGGGAGCGAGTGCGACCTTCGCATCGACGATCCCGGCGTCTCGCGCCGGCATCTGGAGATCCGCGTCTACCAGCAGGGGCCGCAGTCCCAGCTGGTGGCCGTCGACCTCGGATCCACCAACGGGACGGTCGTCGACGGCGCCCGGGTGGGCCAGGCGCCCCTCACCGACGGCTCCCGCATCGTGATCGGCTCGACCACGATCGACGTCCGTCGGCGCGGTTCCGGGAGGTGAACGAGTGTCGGAGCTGACACTCACGGTCATCAAGCTCGGCTTCCTGGCCGTGCTGTGGCTGCTGATCCTCTCCGTCACGTCGGCCATGCGGGCCGACCTGTTCGGCGTGCGACCACCGAAGCAACCCAAACCGCAGAAGGAAGCCCGCGACGCGGCCCGGCAGAACCGTCAGCCGCGCGGCGCCAAGGGCACGCCCACCAGAGCGTTCATCGTCGAAGGGCCCGACACCGGGAAATCGGTGGCGCTCGACGGCACCCCTGTGACGTTCGGCCGCGGCGCCGACTGCACCATCCCGCTGGCCGACGAGTACGTGTCCACCCAGCACGCCAGGCTGCGGTTCCACGAGAGCCAGTGGTACGTCGAGGATCTCGGCTCCACCAACGGCACCTACGTCGGCAACCAGCGGCTCACACGCAGCACGCCGGTCACCGCCCGCAGCCGGTTCCGGCTCGGCAAGACCGTCGTCGAGCTGCGGAAGTAGGTCTCGATGCCGTTGACGCTGCGCTACGTCGCGCGCTCCGACGTCGGTCTGGTCCGGGAGGGCAACGAGGACTCCGGCTACGCCGGCCCCTACCTCCTGGCCGTCGCCGACGGCATGGGCGGCCACGCCGCCGGCGAGGTGGCCAGCCAGGCGGCCATCGACGAGCTGGTGCTGACGGAGCGCGAGCCGCACGACGGCGACCCGCTGCAGACCCTGACCACCGCCATCGAGTCGGCGAACAAGCGCATCCGTCAGCTCATCGTCGACGACTCCAGCCGCGAGGGCATGGGCACGACGGTCACGGCGCTGCTGTGGACGGGTACGGCGCTCGGCCTCGGCCACGTCGGCGACTCCCGCGCCTACCTGCTGCGCGACGGCGCCATCCGCCAGCTCACCCACGACCACACGTTCGTCCAGTCGCTGGTCGACGAGGGCCGCATCACGCTCGAGGAGGCCGGCGTCCACCCGGCCCGCTCGCTGATCCTCAAGGCACTGCAGGGCCAGGGCGACGTCGACCCCGACCTCCAGGTGCTCGACGTCCACCCGGGCGACCGCCTGCTGGTCTGCAGCGACGGCCTCACCGGTGTGGTGTCCGACGCCACGCTGCAGGACACCCTCGGCTCGGTCGAGGGCCTCGACGACGCCGCCGACGAGCTGATCCGGCTGGCGCTGGCCGGCGGCGCGCCCGACAACGTCACGCTGGTGCTGGCCGACGTCGTCGAGACCGACACCCCGCGCCAACCCGACGACACCGCCGAGGCGTTCCTCGTCGGCGCTGCGGCCAGCAACGACGCACCGCCGCCCGAGCGGCCGCACCGACGCCGTCCGGGCGCGGCGTTACGGGCGCTGGTCGGCGCCGAGGAGCACCGGCCGACCCCCGAGGACCTCGAGGCCATGCGGTACGCGCCGCAGCCGCCGCGGCGCCGCCGCTGGCTGCGGACGGTCATCATCGTCGCCGTGGTCGGTGCCATCGGCTGGGTCGGCCTCGACCTCGCCAGCGGCTGGGTCCGCCACCAGTACTACGTCGGCGACAGCAACGGCCAGGTGGCCATCTACCAGGGCGTCAGCCAGGAGATCGGCCCCATCCGGCTGTCCGAGCTGCACGACATCCCGGGCGGGCTGCCGGTCGACGCGCTGCCCGACATCTACCGCGAGCAGGTCACCGACACCATCGCGGCCGACGACATCGACGACGCCGACGCTGTCGTCGACCGGCTGCGGCTGGAGGCCTGCCGGGCGCATCAGCGCGTGGGCGGCCAGACGCCGACCCCCACGCCCACCCCGACGCCGCAGGCCGGCGCTGCCGCCACCACCCCGCCGGCGGAGCCGCCGGCCACCGAACAGCCGACCGACCCTGCCGAGGGCACCACCGAGGGCGACGACTGGCTCGGCGACGAGGTCGGCTACCCCGGCCTGCTCTGTGCGGGGGCATCATGAGTCTCGACCGCGCCCGCGCCCGCACCGAACCACCGGCGCCCGAGACGGTCACCCCGCGCCGCGGCCGGGGCACCGAGCTGGTGCTGCTGATCTTCGCCATCGGCATCGCGACCTTCGCCTACATCAGCGTCGACCTCGGTGCGCTCGGCCGGGTTCCGCCGAACGCGCTGGCCTACCTCGGCGGGCTGTCGGCGGCCACGGCGGTGGCGCACGTCGTCATCCGCCTCCGGGCGCCGTACGCCGACCCCGTCATCCTGCCCATCGTCGTCACGCTGTGCGGGCTGGGCCTGGCGATGATCCACCGGCTCGACCTCGCCGACGGCACCACGCGGGCGTCCACCCAGCTCACCTGGATGGCGATCGGCGTCGCCCTGTTCGTCGGAGTGCTGCTGTTCGTGCGCGACCACCGGGTGCTGTCGCGGCTGCCGTACCTCGCCGGGCTGGCCGGGCTGCTGCTGCTGGTGCTGCCGCTGCTGCCGCTCATCGGCCACTCCATCCGCGGCGCCCGCATCTGGATCAACGTCGGGGGCATGACGTTCCAGCCGGGCGAGGCGGCGAAGATCATCCTGATCATCGCGTTCGCCGCGTACCTCGTCCAGACCCGCGACGCGCTCGCGCTGGCCGGGCGCCGGTTCCTCGGCGTCGACCTGCCGCGGGCTCGCGACCTCGGGCCGATCCTGCTGGTCTGGCTCGGCGCCCTGGGCATCCTCGTCGTGCAGAACGACCTCGGCCCATCCGTGCTGCTGTTCGGCATCTTCGTGCTGATGATCTACGTCGCCACCGAGCGCATCTCATGGATCATCCTCGGCCTGCTGCTGATCCTGGCCGGCGGGTTCGCCGCCAACGCCGTCGTCTCGCACGTCGCCGAGCGCATCGACTTCTGGATGGACCCGTTCATCGACCCGCAGGGCCAGGTCGCGCAGTCGCTGTACGGGCTGGCGTACGGCGGCCTGCTCGGCACCGGCCTCGGCCAGGGCCGCCCGGAGCTGACGCCCATCGCCGAGAGCGACTTCATCGGCTCCGCGCTCGGTGAGGAGCTGGGGCTGACCGGGCTGATCGCGATCATCCTGCTGTACGCGCTGCTCGCGTCGCGCGGCCTGCGGGCCGGCCTGCTGCTGCGCGACCCGTTCGGCAAGCTGCTGGCCGCCGGGCTGGCCGCCGGCTTCTTCCTGCAGGTCTTCATCGTGCTCGGCGGCGTCACCCGGCTCATCCCGCTGACCGGCCTGACCACGCCGTTCCTGTCGCTCGGTGGTTCGTCACTGGTGATGAACTGGGTGCTGGTCGCACTGCTCATCCGGTTGTCCGACGCGGCCAGGCGGCCGGCCCCGCCGTCCGCGACGTCGTCCTCGACGACGGACACCGCCGTCACCCAGGTCGTGAGAATCAGATGAACTCCCCGATCCGCCGTATCTCCGCCGGTTGCCTGCTGCTCTGCGTCGCGCTGCTGATCAACGCGACGTACGTGCAGGCGTTCTGGGCCGACGATCTCAACGCGCGCTCCGAGAACCGCCGGGTCCTGCTCGACGAGTACTCGCGCGAGCGCGGCCCGATCCTGCTCGCCGACGACACCCCCATCGCGCAGTCGGTGCCGGTCGACGACGAGTACCAGTTCCAGCGGCAGTACCCCGAGGGGCCCATGTACGCCCCGGTCACCGGCTACTACTCGTACTTCTTCGGCCGGACGGCCATGGAGCGGGCGCAGAACGACATCCTCTCCGGCGACGACGACCGGCTGTTCGTCCGCCGCCTCATCGACCTCGTCACCGGCGAGGAGCCGCGCGGCGGCGCCGTCCGGCTGACCATCGACCCCGCCGCCCAGCAGGCTGCCTGGGACGGCCTCACCGAGGGCGGCTACAAGGGCGCGGTGGTCGCCATCGACGTCGAGACCGGCGCGATCCTGGCCATGGTCAGCTCGCCGTCCTACGACCCCAACCCGATGGCCAGCCACTCGACCGAGGTCCAGCAGGAGACCCGCGACGCGCTGGCCGCCGACCCCAACAAGCCCGACCTCAACCGCGCCATCGCGCAGCGGCTGCCACCGGGCTCGGTGTTCAAGCTGGTCACCGCCGCCGCGGCGCTGGAGTCCGGCGATTTCGAGCCCGACACCGAGGTGCCCGGCCCGGCCGACTACGACGTGCCGCTGTCCACGAACACGCTGCCGAACCAGAACCGCCAACCCTGCGGCGATGGCACTCCGACGCTCACCGAAGCACTCCGGGTCTCCTGCAACACCGCCTTCGCCTACCTCGGCAACGAGATCGGCGACGAGGCGCTGCGCGAGCAGGCCGAGCGGTTCGGCTTCGGCACGCAACCGCTCACCAACGACGACATGAACGCCGCGACCAGCGTCTTCCCGGCCGAGCTCGACGACGCGCTCCTGGCCTACTCGGCGATCGGCCAGTACGAGGTCGCCGCCACGCCGTTGCAGATGGCGATGGTCTCCGCGGCGATCGCCAACGACGGCGTGCTGATGGAGCCGTACCTCGTCCGCGAGGTCAGCGGCCCCGACCTCGTCAGCCCGATCGAGCGGACCGAGCCCGAGGAGCGCACCCGCGCCGTCTCGCCGGAGACCGCCGAGGAGCTGACCCAGATGATGGTCGACGTCGTCGAGAACGGCACCGGCCGGAACGCGCAGATCGACGGCATCGAGGTCGCCGGCAAGACCGGCACCGCGCAGAGCTCCGCCGACCGTCCGCCGTACGCCTGGTTCACGTCGTTCGCGCCGGCCGACGAGCCGAGCGTCGCGGTCGCCGTCGTCATCGAGGACGCGCCCGACACCGCCCGCGACGACATCGGCGGTGGCCGCCTCGCGGCGCCCATCGCCAGGGACGTCATGGAAGCGGTGTTGGGATCGTGAACATCTTCACTGTTCGGTCAGGTACAGCGCCGGGTGGTCCGGAACGGGTAGCCTGCCCGGGGTCGAGTCGAGAAAGGGCCGCACAATGAACGAGTTGCGACTCCTCGGAGATCGCTACGAGCTGGGCGAGGTGATCGGCCGGGGAGGCATGGCCGAAGTTCGCCGCGGCCGCGACTCCAGGCTGGGCCGCATCGTCGCTCTGAAGATGCTGCGGGTCGATCACGCCAGCGACGCGACCTTCCAGGCCCGGTTCCGCCGCGAGGCGCAGTCGGCGGCGTCGCTGAACCACCGCAACATCGTCGCCGTGTACGACACCGGCGAGGACTACATCGACGGCCACCGCATTCCGTACATCGTCATGGAGTACGTCGAGGGCCAGACGCTGCGCGAGATGCTGCAGGAGCAGCAGCGGTTCACGCCCGAGCGGTCGATCGAGATCCTGGTGTCGACGCTGGACGCGCTGGAGTACAGCCACCGCGCCGGCATCGTCCACCGCGACATCAAGCCCGGCAACATCATGATCACCAGCGGCGGCGAGGTCAAGGTCACCGACTTCGGCATCGCCCGGTCGCTGGCCGACACCGGCATGGCGCTCACCCAGACCGCCGCCGTCGTCGGCACCGCGCAGTACATCTCGCCCGAGCAGGCCCGCGGCGAGCAGGCCGACGCCCGCAGCGACCTCTACGCCAGCGGCTGCGTGCTCTACGAGCTGCTCACCGGCCGGCCGCCGTTCATCGGCGAGTCGCTGGTGTCGGTGGCGGTGTCGCACGTGCGCGAGCAGGCCACGCCGCCGTCCGCGCTCGACCCGAACATCACGCCCGAGCTCGACGCCATCGTCATGAAGTCGCTGGCCAAGGACCGCCTGCACCGGTACCAGAGCGCCTACGAGATGCGCACCGACCTCGAGCGGGCGGCCGCCGGGCTGCCGGTGGCCGCGGCCGCCGACACCTCCGCCGCCACGCAGCTGATCGCGAACGCCGGCCCGCCCACCGTGGCCGCCGGCGCCATGGCGCTCGACGACGACACCCCGTACCCCGACGAGCTCGTCGACGAGGAGGATGAGGACCAGCGCAAGGGCTTCAGCTGGTGGGCCGTTGTGCTCGGCGCGCTGGCCGTGCTGGCCATCGCCGGTCTCATCGGCTACCTGGTCTTCAACGGCGGCGGAACGGCGCAGGCCACCGTGCCGAACCTGGTCGGGATGACGCAGGAAGAGGCCGAGGCCAGGCTCACCGACGAGAAACTCGAACCCGAGATCCAGAACGAACCCACCAACGACGAGGCGCAGGTGGGATCCGTCATCCGCCAGGACCCACGCCCCTCGACCCAGCTGGACGAGGGGTCCACGGTCACGCTCGTCATCGGCGCACCGCCCGAGATGACCAGCGTGCCCAACGTGGTCGGCCGACCGCAGGCCGAGGCGGAACAGGCCATCCGTGACGCCGGGCTGCAACCCGGGAACGTCACGCAGCAGGACGACGAGGCAGAGGCCGGCACCGTCCTCGCCACGGACCCTGAGGGCGGCACCTCGATCGCTCCCAACAGTCCGGTGAACCTGGTCATCTCCAGCGGCGAAGTCGCCATTCTGGTGCCGAACCTCGTCGACATGAGCGAGGACGCCGCGGTCAACGAGCTGCAGCGACTCGGCCTCGAGCCCGACGTCCGCCGCGAGGAGACCGGCGACCAGGTCGAGGGCAACGTGTTCCGGCAGGAGCCCGGCGAGGGCACCGAGCTGGAAGAGGGCGACACCGTCATCATCTACGTCGCCGAAGCTCCGCCGGAGGAGCCCACGAACGAGCCGACGGAGACCGAGACGGACACGCCGACCGACGACCCGACCGGGAACGAGTCCGGAGTGGGCGGCACGGAGTCCGGCGAGCAGGGCACCGACACCGGCACCGACACCGGCACCGAGAACGGGACCGATCAGGGCACCGATGCCGGCACGGACGAAGGCGGCATCATCGGCAATCCTTGACCGATGACGACAGCCGCGCGGCCCGGGAGCTGATCCCGGGCCGCGCGGCTGTTTCGTGTGACGGGGTCAGGCGGGGAGGTCGGTGGCCGAGCCGTGCGCCACGACCGGGGCCAGCCCCGCGGACCGTGCCACCGCGCCGTCGTCGCCGCAGACGGCCAGCCAGTTGGCGAGCATGCGGTGGCCGCCCTCGGTGAGCACCGACTCGGGGTGGAACTGGACCCCCTCGACCGCCAGCGTGCGGTGCCGCATGGCCATGACGACGCCGCCGGCGGTGCGCGCCGTGACCTCCAGCTCGGCCGGGACGGTGCCGGGCTCGACCGCCAGCGAGTGGTACCGGGTGGCGGTGAACGGGCTGGGCAGGCCGGCCAGCACGCCGTCGCCGTGGTGGAGCACCTGGCTGGTCTTGCCATGCAGCAGCTCGGGCGCGCGGCCGACGGTGGCGCCGTACGCCACGCCGATGGCCTGCAGGCCGAGACAGACGCCGAAGACGGGGGTGCGCCCGGCCAGAGCGTGGACGAGGTCGATGCAGCCGCCGGCCTTCTCGGGCGTGCCGGGCCCGGGCGAGAGCAGGACGCCGTCGTAGCCGTCGGTCGAGCCGATCTCGTCGTTGCGGCGCACGTCGCACTCGGCGCCGAGCTGCGCGAGGTACTGGACCAGGTTGAAGACGAAGCTGTCGTAGTTGTCCACCACGAGAATGCGCCGGCTCACGACCGCCTGCCTCCTTGAACGCTGCCCTCGAAGGCGGGCATCGCGATGTTGTCGTCGTCGGTCACGCCGTAGAACAGCCCGATGCGGTCGGCCCAGGCGCGGTATTCGCGCACCTTCGGCTCGTTGTCGAGCGCCCGGCGCATGGCGTCGGCGTCGCCGATGGCGCTGATGGTGTACGGCGGGTAGAAGGTGCGGCCGTTGAGCAGCAGCACCGGGCCCTCGCACTGGACCGTGCTGGTCCAGATGATGCGCTGGTCCATGACGGTGAGCGCCTCGGCGCCGCCCGCCCACAGCGCGTTGATGACGCCCTCGAGGTCCTGCTGGTGCACGAGGTAGTCCTCGGTGTTGAACGGCGAGTCCTCGCCCAGGTTGTTCGGGAGGTCCGCGTCGTCGAGCGTGACCGTCAGCCCCGGCCCCTGCACCGCGGTGAGACCGGCGGCCGGCATGATCTCCTCGGTGTGGCGGTCGATCTCGGCGGACTTGCCGTCGCCCTGGCCGGCCGTGAGGTCGTCGATGTCGGACGAGAGGTCGTCGATGCGCGCCTGCAGCTCCTGCACCCGCTGCTCCTCGGCCCTGACCAGGTCGGAGAACGCGACGACGTCGCTGCCGCGCAGGTCTTCGCCGTCGGCGGCCTTGGCGCTGGTGATGAGCAGGACACCACACCCGGCGAGCACCAGAGGCGCCAGGAAGCGCCATACTCGGGGATAGTCGGACGGCCGGCTGATGGTGTTCACCTCCAAGTGGGACGATCAGGACTGCACGCCGCGATGTGGCGCTCGGCCCGCTGACGACTACGCTAGCCGAGCATCACCGCAACCAGCCAAGACCGAGAGGAACCGACCGTGCCCAAGTCTCGCAGCCGTCGCAAGGACGACGACTACACCCCGCCGGAGCGGAGCGAGCTCAAGGACCCGACGGTCTCCGGTCGCTGGGTCGTCCCCACCATGGTCACCCTGCTGCTCGTCGGCCTGGTGTGGATCGTCGTCTACTACCTCGTCGGCGACGACATTCCGGTCGTCAAGGACCTCGGCGGCTGGAACCTGTTGATCGGCATGGGCCTGATCACCGGCGGATTCATGACCGCAACCCGCTGGAAGTGACGGCAAACCGCCATTGACCTGCGGGGACGGGGTTGTCCACAGGTTATTGCACAGCTGTGATTACACGGGTGTAATTTTCCCCAGTGGGGATAACCCCTGTGGATAACTCCGTCCGCGACGGTGGGGTGTGGATGGCGCCAGGACCGGCGACCGTGGGGTTCGAGGGCGTGCCGGGGCGTGGGGATACGCGTCGGCACCCCGGCGTCCGGCCGACGGACGCCTGGGTCAGCCACGGCGGCGGACCCGCCGCCGGCCGTCGAGCGCCCGGCCGCTGCGACGAGCGACCGGGCGGCGACGGCGGAATTCAGGCGACAGCGACCATGACGGCGGTGGTGATGAGCATGGCGGCGCAGAGTGAGCCGATCAGCCCCCACAGTCCGCGCTGTTCCTTCGGCGCGTAGGCGAACACCGCCGCCAGCGCCGTGCCGATGACGAGGCCGCCGAGGTGGGCCCGCCAGTCGATACCGGGCACGGTGAACCCGAACACCAGGTTGATGCCCAGCAGCACGACGATGCCGCCGGTGTCGCGTCCCAGCCGCCGGGCGATGATGAACAGCGCGCCGAACAGCCCGTACACCGCGCCCGACGCGCCGTACGACAGCGAGTACGGGTCGGCGACGGTCAGCAGCGACGCCGCCGTGCCGCCGAGGGCCGACAACAGATAGAGGGTGAGGAACCGGCTGCGGCCGAGCACCGGCTCCAGCGACGAGCCGAGCATGTACAGCGCGACCATGTTCAGCCCGATGTGCAGCACGTTCTCGTGCGTGAACGCCGCCGTGAGGAGGCGGTACCACTGGCCGTCGACGATGCCGAAGGAGAACGGGTCGTTGCGCTCACCGAGGACGAGGCCGAGGCGGGCGCTCAGCTCGTTGGTGCCGATGCCGCGCGCGTAGCGGTCGTAGAACGAGTCGCCGCGGGTGCCGACGACCAGGCCCGCCACCCAGATGGCGACGTTGATGCCGATGAGGGTGAGCGTGACGATGGTGGCGCTGGTCTCGCGCCGCTGGCCACCCAGCACGGTGCGGGCCTGACGGACGCCCTTGCGGCCCTCGGCGACGCACTCGGGGCACTGGTAACCGACCGGCGCGGAGATCATGCACTCGGGGCAGATCGGCCGCTCACATCGCGAGCACCGGATGTACGTCTCGCGGTCGGGGTGGCGATAGCAGGTCGGCGGGGCGGCCGAGTCGCCGCTGGTGGGCGGCCCGGCCGGACCGCCGGCACTTCCGGTCATGGGGGAACGCCGGCTCTCGGTCTCAGCCGCCGGTGACGGTGACCGACTCGATGACGACGGGCTCGAGCGGCCGGTCGGCGCGGTCGGTGGGGGTGTTGGCGATGGCGTCGACGACGTCGCGGCTGGCTTGGTCGGCCACCTCACCGAAGATGGTGTGACGACGGTTGAGGTGCGGCGTCTGCCCGACGGTGATGAAGAACTGCGAGCCGTTGGTGTTGGGGCCCGCGTTGGCCATGGCCAGCAGGTACGGCTTGTTGAACGCCAGCTCCGGGTGGAACTCGTCGGCGAAGTCGTAGCCGGGGCCGCCGGTGCCATTGCCCAGAGGGTCGCCGCCCTGGATCATGAAGCCGCCGATGACGCGGTGGAAGACGGTGCCGTCGTACAGCTTGTCGCTGGTCTTCTCGCCGGTCTCGGGGTTGACCCATTCGCGCTCGCCCTTCGCGAGCTCGACGAAGTTGCGCACCGTCTTCGGCGCGTGGTTCGGCAGCAGAGCCACGGTGATGTCGCCGCGGTTGGTGTGCAGGGTGGCATGAAGCTCGTCGGCCACGGGTAAGCCCTTCGCTGTCTGATGTCCTCGATTTGCTCCATCCTCGCACGCCGTGGCGTATGTCGGCATACGGTCGTCAGTAAGGCAAGATCGGGGGAGACAACGGGGACAGGGGCCCTGCACGCGATCCGACAAGGGAGGCCCAACGTGAGCAGGCTATTCAGCATCCGGCGGAACAGCGGCACCGACGACGCCAAGGTGCGCACGCAGGAGGCTGCGGAACAAGCCCGCCAGGCTGCACGTGAGGCCGGCCGGCGCGCACGTGAGGCCGCGACACCGGTGGTCGACTCCGCACGCGAGAAGCTGACGCCGGTGGTCGAGTCGGCTGTCGACAAGATGGGCCCGAAGGTCCAGGCGGCCCGCGAGAAGGTGGGTCCGGCCGCCAACCAGGCCAAGGACACGCTGCTGCACGACGTCGTCCCGAAGGTCGCCGACTCGCTGGCCGTTGCGGCCGACAAGTTCTCCGAGCGCGCGCACGATCTGTCCGAGCGCACCGCCGCCCTCGCCGAGAAGACCGAGAAGCAGCGCAAGAAGAAGCGCCGCCGCAAGGTCGTCGCCGTGCTGGGCGGGTTCGCCGCCGCGGGTGCGGCGCTGGCCGCGGTGGTCCGCCGCCGCGGGCAGTCTGACCAGTGGACGACGTACGACCCGTCCACGGGTCCGTGGGCCCCCGCACCGGCTCCCGCGACCGACGCCGAGCCGGCCGCCGAGGAAGAGCCCGGCCCGATCGCCAAGAAGGCAGCCACCGAGAAGCCCGGCGACGACAAGCCGGCCGCCAAGAAGGCGCCGGCGAAGAAGAGCGCGCCGGCCAAGAAGGCCACCGCGAAGAAGGCTCCGGCGAAGAAGTCCGCGCCCGCCTCGGCGTCCGGCAACAGCACCCAGGGCACCCTCGACGGCAGCCAGAACTAACCAACCAGCGAGTCGACTGGACGACCGCCGTCCGGTCGATGTGGAGCGTGCGGCGGGTGCGGAGCCGGCGTCAAGAGCGCACGCGGCATGCTTCACCGCCGCGAAGCGGAGCCGGCGCAGCACCCGCCGCACGCTCCACGACCACCTAGGCGTTCTTCGTCACGTCGGCGAGCGTCGCCATCTCGGCGAGCACACGGGCGGCGGCCTGCACCAGCGGCACCGCCAGCAGTGCACCGGTGCCCTCGCCGAGGCGTAGCGACAGATCGAGCAGGGCCGGTTCGCCGAGTCGGTCGGGCAGCGTGCGCCCGCCCGGCTCGGCCGACGTGTGCCCGGCGACGAGGTAGCCGCCGGCTTCCGGGCAGAGCGCGACGGCGGCCAGCGCGGCGGCTCCGGCCACGACGCCGTCGACGAGGACGGGGACGCGGGCGGCGGCACCGGCCAGCATGACGCCGGCGAGGGCGGCGTGCTCCAGCCCGCCCAGCGACGCAAGGGTCCCCAGGGCCCCGTGGTCCGGTCCGCCAGCATGCCGGGCCAGCGCCGTGCGCACCACGCCGACCTTGTGCGCCGTCCGGCCGTGGTCGAGGTTGGCGCCCTTCCCCGTGACGTCGGCGGGGTCGGCACCGGTGTACGCCGCGATCAGGGCGGCCGACGCGGTCGTGTTGCCGATGCCGACCTCGCCGGTCACCAGCAGGTCGGCGCCGTCGTCGACCAGCTCCGCGGCGACCCGGGCGCCCGCCAGGATCGCCGTCCGGCACTCGTCCAGCGTCATGGCCGGCTCGACGGCGAGGTCGCGGGTGCCGCTGCGCACCCGCTCGTCGCGGACGCCGTCGGGCACCGGGCCGAGCCGCAGCGTCCCGACGTCGGCCACCACGACCCGCGCGCCCACCGTCTTCGCGATGGCGTTGACGGCGGCGCCACCGGCGGCCACGGTCGCGACCATCGCCGCCGTGACCTCCTGCGGCCAGTCCGACACCCCCTCGGCGTGCACGCCGTGGTCGGCCGCGGCCACGACCACCACGGGCGACGACGGCACCGGCGGCGGGCACCGCCCGCTCATCGCCGCCAGCCGGGCGCCGAGGTCCTCCAGCCGGCCCAGGCTGCCCGGCGGCTTGGCCAGCCCGGCGTGCCGGTCGCGGGCCTGCCGCAGGGCCGTCTGGTCGACCGGGCGCACCGCCGCGATCAGTTTCTCCACCGTCATGCCAGGCTCCCGTCCTCGATGCTGCGCAGCGCGGCGACCAGCCGCGCGGTGGTCTCGCGGTCCCGGACGGCGACCCGCACGGCGCGGTCGTCCAGGCCGGGGAAGGTGTCGGCCCGCCGGGCGGCCAGGCCGTGCTCCAGCAGCCGCTCACGCAGGCCCGGCCGCTCGCCCTGGACCAGCACGAAGTTCGCGTGCGCGTCCCACACCCGCGGGCCGCCGAGCGCCCGGATCGCGGCGATCAGCTCGGCCCGCAGCTCGGCGACCGCGGCGGCCCGGGCACGCCGCTCGTCCTCGGCGACCGGCGAGGTCAGGGCCTCGATCGCGGTCAGGGCGAGGCTGTTGACGCTCCACGGCTGACGGCGGGCGGCGAGGCGCGCGACGACGTCCGGCGGGCCGGTGACGTACCCGACGCGCAGGCCGGCCAGGCCCCACAGCTTCGTCAGGCTCCGTACGGCGACGACGCCCGGGAGGTCGCGGCGCCCAGCCACGCCGCCGGCGTCGTCGAGGAACTCGGTGAACGCTTCGTCCACGACGACGGTGCGGCCGGGCCGGGCCAGCGCCGCGATCGTCTCGACCGGATCGAGCACGCCGGTCGGGTTGTCCGGCCGCCCGAGCACGACGAGGTCGGCGTCGGGCGGGACGGCGGACGGGTCCAGCCGCCAGCCCTGCTCCGGGCGGCGCCACACCCGGACGACCGGGACGCCGGCCGCCCGCAGCGCGGCCTCCGGCTCGGTGAACGACGGGTGCACGCAGGCGGCCAGCCGCGGCCGGAGCACGTCGGCCAGCAGCCAGAACGCCTCGGCGGCGCCGTCGACGACCAGGCACTCCTCCGGTGGACGGCCGTGCCGGGCGGCCGCCGCGGCCCGGGCGGCGCGGTCGTCGGGATAGGCCGCGAGGTCGCGCACGGCCGCCGCCAGCCGGTCGGCCAGCCACGACGGCGGCCCCGGCTGCACATTGACGGCGAGGTCGGTGGTGCCCGGCGGGACCTGCGTGTCGCCGTGCTCGCGCAACCGCGGGTCGGCGGGGGCGGCCGGCGGGGCGTCGGGCTCGAGCCGGACCACCCGGCCGCCGACCACGAGCAGCGCCTCGTCCGCCGCCGCCGACAGCGTCTGCAGCGCGCGTCCGTGCACGTCGACGTAGAGGCGGGCGCCGGGTCCGCCGGCGTGCACGCCGAGGCCGGGCTGGCCGGCGATCACCACCACGTCGACGTCCAGGGCGGCGACCGCGCCGGTGAACGCCCGCAGCGCCGCCACCACGGCGTCCTCGGCGCGAGCCCGCCGGTCCGGGTCGGGCACGTCGTCGCCGACGAACACGCCGGCCGACTCCAGCGTCTCGGCCAGCCAGGTGTCCAGCGCGTCGACCAGCACGAACGCGCCCTCGCCCGCCTCGGCGACGGCAGCAGCCAGGTCGAACGTCTCCAGCGTGCGCCAGTGCGGCGGGCGGTCGGCGCGGTGCCGCTCGACCCGCGCCTTGAACTCCTCGTCCCGGACGACGGCCGGCGCGACGACCACGACCGGGCGGCCGCTGGCCTCGGCCCGGCGCGCCGCCAGCCCCGACTTGCCCGACTTCTGCCCGCCCAGCACGAGCGTCAGCCGCCCTCGCGGCGACGGGCCGGTCTGGGAATGTGGCGACGGGTTCACAGCAGGTCCTCCTGGACGAGGGCCGCGACGGCGATCGCGACCGCGAGAGTGGTCAGGGCCACGGCGGCGCCGAGCACGTCGCCGGTGACGCCGCCGATGCGCCGCCGGGCCGCGCGGCGCAGGCCGAGCACCGGAACGGCGGCCGCGGCGAGCAGCACCGGCGCCCACCAGCCGGCCGCCAGCACGGCCACGACAAGCACCGTCGCGGCCGCCACGAGCGAGTCCACCACACCGAGCCGGCCGAGGCGGCGGCCCTGGCCGTCGGTCCGGGCCGGCGGCAGCCAGGCGGCCAGCACCAGTGGCGCCGCCCGCCCGATCACGTGTCCGGCGACCAGAACGCGGGCGACGTCGGCGAACGCGTCCGAACCGGCACCGACGGTGGCCAGCAACGCGACCCGCAGCAGCAGGTCGCCGGCCAGCGCCAGCGCGCCGTACGTGCCGAGCCGGCTGTCGCGCATGATCTCCAGGCGCCGCTCCCGGGTCGCGCCGCCCCAGAGGCCGTCGGCGGTGTCGGCGAGGCCGTCCTCGTGCAGCGCACCGGTGACGATCACCGTCGCCAGTACCGCGACCACCGCGCCGACCAGCGGACCGGCCAGCTCGTCGGCCACCCACCACACGCCCAGCCCGGCCGCCCCGACCACCGCGCCCACCAGCGGGAACCACGCCCCCGCCCGGTCCAGCGCGGGCCCGGAGAACGGCGCCGGCCCGACCGGGATGCGGGTGAGGAACCCGACCGCCGCCCGCAGCGCCCCGATCACGACAGCCCCGCCAGCGACCGCAGCACCCCGGTGTCCACGTGCGCCTCCACCACGTCGGCCAGCCGCTCGAACGTCGCGTCCAGCGTGCGCTCCGGCCGGGCGCCGAACAGCGCCTCGAGCACGGCGGGGTCCTCGAACAGGCCGTGCGGGTACCACGCGGCGACGTTCCCGTCGGCGACGACGACCGCGTCGGACCCCGAGGCGTCGACGGTGCGGCCCTGCCTGATCTCGTACCCCGACACGGGCAGCCCGCTCAGCGCGGCCCACGGCGGACCCAGCGCCGGCAGCGTCAGCGACCGCCGCCGGACCAGCTTGTCGCGTGCGAACGTCGTGGTCAGCGGCAACAGGCCGAGCCCGTCGCCGGAGCCGTCGACGCCGTGCGGGTCCTCCAGGCGGCGCCCGAGCAGCTGCAGCCCGCCGCAGACGCCCAGCACCCGCACACCGGCCCGCGCCGCCGCCACGACGGCGGCGTCCAGACCCGACGCCCGCAGCCACGCCAGGTCGGACGCCACGTGCTTCGACCCGGGCAGCAGCACCAGTCCAGCGCCGTCGAGGTGCCACGGCTGCGTCGCCCAGCGCACGTCCGCGACCTGCTCGACCAGGGCGAACTCGTCGAGGTTGGACGCGGCCGGATAGCGGACGATCGCCACCGGCGGCAGCCCGCCGCGCACCGGCGCCCGCAGCGCCGCGCCGTCCTCGTCGGGGAGGTCGTGCCGGACCATCGGGACGACGCCGACGGTGGGCACGCCGGTCAGCCGCTCCAGCTGCTCCGGGCCGGGCGGCAGCAGCGACGCGTCGCCGCGGAACCGGTTGAGCACGAAGCCGCGGATGCGCTGCTGGTGCCGCGGCGGAAGCAGCGCCCACGTGCCGTAGAGGTGCGCGAACGCGCCGCCGCGGTCGATGTCGACGGCGAGCAGCACGGGAGCGTCGGCCCGCTCGGCGACACGCATGTTGACGATGTCGTTGGCGGCGAGGTTGATCTCGGCCGGGCTGCCGGCGCCCTCGATGACGACGACGTCGTACTCGTCCAGCAACTCGGCCAGCGCGTTCTCGACCGTGGGCCAGAGCGCCTCGCTGCGGTCGCGCCACGGCCGCCGGGACAGGTCGGCGTCTACCCGGCCGAGCCGCACGACCTGGCTGGTCCCGGACTCGGGCTTGAGCAGGACGGGATTCATCCGGACCTCCGGCTCGACGCCCGCGGCGCGCGCCTGCAGCCACTGCGCGACGCCGATCTCGCCGCCGTCGACGACCCGCGCGTTGTTCGACATGTTCTGCGCCTTGAACGGCGCCACCGTCAGGCCCTGACGCGCGTACCAGCGGCACAGCGCGGTCGTCAGCAGGCTCTTCCCCGCCCAGCTGGTGCAGCCCTGGACCATGACGGCGCTCATCGGGCCCGCACCCCCGCGACGACGGCGGCAGCGGCGGCCAGTGCCCACCCGCGGCGCCGGGCCAGGCGCAGCGCAGCGGCGACGTCCGCCGGACCGACGGCCCGGCCGCCCGCGCCCAGCTTGTAGACACCGGGTTTGGCCAGCCGCACCCCGAGCCGCAGGGCCAGCGCCGCCATCGGCCAGCCCGCGTTCGGCGACGGGGTCAGCGCGGCCTCGGCGCGCAGCCGGGCCCACGGCACCCGGCGACCGGCCAGCAGGACGCCGGTGAGCCGAGCGGGCACCAGATTGAGCAGGTCGTCGGCGCGGGCCGCGACCCGGCCGGCGTGGTTCCAGCGCGGCGTGCGGTAGCCCCACACAGCGTCGGCGGTGTTGGCGAACCGGTACGTCGCAGCCGCGGGCAGCCCGCCCACCGCGTACCAGACGAGCGGCGCGACGACCGAGTCGGACAGGTTCTCGCCCAGCGACTCGACCGCCGCCTGCCGGACCTCGTCCGCCGTCAGCCCGGACACGTCGCGGCTGACGATGCGCGCCACGGCCGCCCGGCCCGCCGTCACGCCGCCGGAGGCCAGGGCCCGCTCGACCCCGGCGACCTCGTCGAGCAGCATGCGATGCGCGAACAGCGGCCACAGCGCCGCGCCGGTGACGACCGGGCGCACCGGCCCGGGCAGCAGTCCGGCCACCCGCGCCACCGCGACGCCCGCGCCGTACGCCGTCGCCGCGCCCACCGCCCAGGCCAGCCCGCCGGTCAGGACCGCGCGAGCGGGCGGACCAGACGGCACCCTCCGCCCCGCCCACGTCAGGTAGCGGCCGGCCCAGCGCACCGGGTGCACGGCCAGCGGCGGCTCCCGGAACGCGGCGTCCAGACCGGCGGCGACAGCCACGGTGGCCGCGGCAGCCCGTCGGCCCTTGCAATGAGCACCGATACGCATCGATGCGTATCGGTGCTCATTGCAAAGCGGGCTCATGCGACCCCGCCGACATCGCGGACGCTGCGGGCCGGGCGCGACCGCAGCGGCACCACGACGACACCACCGTGCGGATCGGTCACGACCCGCACCCGCGCCCCGTAGTGATCGCGGATCAGCTCCTCGGTCAGCACCTCCTGCGCCGACCCCTGCGCGACCACCCGGCCGTCGACCAGCAGCACCAGGTGGTCGGCGAACTGCCCGGCGGTGGTGAGGTCGTGCAGCGCGCTGACCACCGTCAGCCCACGCGACGCCCGCAGCTCGTCGACCAGTTCCAGCACCTGCTGGGCGTGCCCGAGGTCCAGCGAACTGGTCGGCTCGTCCAACAGCAGCACCGGCGCCTGCTGGGCCAGCGCCCGGGCGAGGACGGAGCGCTGGAACTCGCCGCCGGACAGCTCGGTGACCATGCGGTCGGACAGCGCCCGCAGCTCCAGCGTGTCCAGCAGCTCGCCGGCCACCGCGAGGTCCTCCGCCGACTCCGTCCCCAGGTAGGGGACGTACGGCGTGCGCCCGAGCAGCACGTAGTCGAGGACGGTCATGCCGTCGGGCCGGGCCGGGTCCTGCGGGACGACGGCGACCAGCTGGGCCCGCTCGCGCGAACGCAGCCGGGCGACCTCGACGCCGTCGAACGCGATGACGCCGGCGTGCTCCACCGCACCGGACACCGCCCGCAGCAGCGTCGACTTGCCGGCGCCGTTGGGGCCGACCAGCGTCACCCACGTCCCGGCCGGGACGCTGAGGCTGACGTCGTCGACCACCCGCCGCTCCAGCAGGGTGACGCCGACGCCCTCGACGGTCAGAATGGTCACCACGGCCTCCGTGCGCTGCGCAGCACCAGCGTGAAGAACGGCGCCCCCACGAACGCCGTGACGACGCCCACCGGCAGCTCGCCGGGCGAGACGACGGTGCGGGCGACAAGGTCCGCGACCACCAGGAACGTCGCACCGACCACCGCCGCCAGCGGCAGCACGATGCGGTACGACGACCCGGCCAGCATGCGCACGATGTGCGGGACGACGATGCCGACGAACCCGATCAGCCCGCTGACCGACACCGCCGCCGCCGTGCCCAGCGTCGCCGCCAGCACCACCGCCAGCCGCACCCGCGAGGCCGGCACGCCGAGCGTGCCGGCCTCGTCGGGCCCGACGCTGAGCACGTCGAGCAGCCGCCGGTGCGCCAGGATCACCAGCGCCGACACCGCGATGTACGGCAGTACCGCCAGCACCTCGTCCCAGCCGGCGGTGAGCAGCCGGCCGAGGATCCAGCCGTACACCTCGCGCAGCGAGTCGGAGTTGCGCTGGTTCACGTAGGTCTGCACGGACGTGAGGAACGCCGCGACCGCGACGCCGGCCAGGATCAGCGAGTTCGTGCTGCGCCCGCCGACGCTGCGGCCCAGCGCGTAGGTGGCGGCCACGCCGAGCACGCCGCCGGTGAACGCGGCCAGCGGCACCAGCAGGCGGTTGCCGCCGGAGACGATCGCGAACGTCGCGCCCAGCCCGGCGCCGGCGGCGACGCCGAGCAGGTACGGGTCGGCCAGCGGGTTGCGGAACACGCCCTGGTACCCGGCCCCGGCCAGCGCCAGCATGGCGCCGACCAGCAGGCCGAGCACTACCCGTGGCGCGCGCAGCTGCCAGAGCACCGCCGCCTCGCGGTCGTCCAGCCCGCCGGCGAGGTCGACCCCCGGGACGAGGTTGACGATCTCGGTGACGACGCCGCGCAGCGGCAGCCCCGCGGGCCCGACCGTCAGGCCGAGCAGGACCGCCGCCACCAGGACCGCCAGCGAGCCGAACAGCCAGCGCCGGGGCAGCCGGACCGCCCGCAACGTCGCCGTCGCGGTGTGCTGGTCGGTGCCCACGGCCCTGCTCACGGCGTCAGTCGACCGGCGCGAGCGCCGCCCGCTCCTCGACCACGACACGCAGGAAGTCGACGATGCGCGGACCCCAGCGGCTGGCGATGTCGGGGTCGACCTCGACGATGCGGTCCTGCTGCACCGCGCTCAGCTGGTCCCAGCCGGGCCGAGCGGCGATGTCGTCGGCGGTGACCCCGCCGACCCCGCCGTCGGCGAAGAAGACGATCTCCGGGTTCGCGGTGACGATGAACTCCGGCGACAGCTGCGGGTAGCCCCCGGCGGCGTCGGGCGCCTCGTCGGCGACGTTGGCCAGGCCGGCCAGCCCGTAGATCTCGCCGATGAACGTGCCGCTGGTGACGGTGTACAGGTTGGCGTCGAGCTCGTGGTAGTACGTCACCGGCGGCGCGTCGGCCGGCACCTGCGCGACCAGCTCGTCGATGTCGGACTGCATGGTGCCGACCACCTCGGCGGCGTCGCCGACGTGGCCCGTCACGGCGCCCAGCTGCTCGATCTGCGCGTACGTGTCGTCGAGGGTGGCCGCGGCCGGCAGGACGATGGCGGGGATGCCGACGGCGGACAGGCCGGAGACCAGCTCGCCCGGGTCGTTGGAGGCGACGACGAGGTCGGGGTCGTAGCCGACGATCGCCTCGACGTTCGGCTCGAACGCGGACAGCTCGGTCGTCGGCGCGTCGGCCGGGTAGTTCGAGTACGAGTCGGCCGCGACGACGGCGTCACCGGCGCCGATGGCGAACAGCATCTCGGTGGCCGTGGCCGACAGCGAGACGATCTTCTCCGGCTGCTCGGCGAGCTCGACCGGGCCGTTCGCGGTGTCGACGGTGACGGGGAACGCGGCGTCGCCGGCGTCGGCGGCCGGGGCCGACGAGGGCGCGTCGCTCGGCGCTGCCGAGCCGCCGTCGTCGTCGCCACAGGCCACGAGGACGAGCGGGAGCGCGGCCAGCAGCAGGGCGGCCCGCGTGGGACGGGTGGATCGCAACGTACGCCTCCTTCACGACGGTGAGGGGGCGCCGATGGCCGGTTGCCACCTGCGAACCGCCCTTCTACCGAGGACGAATCCGGGCCACGAGGCTGGCGACCTGACTCGTCCGTCCGCGGCAGGCGGGCGGCTTCACAGTTGCGGGACAGCGCCGGAATCGAACCGGACTTCGCAGACACTCGTCGCACCCGGGCCGGAGCCCGGGCATTCGCGATCCTATCGCCTCCCGGCGCCGTCCGTTGCCCGCGCCGGTCAGAGCGTCACGGCCGCAGCAGCGTGACCTGCGCCGCGTCGATCGATTCGGGGTCGCCGACCATGTCGATGGCAACGATGCGGTCGCGGTCGAAGGTGAACCGGAACAGCGCCTTCGGCCGCCCGCCCGGCGCGAACGCGGCCGCCGGAACACCGTCGACGAGGACGGTCTCGGCGTGCGCCGCGCGGCCGGAGAAGACACCCGCGACGGCGTCGGCGCCACGCAGCAGCCGGACCAGCTCCGGCGCGCCCTGCGCCCGGCCGGCCCGCGCGTTCTCGATCGCGACCTCGTCGGCCCGGAGCACGACGTCGGGGTCGAGCAGGGCGAGCAGGTCGTGGAACTGGCCGTTGCGCGACGCCGCCAGGAACGCGTCGACGACGAGCCGCTGCCGGGCCGGGTCGGCCGACGACGACCGCGCGCCCTGGACGCGGCGACGGGCCCGGCTTGCCAGCTGGCGGGTGGCGGCCGGCGTGCGCTCGAGGATCGCGGCGATCTCGTCGAACGGCATCGCGAACAGGTCGTGCAGGACGAACGCCAGCCGTTCGGCGGGCGCGAGCGAGTCGAGCACCACGAGCAGCGCCGGGCCGACGCTGTCGGCCAGCACCACCTCGCCCTCGGGGTCGGGCGCCGCGTCGTCGGCGGTGACGGTGTCGCGCTCGGCGTCGTCGAACGGGTCCTCGCGCCGCGACGTCCGCGAGCGCAGCATGTCCAGCGCCACCCTCGACACCACGGTCGTCAGCCAGCCGCCGAGGTTACGCACGTCGTCGGCGTCGGTGCGGCTCAGCCGGATCCAGGCCTCCTGGACGGCGTCGTCGGCCTCCGTGGCCGAGCCGAGCATGCGGTAGGCCACGGCATGCATCCGCGGCCGGTTCTCCTCGAACCGCTCGGCCAGCCAGTCGTCGTCGTGCATGGTGTCTCCCGTCGTCACTACGTTGACGCGCGGCGGGCGCCGGATGTGACAGCCCGTCGCCGGCAGGACGGCGGTACCGCGACGAGCTGGTTCACATCGGGCCGGCCACGGGGTTGACCAGCGGCTCCAGCCCGGACACCTCGCAGCGGGCGACGTCGCCGGCCGTGACGACCACGGCGCCCGGCGTACCCGTCGAGATGATGTCGCCGGGGTAGAGCGGCATGACCTTGCTGTGGAAGCTGACCAGGAACGCGGGCGAGAACCGCATACGCCCGACGACGTTGCTGCGGCGCCGCTCACCGTTCACGACCGTACTGACCTCGACGCCGGCGAGATCGGGCCCGCCCGGCTGGGCGGCGAGCGCCTCGGCCAGCGGGACGATGTGCGGGCCGAACGAGAAGAAGCCGGGGAAGTTCTTCGAGCGGGTCAGGAAGCGCGGGTTGCGCTGCAGGATGTCCTCGGCGGTCTGGTCGAGGATCGCGCACAGGCCGAACACGTGGCCGAGCGCCGCGTCCTCCTCGACGTTGCGGCAGTAGCGGCCGATGACCAGGCCGACCTCCGCCTCGGCTGTGACGCGCTCGCTCTGCACGGGCAGCGGGATCGGCTCGCCCGGCCCGATGATCGTGTGGTTGCCCTTGATGAACGACGCCGGCTCGTCCGGCACGACCTCGGCGAGGTCGGCGGCGTGGTCGACGTAGTTGAGGCCGATGCCCCAGATCTTCGGCGGGTTCCGGTACGGCGCCGTGTACGTCACGTCGTCCGCCGGCCGGAACGCGGCGCCGTCCGCCACGGCCGCGGCCTCCTCGACCTCGTCCATGCGCCGGTCGGCGATCAGCGACATGACGTCGCCGGTGAACTCGGGCAGCAGGTCGGCGACCACCGCCACGCCCTTCGTCGGATGCACGACGGCGGCCCTCGGCACGTCGTCGACGAGGATGGACGCCAGGCGCATGGGTCTCCTTCGAGTCGCGGCCGAGGGCTCACCCATCGTAGGCAGCGCGGCGTGCCGAGAGTGCGGCTAGCCGTGCTCCCGCAGCTGCCGCTCGTGATCGTCCACGCCCCAGGCGACCAACGGCTCGAGCGCGCGCATCAGGCTCCGCCCCCGCTCGGTCGGCTGGTACTGCACGAGCACGGGCGTCGTCGGCACGACGGTCCGCTCGATCAGCCCTTCCGCCTCGAGCTCCTTGAGCCGCTGGTTCAGCAGCCGGTCGGAGATGCCGTGCACCGCCGCGCGGTACTCCACGAACCGCCGCGCGCCGCGGACGCCGGCCAGCATGATGCCGCCGCTCCACTTCTTACCGATGATCTCGATATAGCCGGTGAAGAGGCGGCACTTCTCGTCGTCGATGTGCTCGAACCCGGTCTCCGGCCGGTCCGGCACGAGTCTGGTCTCGATAGCCACTCACTCATAGTAAGTCGCTAACGGGCAGTTGGCCAACGACGCTCGTGATCCGCAGACTGAGAAGCGTGAACTACGGCCACCGTCTCGAGTTCGGCACCTTCATCACGCCCACCAACCAGTCGCCCCAGACGCCCGTCACGCTCGCGCAGCTGAGCGAAGAGCTCGGGTTCGACGTCGTGACGTTCCAGGACCACCCGTACCAGCCGGCGTTCCTCGACACGTGGACGCTGCTCACCTGGGTCGCGGCGCGGACGTCGCGGGTGCGGCTGTCCGCGAACGTCCACAGCATCCCGCTGCGCACGCCGGCCGTCCTCGCGCGGGCCGCGGCCAGCCTCGACCTGCTCTCCGACGGACGGGCCGAGCTCGGGCTCGGCGCGGGCGGCTTCTGGGACGCGATCGAGGCGATGGGCGGACGGCGGCTCGCTCCGGGCGAGGCCGTGCAGGCGCTCAGCGAGGCGATCGACGTCATCCGGGCGCTGTGGGACGTCGACGCGCGCGGCGGCGCCCGGGTCGGCGGCGAGTTCTACCGGCTCGACGGCGCCAAGCGCGGCCCGGCGCCGAAGCACCCGATCCCGCTGTGGATCGGCGCGCTGAAGCCGCGCATGCTCCGGTTGATCGGCGAGAAGGGCGACGGCTGGCTGCCGAGCCTGCCGTACCTCGAGCCGGGCGACCTGAAGCGCGGCAACGCGATCATCGACGAGGCGGCGCGGTCGGCCGGGCGCGACCCGCGCGAGATCCGCCGCATGGTGAACCTCGGCGGCCGGTTCGCCTCGTCGCGCACCGGTTTCCTGCAGGGCACCAGCCAGGACTGGGTCGACGACCTGCTGCCCATGGTGGTCGAGGACGGCATCGGCACCTTCATCGTCATGGGCGACGACCCGCGCACCATGCAGCAGTTCGCCGAGGAGGTCATGCCGGCGCTGCGCGAGGCCGTCGACGACGCGCTGCCGGCCGGCTCGACCGGGGAGCGGATCCGCCCGGCGGCGGCCACCGCGGCCCGCCGCGACGGCATCGACTACGACGGCGTGCCGGAGGCGCTGCGCGACACCGCCGTCGAGCCCGGCGACCCCGGCTACCGGACGGCGCGCGGTGGCTACCTGCGCGGCGGCGCACCCGGCCTGGTGCTGCGCCCGTCGACGACGGACCAGGTGGTCGAGGCGCTGGCGTACGCGCGGCGCCACCCCGACCTCCCGCTCGGCGTCCGCAGCGGCGGCCACGGCATCAGCGGCCGGTCGACGAACGACGGCGGACTGGTCATCGACGTCGGCGGGCTGAACGGGATCGAGGTGCTGGATGCTTCGGAGCGGCTGGTGCGGGTCGGGGCCGGCGCACGGTGGGCGGACGTGGCGGCGGCGCTGGCTCCGCACGGGTGGGCGTTGTCGTCAGGCGACTACGGGGGCGTCGGGGTGGGCGGGCTGGCGACGGCCGGGGGCATCGGGTACCTGTCGCGGTCGCACGGGCTGACCATCGACCACCTGCGGGCGGCCGAGGTCGTGCTGGCCGACGGGTCCGTCGTCCGGGCCAGCGAGACGGAGCACCCGGATCTGTTCTGGGCGGTGCGCGGCGCCGGCGGCAACGTCGGCATCGTCACGTCCTTCGATCTCGTCGCCGACGAGGTGGGCGACGTCGGCTGGGGCTTCCTCACCCAGGTGCCCGACGACATCGCCGACTACCTGGTCCGCTGGGGGTCCGTCGTCGAGAACGCGCCCCGCGACCTCACCAGCTTCCTCGTCATGGGCCCGCCGCGGAACGGCCAGCCGGCGGTCGCGCAGAGCCGCAGCGTCGTCGAGTCCGACGACCCCGAGGTCGTGATCGCGCGGCTGCAGGAGATCGCGTCGATCGCGCCGCTCTACGACCAGGAGGTGACGATCACCCCGTACGCCGGCATCATGCAGAACGTCGCGGCCACCGCCCACGTCGCGACCGGCGAGCCGGTGGCCCACAGCGGCCTCGTCGAGCACCTCACTCCCGAGTTCGCCGCGGCGGCCGCGGCGGCTCTGACCAGCGGCGCGATCTACTTCTTCCAGCTCCGCGCCGTGGGCGGCGCCGTCTCCGACGTCCCGGCCGACGCGACGGCGTACGCGCACCGGTCGGCGAACTTCTCGGTGACGGCGATGGGCGCCAACGCCCGCCGGCTGGACGAGGCGTGGGCGACGCTGCGGCCGTTCTTCTCCGGCATGTACCTCAGCTTCGAGACCGACCAGAGCCCCGAGGCGCTGGCCGCGGCCTTCCCGCCGGCGACGATGCAGCGGCTGCGCGAGGTCAAGGACCGCTACGACCCCGCCAACGTGTTCCGCCACAACTTCAACGTCGCGCCCAGCGCCACGCCGGCGGCCGTGACGAGCTGACCGTCACGGTCGGTTCGCCCACAGGAAGTCGACGTAGCCGGGCGGGACGGCGGCGCCGGTCGCGAGCATCCAGTGCACGCGGCTGGCGCCGACCAGCCCCAGCGTCGCCCGGCAGCCCGCCTCGACGTCGTCGCGCGAGACGGCCCCACCGGCGCCGGCCAGGTAGTCGTCCAGCAGGGCGGTCCGCGCGCCCAGCATGAGGTGCGCTAGGTCGGCCCCCACCGGCGCGGCGCCCAGCGTGCCCCAGTCCAGCGCGACGGTGTCCGGCCCGTCGGCGCGCAGGTTGTCCGGATGCACGTCGCCGTGGGAGAGCACGTGCGGTAGCGCGCCCAGCCGCGC
Source organism: Jiangella sp. DSM 45060 (assembly GCF_900105175.1). Lineage (NCBI taxonomy): Bacteria > Bacillati > Actinomycetota > Actinomycetes > Jiangellales > Jiangellaceae > Jiangella > Jiangella sp. DSM 45060. The sequence continues at coordinate 6,535,565 of NZ_LT629771.1, read as the reverse complement.
CAGCAGCTCGTCGCGGCGCGACCACAGCCGCCGCGCCCGCTCGTCGGCGTCGACGGCGGACCAGTCGAGCCCGGAGACCGCGACCCGCTGCGCCAGCTGGTGACCGCCCAGCCAGGCCACGTCAGGCAGCGCGGCGCCGGCCTGCCACGCGCCCAGCTGCCGCGCCGCCGTCCGCACGTCGACCGGCGCGGAGCCCACGTCCTCCAGGTACACCGCCTCGCCGACGACGCCGTAGCAGCGCGGCGCCCGCAGCCCCGGCCCGTCCGGCAGGAGTCCCGACGCGTACGCCAGCGGCTCGCGCCGCCAATACGCCCAGTGCCGCGGGTCGGTCGCGCCGTGCCGGTGCCGCCCCGACGTCAGCGGACGGAACTCCTTCCGGATCGCCGTCGCCGTCACGCCGTCGCGCAGCCGCACCGTCACCCGCGTCAACCCGGCGGTCGCCGCGCCGGTGCCCTCGCGCAGCGGCGTCTCCTCGACCTCCGCCACGTCGGCGGGTGGCCGGCCGGTGAGGCTCATCAGGACGGCGTCGGGCAGCACCGGGTCACGATAGACCAGTAGTCGCTACTGAGGCCCAGTGCATTGTCGCCGGTTATTCTGCCGACATGTCCCAGGCTCCTGGCCAGCTGCGCTATCGGGGTCGCTGCGTCGACTGCGCCTGGATCGGCCGCCAGTTCGTCCGCTACTCCACGGCCGACGCGGCGGCGCGCGACCACGCGGGCGCCCACCAGCACACCACGTTCGTCGCCGACCAGTACGAGATGCGCATCGTCGGCTCGACCATCCGGCCGACCCGCACCCGCCAGGCCTAGCCGATGGTCGGCATGAGCGCGGCATTCCCGGGCTGCTCACCGCAGGCGCTGGCGCCCCCGTACCGGGGCGCTGAAATGGGGGACAGACCCCGGTGCGGGGACTTGGCCGCCTCGGTGCGGGGGCTGGGCGTGAGGCGACCCATGATCATCCGTACCCCCGAACCTGATCATCGAACAGGGGCGAAGGTCCGTCGCATGCCGTACACGGCCCGGGGTCGCTGTTAGCGCTGGTGGAGACGAGGGGAATCGAACCCCTAACCCCCGCCTTGCAAAGGCGGTGCTCTGCCAATTGAGCTACGTCCCCGCTGGTGCGGAGCGGCCACCGCACCGAGGGCGCAGGGCCGGACCGCGCCAGCAACCATAGCGCGTCACCGCGTTGTACAGCGAATTCATGCCCGAACCCGGGCGGCTACACCCTAGGTCAGCCGCTCGTCGGCGTAGGCCTTCATCGCGTCGCGAAGGTACTCGACCAGCGCATCGTCGCCCTGGCCGACGCTCTGGCGGAAGCGGTCGTCATCGACGTAGAGGTCGGCGAGGCCGCGGTAGGACTCGCGGTTCGGGGTCCAGAACAGGCACAGCCACCGGTGATGCTGGTCGACGACCTCCTGCACCCGCGCGTCGTCGACGGGAGCACCGTCGGCGCGCAGCGTGCGCAGGGTGTCCATGGCCGCACCGAACCCCGACTTCGCCAGCTCCGCCTGCTCCGCCGACCAGCCGCGGATGCGGGCGGTCGCGTCGTCGACGGCGAGGTCGCCCCAGCGGGAGCGCGCCTCCTCCTCGTACGGGTTCTGCTCGAACCCCTCGAACATCGAGTTCGCCGTCATGGTTCCTCCCTCCTCGAGGGTGGTCATGGTGGACTCCACGGTCGCGACCAACTGGTCGAGCCGATCGCGCTCGGCCAGCAGCCAGGCGCGATGCCGCCGCAACACGTCGACGGCGCCGGCGCCGTCCTGTGCGGCGAGTGCCTCGCCGATGGCCTCCAGCCCGAGCCCGAGCTCACGCAGCAGCAGGATGCGCTGCAACCGCAGCAGCTGCTCCTGCTCGTAGTAGCGCCGGCCGCCGTCGGCCGTCCACGCGGGCTCGAGCAGCCCGATCGCGTGGTAGTGCCGCAGCGTCCGCGACGTCACCCCGGACGCCCGCGCCACCTCGTTGATCGACCAGCTCATCGTCTGTTCCGTGTCGTTCACCGGACCGGACTCTCCGATCCGTCCACGACGGTAATCGTTGACGCTGCGTCAACTTCAAGTCGGCGAGACAGCGAACGGCCACGCAGACCTCGCCGCGAACGAGCGAGGACTCACGTGGCCGTCAGTGGGTGGGTCAGCGCGGGTCGGCGGGCGGGATCGGATCCGTTGCCTCGGCCCACAGGTCCTGCTCGGCCTGTCCGGACTGGTAACGGCGGTAACCGAGGTACCCCACCACGGCCACGACCGCTCCGAACAGGATCTTCTTGTTGAACACGATGGTCCGCCTCCAGACGGTGGTCGACTCTCGTGTGAGGTTAACGCAGAGATCCCGGCGACAGCAGGGCGACATCGGAATCACGTCACTCCAGCATTCGCTCCATCCGCATGATCTCGGCCTGCTGGGTGTCGACGATCTCCTCGGCCAGCTCGCGCGCCTCCGGGTCGATACCGTCGTCGAGCTGCGTCTCGGCGATGTCGATGGCGCCCTCGTGGTGCTCGATCATCATGGTCAGCCACATCCGCTCGAACTCGGCGCCGGCGGCGGCGTCCAGCGCGGCGAGGTCCTCCTCGGTGAGCATGCCTGCCATCTCGTGTGCGTGACCGCCCTCCAGCGGCGGCGGCACGAAGCCCCAGCGGTCCAGCATCGCGGTCATCTGATCGATCTCCGGCTGCTGGGCGCCGGCGATGGCGGCGGCCAGCTCGACCAGCTCCGGGCTGACGCCGTCGTCCGGCAGCATGGCGGCCATCTCGACGGCCTGGGCGTGGTGCGGGATCATCTGCCGCGCGAAGTCGACGTCGGCGGGGGCGAACTCGTCGCCGTCGCCGGACGAGCCGCAGGCGGCCACGGCGACGAGGGCGAGAGCGGGCAGGGCGAAGCGCCTACGGTGCATGGAAGCGGTCCCTTCGGGGGTGCGTGGACGGTGGCCCGGGGCGACGGCCCGGACAGCACGAAGCGCTATGGAGCGCCGATCGACCACGGCGAGTGTGTGGTCAGGCGATTGTCGACGCCGTCGATCTGGAGGTAGTCGTCGTCGAGCACGAGGCGGAGGGCACCGTTCGGCCGCTCGACGGCTCTGACCGTCTGCCCCTGCAGGGAATCCAGGACGTTGAGGACCGGGTCGTCGTCCTGCTCCAACGCCGGCCAGCCTGGGTGCACCGAGAAGGTCGTGTCGATGAACAACCTGACCTCACGGTCGGTATCCGGGTTGTAGAGGTTGACGAACGGCCAGGCCTGGCGGCGGCCGGCTTCGACCACGAACGATCCCACGAGAAGCGCGGGGTCTTCCTCTTCGGGCTCCATGCGCACATCATGTGGCATGGGCACACGAAAGCCCCTACCGAAGGTGTCGATAGGGGCTCTGAGCTGGGTGGGCCTAACAGGACTTGAACCTGTGACCTCTTCCTTATCAGGGAAGCGCTCTAACCGTCTGAGCTATAGGCCCGGGAATCTCGCACCGAGTGCGCCGCGCCAGCGTACCTCACCGTCGGCGGCCAACCCAAACCGGCTGACCGCCGCCGCGGGTGCCGGATCAGTCGTCCTCGGCGAGGGTCAGCTCGAGGCCGCCGAGCAGGCTGGCGGAGAGGTTGTACAGGAACGCGCCCAGCGTGGCCAGCGCCGTCAGCAGCACGACGTCGACCACCGCGATGAGGGTGGTGAAGCCGAGCACCCGGGACAGCTCGACGTACTGGTTGATGTCGATGCCGGAGTTGCTGTCGGACGCCGTCATGTCGGTGACGATCTCGTCGATGGAGCTGAACACACCGGCAGCGTCGAGCACCGACCAGAGCACGGCGACCGCGACGAACATGGTGATACCGAGCGCCACCGACAGCAGGAACGCCGTCTTCATGACCGACCAGGGGTCGACCCGCAGCAGCCGGAGACGGGCCTTGCGGACCCGGCCGGGACGGCGCGAACTGGTGGACCGCGACGGGGTGGCGGAAGCGGCCGCTTTGGCCGAGCCGGACGTGCGCGGCGTGGCCGGCGGGACCGCCTCGAGGCTGGCCTGGGTGTCGGCGGCGAGGTCGGACGGCGGCACGGGCGCGGCCGGGACGGGGCCGGGCGGCGTGCCGGGAGCAGCGGGAAACGCCGCCGGAGCGGCGGCGTTCTGCTTCGCCACCAGCGACGGCGGCGGCACCGGCGCGTTCGGAGTGGCGGCCTGGCCGCCGTTGGGCGAGCTGGGCCCGGCGGGCCGCTGGCCGTTGCCCTGCGGCTGCCCGCCACGCTGGCCGTTGCCGTTCTGCGGGCCGCCGTTCTGCGCGGGCTGCTCGGCCGGCCGGGACCACGGGTTCTGCGTGGCGTCGCCGCCGGAGCGCGGCGTGGTGTCCTCGCGCGAGCGGTTGCGCGTGGCGACGCGAGCGGCGGCAGCACCGCGCGGCTGCCCGCCACCCTGCTGACGGCGGTTGTCGACCGCGGGGTCGGCGTCGCGCTGCCCGTTGGGCGACCCGTTGTTGCCGGGCGCCCCGGGCTTCGCGCCATTGGCCTGCTGGTCCTGGCGGTCCGCAGGAGGCGCGTTCTTCTTACGCGCGTCCTGGTCGGACCCCGGACGCCCGGTCGCGCCGCTGCTCGTCACGAGCCATCACCCTCCGCGTCGATCTCGGAGCCCGTCACGTCCTCGACGGCCTCCTCCACCGAGTCTTCCTCGGCACTGTGCGCGATGGCGACGACCACATCGTCGCCACCGAGCGCAACGTACTTGACCCCCATGGTGTCACGACCCTTGGCGGGAACGTCCGCCACAGGACTACGCGTCACCCCTCCGGATGCCCGGATGGCGAGTACCTCGTCGCCGTCGCCGACGACCAGGGCACCCACGAGAGAGCCTCGGTCTTCATTGATCTTCATCGCCTTGATACCCAAACCCCCGCGTCCCTGAACACGATATTCCTCGACGACGGTTCGTTTGGCGAATCCACCATCTGTGACGGTAAAGACGTACGAGTCGGTTCCATCGCGCACAACGGACATCGAGAGTAGTTCATCGCCGTCGCGGAACTTCATGCCGACGACGCCGCCGGTGGCCCGGCCCATCGGCCGCAGCTGGTCGTCAGTGGCGGTGAACCGGATGGCCTGCGCCTTGCGCGACACCAGCAGGATGTCGTCGTCGGCGCTGACCAGCTCGGCGCCGATCAGCTCGTCGTCCTCTTCGCGGAACAGCACCGCGATGACGCCGCCGGAGCGGTTGGAGTCGTACTCGGTGAGCTTGGTCTTCTTCACCATGCCGTGCTTCGTGGCCAGGACGAGGTACGGCGCTTGCTCGTAGTCCTTGAGCGTCAGCACGCGGGCGATCTGCTCGTCGGGCTGGAACGCCAGCAGGTTCGCGACGTGCTGGCCCTTGGCGTCGCGGGCCAGTTCGGGCAGCTCGTACGCCTTGGCGCGGTAGACCCGGCCGCGGTTGGTGAAGAACAGGATCCAGTGGTGCGTCGTGGTGACGAAGAACTGGTCGACGACGTCGTCCTCGCGCAGCTGCGCGCCGCGCACGCCCTTGCCGCCGCGCTTCTGCAGGCGGTAGAGGTCGGCCTTGGTGCGCTTGGCGTACCCGCCGCGGGTGATCGTGACGACCACCGGTTCTTCGGGGATGAGGTCCTCGGCGGTGAGATCGCCCTCGGCCGGGACGATACGGCTGCGTCGCTCGTCGCCGTACTTCTCGACGATCTCGGCCAGCTCTTCGCGGATGATGGTCCGCTTGCGCTCGTCGGACTCGAGGATCGCCTGCAGCTCGGCGATGTCGGCGACCAGCATGTCGTGCTCGTTCTGCAGCTCGTCGCGCGACAGCGCGGTCAGCCGGCGCAGCTGCATGTCGAGGATGGCCGTGGCCTGGATCTCGTCGATGTCGAGCAGCTGCATGAGGCCGGTGCGCGCCTCTTCGACGTCCTGCGAGCGACGGATCAGGGCGATGACCTCGTCGATGGCGTCGATGGCCTTGAGCAGCCCCAGGACGATGTGCAGGCGCTCGCGCTTCTTGCGCAGCCGGAACTCGGTGCGCCGGCGGATGACCTCGACCTGGTGCGTGACCCAGTGGCGGACGAACGCGTCGAGCGACAGGGTGCGTGGCACGCCGTCGACCAGCGCCACCATGTTGCAGCCGAAGTTGTCCTGCAGCTGCGTGTGCTTGTACAGGTTGTTGCGGACGACGGTGGCGACGGCGTCCCGCTTGAGCACGACGACGATGCGCATGCCGGTGCGCGACGACGAGTCGTCCTTGAGGTCGGCGATGCCCGGCACCCGGCCGGTGTCGGCCAGCTCGGCGATCTTACGGATCAGCGCGTCGGGGTTGACCTGGTACGGCAGCTCGGAGATGACGAGGCAGGTGCGGCCGCGGCTGTCCTCCTCGACCTCCACGACGGCGCGCATGGTCACCGAGCCGCGGCCGGTGCGGTACGCCTGCTCGATGCCGTTGGTGCCGACGATCAGCGCGCTGGTCGGGAAGTCGGGACCCTTGACGCGCTCGAGCAGCGCGGTCAGCAGCTCCTCGTTCGACGCCTCGGGGTTGTCGAGGTACCAGTCGACGCCCGACGCGACCTCGCGCAAGTTGTGCGGCGGGATGTTCGTGGCCATGCCGACGGCGATGCCGCCGGAGCCGTTGACCAGGAGGTTCGGGAACCGGGCCGGCAGCACGTCGGGCTCGGCACCGCGGCTGTCGTAGTTGGGGGAGAAGTCGACGGTCTCTTCTTCGATGTCGCGGACCATCTCCATGGCCAGCGGCGCCATGCGGCACTCGGTGTAGCGCATGGCCGCCTGGCGGTCGTCACCGCGCGACCCGAAGTTGCCCTGCCCCTGCACCAGCGGGTACCGCATCGACCACCACTGGCCCAGCCGGACCAGGGTGTCGTAGATGGCGGTGTCGCCGTGCGGGTGGTAGTTGCCCATGACGTCGCCGACGACGCGGGAGCACTTGGAGAAACCGCGATCGGGCCGGTAGCCGCCGTCGAACATCGCGTACAGGACGCGGCGGTGCACCGGCTTGAGACCGTCACGGACGTCGGGCAGCGCCCTGGAGACGATGACCGTCATCGCGTAGTCGAGATAGCTGCGCTGCATCTCGACCTGCAGATCGACAGGCTCGATCCGTCCCCCGGGTCCGAACGCGTCGCCGGCCGTGGTGGTGTCGTTGGTCACGAGTGGTTCCTCCAGGTGCGACCTGCCGGCCACACGTCATGAATGACGCGCGGGACAGGCCCACGGTTGTCTTCGTCCCCGTTGTGTTTCATGTCCGGCGCGACTAGATGTCCAGGAAGCGGACGTCGCGGGCGTTGCGCTGGATGAACTTGCGCCGGCTCTCGACGTCCTCGCCCATCAGGGTGCTGAACACCTCGTCGGCCTGAGCGGCGTCGTCGAGCGTGACCTGCAGCAGCAGCCGCTGCTCGGGGTCCATGGTGGTCTCCCACAGCTCGTCGTCGTTCATCTCGCCCAGACCCTTGTAGCGCTGGATGCCCTCGTCCTTCGGCAGCCGCTTGCCGGCCTCCTGGCCGGCCCGCAGCAACGCGTCCCGCTCGCGGTCGGAGTACGCGTACTCGGGAGCGGAGTCACGGCCGCCCCACTTGAGTTTGTAGAGCGGCGGGCAGGCGAGGAACACGTGGCCGTGTTCGACGACCGGCTTCATGAACCGGAACAGCAGGGTCAGCAGCAGGGTGCGGATGTGCTGGCCGTCGACGTCGGCGTCGGCCATCAGCACGATCTTGTGATAGCGCAGGCGGTTGAGGTCGAACTCCTCGTGCACCCCGGTGCCCAGGGCGTTGATGATCGCCTGGACCTCCTGGTTCTGCAGGATCTTGTCGATGCGCGCCTTCTCGACGTTGAGGATCTTGCCGCGGATCGGGAGGATGGCCTGCACCTTCGGGTCGCGGCCCTGCTTGGCCGGGCCGCCGGCGGAGTCGCCCTCGACGATGAAGAGCTCGCACTCCTCAGGGTTGGTCGACTGGCAGTCGGCCAGCTTGCCCGGCAGGCCGCCGCCGCCCATGAGGCCCTTGCGGCTGCGGGCGGCGTCGCGGGCCTTGCGGGCCGCGACGCGGGCGATGGCCGCGCTCTGCGCCTTGCGCGCGATGAGCTTGCCCTCGGACGGGTTCTGCTCGAACCAGGCGCCCAGCTGCTCGTTGACGATGCGCTGGACGAAACCCTTGGCCTCGGTGTTGCCGAGCTTGGTCTTCGTCTGGCCCTCGAACTGCGGCTCGGCGATCTTGATGCTGATGATGGCGGTGAGGCCCTCGCGGACGTCGTCGCCGGTGAGGTTGGCGTCCTTCTCCTTCAGCACGCCCCAGTCGCGGGCGAACCGGTTGACCAGCGTGGTCAGCGCGGCGCGGAAGCCCTCTTCGTGGGTGCCGCCCTCGTGGGTGTTGATGGTGTTGGCGAACGTGTGCACCGACTCGGTGAACTGGTCGTTCCACTGCAGCGCCATCTCGAGGCTCATCGGCTGGCCGTCGACGTCGGTCGACTCGGCCTCCCAGGAGATGACGGTGGGGTGGATCGGCGTCTTGGCGGTGTTGAGGTGGTTGACGTAGTCGACCAGGCCGTCGTCGTAGCGGTACCGGACCTCGCGCGGACCGTCCGGCGCCTCGGAGTCGGCGTCGACGTCGTCCTCGGCACCGGCGTCGGGCTCGGTGGGGCGCTCGTCGCGCAGCACGATGGTGAGGCCCTTGTTGAGGAAGGCCATCTCGCGCAGCCGGGTGGACAGCGTCTCGAAGTCGTACGTGGTGGTCTCGAAGATGTCCGAGCTCGCGTAGAACGTCGTCGAGTTGCCGGTGCGCTCCGACGCCTCGTGCCGCTCCAGCGGGGCGTCCGGGACGCCGTACGTGTACGACTGCGTCCATCGGTAGCCGTCGCGGTGGATCTCGACGTCGACCTTCGTGGAGAGCGCGTTGACGACGGAGACGCCGACGCCGTGCAGGCCGCCGGAGACCTTGTAGCCGCTGCCGCCGAACTTGCCGCCCGCGTGCAGGACCGTCATGACGACCTCGACCGCCGGCCGCTTCTCGACGGGGTGCTCGTCGACGGGGATGCCGCGGCCGTTGTCGACCACCCGGACGCCGTCGCCGGGGAGCAGGGTGATGTCGATGTGGTCGCAGTAGCCCGCCAAGGCCTCGTCGACGGAGTTGTCGACGACCTCGTAGACCAGGTGGTGCAGACCTCGCTCGCCGGTGGAGCCGATGTACATGCCAGGGCGTTTACGGACCGCTTCGAGACCTTCGAGTACGGTGATGGCGCTGGCGTCGTAGGACGTAGTGTCCGTCACGAGCGGGGGACCTCCTGCCAGGGATCAGGCCGCACCACGCCTCCCTCAGGCCGCTTGAGAGGCCCAGGAGACCGTGCGGCCTGGATGGACGTCACCATTCTACCTTGTGCCGACGCGAGAATGCGCGTTCTGCGGCCCTGAATGCCCCGTGGAGCCGCACGGATCGGCTCGCATGTGTCCCCATACCCACACCGGGCGCCTCGGCGTCGCTGGGGGCCGTCTGGCGCCGCGGAGCGGATCGGCCGAATTCGGTCAGCCGTACGTATCGCGCGGGCCGCGACCGGGCACGCTCCGGGGACCGCGCCGCCAGCTCGGCGCCTGCGGCCCGCGCACGTCGACCCTGGTGACGGAGCCGTCGCCGATCTCGGCGTTGAACCGGCGGACCAGTTCGGCCGCGAACAGCCTGACCTGCGTCGCCCACGCGGTGGAGTCGGCGCGGACGGTCAGCACGCCGTCCTCGTAGTGCTCCGGCTGGACGTGCGCCGCGACCTCGGGCCCGACGACGTGGTCCCAGCGGGCGACGGCGCCGTGCACGGCGATGTCCTCGGCCCAGCCGTGCTCGCCGATCAGCCGGTCGACGGCCGAGCCCACGGCCTGCGGGTCGCGGTCGTCGGAGCCGGGCCCGCTCCAGCCGGCGCCCGGTGCCCGGCGACGGCGCCAGGTGCGGCCGCCGCTCCCGCCGTCGCCGGACTTGCGCGACGGTGCGCGCCGGCCCGGGCGGCCGGCCGCCTTCGCCCGCGCGAGCAGCGCCTTCGCCAGCTCTTCGCCGTCGGGGTTCCACGTGAAACCGTCGGCGGGGCCGACGGGCTCGGTGGCCGGCGCCGGCAGGTCGACGTCGGGCCTCGGAACGGTGACATCGTCGCTGTCACTCATCGGCCGCGCGCACCTCCCGTCACTCCGCCCGCCGGACCTCGCCGCCGAGCACGTCGACCCTGGCCCCGGTGAGCCCGGCCGGCACGTCGGCCGGCACCGCGGCGGTGACCAGCACCTGCTCGGCGCCCGCCGTCAGCTCGGCCAGCCGGTCGCGCCGGCCGCCGTCGAGCTCGGCGAACACGTCGTCCAGGACCAGTACAGGGTCACTGCCGGCAGAACGCAACAGCTCGTACGAGGCGAGTCGCAGCGCCAGCGCGAACGACCACGACTCGCCGTGGCTCGCGTACCCCTTCGCCGGCATCGGGCCGAGCGACAGCACGAGGTCGTCGCGGTGCGGCCCGATCAGTGACACGCCGCGGTCGAGCTCGTCGCGGCGGACTCCGGCCAGCGCCTCGAGCAGCGCCGCCGCCAGCGTGTCGCGCGACGGCACCAACTCGGCGCCGGGGCCGAGCGAGGACTTGTACGTGAGCCGCGCCTCGCGGTCGCCGGACGGGCCGGAGCCGCCGGCCACCGCGTCGTACGCCTTCGTGACCAGCGGCTGGAGTGCCTCGACGAGGTCGAGACGGGCGGCCAGCAACTCGGCGCCGGCCTGCGCCAGGTGGGTGTCCCAGACGTCCAGCGTGCTGAGGTCGGGCCCGCGCGACGACCCGCCGCCGCGGCTGGCCCGCATGGCCATGCCGGCCGACTTCAGCAGCGCGTTGCGCTGCTTCAGCACCCGGTCGTAGTCGGAGCGGACGCCGGCGAACCGCGGCGCGCGGGCGACCAGCAGTTCGTCGAGGAACCGGCGCCGCTCGGACGGGTCACCCTTGACCAGCGCGAGGTCCTCGGGCGCGAACAGCACGGTGGTCAGCACGCCGAGCAGCTCACGCGGCCGTGGGACCGGCGACCGGTTCAGCCGGGCGCGGTTGGCCTTGCCCGGCGTGATCTCGATCTCGAGCAGCGTGCTGCGCGGCTCGCCGCCCATGGTCTCGACGACGCTGCCGCGCACGACCGCCCGCTCGGCGCCGAGCCGGACCAGGGGAGCGTCCTGCGCGACCCGGTGGCTGCCCAGCGTGGCGAGGTAGTTCAGCGCCTCGACCAGGTTGGTCTTGCCGTGGCCGTTGGGGCCGACGAACGCCGTGACGCCGGGCTCGAGCGGCAGCTCGACCGAGGCGTAGGAGCGGAAGTCGGCCAGCGACAGATGGGCGACGTGCATGCGCGAGCCGTCAGGCCCGGGTGTCGCCGGTCCCGGACGTCGGCCCGGCCTCGGCCGCCTTGACCGCGTGGCCGCCGAACTGGTTGCGCAGCGCGGCCACCGCCTTCATGGCCGGGGAGTCGTCCTGCCGGGACTCGAACCGGGCGAACAGCGCGGCCGTGATGACCGGCGCCGGCACGGAGTTGCGGATGGACTCCTCGACCGTCCAGCGGCCCTCGCCGGAGTCTTCGACGTAGCCCTCGATCTCGGCCAGCGCGGGGTCCTGCTCGAGCGCCCGGACCAGGAGGTCGAGCAGCCAGGAGCGCACGACGGTGCCGCGCGACCACGCCTTGAGCGTGCCGTGGATGTCGTCGACGACACCGGAGGCCGCGAGCAGCTCGTAGCCCTCGCCGTAGGCCTGCATGAGGCCGTACTCGATGCCGTTGTGCACCATCTTGGCGTAGTGACCTGCGCCGACGCCGCCGGCGTGGACGAAGCCCTCGTCGCGCGGGCCCTCGGGGCGCAGCGCGTCGAAGATCGGCATGAGGCGCTCGACGTGCTGTTTGTCGCCGCCGGCCATCAGCCCGTAGCCGACGTCGAGGCCCCAGATGCCGCCGGACACCCCGCAGTCGACGTAGCCGACGCCGTGACCGGCCAGGATGTCGGCGTGCTCGCGGTCGTCGGTGAACTTGGAGTTGCCGCCGTCGATGACGAGGTCGCCGGCGTCGAGCAGCTCGCCCAACTCCTGGACGGTGGCGCGAGTCGCCTCGCCGGCCGGCACCATGACCCACACCGCGCGGGGCGCCGACAGCCGCTCGACCAGCTCTTTCAGGCTGCCGACATCGCTGACCTCGGGGTTGCGGTCGAAGCCCACCACTGTGTGGCCGGCGCGCCGCAGCCGCTCGCGCATGTTGCCGCCCATACGACCGAGGCCGACCAGGCCCAGCTCCATGACGTTTCCTTCCGTGGCCACCAGAGTTCCTCCCCGTGACGATGCGCCGTGTCGCGGCGCGAGCCCGATGTCACCATCCTCGCGCGCCGGACCCGCCGTGTGCGACCAGGGGTCGTTCGCCCGGATGAGCCGGCACAGGCCGTCAGCCCGACAGCCGGATGGGCATGGCGAGGTACCGGTAGCCGCCGGTGGGCTCGGCCTCGGCGCTGTCGACACCCTGGATGACCACCGGCTTCAGCGGGGTGTCGGTGAAGGACAGGTGGGCGAACGGGGTTCCGAGCGCCTGCAGCCCGTCGAGGAGGTACGTCGGGTTGAAGCCGGTGGCGATGGCCGGGCCCTGGACCTCGGCGGGCAGCGCCTCGGAGGCCTGCGCGTCCTCGCCGCTGCCGGCCTCGAGCACGACCTGGCCTTCGTCGAACGCGAGCCGGACCGGGGTGTTGCGCTCGGCCACCAGCGCGACCCGCTTCACCGACTCGACCAGCGCGGAGATCTCGACCCGCGCGACCGTGGCGGTCTCGGCCGGGAACAGCCGGCGGTAATTGGGCACCCACTCGCCGTCGATGAGCCGGCTGGTGGTGTGCCGTCCGCCGGCGGCCAGGCCGAGCAGGCTGTCTTGCGTGCCGGTGCCGAGCGCGAGCGTGACCTCGCCGGCCGGGCCGAGCGTCTTGGCGGCGTCGACCAGCGTGCGGGCCGGTACCAACGCGACCGCGGAGATGTCGGGGGAGCCGGGGTTCCAGGTGAACTCGCGGACCGCCAGCCGGTACCGGTCGGTGGCGCCGAGGGTGACGGTCTCGCCCTCGATCTCGATGCGGATGCCGGTGAGCGTGGGCAGCATGTCGTCGCGGCCGGCGGCGACCGCCACCTGGCTGACCGCCTCGGCGAGGACGGCGCCGTCGACGGTGCCCGAGGCGTCGGGCATGGAGGGGAGGTCGGGGTACTCCTCGACCGGCAGCGTCAGCAGCGTGAACCGGGCGCTGCCACACGTGATGGTGACCTTGGCGCCGTCGGCGTTGAGATCGACCGGCTTGTTCGGCAGTGACCGGGCGATGTCGGCCAGCAGCCGGCCGGAGACCAGAACGGTGCCACCGTCGGCGACGTCGGCGTCGACGGACACGCGCCCGGACACCTCGTAGTCGAACGACGAGAACGTCACCTGGGTGTCGGACGCGTCGATGCGCAGGCCGGCCAGGACCGGCACCGTCGGCCGGTTGGGCAGGGTGCGGGCCGTCCAGGCCACCGCCTCTGCCAGTACATCGCGATCGAGCCGGAACTTCACCGGTCCGTCCTCCCCTCGGGCACGCGCCCGGGTCGTTGTGGTTCGACGTCATCCTTCCACGGGCTACCGACAGCGGCGGCCAGAGGCGTCAATCGGCGGCCGTGAATCACACGATCCACAGGAACCGGCCCGCAAGGCTTGTGCGCTGCCAGTCGATCCATGGATAGGTCAGTCATGTTCATAGCGTCGGTGGAAAGTGTGGAAAACCATGAACGTCGCAGGTGAGCGCCGCTACCGTTGTCCACGGAGGCTGTGGGCGGGGCCAGTGGGTGACGTGGACCGTTCGAGGTTGTCCACCGATGAGTGACATTGTCCCCGGGTCGGTCCACGGCGATGGCACTCATGTCCACAAACTTGTCCACAGCCTGTGAGAAGTCGATCACGCCGTGCGCGTGTGCTTCTCGGACCGTCACGACTGCCGGGCCTGCTGCTTGATGCGGTTGGTCAGTTCGGTGACCTGATTGAAGACGCTGCGCCGCTCGGCCATCAGCGTGCGGATCTTCCGCTCGGCGTGCATGACCGTGGTGTGGTCGCGGCCGCCGAAGTGCTGGCCGATCTTCGGCAGCGACAGCTCCGTCAGCTCGCGGCACAGGTACATGGCGATCTGGCGGGCCGTGACGAGCACCCGGCTGCGGCTGGTGCCCTGCAGGTCCTCGATGGTCAGGCCGAAGTAGGCCGACGTCTGCGCCATGATCGTGGCCGCGGTGATCTCGGGACCGGAGTCGGTCGGCACGAGGTCGCGCAGGACGATCTCGGCCAGCGAGAGGTCGACCGGCTGGCGATTGAGGCTGGCGAACGCCGTGACGCGGATCAGTGCGCCCTCGAGCTCGCGGATGTTCGTGGCGATGCGGCTGGCGATGTACTCGAGGACGTCCGGTGACACGTTGAGGTGGTCCTGGGTGGCCTTCTTCGACAGGATCGCGATGCGGGTCTCGAGGTCGGGCGGCTGCACGTCGCACGTCAGGCCCCACTCGAACCGGTTGCGCAGGCGGTCCTCCAGCGCGGACAGCTGCTTCGGCGGGCGGTCGGACGTGATGACGATCTGCTTGTTCGCGTTGTGCAGCGTGTTGAACGTGTGGAAGAACTCCTCCTGCGTCTGGATCTTGCCCTCGAGGAACTGGATGTCATCGATGAGCAGGACGTCGACGTCGCGGTAGCGGCGCTGGAACGCCGACGCCTTGTCGTCGCGGATGGAGTTGATGAAGTCGTTGGTGAACTCTTCGGAGCTCACGTAGCGCACCCGGGTGCCGGGGTACATCGTCCGCGTGTAGTGCCCGATGGCGTGCAGCAGGTGGGTCTTGCCCAGCCCGGACTCGCCGTAGACGTGCAGCGGGTTGTAGGCCTTGCCCGGCGCCTCGGCGACGGCGACGGTGGCGGCGTGCGCGAACCGGTTGCTGGAACCGATGACGAAGGTGTCGAACGTGTACCGCGGGTTGAGGTGCGGTTCGGTGTCACCGCGCCGGGGTGCCTCGGCCGGCGGGCGTGGCACGAATGCCGGCGCCTCGGTAGCGGCACTGACCAGCGGGATCTCCTCGGTGTCGACCGAGGACGATGACGGTGCGTCGAGGAACCCGCCCGGCGGCGGGGGCGGCACGCCGTCGGGTGCGGCGCCGTCGGCCGGCGGCGCGACGCTGACGGCCAGGCCGACCGGCCGGCCGAGCACCTCGGACAGCGCGTCGATGATGACCGAACGCAGCCGCTGCTCGACCTGGGCTCGCGCGAAATCGCTCGGGACGGAGATGACGGCGGTACCCTCGACGAGAGTGACGGGCCGGGCCTGCGACAGGAACGCGCGCTGTTGGGGCCCGATCTCGATGGAGTCGAGCTCTGCCAGAGCCTTGGCCCATGCGGTGGCGAAGTCGATTCCGGCCTCGTCTGCCACAGTTCACTCCAAACTGGCGGCAACTGGCTGGCCACCCCGTCGTGTTGTCCACACGGTCGTCCACAGGGTGTGGAGGGTGTCGACACGTGCGGTTTTGTCTCCATCCGCTCCATTGTGACCTGCGAGAACGCGGCTCCGATACCGTGGTGCGGTACAGAGCGGACAGCGTGCTGGAGCACGTGACGCTAACAACATGCGGCCAGCGCTTCAACTGATGTCCACAGGTTGCCCCCAGATGCCGGCGTGTCGTTGCCGGTTCCGGGCTGTCATTCAGTGCCATGATGAACGGTTGTCGCCGTGCACGTGGCAGCGGGTCGCGAGTTTGACCTGAAGCGTCGCCACCGCGTACCGTAAATCGGTCCGACGAGGGCTCCTTTTGTCATGCCCGGGCCTGAACTTCCCGGGGATGATCGGATCCCGCACGGCACCCCGAAGCACGCACATCTCTCATCGATCGACACAGGAGCCCGGACGTGGTCAAGCGCACCTTCCAGCCGAACACCCGCCGTCGTGCGAAGACTCACGGCTTCCGGCTGCGCATGCGTACGCGTGCCGGCCGTGCCATCCTCGCCGCCCGCCGCAGCAAGGGCCGTGCCAAGCTGTCCGCCTGATCCGGCTGGCACGCTTGCGCTCGCTCGACGATCCGAGGTGCTGAAGGCCGAGCACCGCCTGCGGCGCTCGGCCGACTTCCGGGTGATCGTGCGCCGTGGGGTTCGTGTCGGACGGCCGACCATGGTCGTGCATCTGTTGCCCGCCGGCGAGTCCGGTGACGTCGCGGGTGCCGGCGCATCGTCGGTGGGTCTGGTCGTCGGACGCACGGTTGGGGGTGCAGTGGTGCGCAACACGGTACGACGCCGGCTGCGTCATCTCCTCGCCGAGCGGGTCGACCGTCTCCCCTCCGGTTCCAAGCTCGTGGTCCGGGCGCTGCCCGGCATCGCCGGCGCTCCCAGTTCCGCCCTCGCGCGTGAGCTCGACGCGGCCATCGACCGCGCCGTCACCCGAGCGGAGCAACGGCGATGAAGACCATCCTGGTCGCCCTCCTCAAGGGCTACCGACTCGTCATCAGCCCGCTGTACGGGCAGACCTGCCGCTACTACCCGTCTTGCTCGGCGTACGCCTTGAGCTCGGTGGAGCGGCACGGTGCCCTGCGCGGAAGCTGGCTGGCCCTGCGTCGGCTCGGCCGCTGCCACCCTTGGTGCGCCGGCGGCGTCGACCTCGTCCCCACGCGCGAGAACTACCGCTGGTGGGGCCGGGCGGCCGGGACTGACGGCGACGACGAGCCGCACGCGGCTCCGTCGCATGAAGCTTCCGCGGCGCGGACGGACCTGCCGCCCGCCGCACCGACCTCACTCCGAGGAGTCTGATACACCCGTGGATACCATCCTCGCGCCGTTGTACTACCTGGTCAGCTGGATCATGATCGGCTGGCACTGGCTGTTCTCAGAGCTGATCGGCATCAATCACGACGGCGTGAACTGGGCGCTGTCGATCATCGGCCTCGTGGTGGTCATCCGCATCCTGCTGATCCCGCTGTTCGTGCGGCAGATCAAGTCGCAGCGGAAGATGCAGATCCTCCAGCCCCAGCTGCGCGAGCTGCAGAAGAAGTACAAGGGCGACCGTGAACGCCTGCAGCAGGAAATGATGAAGCTGTACAAGGACACGGGCACCAACCCGTTCGCGTCCTGCCTGCCCATCCTGCTCCAGGCGCCGTTCCTGTTCGCGCTGTTCCGGGTGCTCGACGGCATCGCGAAGGGGCACGAGCGGGGCGCGTTCACCAGCCAGCCGGACCTGTTCGAGTCGGCGGGACGGGCGGAGATCTTCGGCGCGCGGCTGGCCGACTCGTTCATCAGCTCTGACAACATCAACACCAAGATCATCGCCGCCGTCATGGTCGTGCTGATGGTGGTCACGCAGTTCATCACGCAGCGCCAGATCATGCGGAAGAACATGCCGAAGGAGGCCCTGGAGGGCCCGTTCGCGCAGCAGCAGAAGATCCTGCTGTACGTGCTGCCGCTGGTCTTCGCGTTCTCCGGCGTCTACTTCCCGCTGGGCACCGTCCTGTACTGGCTGACGTCGAACTTCTGGACCATGGGCCAGCAGCTGTACGTCATCCGCCGGATGCCGGCGCCCGGCACCGAGGCCGAGAAGGCGCACCAGCGCCGCCTGGAGGAGAAGGCCCGGAAGAAGGGCGTCGAACTGCCCACGCCCGACACCGGGACGCCGGCGGAGCCGGAACAGACCGAGGTGGTTCGGCGGCAGCCGAAGAAGACGACGCGCTCGCAGCGCAAGAAGAAGTAGCCGGCGGCGACGACCGCACGGCGGCAGGGCTCGGCGGGCAGCAGACCCGCCCCACAACGAACGTAGAAGGAGTCGACGGTGAGCGACGCTGGCACGGAACTCGATGCGGCGCAGGAACGAGAGAGCGAGGCCGGCGAGCCGCTGGCGAAGCGGCTCGAGCGCGAGGGCGACATCGCGGCGGACTACTTGGAGGAACTGCTCGACATCGCCGACCTCGACGGCGACATCGACATGGACGTCGAGGGCGACCGTGCGGTCGTCTCGATCATCGGTGACGGTCTCGACGCCCTGGTGGGCGACAACGGCAAGGTGCTCGAGGCGCTGCAGGAGCTGACGCGCCTCGCCGTGGTTCGCGAGACCGGCGAGCGCAGCCGGCTGATGCTGGACGTCGGCGGCTTCCGGGCCAACCGGCGGGCCGAGGTGCTGGAACTCGCCAAGCGGGTCATCGAGGCGGTCCGCACGTCGGGCGAGCCCGAGTCGCTGGGCGCCATGTCGCCGTTCGAGCGCAAGGTCGTCCACGACGCGGTCGCCGAGGCGGGGCTGCGCAGTGAGTCCGAGGGCGAGGAGCCCCGGCGCTACGTCGTGGTGATGCCCGGTTAGTGGTCCACGTTTCACGTGAAACCACATCGCTGACATTCTCAGGAGGCCGAGTCTTGGACGACGTTCTCGCCGTGCCGGACTCGGCCTCCGTCGTGTTCGGGGACCGGCTGGAGCTGGCGGCGGCGTACGCCGCGCGGCTCGCCGGCCCCGGCATCGAGCGCGGCCTGCTGGGGCCGCGGGAGGTCCCGCGGATCTGGGACCGGCACATTCTGAACTCTGCCGTCGTGGCGGACCTGATCGACGACGGCCGGACCGTCGCGGACGTGGGTTCCGGTGCCGGCCTGCCGGGTATACCCCTGGCGATCGCCCGGCCCGATCTCGAGGTGGTCCTGATCGAGCCGCTCCTGCGGCGCAGCGAGTTCCTCGCCGAGACGGTGGAGTCGCTCGGGCTCGACGGCGTGACCGTCCTGCGGTCGCGGGCCGAGGACGTCCAGCCGGGCGCCCGGTTCGACGTGGTGACGGCGCGCGCGGTCGCGCCGATGGACCGGCTGGCGGGCTGGACGCTGCCGCTGCTGCGTCCCGGCGGGGTGCTGCTGGCGCTCAAGGGACAGTCGGTTTCTGAAGAGTTGCACGATTCCGCCGCGTCATTGGCGAGAATGGGCGCGGCGTCGTGGAGAGTTGAGGAAGTCGGCGCCGGTGTGGTCGACCCGGCCACACGGGTCGCCGTCGTGGTCGCCGGCCGCACGGGGACGGCGCCGAAGCACGGTGCACGACAACGGAGGACGAAGAGATGACCGATGCCACCGTCGTGGCGGGCCTGGGGTGGCCCGTAGTCGGTGGGGTCGTCGCAATCGAGAGCGCTACGGGGGAACGGCGGTCGCCCAACGGCTGGCCGCTCATCAGTGGGACCATTGATCCGGCGGGCGGACCGTCGAACCTGGAGCGTGAGATTTCGGTGAATGCGGGCGACCGACCGGCCGAACCGGCCGCGAGCACCCACGTACGTTCGACGGCCGACCTCGCGGACTTCGCGATGTCCGGCTCGCTGGCCGACCTGGACACCCCGATCGCCCGTGAGGCCGCCGTCGCACTGATGGCGGTGGGCCGGCGCACCGCGCCGATGCCGAAGCCCGACCAGACGCGCATCATGGTCGTCGCCAACCAGAAGGGCGGGGTGGGCAAGACCACCACCACGGTGAACCTCGCCGCCGCGCTCGCGGTCAGCGGCCTGCGCGTGCTGGTGATCGACCTCGACCCCCAGGGCAACGCGTCGACCGCCCTCGGCATCGACCACCATGCCGAGATCCCCAGCATCTACGACGTCATGGTTGAGGAGACGCCGGTCGGCGAGGTCGTGCAGAAGGTCGAGGAGATCGACGGCCTGTGGTGCGTGCCCGCCACCATCGACCTCGCCGGCGCCGAGATCGAGCTGGTGTCGATGGTCGCGCGCGAGTCGCGCATGCGGAAGTCGCTCGATCAGCACCTGCAGGAGCCCGGCGTCGAGTACGACTACGTCTTCATCGACTGCCCGCCGTCGCTGGGCCTGCTCACGGTCAACGCGCTCGTCGGCGGCGACGAAGTGCTGATCCCGATCCAGTGCGAGTACTACGCGCTCGAGGGCCTGAGCCAGCTGCTCAAGAACATCGACATGGTGCGGGCCCACCTCAACCGCGATCTCGCGGTCTCGACGATCCTGCTCACCATGTACGACGGCCGCACGCGACTGGCCGCGCAGGTGGCAGACGAGGTCCGCCGGCACTTCGGCGACACCGTGCTGAAGACGGCGATTCCGCGCTCGGTGCGCATCAGCGAGGCGCCGAGCTACGGCCAGACCGTGATGACGTACGACGCCGCCTCCAGTGGCGCGCTGTCGTATCTGGAAGCCGCGCGCGAGATCGCCGAGCGGGGAGCATCGGGCAGTACACATGGGGAGACGACACATGGCTGAGAAGAGGCGGGGGTTGGGGCGCGGTCTCGGCGCCCTGATCCCGACGGGGGAGCCGACGAACGGCGACGCGCTGCGCAAGTCGCCGGTCGACGCCTTCGTCCTGGGCGGTGGCCCGGCGCCGAACGGCTCGGCGGCGCACGTTTCACGTGAAACGGAGCCGGACGACGACGAGCTGCTGCCGGTCGACGGCGCGACGTTCGCCGAGATCCCGGTCGACTCCATCGTGCCGAACCTCCGGCAGCCGCGGCAGGTCTTCGACGAGGACGCGCTGGCCGAGCTGGTGTCGTCCATCCAGGAGGTCGGCCTACTGCAGCCGATCGTCGTCCGGCAGCTGGAGTCCGGCCGCTACGAGCTCGTGATGGGCGAGCGGCGGTGGCGGGCGACCAAGGAGGCCGGCTTCCCGACCATCCCGGCGATCGTCCGCACCACGCGCGATGACGACATGTTGCGCGACGCGCTGCTGGAGAACCTGCATCGCAGCCAGCTGAACCCGCTGGAAGAGGCGGCCGCCTACCAGCAGCTGCTCGACGACTTCGGCTGCACGCACGACGAGCTCGCGGTGCGCATCAAGCGCAGCCGGCCGCAGATCTCCAACACGCTGCGGCTGCTCAAGCTGCCGCCGCTCGTGCAGCGCCGCGTCGCCGCCGGCATCCTGTCCGCCGGCCACGCCCGGGCGCTGCTCGGCCTCGGCGACGGCGCCGCTCAGGAACGGCTGGCCCAGCGGATCGTCGCCGAGGGCCTCAGCGTCCGCTCCGTCGAAGAGATCGTGTCACTGGACGACGCCGAGACGCCCAAGACGCGGGCCCGCCGCGGCTCCCGTCCAGTGGCGCCGCGGCTCGGCGACATCGCGGCGGCGCTCTCCGAGCGGCTGGACACCCGCGTGAAGGTCGACCTCGGCCGCTCCAAGGGCAAGGTCACCATCGAGTTCGCCAGCATCGACGACCTCGAGCGCATCGTCAGCACCATCGACCCCCGCATGACCAAGCACGTGAAAGACGCCGCCGAGCCCGAGTAACAGGGCCGCAAGCCGACAGACGAGCCAGGTCGGTGGGTGGGGCTGCCGTCAGGGGTAGGCTGCGGGCGTCCGAGCGAGGAACGAGCGAGGCGGGCGGAGACGGCAGCCCCACCCACCGACCGGACCCAGAAGGTCAGCCAGCGAGCCGATGCCGGTCCACCGCCACGGCCAGCAGCTCCCGCGCCAGAACGCCGAGGTCGAGCCCGGCCGCCTGCACCGACTGCGGCAGCAGCGACGTCTCCGTCATGCCCGGCGCGACGTTGACGTCCAGCAGCCACGGGACGCCGTCGTGGTCGACGATGAGGTCGGTGCGGGACAGGTCGCTGAGGCCGAGCGTCTGGTGCGCCGCCACCGCCACTTCGGCGACAGCCGTCTCCGCGGCGTCGTCGAGGCGGGCGGGGACGAAGAACTCCGTGGCGCCGGCCGTGTAGCGGGCGTGGTAGTCGTACGTGCCGGACTCGGGGACGATCTCGACCGCCGGCAGCGCCTTCGGGCCGTCGCCGGTGTCGACGACGGACACCGCGACCTCGGTGCCGTCGATCCACCGTTCGATCAGCGCGCGCTCGCCGTACGCGAAGCACTCGACCATGGCCGCGGGCAGCTCGTCGGCCGAACGCACCACCGTGGTGCCCAGCGCTGAACCACCCCGTGCCGGCTTCACGACCAGCGGCAACCCGAGCCGGGCCACCAGTGCGTCGAGCAGCACACCGGCGCCCAGCTCGCGGAAGGTCGACTGCGACAGCACGGCCGACGTCGGCGTGGCGATGCCGGCGCGTCGCACGATGGCCTTGGCCACCGGCTTGTCGAAGGCCAGCCGGCAGGCCGTCGGCGCCGAGCCGACGTAGGGCAGCCCGGCCAGCGACAGCACCTCCTGGATGGCGCCGTCCTCGCCGGACACGCCGTGCAGCAGCGGGAAGACGACGTCGGGCGCGTCGTGGCGCAGTGACGCGAGGAGGTCGGCGTCGGCGTCGCGCTGTTCGACGTCGAGGCCCACCTCACGCAACGCCTCGGCCACCCGCCGGCCCGAACGCAGTGACACGTCGCGCTCGTGCGAGAGACCGCCGGCGAGAACGAGAACGCGGCCCAGATCGCTCATACTGGAACGAAACCCCTCAACTCTGGTCTGGCGCCGGTGCGTCGAGGCCGGGCCGCTGTGCGGCACCCCAGGCCCCGAACGTGGCGCGCAGTTCCATCTCCTGCTCGATGACCTGCGCCAACCGGCGCACGCCCTCGCGGATGCGCTCAGGCGTCGGGTAACAGTACGACAGCCGCATGGAGCGCGAGCCGAAACCGTCGGCAAAGAACGCGGTGCCGGGCACGTAGGCGACCCGGTTGGTGACGGCGCGCGGCAGCATGGCCTTGGCGTCGATGCCGTCGGGCAGGGTGAGCCACACGTAGAACCCGCCGGACGGGTGGGTCCAGTGCGCGCCGGCCGGCATGAGGTCGTCGAGCGCCTCGAGCATGGCGTCGCGACGCTCGCGGTAGGTCTCGCGGAAGTCCTTGACCTGCGCCATCCAGTCGTGGCCGGCGAGGTACTCGGACACCGTGAGCTGGCTGAACGCCGGCGGGCAGAGCACGCTGTTCTCGGCCGCGAGCACCAGCTTCTCGCGGACGGCGTGCGGCGCGAGCGCCCAGCCGACGCGCAGCCCCGGCGCGAACGTCTTCGAGAAGGAGCCCAGGTAGACGACCTGTTCGGCGTCGTCGGCCCGGATGGCGCGCGGCACCTCGCCGTCGAAGCCGAGCAGGCCGTAGGGGTCGTCCTCGATGATGAGGACGTCGGCCCGGCGGCAGATCTCGAGCACCTGGGTGCGCCGCTCGGCCGTCATGGTGACGCCGGCGGGGTTGTGGTAGCTCGGGATGGTGTACAGGAACTTGATGCGCTTGCCCGCCGCTCGGACGGCGTCGATGGCCGCGCTCAGCCGCTCGGGCACCAGGCCGTGGTCGTCCATCTCGACGTGCACGACCGACGCCTGGTAGGAGCGGAACGTCCCGAGCGCGCCCACGTAGGACGGCGCCTCGGCCAGGATGACGTCACCAGGGTCGATGAAGATGCGGGTGACGAGGTCGAGCGCCTGCTGCGAGCCGACCGTGACGGTGACGTCGTCGGGGTGGGCCACGATGCCGACCGGACGCATGACGTCGCAGATCTGCTCGCGCAGCACGGGATCGCCCTGGCCGGAGCCGTACTGCAGCGCCGTCATGCCGCGCTTGGTGACGAGCTCGCTGACCAGCGAGCCGACGACGTCGAGCGGCAGGCCGGAGATGTTCGGCATGCCGCCGGCCAGCGACACCACCTCGGGCCGGGAGGCCACCGCGAACAGCGACCGCACCTCGGAGGCGGTCATGCCGTGCGTGCGGGTGGCGTAGCGGTCGACGTATGAGTCGAGACGTGAACCGGTGGCGGCTGCTGCGTCGGTGGTCTTCCGGTTCGGGCTGGACTGCTGGCTCACGCACACACCTCCCGGGACAGGACCGACACAGACAGGGTCAACTGTGCCTCATCGCGGCGGGAGTACGCGAATCCAATTCCGCAGGGTGAGCAGGCGTGTCATCCCGTGGCGAGGTCGTGGAACCGCAGCGCGCCGGTGGCGGCGTCCTCGCCCGACGGCAGGTAGACGCGCTGGATGGCGACCACGATGGCCTCGGCCACGACGTCGCGGAAGTCGGGATCGGCCAGCCGGGCGGCGTCGCCGTCGTTGGTGATGTAGCCGAGCTCGACCCGGACCGCGGCCATGCGGGTGTGCCGCAGCAGGTCCCACGTCTTCGGGTGCGCGCGGCAGTCGACGAGGTCGGTTCGGGCGACGATCTCGCGCTGCACCAGGCCGGCGAACTGCTCGCCGATGGCGCTGGCGGTGCCGGGCTCGCGGCTGCCGTAGAAGTAGGTGGCGACGCCCGCGGCGTCGGGGTTGGGGTGCGAGTCGACGTGCAGCGAGATCAGCAGGTTGGCGCCGGAGTCGTTGGCGAACGCCGCCCGCTCGGCCTCGGACGGCGACGCGTCGGCGCCCGGGCCCCTGGTGAGGTACGTCTGGACGCCGGTGGCCGTCAGCCGGCCCTCGATGCGGGCGGCGAGGTCCTCGACGACGGCGGCCTCGTCGAGACCGTTGGCGCGGTGGCCGCGGTCGGGACCGCCGTGACCAGGGTCGATGACGACGACCTTGCCCGGCAGCCGCTTGCCGGCCTGACGCAGCGCCTCGACCGCGCGCAGGCTCTCGGGCCGCCCGCCGGTGACGATGGGCGCCAGCCGGCCGAGCGCCTTGAACGTGCTGGGGCCGCAGGTGCCGTCGGCGGGCAGGCCGATGTTGCGCTGGAACTCGCGCAGGGCGTCGCCGGTGCGCGAGCCGAACACGCCGTCGACGCGGCCGACGTCGAAGCCCAGCTCGGACAGCCGCCGCTGCAGCGCGATGACGTCGTCGCCGGCCTGCGGGTTGCCCACCACGTAGGACAGCAGTCGGTCGCCGAGCCGCCAGCGCGCTTCGTCGAGCACCCGGTACGTCGTGGCGTCGACGATGCCGGTGGCCGTGAGGCCGCGCTCCTGCTGGAACTGGCGTACGGCCTGGGCGACGTCCTCGTCGAAGGTGCTGGGGCCGGGCGCGGTGTCGTCGAGGAGTCCGAGCTGCGTGAGCTTGGAGCGGATCTCTGCGATCGCCGGACCGGTGTCGCCCAACTGGTAGCGAAGCGAGGTCATCCGGGGGTGGTTCCTTCCTGGCCGTGTCGCGCCGATTCTACCCACAGCGGGCGGTCGCAACCGCCTCGCGGTCGGACCGGATTTCCGGCGCGGCCAGCGGAAATGACATCCGGCGTTCATGACGTTCCTGTTGCCGGTGTCATGGCTTGATCGCTATTGTCCCTGCATGAGCGGCTCGTTTCCCCGGACGGGCCGACGCTTCACGGTCGGCTTGGTGAGCTTCGCAGTCGTGGTCGCATGCAGCGGCGACGACACCACCGGCGATCCCGCGTCCCCCACGCCCACGGCCGCCGTCACACAAGACGCTGCCGCGCAGGTGGAAGATCAGATTCGAACGACGTTCGAGCAGTTCATCGCGGCCGTCGTCGAGGCCCAGAGCGGCACCGCCGACGACCTCGAGGCGCTGTTCGAGGGCCTGGCCACCGACGAGACCACCGAGCTGAACGTCGGCATCGCGTCGCGCTATGCCGACCAAGGCATCGTCCGGGTCGGCGAGCCAGTCATCAGCGATGTCAACGTCCAGGTCGTCGACCGGTCCGGGGTCGTCAGCGCCTGCATGGACGAGTCCGCGTGGGCGCCGCGGCTCGCATCGGGCGCCACCATCCCGCCGGCCGAGGAGCTGGCGGCGCCGCACCCCGTGGTGTACGAGGTCGTCGAGTCCGAGGGCGGCTGGCTCATCGGCGACCCGATCGAACCTGGAGGGACCATCACATGCTGACCCCCCGACGCGTGTCCCAGGTCCTGACGGCGGTCGCCGTCCTGCTGGTCGGCCTGCTGGGCAGCATCGCACCCGGCCAGGCGGCCGGCGTGCGCGGTGTCGACCCCGCCAACGACCCCTGCTACGTCCTCATCCAGGTCAGCCCGGGTGTCTTCGAGTACGTCAACATCTGCCCCGACCCCGACGAGGACGACAGCGGCGAGGACGGCGGCACCGGCGGCGACGGCCCGCGCTGCGACCTCACCGAAGAGCCGTACGACGAGTTCTGCCTCGGCACGAAGGCCTGCCGGGCCGACATCCCGTCGCCGCTGCCCGAGGACGAGTGGCCTGAGCACACCCGGCCGAGCCCTGACCACATCTTCACGTTCGTCCAGTGCCGCGTGCCCGGCGATCCGAAACCGTGGGAGCGGTGGCGCTGGATCGTGCCCTACGAGGGCGCGCTCCCCGGCCTGGGCTGGCAGGCGCTGGGACGGCTCCAGACGCCGGCGTTCACCATGAGCTTCAGCCCGGCCGGCATGACCTACGTCGGCGCCGACACCCGCTACCTCCTCGACGGCCTCGGCGACGGCGAGATCATCGGCAGCGTGGCCGGGCCGCTGCAGGCCACCGGCACGCTCAGCCACGTCGAGATCGACCCCGGCGACGGGTC
Source organism: Jiangella sp. DSM 45060 (assembly GCF_900105175.1). NCBI lineage: Bacteria > Bacillati > Actinomycetota > Actinomycetes > Jiangellales > Jiangellaceae > Jiangella > Jiangella sp. DSM 45060. Next base: position 6,509,330 of record NZ_LT629771.1, on the reverse strand, counting down.
CGACACCTTCGACTGCAACCCCGACCTGCGCTCGACCGCCTGCGAGCACGTCTACCTCGAGATGTCGCACGAGCAGACCGCCCAGGACTTCGACGGCCGCCCGGGCTTCGCCGCCCAGGCCCGCCTCGTCTACGACGTCACCTTCACCATGGGCGGCGTCGAGGTGAGCCTGCCGGGCGTGCCCGACACCCTGGAGAGCCCCTGGAACGGCACCGTCGTCCCGGTTGGCGAGATCCAGGCGCTGGTGCGCAGCAGCTAGAGGCGTTCCGGCACGCCGGTGTGTTCCGGCGCGGGGCTGGTGAGTTCGGCGATCAGCCGGACGGTGGCGACTTCGAGGTCGTCGCCGAGGTCGGCGCTGATGGCGGTCATGCGGGCGATGGCGTCGTCGATGCCGGGCCGGTTGCCGGCCAGGTGCTCGGCCTTGATGCGGTCGCGCCAGAGCAGCTCCATGCCGGGCTCGACCTGCAGGCCGATGGTCGACGCCTTGCGGGCGAGGTGGGCGTCGCCGCCGCGGAGGGCGCGCTGGGCGAGCTCGTGCGCGGTGTCGACGATGGCGGCGATCATCTCCTGCTTGAGGTGCTCGGCCCAGCCGTAGCGGCGCGGGTTGACGCCGGTGAACGGCTGGCCGCGGACCAGCTCGAGCGCCGCGACCAGTTGCTGCGTGCCGGCCAGCGCGGGGTCGTCGCCGACCAGTGAGCGCCATTCGTCCCAGTCGGTGGTGACGCCGGGGTGGAACCGGTAGCCGGTGTCGACCCGCGGCAGGTAGTCGTCGCCGTGGGCGTCGCGCCCGAACCAGCGGCGCAGCTTGGAGATGGCGGTGTTGCGGGTGTTCTGGGTGACGCGGCTGCCCGGCCACATGGCGTCGTCGAGTGCGGCGTGCCCGAGGCCGGGGTGCAGCGCGATGAACGCCGCGATCTCGGTGAGCTGCCGGTACTTGGACTGCTCGACCGGCCCTTCGGCGTCGTCGACCTCGACCGGCCCGAGGAGCAGGATGGTGGGCCCGTCGCCCGGCACCGGGGGCGGTGCGGGCGTCGCTGCAACGGGCGTCATGGGCGGCTCGTCCGCCACCGGCGAGGGCGCCGGATCGGGCGCGGCCGGGCGGTCGAAGTCGGCCTCGAGGCTGTCCAGCAGACCGGGACCGACGTCGCCCGGCTCGGGCTCGTCGGCCGGGCGGCCACCGGAGTCGATCCACGGCCGGGCCGGCTGAGTGGTGACGCCCAGCAGCTCGAGGATCTGACGGTACTGGTGCTGGTCGAGCCGCTGCGGCTGGACGTCGACGCCCACCGGCTGCAGAACGGCGGTGTCGGGCTCGCCGGCGGCCAGTTCCAGCGACCACTGCCCCACGGCGCCGTGGCCGCTGGTGACGGCGGCGACGGCGACCCGCGGCAGCGACTGCACGAGCTCGGCCAGTTGGGCGTCCTGGTCGGGCCCGAGCGGCTCGCCGAGCAGCACGATCTCGGGCGTCCACGCCGCGACGGCAACGCCGCGGGCGCGCGCGTCGTCGAGCGAGTAGGCGCCGGACTCGGCCATGGCCACGCGGTCGTGCCGGGCCCGCGTGCTCAGCTCGGTGAGCAGGCTGCCGACCGACGGCAGGTAGCGGATGCGGCCGGTGTCGAGGCCACTGGCCAGCTCGGGGCAGGTGCCGACCAGCGTGACCTGGAGGTCGTCGGCCCACGGGCTGGTGGCCAGCTCGACGGCGAGCGCGGCCATGACCTCGCGGGACGGCTCGCGGTCGCCGACGACGGCGAGGGTGCCGAGCCGCTCGAGGTCGAGCAGCAGGTGGCCGTCCTCGGGGCCGTGCCCGACGGTGACCAGGCTCGGGTACGGCGCCGGCACGTCGCGCAGCGCGGCGGCGTCGAACGCGCGCCCGGCGGCGGCCGGCAGCAGCCACACGTGCGCCTGCTCGGTCGCGACGAACGGTGGCGGCAGCACGGCTTCGTCGGCGAGGTACAGCTCGAACTGCTCGGACGTGAGCCGCGCGATGCGCAGCGGGGGCAGCGACACCCCGCGCTGGGCGCAGTCGGCGGCCAGCCCGCGCAGCGCGACGTCGACCACCTCGACGCTCATCGGGTCGGCGACGCCGCGCAGCTCGCGCTCGGTCTCGGCGGCCGCGCCGGCGGGCATGGCGATGCGCTCGCCGGGCTCGCGTCGTCGCTGCTGGGACCGGCGCCGGGCGGCGAGGAAGGCCAGCACGCCGGCGGCCAGCAGGGCGCCGACGCCGGCCGTGGTGCGGATGGGCACGTCGACGTCGTCGCCGACGGCCTGGGTCGCGGAGTCGCCCAGCTCGGTGTCGTCGGGCTGCTCGGCGACCGGCGGCTGCACGGGCTCCTCGGCCGGCGGCTGCTCCTCGACGGGTGCCTCCTCGGCCGGCGCCTCCTCCTGGGGCTGCTCCGGAGCGGGCGGCTGCACCGGCTCTTCCGGGGCCGGCGGCTCGACCGGCTCGCGCGACACCGGGTCGCCGACCACCGGCGGCGTGCCCGGTGCGCCCGGGACGGTGATGGTCCAGCCCGGCCGGATGAGGTCGGGGTCGCTGAGCCTGCCGCCGTCGGGCTGGACGGTGTCGCGAGAGGCCTCGACCAGCTCGGGATACCGTGCGCCGTCGCCCAGCCGCTGCTCGGCGATGCCCCACAGGGTGTCGCCTTCGGCCACGACGTGCGTGGTGGCGCCGGTGTCGGCGACTGGGACGGCCGACGGCGCGGGCTCGGGCGGCAGCAGCAGCTGCCAGCCGGGGTCGATCCAGTGCGTGTTGTCGAGCGCACGGCCGCCTGGCTGCTCGACGCCGTAGTTGAGCTCGGCGATCTCCGGCCAGCGCGCGCCGTCGCCCAGTTCCTGCTCGGCGATGCGCCACAGCGACTCGCCACGCTGGACGGTGTGCGTGCGCTGCACCGTCTCGGGCTGGGCGGCCGCCTCGGGGGCCGCCTCGGTCGTCGCCACCTCGGACGCGGCCGGCGTCTGCGCCGTCGTGACCGGGGCCGGTTGCTGCGCGGGGGGCTGCACCGGCTCGGCGGCCGTAGCCACACCGACCGGCCCGACGACGAACGCGGCGGCCACGGCGGCGACCAGGCCCGCGGCGGCGCGCTGCTGCACCCGCAGGACGGGAAGCCGGGGCGCCCTGCGGCCGCTCAGCGCGGCCGGGATCTCGACCAGCAGGCCGGCGGCGAACGTCAGCCAGCCCAGCCAGCCGATGACGACCAGCGCCTGCAGGAACAGCGACCCGTCGTCGGGCTCGGTGAGCGCCGACGTGACGTCGTCCCAGCTGGGCACGGAGCCGGGGAAGGGGTTGCCGGCGACGGCGATCAGTGCGAGCGGGATGCCGACCAGGACCGCGACGATGACGACCAGCGCTCCCAGACCACGCAGGACCGATGCGGTCGTGCGCCGGGGGCGGGCGGTTCGATGGGTTCGAGGCACGGGGGGTACTCCTCACTGTTCCGTACCGACGCCACGCGCGAGGCGGGCCTGCGCGCTGCCTGTGGCTTGGGACGTCGGGGGCCCGATCAGCGACAGGAAGACGTTGTCGTAGGTGATGGCGGTGTCGACCTGCACCGTCGTGTCGTTGACGCGGCGGCAGTCGGTGGCCTGACCGCCCGCCGCCGTGACGTAGGTGGTGGCCGCGGTGCAGGCCCGGGCGAAGTCGATGGTCGGGTGGCCCGCGCCGTTGCCGTCGATGATGACCGCCTGTGCCGCCGTGCGGGCGGCCTCGGCGGCCATGGCGTTGGCCCGCTGCATGGCCCGGATCTTCCCGCCGCCGTCGACGACCAGCCCGATGGCCAGGAACAACGCCATGACGATGACGACCGCGAAGATCGCGACCGCGCCCTGTTCGCCGCCGGAGCGCGGCGCCCGGGCCGTCATCGGCGCATCCTGTAGGTGTCGAGCGGGCTCTCGACCGTCTCGGTGATCTCCCGCGAGCCGGGCAGGCCGGGGATGGCGAGATCGGACAGCTGGACGCGGCAGGTGACGGTGGCCGACACCGTGGCCGGCTCGCCCGGCGGGCGGCTGAACTGGCTGGTGTCGATCTGGACCGACGGCCCGCCGACACAGCGGAGGTCCTGCCGCTGCAGCGACGCCTCGGCGGCGTTGCGGCCCTGCACCAGCGCGTCGGTCTCGGTGCGGGCGATGGACGCGGTGCGTGCGGCCTCGGCGGCGGCGTGCTCGACCGAGCCACCCGCGATGGTGACCCGGCCGCCCAGCACCAGCAGCGCGATGATCATCAGCAGGCCGGGCCCGACCACCGCCAGCTCGACGGTGGCGGAGCCGCGCTCCCTGCGTGCTGCCTGCGCGGACATGTCAGCCCGGCCCGGTGAAGCGCTCGACCGGGCCGCTGGCCGACTGCGAGACCTGGTGCCCGGACCAGCCGGGGAACAGGCTCTGCGACGAGCCCTCGACGGTGATGGTGACCTCGACGTCGCCACCGTCGCCGCTGACGGTGACGCTGCTCAGGACGCCGTCGGCGCCCGCCTCCTGGGCGAACGAGCGCGCCTCGGCGACGCCGGACGCGAGCGACCCGCCGTTGCCGGTGGCCGCCCGTACGCCTTCCTCGGCGGCGGCGAGCGCGACGTTGCGGGCGTGGTACCACAACGCACCCTCGATGACGCCGAAGGTGATCAGCAGGACGACCGGGAACAGGACTACGAGCTCCAGCGTCGCCGCGCCTCGTTCGGGACGTCCGGGGAGGCGGCGCCGAGTGCGACGCCGCTGCCCGTCACGTGGCCGGCGGCTCATGGCCTACTGGATCTTCGCTTGTTCGCGGTTGATGACGCCGATGATGATGCCCACCAGGGCGACGGCGGCGACGAAGACCGCGGCGGCGATGACGACGTACTCGAGCGTCGTGGCGCCCTGCTCGCGGCGGCGGCCGGTCAACTCGGAGTAGCGGTCGCGCAGCTCGGCGGACAGGACCGTCATCCATGCCTGGAGTTGCAGCATTGTCGTGTTCCTCTCGGGGGTGCGGGCTGTTCCCGACCCGTCACAGCTGTAGGCATGTCCGGGGAGACTTCTGTGACGTGTCAGGACCGGGGAATTCCTGACTGAGGAAATTACGGACAAAGGGTCATTCGAGCATACGCATCACCGTCGGAGCCGCGAGTAGAGCCATGAAAACCACGCCCAGAAGTGCGACGGGCATGACCATTCGTTCGCTGTCGGCATTGGCGCGGGCGTGCTCGGCCGACAGCATGGCGTCGCGCAGTCCGCTGGCGCGGGCGCGCAGGCTCTCGTAGACCGTGGCGCCCTCTTCGCCGGACAGCCGCATGATGTCGGCGAGGTCGTCGAGGTCGCTGAGCCCGAGCTGGATCGAGAGCGTGTGCAGGCCCTCCCAGGGCGTCGTGCCGGACCACCGGGCCCGGGCCAGCTCTTCGCGCAGGCGCTGGAACACCCAGGAGTCGCCCACCTCGGCGGCGTTCTCGAGCGCTTGGGTGGAGCCGGCGCCGCCGGCCCGTTCCAGCGCGACGAGGTCGATGTAGGCGCCGAGCGCGCGGGTGAACTCCTCGCGGGCGTTGTTGGCCTTCTGCCGGGTCTCGATGTCGGGCAGGAACCACATGACGACGGCGAGGATCAGGCCGACGAAGGCCGGCACCGTGAACGGCAGCGAGACGCCGGTGATGGCCAGCGTCAACGTCAGGATGGCCGGGAACGCCAGGCCGAGCAGCGCCCACAGCGCCTTCTCGCCGTAGTAGCGGTAGGCGGGGATGCGCAGCAGGTCCAGTTCCTGGCGCGGCAGCCGGAACCCGACCAGCGTCGGCAGCCGCTGTTCGAGGAACCGGCCGAGGCGGTCCTGGAACAGCGAGCCGGACTGGGTGGCCTGCGGCTCCAGCGCGCGCGTCGTCTCGGTGCCGGTGTCGTGCAGACGGCCGAGCGTCGCGCGCAGGTGCGGCTGGGCCGGCACCAGCTCGCGGACGACCAGCGCCAGCCCGAGCCCGGCCAGCGCGCCGGCGAGGATGCCCAGCTCCCAGATCATCGCGCCTCCGCCCGGGTCGGTCCGGTGGACGAGCGCAGATCCCAGCCCATGATCCGCGGCAGCGGCCGGGGCCGGGTGATCTGCCGCATCCACAGCAGGCACAGGACGTAGCAGCTGAGCAGGACGATCAGCACGATCTGGCCGATGGCCGAGCCGTACGGCTCGATGTAGGAGCTGTTGAACGTCATGAAGGCCAGCACGACCAGCGTGATGATGGTGACCATGCGGGCGGTCGTGCGCGGTTTCGACCGGTCGGCCTCGATCTTGCGGCGCACCTGGACGTCCTGGGCCACCGTCGCCGCTAGCCCTTCCAGCACCGCCGCGAGGCCGGCGCCGCGTCGCGTCGCACCGAGGATCAGCGACGACGCGATGAGGTCGCCGGTGGCGTCGTCGAGGTCGTCGGCGAACGCTCGCAGCGCCGCCACCGTGGGCCAGCGGGCGCGCAGCCGCGCGACCAGCGTCGTCACCTCCGGCCGCAGCGCGTCGGGGGTCGACTTCATGGTGGCCGTGATGGCCTGCTCCAGGCCGACGCCGACGGTGAGAACGCCGGCCAGCGACCGCGTCCACTCCTCCATCGCCTCGAGCTTCGCGACCGGGGTGGCCGTGGCCGGCGGGGCGAGCAGCGCGGGCAGGCCGATCAGCGCGGCCGGCACCAGCACCACGAGGATCAGCCAGCCGGTGAGCAGCCAGCCCACCATGCCGCCGGCGAGGCCGATGCCGAGCAGGATGCGCAGCTGCCGGGCCGCCGCGTTGCGGCCGCCGGTCATACTGACGAACCGTGCCTTGAGCCGCTGACCGGCCGTGGCCGGGCGGGCCTGCGGCGGCTGCGGGATCAGCCCGAGCACGATCACGAGGATGCCGCCGAGCACCAGGATGGCCGCGAACGCCGCGGCGAACGCCGTCATGGCACACCGCCGTGGTCGAGCAGCCGCGGGTTGAAGCCGACCCGTTCGAGGTCGCCCAGCCAGATCGGCGGCGTGCCGGGCACGGCGCGGCCGTCGGGGCCGGGCTGGAAGACGTCGGTGACGGCGGGCAGGCCGTGCTCGCCGGGCTCGATGGCGATGATCTCGCTGATGTAGCGCGACCGCTTGCCGCCGGAGTGGCTGTTGTCGACCAGCTCGATCTGGACGATGAGGTCGATGTGCTCGGCGATCTGCCGGTACGCGAACGATTCGGTGACGTGCTGGCCGGCCTCCATGGCGCAGGTGACCAGGCGCTCGATGGCCGCCCGCGCGGAGTGGGCGTGTGTCGTCGACAGCGAGCCGGCGCCGGACTGCATGGCCTTGAACATCGGCAGCACCTCGCGGCCGCGCACCTCGCCGACGATGAGACGCGAGAGGTTCATCCGCAGCGAGTCGAAGACGAGGTCGTCGAGGGTGATCTCGCCGACGGCGCGGCCGTCGGGCCCGCGCTCGCCGCTGCCCGGCCGCGCCTCCCACGCCACGATGCGCTTGTGCCGTTCGGGCATGTCGTGCAGGTGCAGCTCGTACTCGGTCTCGATGGTGCCGATGCGCTCCATCGGGTCCAGCTCGTTCGTCAGAGCCCTGACCAGCGTGGTCTTCCCGGCGCCCTGCGCTCCGGAGACGACCAGGCTCTTGCGGGCCCGGACGGCCGTCGCGAGGAACGCCGCCGCGGCCGGGCTGAGCATGTCGAGGTCGACGAGCTCCTTGATGCCGATGTCGGTGAGGCGGTGCTTGCGGATGACGGCGACCGGTCGCGGCGTGATCCACGCGGTGGCCGCCAGCCGCGAGCCGTCGCGCAGCCGCAGGTGCAGCCGCGGGTTCGACGGCGAGAACGGCCGCTCGTTGGTGCCCGTGCGGGTGGCCAGGAACGACAGCGTCTCGATCAGTTCCTCATCGCTGTCGGCCACCGGCGGGCCGTCGACGATGCGGCCGTCGTCGTAGATCAGGTGCACGTTGTCGTGCCCGTTGATCTCGATGTTCTCGATGCCGGGGTCGTCGACCAGCGGCTGCAGCCGGCCGAGCCCGAACAGCGCAGCCATGATGGCCTCGGCCAGCTGGATCTGCTCGTCCGGCGTGATGATCGGCAAGCCCTTGGTGAGCGCCCGCTCGGCGTGGTCGGCGAGCAGCTCGACGACGATGCTGCGGCCCAGCTCGCGCCGTCCGGCGTCGTCGAGGCCCTCGCGACTGCGCAGCGCGTGCGCCAGCTGGTCGGCGGCCTGCTCGCGGTAGGCGCGGACCAGGCCCCAGTCGACCTCGCCGCCGCGACTGGTCGGGCGCAGGATGCCGCCGCTGCGTTCGAGCGCCGTGAGGTCGTCGTCGGCGCGACGGGCATGGGCGCCGCTCGGCAGCCCGCCGCGGCCGCGCTGCGCCGAGGCGGACGCGAGCCGGGCCTGCAGCGACCGGCGCAGGTCGGTCTGTCCCGGGCCGCTGAGCGAGTGATGGGTGTCGCCCCACTCGTCGCCGTTGCCGTTGCCGTTGCCGTTGTCAGGCTCCGCGAACAGCGGCAGGTTCTCCAGGCTCGCCGCGGCGTTCGTGGGGTCAGCCATAGGTGTGCTCCTCCATCAGGGACTCCGCGGCCGGGGCCAGCCGGGTGCGATGGCGGTCGACCAGTTCGTGCACGGCGCCGATGACGACCCGCGTGCTGCGGAACAGCGGGGCCGCCGCGAAGCGCCGTCCGTACGCGGCGCCGACGCTGAGGGAGTCGGACGCGGCTTGGTCCCAGGCGATGGAGGCCAGCACCGGGACGCCGAGGGCGGAGTGGATCTCGCGGGCGCGGTACGGCTGGCCCTCGCCGATGAGCAGCATGGCCAGGGTGTCGTCGCCCTGACCCAGCTCGACGAGGTCCTCGCGCAGCACGTTGACCCGGGCCCGGGCCGAGCTGACGGCGGGCAGCGTGGTGCGCGTGACCAGCAGCACGGCGTCGGCGGAGCGCAGCAGCGGCATCGGGCCGTGTCGCATGCCCAGCCGCCCGGCGTCGATGATGACGTCGGTGCCGGTGCGTTCGAGGTTGGCCAGCACGATGCTCAGCGGCGACCACAGCTTGTCCATGCTGGCCGCCTGCTGGGCGTTGACCAGCCCGGGGACGAGCCGGACGCGGTTCTCGATGAGCGCGACCGTCTGGTCGTAGAACTTCTCGTCCAGCACGCCACGGCGGTGCGCGACGGCCAGGCTGACCAGCCCGCGGTCGGGTGGGACGGTGCCGCGGAGGTACCCCGCGAGGATGCTGCTGCTGCCGGCGACGTCGGCCTCGACCAGCACGACCGGCCGCGGCCACAGCATGGCCATCGCCAGTGCCGTGGTCGTGACGCCGGGTGCGCCTCGTGCCGAGGTGAGAGCGACGACCGCCATCACTCACCTCCCGTCGCGCGCGACCCCAGGACGACGACGATGCGCCCGGTCGCGACGCGGGCGGCGAGGTCAGGGGCGCGCACCTCGGGCAGGACGACGTTGACCATGCGCTGGCCGGTCTCGTCGTCCGTCGTGGTCGACACGACCGTCGCCTCGATGGAGTCGGGGGTCGAGCCGGGCGGGTTGTCCTGCGGGTTCGGGGTGTCGACGATGCGGACGGTGTCGCCGGGGCGCAGCGGCTCGCTCGGCAGCTGCGCCGGCGTGACCGCGACGCCGACCATCGACTCGCCCTCGGCCGGCTGGATGGCGCCGCTGAAGGAGTTCGCGGTGACGAGCGTGCCGGCCGGGAGGTCGACGGACGCGTACTGGCCCACGACCTCGCTGCTGCGCTCGGCGCGGATCGGGTCGAGCGCGGGGTCGGCGTTGATGCTCGCCGTCGTGAGGTCGTCCTCGGTGATCTGCTCGCCGCGTGCGACGTCGGCGCGCACCGCGAGGACGTCGACGGTGTCACTCATGCTGGTGGCCAGCCAGGCCGCGCCCAGGCCGCCGAGGGCGACCAGGGCTACGCCGAGCCCGATCAACGCCGGCCGGCGGCGCTGCTTCGGCGGCGCGGCGACGGCCGGTTCCAGCTTGGCCTCGGCGATGTCGAACTCGTCGTCGAGGTGATCGGGTGCCGGCTGATGGGTGGGGGGCGAACTCATCGTTGCCGTCCTGCTTTGTCCGGGGAAGGTGTTGTTCGTGCTGCGGTGCTGCGTTACGTCGGGCTGTCCAGGTAGAAGGTGAGGGCCAGGGTCGCCAGCCGGCTGCGGGAACCGGCGCCGAGCTCGGTGACCAACCGGTCCAGGACCTCGTAGTCCTGTTCGTAGAGCCGGATGTTGAGCGGCGAGAGGGGCTGGGCCACGGGAAGCTGGGGCTTCGCCGTGCGGGCGGTGAAGAGTCGGCCTCCTATGCTGTTGGACTCGTTGTGGAGTTTGACCAGGTGACCGTGGCCGGCTTCGATCGCATCGATGAGGATCTGCCCGTTCGACCGGCCCGACCTCTGGCGTTCCGCCGCCACCAACGACACCAGCGACGACGGCACGTGCACGACGCTCGGTTTGATGACGGGCGCGCTGTCGGCACCGACCACCGGTTCCGTGCCCTGCCGCAGGAATTCAGTGGTCGGAGTGCTCTCGGTCAACGCCGGCCTCCTCGAGACACCTGCGAGGCCGTGCCCTGCATGGACGGCCTCGTGGCATGAGGGTATGTGACTGAGCCCACAACTGCATAGGGCGCGAATTGTTAAGTCTTGGCGACCGTCTGGTGGCTGTATGACCCATGTATGGGCTCCGTCCGGGGCGACGCGAGCCTCCCTGCCGGCTCGGCCGTTCAGACGATCTTCACCACTGACCAGTGCGGGCGCAACCCGAACGGCCTACTTCCATGATCATCCCGCGTCCTGAGTGACGGACGTGAAGGGTGTGCCCGGATGATGCAGGGGTGCAGGTCATAGGTCTAGACCGCACCGGCGGGTTGTCCCACGATGCGAGCGCTGGAGGGCACCTCGATCGCCTTGCCGTGGCTGTCACCGATTCACGGCCGCAGACGGCAACGACCCGCCCGGCCCCATCGGATCCGGCCCGTCAGCTGCCGCCGGCGGACCCGTCGCCCCAGCTGCCGCGCTTCCGTCTCGGCCGTCCGAGCCACGCACGCCGTCCCGGCGGAACAGCCCGGGCCGCCGCCGGCATCGTCAGAGCTGCCGGTAGCGCCCTGGTCGCCGGTAGCGCCCGGGCCGCTCGCCGTCCGCACCGGCCGAGTCATCCTGTCGGCCGCCGGCATCGTCAGAGCCGCCTGCCTCGCCCTGGTCGCCGGTAGCGCGCGGGTCGCGTGCGTCGTCCGATCCGTCCGGGCCGGCGGCATCGGCGAGGCCGCCGGAAGCGCGCGGCCCGCCACCACTGCACGCGCCGCCGGCACCGCCGGGAGGCCGCGGCCGCCGGGGGACGCGGCACGTGCGCCAGGGCACCACCCGGCCGGCGTCCATCGGGAACCGTCGTCGCCGGGTGCAGGCCCTGCCGCGCCGCCTACGTCGCCGGGGGCCGGTCACGCCGCCGCGGGGACGTCGGCGCGGAGGGCGCGCGCCACCTTGCGGATGGCGCGGCTGGCCCGTTGCCGCGCGGCCGCCCAGCTGAGCCCGTGCCGTTCGGCCGCCGCTGCGCCGCCCTCGGTGCCGGGGGCCGGCGTGTAGATGTCGAGGATCAGCGTGGCATCGGCCGCCGTGATGGTGCCGTCGTCGACCGCCCACGTGAGGAGATCGAGCAGTTCGTGGTCGGCGGTGGTCCGCTCGGACGGCGGCAGCGGCATGAGGTCGGCGGCCAGGACGTCGGGACTGGTGGGGGTCTCGCTCAGCTGATGGGTCAGCTCACCGGTGACGGCGCGCAGCGTCTCCATGGCGAGGTTCGCCGCCACCTTCACCGGCCGCCGCTCGATCGGGTACGTCGCGATGGTCGTCCACAGGGCGGCGACCGCGGTGTGCTCGAGCGCCGGCTTCGTGTCGCGGCCGGACCGCGTCATGGCGATGCGGACCGCCTTGCCGAGCATGAGCTGCAGGACGGTCCGCCCGGCCAGTGAGTCGCCGGCCCGGGCGAGGCGCAGCAGCGCGAGCAGGATGCGGTCGGCCTGCTCGGCGCCGGCCGCGGCGACGGCGAGTTCGACGTCCTCGAGGGCGAGGCAGCCGGACAGCTCGGGGTGCCGGCGGGCCCATTGGGCGACCGCGGACTCGGTGCGCGGGTCGGCGCACAGCCCGCTCCATTCGGTGTTCAACCGGCCCACGAGACTCGCGTCGGCACGACGGCGGGCGCCGCTGCGGGTGACGTCGGGGGCGGTGGTGACGGGTGTCGGCATCGGGTGTCTCCTCCGGGGTGGATCGACGCTTCAACCGTGGTCGGAGGGGCTTGCCCTGGGTCTTGCCCGGAAGGGTCGAGAGGGCGGAATTTCGCTTGCCCGGTCGGGGAGTGCGCAGGTCAGCGGCTTGCCCGATGACCGTGATGATCCAAATGCCCGATCCGCCGCCGCAACCCGCCCCGATCACCCCGTCACAGGACGCCACCCCCCGGCACCTACGCAGACAACCGACCCGCCGACCGAGGAGCCCGAGATGACACAGCGCTTCAGCAACCGGCAGTCCCTCATGGACGCGGCCACGGTTCTGGCGGCGCGACGGGCCATCGACCGCGAGCTCGCTCACCTCATCGCCGACCCCTTCGATCGCGACGCGGCCAAGCGGCTGCACGACGCCGTGGGCGCCAACGCCGACCGCGCGCAGGAGGCGCTCGAGCGGCTGGTGCACGTCACGGAGATCTCCGAGCCGTGGGAGCCGGGCGTGGTCGGCACAGGCTCCGGTGCGGGCTCGGACGGTGAGGTGGCTCCGCCGTCCTCGAGCCCGCACCGGCACGACGCCACTCACGAGGAACCGGCGCCATGAAGATCAACTGGGGCTTCGGTCCACCGAAGGACGACGACGCCGACGCCGGCGGGCGCAAGGCCCGCGGGCGCGGGGCGGGTACGCGCGGCGCCAACGCCGGCACCCCGGCCGCAGACGGCCGCACCGCCGACTCCCACGACGCCGACACCGGCGGCCCGCGGTCCGAGCAGCACACGTGGACCGGCGGCTCCCAGCTCGCCACCCGCGTCGTCGTCGGCCTGCTGTGGGTCGCGCTCGTCGCCGGCCCGCTGGCGCTGGCGCTGCAGGTGCTCATGCCCGAGAGCCGGCCGGTCGTGAGCCAGGACGGCTCCGTCGACCGCATCGGCGAGGCCGCCGCCGTCAGCGAGTTCGCCGAGCGCGCCGTCGTCGCCTGGCTCGAGACGCCGGGCGAGCGGTCCGACGACCTGCGCCCCTACTTCGGCGACCTCGGGCAGAGCCGGCCCGACATCCCGTGGACGACGTCGGGCTCGGCCGTCGCCGAGATCGTCAAGGACGACACCGGGCTCTGGGCGGTCACGGTGGGCGTCGACGCCGCCGAGGGCAAGCCGCCGGCCGACGCCGAGCCCGCGGCCGACGCGGCAGCCGACGCGCCGGCCGAGCCTGCCGAGACCCCGGCCGACACCCCCGCCGAGGACGACCCCGACGCCGAACCCGTCGAGCGCATCACCTCCGGCCGCCTCTACTTCCAGGTGCCCGTCCTCTACGTCGACGGCGAGATGATCGCGCAGGCGCTGCCCGCACCGGTCCCGGCGCCCGACGAGTTCGAGCAGCTGGCCTCCGCCTACGACCACGGGCTCGCGGCCGACCACCCCGCGTACGCCCGCGTCGCCAACTTCCTCAACGCCATGCTCGTCAGCGGCGACCAAGCCTCGCTCGAGGCCTACAGCAGCCCGGGCACGTCGTTCCGCGCGCTGAACCCGGTGCCGTACGCCGGCGTCCAGGTCGACACCATCGTCGCCGCCGGCGGCGAGGCGCCGAGCGAAGAGCCGTCCGACGGCGAGACCACCGAGGTCCAGGCCAACGTCACGCTGAGCGGCTCCAACGGCGAGCAGCTCGGCGCCCAGTACTCACTGGTGCTCCGTGCGCGCGAGGGCCGGTGGGAGGTGGCCCGGCTGCGCACGTCGCCCGCGCTTGCCGAGCCGGTCCCGCTGCCCGAGCCGGCGCCGGTCACCACCCCGACTCCTGGGACGAGCGCGACCTCGTCCCAGGGCCCAACTCCGACGAGGGAGGCCGAATCAGACCCACCAGCCACCGGGTCGACCACCGAGTCGCCCTAGCCGACCACGTCCACGCACCTCAGCCCGCACACAAGGAGAAGGAGCCATGAGCCTCATCACCGGACTCACGGCGACGGCACCCGACCTCGCCACCTCGTCCATCACCATCCAGGCCGGACTACTCGACTGGACCACCGACACCGCCTCGAGCCTGCAGACGGTGCTTCGCGTGGTGGCCATCACCGTGGCCATCCTGTTCGTGGTCTACAAGGCCGTGAACTCGAAGTTCGCCATCGGCACGATCATCGTGTCCGCGCTCGCCGCCGGCGTCTTCATCTGGATCGTCTACAACGTCACCGCGCTGCGCGACACCGTCGGCGAAGACCTCCCCGGGTCGGCGCCGGTGTCGCAGCAGGTCGACCTGACGTAGTCGCCCCCGCCCCCGGCCAGCCGCGAGAGGAGGTGACGATCGATGGCCGACGACCCCGAGGAACTCGAGACCGTCAAGTACTACACGCGGGCGCGCAAGTTCCCGCAGCTGCTCGGGCGCATGCCCGACGGCACGAAGATCCCCGGCGGGCCGTACACCGTCCAGCAGCTGATCGCGGCCATCCTCATCATCGTCATCGGCGGGCTGACCATCGACACCTGGGGTGTGTTCGGGGTCTTCGGCAACATCGCCGTGCTGTTCGGCGCGGCGTTCGGCGCGGTCTTCCTCATCGGCAGGTTGCCGATGAACGGCCGCAACCCGCTGTACGCGCTGCTCGGCCTGTACCGCGTGCTGAACGCTCCCGCGTCGGGGAGGTACCAGGGCAAGCAGGTGCGCTTCCGGCGGCCGCGGCGGGTCCGCAGCCGCACGAACGTGTACCTCGGCCCGCTGCCCGGCACCGACCCGTGGAGCGGTCTCGAGCCCGGCGTCGCCGTCGCCGCCGGTCGCGAGCTGCCCGACGGGTTGCGGCGGCGCCTCGACCGCACGCCCGAACCGGCGCCCGAGCCGCTCGACCATCCGCTCGCCGCGGCGGAACCGGCGCAACCGGGCGCGCCACTGAGCGGGGTGCAGGCGCTGCTGGCCCTGCTCCCGGCCGACCAGCACGACCAACCCGCGAGCGGACGCCGTCCGGCGCCACGTCAGCGGGGCCAGCAGCGCACCGCCGTCCGGCAGGGGAGCGGCGAGGTCAGCGATTCGTGGGGTGAGGACGATGCGTAGTCCGGCGCGGGCCATGGCCGGCCATCTGCTCTGGTCGGGGGCGGCACGGTGTGGGCGACGTGGCGTCTGCAGGCGCTGCCGTACGGCTTCCGTCCCGACAAGGACAAACACGGCGTGCGGGCGGCGCACCAGGCGTTGCTGCGGGCGCTGCCGGGCGAGGCGCTGCTGGTGGGCGCCTGCGCGGCGCTCGACCCCGCGGCCATCGTCGAGCGCATGATCAACGGCATCCCGCTGGAGCACTGCCCCGAGTGGGCGGCCGAGTGCGAGGCCACCCTCGACACCCTCGACGACCTCGCGCTGGGCCAGCGGACGTTCTGGCTGAGCGTCCCGCTGCGCAACGGCGGCCGGTTCGGCAACCTCAACGAGTCCTTCCGGGCCGCCGTCGACGACTTCCGCGATCAGCTGGCGCTGCCGCGGCACGGCATCTCGCCGGCCGAGCTGAAGGTGCGCACGGAACAGGCCCGCAAGGTCGAACTCGGCATCCCCGCCGTGTTCCGGCCGCGCCCGGCCACCGTCGCCCAGCTGGTCTGGCTCTACCAGCACACGCTGCAGCGCGGGCTGTTCGCCGACATGGACCTCCCCGAGACGCGGGCCGACCACGAGGCCGCCGTCGTGCCCCGTCACGGCGTGCTCTGGCCCGACGCGCTGATCGACGAGGGCGGCCAGTCCGAGCTCGACCGCCGTCAGCTCAAGAGCTGGAACCCGCTGCGCCGCAAGTTCGTCAAGATCACCCAGCCCGACCACCCCGATGCCGTCTCGTACCAGGGGCTGCTGGCGCTGGCCGACACCCCGCCGACGGCATGGTCTTCCCCGGCGGCGAGTACCTCGGCCGCGTCGACGACGCCGGCCTCGACGTCGACTGGGCGGTGCGGCTGCACACCCGCACGCGCGAAGAGGTCATCGCGCGCAACCGGCGCGCCGTCGCCAACCTCAACGACCAGTTCCTCCAGCAGGAGGGCCAGCTCGCCACCGGCATGCACGCCATCGAACGGTCCGCGCGCGACCTCGCCGAGTACGAGGCGCTGCTGTCCGCCGACGACCTCGAGGTCGAGGTCGAGGCCACGGTCATCTTCTGCGTCGCCGGGCGCACCGGCGAACAGGTCATGGAGCAGGCCAAGGAGCTGCAGGCGTTCTACGGCGCCTCCGGGTTCAAGCTCACTCACCCGCTGGGCAACCAGGAGGACCTCTGGTGGGCCATGCTGCCCGGCGCCCCGCTGTCCAAGTCGGTCCGCGAGTTCGGGCAGATCACCACGTCGCACTCCTTCTCCGCGTCGGTCCCGGTGGTCACCTGCGACGTCGGCGACAGCAAGGGCAGCCTGCTCGGCCTGAACATCTCCACCGGCCAGACCGGCGTCGTCCACCACGACCCCGCCGGCGCCACCACGAGGCTCGACGTCTCCGGCTCGCTGGCCATCGCCGGTGAGCTGGGCGCCGGCAAGTCCGTCGCGCTGAAGAAGATCGCCGCCGACACCGTCGACCGCGGCGGCCGGTTCATCGCGCTCGACCGCACGGAGTCCGGCGAGTGGGTGACGATGGCCCGCGCGCTCACCACGCCCACCGTCGTCTCCGTCGTCGACCCCACCATGAGCATGGACCCCCTCCGCGTGTTCGACCGCCACACCGGGTCGCGAGTCGCGCAGTCGTTCCTCACCCCGCTGCTCAACGTGTCGCCGACGTCAGAGCGCGGCGTCCTGCTGTCCGAGGTACTGGAGGTCGGCTACCTCGCCCGCCACGGAGTCCGCGGCCTCGGCGACCTCACCAAGCACCTGCTCGAGAGCTGCACGCTCGACGGCGCCTACGAGCTGGGCCGGCTGATGAACGTGTTCGCCCGCAAGGAGTTCGGCCGGGTCATCTTCGACACCTCGCTGCCGCCGGTCGAGCTCAGCGACCGCGCCATCGTGTTCTGGACCCGCACGCTGGAGTTGCCCGACCGCGACGAACTGCAGCACGCGCACCTGTTCGAGCAGCTGAAGCTGGAGAAGATCTTCGGCCGGGCCATGTACGCGCTGATGGCCAGCATGGGCCGGCAGGTCTGCTTCGGCGACCGCTCCGAACTGGCGCTGTTCATCGTCGACGAAGCGCACCACGTCACCGCGTCGCCCGAGGGCGAACGCGAGATCACCGTCTTCGTCCGCGACGGCCGCAAGCACCAGGCCGCGGTCGCCCTGGGCAGCCACGACCCCGAGAGCGACTTCGGCGACGCCACCCTGCGCGGCCTCATCCCCACCCGCATCCTCATGCGTCACCGCGACAAGACGCTGGCCAAGCGCGGCCTCAAGTGGCTCGACCTCGACCCCGACGACGAATCGCTGGTCGCGCTGATCACCGAGCACACCAGCCCGGTCGGCCCCGACGGCGTCCCCGAGATGCGCCGCGGCGAGGCGCTCATGCGCGACGCCCTGGGCAACGTCGCCCGCATCAAGGTCATGCCGCCGTCACGCCCCGAGCGGTTCGAGGCGATGAAGACATCGCCGCCCGAGGTGCTGATCGGCGGCCACCGTCCCGGCGGTGCGCTGGGCGGACGGGCGTCCCACGCCGGCGAGCTCGAGCCCGGCGACGCACCGCCCGAGCTGGAGGCCGGCCGCGCCGTCGGTTCGAGGCCCGCATGAGCGTCGTCGCCGGCGCCGTCAGCATCGCCGCCGAGGCCTGCCAGGTCCCCGGCGGCAACGGCCTGGGCGACCAGTTCATCAACCCGACGGGCAACTGCGAGCTGTCGGCGTTTCACGTGCAACTGTCGCTGGCCGGCGGCATCACCGACCCGTTCCACCTGATCTTCAAGGTGCTCATGACGATCACCTGGGCGATCTACCAGTTCCAGGTCATCGCGCTGGCGTGGGTCACCGACTTCGTGCTCGGCATGACGTGGCTCGACTGGTTCACCGGCATCGCCGGCGACTTCCAGGACTCCATCGCCGGCATGCTGTCGAACCTCAACATGTACGTCGCGATGCTGACGATCACGGCGTTCATCTGCATGCTCTGGATGGCCAGAGGCATGTGGGGCAAGGGCCTCGTCCAACTCCTGTTGTCGCTGATCATCGCGAACTACGCGGTGGCGGCCATCAGCTACGACAGCCAGCATCCCGACAACAACCTGGCGCCGATCAACCCCATCAGCTGGCTGGTCGGCGACAACGACAGCCAGGAGGGCCTGCTCTACGACGCCCGCGACACCTCGCAGTACCTCGTCGGCCAGATCGTCAACGACGACGAGTACCTCGACGACCTCACGAATCCCGAGAACCAGCGGGTCAGCCCGGGCGAGAGCATCCTCAACACGTTCCTCTACCACCCGGCCATGCTGGTCAACTTCGGCTACATCCTCGACGGCGACTGCGAAGAGGCCTACGTCGTCGCGCTGTCCCATGCCGGCAACAGCTCGTCGAAGGACGACCTCCGCGGCCACCTCGAGGACCGCGACCTCGCCGGACGCGGGTCCGCCGCCGACGGCGTCGACACCGGCTCCGAGCTGACCGATCCCGGCACCTGGTGGGGCGGCACCGGCGACGAGCCCGTCGACTACGACCCCGAGGTCTGGAAGGTGGTGGGCAGCTGCCTCAACGACGAGGTCGACACCTTCGCCAAGATGGCCCGGCCGGACAGCTGGATGGCGCAGTTCGCCATTCAGCCCGCGGTGACCATCCTGGCCGTGCTGATCCTCATCATCGCCGGCGTCGTGTTCATCGCCGGCCTCTCGGCCCTCGTCCAGTGCATCAAGCTGCTGATCACGCTGTTGCTGGCGATCCTCCCCGGCGGCGCCAGATCCGTGCTGTGGCGCAACATCGGCCAGCTGTTCGCCACCGTTCTCATGCTGATGTTCTGCATCGTCTTCCTCGGCGTGTTCCTCCACGTCGTCACGGACATCATGGCGGCGGGCCGAGCACCCACCGGCAACCCCGACGACCGCTCCGTCCGCTGGGCCGAGATCGGGAAGTTCCTGCTCATCGACCTGCTGCTGATCGCCGGCATCGTCCTCTTCTGGCGTGGCCGCGGCGCCGTCCACGAGACCAAGGACCGCGTCGCCGCCGCCATGGCGTCGAAGTTCAACTCCGGCGGTGGCGGAGGTGGCGGTGGGTTCGGCGGCGGCTCGTCGCTCATGCCCGCCGGCGGCCCGGGCGGCGCCATGCGCCGTCTGAACGGCTTGAACGCGGTGGGCGACGCCGCCCGCAACGTGGGTCTGCGGCCGGCGGGTGGTGGTCAGGGCCGCCTGCAGGGCGTCATCCGCCGCACCAGTGGCCTGGTCGGCACCGCCGGTCTCGCCTGGGCCACCGGCGGCGGCTCGCTCGCCGTCAAGGGTGGCGCCGTGGCGGCGAAGTCCACCGCGGTCCGCGGTGCGGCGCGCGGTGCCGGGGGCCTGGCCAGGCGCGGCGCCATCGCGCTCGGCGAGAGCAGCCGCAGCGTCGCCCAGTCCGGCATCGCCGCCGCGCGCCGCACCCGCCTCGGTGTCGAGCTGTCCCGCACGGCGACGCGCTCGCGCGGCCGCATGGAGCAGTTCGCCGCCTGGACCGGTCGCGGCACGGCCGGCCTGCGCAACAGCTACCGGGGCCGGGTCGCCGCGGCCGGGCGGGCCGGGCACCTGCCGGTCGACGGCCTGCGGACGCTGGCCCACCAGACCCGCAGCGGCATGGCCGACGGCATGGCGCGCATGGCCGGCGGCCGGTTCGGCACCGCGGAGATGTCCAACCGCGCCTTCCACGCCGCCGAGGACGCCCGGGCCGGCCAGGTCAAACGCAACTACGAGCGGCGCATGCGGGCCGAGGAGGCCCAGCGGGCGTACCGCAGCGCCGACGACCGGTACCAGTCGGCGCGGGCGCAGGCCGAGCTCACCAAGCGACGGCATCGCACGCAGGCCGCGGCGGAGGCGGCCGAGCGGCAGCGCAGCCGCGACTTCGCCCGTCAGGAATGGGAGAGCCGGCGACGTGGCCGGTCGTGACGGCCGCGGGCGATCCCGTGACCCGATTGCGCGCGATGATCGTGCCTGCCTACGCTCGCCCTGACCCGACGGAGGCTGGGGGTGGGTGGTGTCGATGACCGACGTCGACTACTACGAGATCCTCGACGTCCGTCCCACGGCGACGGCGGCGGAGATCAAGGCCGCCTACCACCGCGCCGTCCGCAGCGCCCACCCCGACGCCGGCGGCACCGCGGGTATGTTCCGGCTGGTCACCGACGCCTACCGGACGCTGTCCGACCCGCAGGCCCGGGCCGCCTACGACGCCGGCGCGGGGCGTCCGCGTCCGGGGCGTCCGGGCCCGGGCGATCCGGGGCCCGACACCGCCCCCGCGCCGGAGCCGTCGTGGGGTGACGAGGTCCGGTGGGAGGCCGGCGGCACGGCGGAACCGGGCCGCGCCGGCCGGGCGTCGGAGACCGCGAGCGACCACGCCGAGCACGCTCCGACCTGGAGCGAGCGCTGGGTGCGCACACCTCGAGGGCTGGCGGCCGTCCGCTGGGGTGGCTGGGTCACCGCCGCGCTGTTCGTCCTGCTGACCGCCGTGCTGTTCCTGCTGCCGGGGTGGGTCAGGCCGACGGCCGCGGGCGCCGACGTGCTCGGCTCCCTCCTCGACCACCGGGCGGTGCTGACGATCGTGGTCGTCGTCTACGCCGTTGCGGCGGTCTTCGGCTTCCTCGGGCTGTTGTGGCTGCCCGTGACGCTGCTGCATGTCTGCGTGCTCGTGCTGGTGGTCCTCGGCTGGCCGCTGGCGTACTGGGGGTTGGCCGAGACCTGGGAGCGGCTGGCGTTCGCCGGCGTGGCCGTCGTCTGGATCGTCTACGCGGCCGCGATGACGGCGGTGCCGCTGTGGCAGTCGGCCCGGTTCCGCCTCGACCAGGCGACCTGAGCGACCGACCTCGTCAGGTGAGCGCGCGGCGGCCGGCGTCGCCACCGGAGAGCTGCGGCGGCTCGTTACCGGCCAGCGCGTTGTCCTGTTCGAAGCTGGTCAGCTCGGTGTGCTCGACGGCGCCGAGCCGCGCCGTCAGCGTCTGGACGTGCCAGGGCGCCGCCGCGAGCGCCACCTCGGCCTCGTCCGCCGTCATGCGGCGCGGCACCTTGATGGTGCGGACGGCGCGCAGCGCGATCATCGTGTCGCCGGCGGCGCGGAGCAGCCCGGCCTCGTGCAGCTGGGGGATGCCCTTGCGGCTGCCCTGGTAGAGGTATTCCTCGGCCAGCTCCGCCTCCGGGACGGTGGTGAGGAGCTGGCGGCGCACCGGCGCGGGCAGCAGCTCGATGATCTCCGGCCCGCCGGACGCGTCGTCCGGACCACCGCCGCCGGCCGCGGTGTCGTCCACCGGCACCGTGCCGGAGCGCTGCCTGACCTCGCCGACGAACGGGTGCGTGCTGACGCCCAGGCGCCAGGGGGTGTTCGGCCGGAAGCGGTTGCCGTCGAGGGCCTCCAGCCCGCGGATCGCCTCGATGAGGACGAGCCGGGTCGGGTCGACGGCCCAGGCGTTCGCCCGCTGGAAGACGTCGTCGCCCCGGCGGCGGGTGCGCGGCGCGGCGGCGCCCGCGGCGAACGGCTCTCCGGGAACGCAGCCGTGGTGCTGGAGCACGACGCTGACCTCGGCCGGGATGCGTTCCCAGCTGTGCCACGGGCGGTCGGCCGAGCCGTCGAAGGAGCCGTCGAGCGTGGACGCGGACGGGCCGGCGTCGAGGTCGACCTCGCTGCGTGCGCGGCGAGAGAGGTCGCGGGCGGCGGGGCTGAGATCGTCGGGCATCGCGTCCTCGGCGGGGCGTGGTGAGTGGCTTCACTGTAGCGACCCGGTGTCACAGCGGGTCGCGTTCACGCACCTACGTGGGTAGCCGCGATCGGAGAGGACCACGGGCATGAACGACACCAACGGGCACGGGCCGCGCAGTCAGCTCGACCGTCTGAGGGCCATGCCCGGCCCGCAGCAGACGCTGGGCGCGTCGGCGCCGGCGGCCGTTCGCGGCACCGTCGTGCCCGCCCGTGCCGGCGCGCCGGCGCACCTGGTCCCGCTGACGTTGAGCGCGGTCACGGCGGTCCTCGACGATCTCGAGGCGAAGTACTTCGTCGACGGCGACGACGCGGTCGGCGGCGTGTGGGAGAACGGCTACTTCTACTTCTTCCTGCTGGCCGACGACGGCGAGGCGCCGGTCTTCCAGGTCTACGGCCAGTGGGAGCGGGCGCTGCCGGCCGAGCTCTACCCCCAGGCCGCGGTGTTCGCGAACGAGTGGAACGCCGAACGCGCGTGGCCCAAGGCGTTCGTCCGGTCGCTCGACGACGACTCGGTCGGCCTGTACGGCGAGCTGACCGTCGACTTCGGCCCGGTGGTCACCCACGAGCAGCTCGACCGCGCCGTCAACGCCGGCCTGGCCAGTGCACTCGCCCTGTTCGACGAAGCGGCGCTCACTTTTCCCGAAGCCGTCGCCCTCGAGCTCTGAGCCGGTCGCACTGTGCCCCACCTCGGCCCAGACCTCCACGTCCGCACCATGGCGCGGTGGGCCGACCTGCAGCCGTGGCAGCGGGTGCTCGAGATCGGCGCGGGTCCGGCCGGCTCCGTCACGTCTCCCGACGAGTTCGACGGCAGCCGGTTCGACCT
The DNA here is from genome assembly GCF_900105175.1 of Jiangella sp. DSM 45060. Lineage (NCBI taxonomy): Bacteria > Bacillati > Actinomycetota > Actinomycetes > Jiangellales > Jiangellaceae > Jiangella > Jiangella sp. DSM 45060. The sequence continues at coordinate 6,486,619 of NZ_LT629771.1, read as the reverse complement.
CGTCCTCGCCTCGACGGTGTCCTGCGTGCTGCCGAGCTGGCGGCGGCGCACGTCGTGGTGCGGTGCGTGGTCGCCGGTGGGCGGCCGCGGACGGCGGAGGTCCGGGCGGGCGACGGCGCCTGCACCGGCCCGGGCGCCGTCACGTTGCCGCCGCGGCAGCCGCCGGGTGGCCGGATCCCCGCGCGCCACCGACCTCACGGCCGAGCTCGTCCCCGTCGACGACGGCTGGCGCGTGCGGCCGCGCGCCTGATCCGTCCGCGCGACCTGTCACAGAACCACCCCTCCACCGACCTACACAGACGTCCGCTACCAGCCGCCGTGGTGGACGCCCGGATGGAGGGCGGGGTATGGCACAGGGTTCGGTCGCCGCCGGCGGAGCCGTCGTCGCCAGGCGCACCAAGACGAAGCCGGCGCGCACACCGGGTGGCAAGGGCTCCGGCCGGGTCCGCAAGTGGATCCTCGGCATCGCGCTACTGACGGTGTTCGGCGTCGTCGGTGCGTCGTCGCTGGCGTTCGTCCCGGTCGCCACGGTCATGGCGCTCTGGTGCGAGATCACCGACCGCGCGCCGCTGGCCGAGTGCACCATGACCCCCGGCGGCGACGTCTGCACCGGCGGCGCCACGCTGGCCAACGTTCCCGAGCCGTGGGCCGAGATCTTCACCTCCGCCGGCGACGAGTTCAGCATCGACCCCGCGTATCTCGCGGCCATCTACCTCACCGAGAACGGCAACACCTGGAAAGATCTCGACACCGACTGGCCGAGTTCCGGCTGCTGCTTCGGCCCCATGCAGTTCAACCTCGGCGCCGGCACCTGGGACGCGTACAAGTACAGCGCCGGCGGCGGTCCACCCGACTACATGGATCCCGGCGACGCCGTCTTCACCGCGGCGAACCTCTTCACGCATGCCGACGGCGTCTACGGCAGCGTCACCGCCGAGACGCCGCTGGGCGACGCCGCCCGCTGGGATCCGGGCACCTTCGTCTACTCGGCCGCCAGTTACAACGCCGGACCGGCGGGCAACTGGAACAACGACGAGACCAGACGCTACGTCGAGAACGTGCACGCGCTCATCACGTCCAACTTCACCCAGGGCGGCACCGGCGACTACGGCCAGTACGCCACCTATCCGCCGCCGAGCGGCATGGGCATCGGCGAGGGCGGCGACGGCGAGCAGGGCGAGGGCGGCGGCTGGGCCGGCTGCGGCGGCATCAGCGGCGGCGGCCTCGACGGCGTCGTGCGCATCGCGGAGCAGGAGTACGCCAAGGGCATCGTCGAACAGCCGCGGGGCAGCAACTGCGGTCCGACCATCACCGACACCTACATCGCCAGCGGCTGCGAGCAGTGGTGCGCCGACTTCGTCAGCTGGGTCTACCTCGAGGCCGGCATCCCGTTCCAGCCCGAAGCCGGCACCCAGATGTACTTCTGGCGACATCAGTGGCAGATCCCGGCCGTCATCGGCATGAAGGCGTGGTTCGAGTCCGGCGGGCAGGGCCAGGAGTTCATCCCCGTCGGCAGCGCCGGCCCCACGAAGCCGCCGCGCCCCGGCGACGTCATGATCTACTCCGGACACGTGAGCATCGTGGTCGAGGTCGACGAAGCCAGCCGCACGCTGGTCACCATCGGCGGCAACGAGAACGACGCCGTCCAGCGCTCGTCCGGCACGTTCAGCGTCGGGCCGAGCGGCCCGGTGCTCGGCTACGGGCGGATGAACCCATGACCCGGCCGCGCTCCTCGCTGCTGCTCGTCGCCGCCGCGGCGGTGCTCGCCGTCGTCGGGCTGCTGCTGGTCTTCGGCGGTGGTGGCGACGACGGCGGCGGCGGCTCCGCGGGTGGTGCGGCCGGCGCGGCGCCGAGCCCTGCCGCGTCCGCGGACCCGGGCACGCCGGACGACGGTGACGCCGTCACACCTGACGACGCCGGCTCCGAGCCGCCCGCCGTTCCGCCGTCCGACCTCGAGACCGACGCCGCGACCAGCGACGACGCCGACGAGCCGCTCGAGCCGTCCGACACCCCGACCGCCCAGCCGACCCCCGCGCCCCGTCAGACCCCCACCCTGCCGCCGGGCATGCGCCAGCCCGAGCCCGTCGTCGTGCCCGACCCCGCCACCGTCGACGACACCGACCCGACCGCCGTCGCCGTCGCCGCTCTGACCGCCGCCTACAGCTTCGACGCCGCGAGCGACACGTCGGCCGAGGACGCCATGGCCCGGGTCCAGACGTGGCTGGCCGCGCCGCACGACGACGCCGCCTACGACCTCGACGGCCTGCAGCAGGACGTCCAGCGCGATTGGGAGCAGTGGGCGCGGCACCAGGCGTTCGCCTCGATCAACGCCATCGACCCGCACACCACCGACGTCGACACCCCCGACACCGCGACCCGCGCCGAGCGCCGGTTCTACGTCCGCATGACGCCGATCGGCCGTGACGCGTGGAACGGGCCGCTGGTCGAGCACCAGTGGTTCGCGTTCCTGGCCCGTGCGTCGGCGGACGAGCCGTGGCGCGTCGTCGAGCTGCAGACGCCGCTGGCGCACCGCTGACGTCCGCCCCTTGTCACAGGACCACCTCCGAGCGCACCTTCGACAGTAGGACCGACAACGGAGAGGCAGTCGCGTGGCGCCACATGACCCGGCCGACACCTTCGCCGTCGCGTCCGGGCCGCCCGACCCGGACGGCGGCGACGACAGGTTCGCGTCGGCGCGCCCGGCCGAGCCCACCATCAAGGGATTCACGCCGTGGCAGCTGGCCGCGAGCGCCGTCGGCGTCGTGTTCCTGGCCGTGTCGATGTGGGCCATCCTGGCGGCGCTCGACGAGCCCGACATCGGCGTCCTGTTCCTGCTGCCGACGCTGGCCTGCGCCGGTGCGCTGTACGCGGTGTCGGTCCGGCGGCGGCTGCGCCAGAACGCCGTCGCCGACCTCGCCGAGGCGCTGGTCCGGCACCTCGGCGTGCCCGACGCGTCGTACCTCGACATCGACGCGCGACAGTGGCAGGGCGGCTGGGTGGGCGTCCCGCACGTGCTGAACATCCAGTACCCGACCGAGGTCGACGACTCCGCACCCGACTGGGCCGCCGGCGTCGCCGAGGCCGTGCACCTGCAGCTGGACGAGCAGTACAGCGTCGGGCGCCACAACGTCCGCGGCCACCGGCTCACGCTGCGCGACCCCACCCGGAGCACCGGTTCGCTCACGCCCGAGCCGGCCGCGCGCGCCGAGCGGGCCCGCGACGCCGTCCGCCGGGCCCTGCCCGACCACGTCGCCCGGCCGGTGCCCACCCAGGCCGACCTGTCGTCGTGGCTGGTGCCGCTGGGTGTCGACGCCAGCGGCACGCGGGTCGGCTGGAACCTCGCCGCGCCGCAGGGGCATCTGCTGGTGCTCGGGCGCTCCGGCGCCGGGAAGCGGGTGCTGCTCACGGGCATCGCCATCGAGGCGGCGGCGCGCGGCTGGCCGGTGTGGATCATCGACCACCGCCGCGTCGACCTCCTCGGCGTGCGCGACTGGCCGAACGTGCAGATCGTCGCGTCCACGCTCGACGACCAGATCGTCGTGCTGAACCAGGCGTGGCGCGAGATGGAGGGCCGGGTCGCGCTGATCGAGTCCGGGACCAGCCGCAGCGAGCTCGAGCCGCTGGTCGTCGTCATCCACCATTTCCGCGAGTTCGCCACCGCCGTCGCCGACGCCGCCAACCGGGCCGGCCAGGGACCGGCCGCCGCGTCGCTGGCGCACGACCGCGTCACCGACCTGCTCCGCCACGGCCGCCAGGTCAACGTGTATCTCGTCCTCAGCATGCAGCGCGCCGACGACCCGCTGCTGCGTGAGGAACACCGCGACGACGTCGGCACCGTCGTGGCGCTCGGCCGCCTCGACAGCCGCGTGGCGTCGGCACTGTGGGGCAGCGACCGCCCGACCGAGCCGGCCGAGCCGGTGCCCGGCCGGGCCACGGTCCAGTCCGGCGACGCCACGCCGGCGCTGATCCAGTGCTACTGGACCCCCGACCCGCGCGAGGCGCGCCGCGTCAACGACGAGCAGGACCTCTACCTGCTCGACGCGCTGCGCCCCAGCGTCATCACACACCCCGTCCTGCACGTGCAGCGCTCCCGCGCGCTGGCCGACAGCCCCGAGGCGTCGTGGCGGGTCAACCTCAACGCCGACCTCGCCGAGGGCTACGGCGCCGGCACGTCCGGCCTCGCCGACTGGAGCCGCGCCCGCACCTCCGGCGGCGGTTCGGCGGCCGCGTCCACGCAGGTCGAGACCGCCGGCTGGTCCGAGATGATCATGGTGTCGCAGCTGCAGGCCGGCAGCCTCGCCCGCCTCGACGACGACACCGGCTGGGTCATCATCGAGCAGGTCGAGCCGGTCCAGAACGACGGCACCAAGCTGCAGCTGCACTGGCGTGGCAACGACGGCGCCGGGTCCCAGGTGGTGTCGCGCACGCGGGCGGTGCGCATCCGGCACCTCAGCGACGGCATCTACTGAGGGGCGCCATGGCCGACAACGTCTCCGACAACGACGTGTTCATGATGTTCCTGGCCGCGCCGCTGGCCCTGCCGGTGGTGGCGCCGCTGGTGTTCAGCTCGTGGGACGAAGGCCGCGAGTGGATGATCGACCGCGGCTTCATCGCCTCCGCCGACGACGCCGTCTGGGAGGTCCCCGGCTGGGACGGCGCCGGCATCAGCGGTGCCCACGTCGTGCTGCTGGTGTGCCTGGTGCTGTTCGTGCTCGCGCTCGGCAGCATCCTGGCGCGACGCAACCGGAACCGGAAGATCGACACCGAGGGCTGGGGCACCAGCTGACGCTCGCCCGCATCGCCGGCCGCCCCATTCGCCGTCGATCCGTCGGGCTGCGCTCGGTCCGGCCGGTACTCGACCGGCCCGTGGGTCGAGGAGTTGCGCGCCAACCGACCCCGTGGACCCTGGGCCGGTCCCTGCCGGCCCGCAGGACCTGGTCTGCCGACCTCGCCCGGTCCGGTCCGCCGCCCCCGCAGGTTCCGGTCCGCCGACCTGGCCGATCGTGCCGACCTGGGCCGGTCCTGCCGGCCCGCAGGATCCGGTCGGCCCCGCGCTGTTTGAGCTGGCCTGGTTCGCTCGCTTCGCCGACTACATCGCGTTCACTGCCGACCCGAGGCGTCCGAGCGTTCTCGGCCGGCGTCCGGTCGATGAGGCGGGTGACCGGCCTCAGCCCCGCAGCCGCGCGCGGTAGGCGGGCGCGGCTAGGTCAGAAGACCTCGACCGTGACCGGGGCGCGGTGCCAGCCGAACGCCGTCGAGAGGCGCGCGACGGAGCCGGGGGTGCGCTCGGTCACCAGTCCGCCGGCCGCCAGCGTGGCCGCCGAGACGCCGCCGAGGTAGAGCGAGCCGAGCGCGCGGACGTCCAGGGCGAGGTCGGCGTCGGCGTCGGTGGGCGTGACGTCGGCCTTGGCGTCGTCGGCGACCAGTCGCCAGCGGCCGGTGTTGCCGGCGAACGTGGGGTCGGTGACCTCGAGCACGACGTCGACGGGGGCGGCGTAACGCCGGGCGGCGAGCGCGCCCGCGACGTCGAGGATGCGGACCCACAGCGAGCCGCCGGCCGACCCGACCAGCGCGTCGGGGTTGTTGACCAGGTGCGGCAGCGGGTCGTCGACGGGGCCGTGGGTGTACTTGACCGTGCGGACGAGGTCGACCGAGGTCAGGAACCGCCACAGCGCGGCGTGCGCGTCGGGCGTCTCGGCGAGCAGCTCGGTGACCCGGACCTCGCCGTCGGGGCCGGTCTCGTTCCAGCCGGACTTGAGTCGGTACCGGGCGTAGCCGCGCACACCGCCGTCGTCCTCGTACACGACGGTGCGTTCGGACGACATGCCGCGCCGCCAGCCCTTCGGGTCGGCGGTGAGGTACTCCCACCACTGGCCCGGCCGGGTGGACAGGCCGGGACGGTGCGCCAGCACGCGGTCGAACACCGCCCGGATGTCGTCGAGGACGTCGCGGGTGGCGGCCGTCCGCAGCCGGGCGCCGTCGGGCGTGCTGCCGCCGACGGTGATGTCGCGGCTGCCGATCTCGTACGACACCCGCCACGATGCCAGGCCGTAGCCGTAGCGTCCGTAGATGGCGCCCTCGCTGGCCCAGAGCACGGCGAGCGGCTCGGTGCCGCGGCCGTGCGCCTCGGTCAGCATGGCGTTCATGAGCGCCGTCAGCACTCCACGCCGGCGGTGCGTTGACGCGACGCCGACCCCGGTGACGTGGGCGGCCGGGATGACGCCGCCGGGCACGCTGAGGTCGCGCGTGATGACGAGGCCCGAGCCCACGATGCGCCCGGCGTCGGTCATCAGCTGGGTGCGGCCGGGCTCGAAGATCATCCGGTTGTAGTCGGCGGTGTCTTCGTCGACGTCCTCGAGGAACGCGTTGGCGATGTGGGCTTCCAGCTCGGCGTAGTCGGCGTCGGTGGCTGTGCGCAGGACCAGGTCGTTCGTCACCGTCCTTGTCTAGCGCATGCTTCCCGGCTGGGCCAGAGGTTTTCGGCGCGGGTGGGCTGGTGAGGCGGCCGGGTCAGACGGTGCGGTGCTGGGCCTGACGTGCCTGGTGTTCGGCGTCCTCACGTTGCCGCCGCCGGCGCTCGGCGTCGTGTAATGCCGCGTCGACCCGCTGGCCCGCCTTCTTGAGGAGCTCGACGATCTCGTTCCAGCGAGCGGTGAGTGCGCGGATGGCCGTGGTGAACGAGGACTCGATGGCGCTGCCGATGCGCTGGCTGATGGCGGCGTCGTGGGGGAGCGCCTGCTCGGTCTTCGCGGTGATGCGCTTCTGAACGGCCGTGAGGTCGGCGGCGGTGGCCTCACGGCCGCGCACCGCCGCGGCGAGGGCATCGTGGAGGGCCCGCTGCGACTCGCGCAGCAGGCGGATCTCCTCTTCGATGCCGCCGAGGGTGGACGGCGCGGTGGACATGGCTACCGCCGGGCGACGTGGACGGCTTCGCTGCCGCGGTCGCGGACGGCGCGCGCGGCGGCCGGGATGACCTGGGCGAGCCGCTTCTTCACCTGCGCGAGGTTGGACGTGACCTGGCCGGCGCCCTTCGTGATCTGTTCGCCGTGGTCGAGCAGTTGGTCGGTGCTCCGGCTGATCTGCTGCGCGCCCTCGGCGACGCCGTCGACCGCACGTTCGAGGCGCTCGGCGCTCTGCCGCAGGCTCTCGGTGAACTGGGTGACCTGCGCGGCGATGGGCCGGATCTGCGGCTCGAACGCGCCGGCCAGGTCGGCGTCGCCGCGTTGGAGGTCGTCGCAGGCGGATTGCAGCAGGCGGGCGCCGTCCTCGGTGACCGAGGCGGCGCGCTCGAGTTCTTCGAACTTCGCCCGCGCGTTCTCGGCCCGGGCTCGCAGCCGTTCGGCGGCCGCCTTGGCCTCCTCGGCCGGTGCGCGCAGGTCGTGCAGCGCCTCGATGGCCGCGTTGGCCTTCTGTTCCAGCTCGGTGAGCCCGCGCGATGTCTCGTCGCCGCCGCGGGTCAGCCCGCTGGCGACGTCGATGAGGATCTCGCCCGATTCCTTGATGCTCGGCATGGCTGCCGCCCTTCTCGTTCTGGCCCCCACCTGCCGGGTCGGGATCGGGCCGCTTACTTTCCTGTAGGTCGTTTTTCGAGGGCGAATGTGACAGGTGGCGCTGATATTTCAGAGAGCGCCGGCCGCGATATTGGCCACCGTCAGGGCGAGCAGCGCCGCCCCGCCGATGCGTGCGCCGTACCTGACCAGTGCCGTTGTGTCAGGCCGGCGCGAGAGCCCGGCGCCCCGGCACACGCGGGGGAGCCGGCGGGCCGCGGCCACGCCCAGCCCGACCGCGACGACGGCCAGCGTGCAGGCGATCAGCAACGCGAGCGTCATGGCGGCGGACACGCGCGTGCCGGCGATGACCATGACGGCGGCCCCGGCCAGCCCGGCGCCCACGGCGGCGCTCGTCGTGACCCGCCGCGACTGTTCGTCGTGGGCGACGAGCCAGGTCTCGAACTCGGCCTCGGCCAGCTTCAGTTCGTCGCGCCTGCGGCCGAGCGCGGTCAGTGCCACGCCGAGGTCGGCGCCGCCGGTGCGACGCAGCCGGTCGACCGCCGGCGTCGGGTCGTCGAGCTCGTGGGCGGTTGGCCGCACGACGGGGTCGGCATGGACGGCGGTGGCGGCGCCGCCCGTGGGCGCCGCCCTGCTGGGGCTGGCCGGACGATTGGCGTACGTGTGGTCGGCGGGACCGTAGCCGGCGTCGAAGCCGGACGTGTCGTCGACCGATGGACGGTGACCGGTGGGCGGCACGTGGTCCGGATCAGTGCCGGCGCGCGGAGAACGGTGGCCGGCGGTGCTGGCGGACGACCCGTGGTCGGCGTCGGCCGTCCCCGCGTGACCGTAGCCGGTGGACGGCTGATCGCCGTGGAAGACGGGATCGACGGCGCGACGCCCGGCCGGGTCGGCGTAGGGGGGCGCGTCGTAGGTCCAATCGGTGGGTGGGCGTTGGTGCGGATCGGCACCGGTACGCGGTGAGCGCTGGCTACTAGGCGGTTGATCGGCGGGTGGGTAATGGTGCGCGGTGGCAGCGAACGATCCCTGGCCTGGGTCGGCGGCGGGCGACCAGAGCTGGCCGGCGGCGTCGATGGGCCGGTGATCGTCGGGGTGAGGGGCGGCGAACGGATCGTCGGCGATGGCGGGGCCGGGGGCTTGGCTGGGGCGCCGGTAGCTGCTAGGCGGTTGATCGGCGGGTAGGTGGTGGTCCGCGGTGGCAGCGGACGACCCCTGGCCCGGGTCGGCGATGGGCCACGAGCGCTGGCCGGCGGCGTCGAAGCTCCTGTGATCGTCGGGGTGAGCGGTGGGGACGTGGCCGGCGAACGGATCGTCGCCGATGGCGGGGCCGGGGGCTTGGCCGGGGCGCGGGTGGTGGGTGAGTGGCTGGTCGGTAGCGGGGGCAGCGCCGGGGGCGTGGCCGAGGTGGGGGTGGCGAGCGGGTGGCTGGTCGGCGGTGGCGGGGGCAGCGCCCGGGGCGTAGTCGGGGTGGGAGTGGCGGGCGAGCGGGTTGTCGGTGGCGGGGGCAGCGGCGGCGGCGTAGTCGGGGTGGAGGTCGTGGGCGGACGGCTGGTCGGCGGCGGGGGCAGCGCCCGGGGCGTGGTCGGGGTGCGGGTGGCGGGCGAGCGGGCCGGCGGTGGCTGGGCCGGGACCCCGGCCGCCGAGGAGCGGGGTGAGGCCGTACTCGGAGCGGACGGTGGCGCAGTGGGCCAGTCCGTCATCAGCGGCGGAGGAGGCGCGGTGGATGCCACGGAGCCGAGTGGCGGCGGTCTGCTCGCGCTGCTCGGCGTCTTCGCGGGTGCCGGCGTCGTCGTTGCGCAGCAGCTGTTCCGTGCTCTGCACCGACGACGTGAAGCGGGCGAGGGTGGCGCAGTAGGCGCGCATGGCCGGGGTGCGGACGGGGGCGGCGGAGCTCGGCGTGGCGGGATCGCCGGTGGTGCCGAACTCGACCTCGGCGGTCATGGCGTCGCTCCGAACCCGGAGGAGGGCTCGTCGTCAGGACCGCCAGGAGGCGCAGCCGGACGGAGATCGGGGAGGACGGTTCCGACCTGGAGGGGGTCGAGCAGGACGGGGTCGGCGTCGCCGGCGAGGTCGTGGAACCAGAGGCGCCCACGTGACGCGGGGAAGGGTGGGCGGACGCCGAGGAAGGAGGTGGTGTCGATGAGGTCGCCGCCGGTGTCGGCCCGCAGCTGCAGCCGTTCGCCGTGCTGGCCGAGCTTGCGCAGCCGGTCGGGGGTGTCGAGCCAGATGAGCGGGAACACCGACAGAGCCGGCCCGGTGCCGCACAGCCAGCCGAGCGGATGGGGCTCGTCGCTGTAGAGCGGCGCCTCGATCGACGAGTACTGCAGCCCGAGCACGGCGACGAACACCGGGCCGGACGGGCGGGTGGCCACAGCGGGCAACTCGTCGAGCCCGGCTTCGTCGAGCACCGCGACCCGCGAGCCGAGCCAGTGGACCACCTGGTCGAGGGGGCGGCGGCCGGGGATACGCGGGGGCAGGAGGTCGACGACGACGAAGCCGGCGTCGTCAGAGCCCGGCTGGAGGGCGAGCCCGGCCATCATGGCGCTGACGGCGCCGACGGCGTGGGATTCGTCGCGGCCGGCCAGCAGCAGCCCGCGACCGTCGCCGGAGCGGGCTGGAACCCCCACCAGCGGCGGCGACACCCCCACGGGCGCACCGACGTAGACGGTGGGCCCGGGTGTGGACGCCAGCACGGGCGCGGCGTCGCCCAGCTCGACGCCGCCGGTGCCGCGGCTGACGCGGATGCGGGGATCGGCCCCGAACCGGGCGACGACGGAGTCGCGGATGCGGCGACGCTCGTCGGCGTCGAGCAGCCCGCCCTGGAACAGCTGGTCGGCGTCTTTGTCGCCGCGCGCGTGGTTGAGCACCCCGGAGCCGCGGCGGCCGGTGTCGAGGCGGTCGCGGACGGTGCGGTCGAGCAGCAGGCTGAGCTCGTCGGGCTTGCACCGCAGCCCGACCCGCAGCTCGAGCTGGTCGAAGACGGACGCCTTCTGGGCGGCCCGGCCGGTGCCGACGGAGTTGAGGCTCTGCGTGGCCAGCAGCACGTGGACGCCCTGGCTGCGGCCCTGCTTGACCAGGACGTCGAGGGTGTTCCAGGCGGCATCCTCGGTGGGCCCGGCGAGCATGAGCTGGAACTCGTCGGCGACGAACAGCACGCGCGGCAGCGCCTCACCGGTGGCCTCGCGATACTGGGCGATGTTCTTGATCTCGCGGCCGCTCGCGGCGGACGCCTCTTTGAACAGCTGCTTGCGCTGGGCGTCGACGGCGGCGAGGTGCTGCAGGACGCCGAGCGCGAAGGTGGCGTCGGCCTCGATGCCGACGGCGCGCACGTGCGGCAGCGCGGGCCGCCCGGGGCGGGGCGCGTACTCGGCGAACTCGACGCCGGCCTTCATGTCGAGGAGGTAGAGCTCGAGCTCCTCGGGCGGGTACCGGTGCGCGAGCGCGTGGATGAAGGCGTGCAGCAGCGTCGTCTTGCCGGAGCCGGACGGCCCGACGACGATGCCGCCGATGGCCACGCCTTCGTCGTCGCCGACCGCGAGCTCGAGGGCGGAGCCGTCGGCGGCCTGGCCGACGGTGGCGGCGATGCGGGTGTGGGTGGTGCCGGCGCCGGGAGGCTCGGCGGCGAGCAGGTCGCTGAGCACGACCGGGCGGTTGACGCCGCGACGCACGGCCGGCGCCAGGATGGTGGTGAGGAACCGGTGCTGCGCCGAACCGGGCGGGTTGGGGCAGCGCACTCGCGCGTGATGCAGCAATGCCGGCGGCGACGACGCCCAGGTGGCGCCGCCCTCGTGGTCGACGTGCAGGTGTTCGGCGTTCTCGAGGAGGTCGGCCAGCGCGACGCCGTGCGGCAGCTCGCGCCCGGTGTCGATGACGGCGACCACGGCGACGCCGCAGCGGTTGCCCGTGCGCGCCAGCGACCAGAGCTGCTGGGCGTCGTCGGCGGTGAGGTGGGGGCCCAGCCCGGCCGCGAGCACCAGCGAGCAGGGGATGCCCTGCGCGTTGCCCTCGCGCCAGCGGGTGACCAGGGAGTCGTCGTCGCCGAGCAGCACCTGGCTGTTGAGCCGGTGGACGTGCTCGCGCAGCGCCCGCAGCTCGGCCGAGACCTCCTCGTGGGTGGCCCGCACGCCGCCGGCGACCAGCGGCTCGGGCAGCCGGCTGAGGACGCCGAGGTTCTGCCCGAGCCCGCCGGGGTCGAGCAGGTGCAGCCGCAGCGAGCCGGGCAGCGCGGACGCGAGCGCGCGGGTGACGAACGCCTGCGCGAGGTTGTGCGCCGGGGCGCGGCCGCCGGGCGCGTGCGTGATGACGACGTTGCCGCCCAGCGCGGGCAGCACGAACGGCAGCTCGACGATGTTGCTCGGCGACGCGAGCCCGAGGGTGGCGGCCCGCACGACCTGGGTGACGTCGACCGGTTGGTCGTACGGCTCGGCCCAGAGCGGGGACTCCCAGCCCTCGTGCGCGTAGCCGGGGCCGCGGCCGAGCAGTTCGGTGATGTCGAGGCGGACGCGGTCGGCGGCGGCCAGCAGCGACGCGTGCGACCGGGCCTGCCGGCGCCGGGAGTCGCGGGCGATGGCCTGCTGGTCGTCGGCGAGCCGGCGGCGTTCGCGCTCGGCGGCGGCGTGGGCCAGCGTGCGCAGGCGGAGTGCGGCGTCCTCGGTGGCCTGGACGGCGTGCGCCAGGGCGGCCGGGCCGTCGTCGCTCGGGCCGGGACCGCGGAGAAGACCGAGGTGGAGGGCGGATACGCGCATGCCTGCCCTTCCTGTCGAGTGCCTGTCCCCTACGAAAGTGCGCGGGATGGCCGGTTTGTGACCGGGAAGGGCGGAGGGATCTGCGGGACGGGATCAGCGGCGGGACGCGGCCGGGAACGACGCGGCCGGCCGACTCCGGGGTGTCGGCCGGCGGAAGGTGCTCGAGGGGGACGTGGCGTCATCCGAACGGACGACGGTCAGAAGAAATCGTCCTGACCGTCATCGGGAACTCGGACAAACCGTTCGATCATTTCCGCTTCGGTTTCCCATTCGGGATACTTGACCAAGATCGAACTGGTTACTATTCCGACCACCAGGCCCACTCCGAACACCCAGAGGTCCGCTGAGAACCAACCGAGCAGAGCAATGGCGCCGGCCGCCGTGAGCGCGCCTTGGCCCACGACCGTCGCCCAGCCCGCGACGTAGTCGTTGTCGCGGCGCCGCGCGATGAAATCGACCCCGCCGCACGCGAGGCCGACGACCGCCACCGGAATGAAGGCCGCATGAAGCGTGGCCACGCCCGCGAGGTCGGCGAGCGTCGCCAGTGCGGCCAGGACGATCGCCACGATCGAGGCGATCATCGTGCCGATACCGAGCAGCAACAGCTTGGTCTGCCGAACCGCCATCGAGGTGTAGGCCTCGACGGCGGCGTTCTCGGCGTTCACCAAATCGTCTCTGTATTCCATGTACACCTCTCGCCTGACGTCCCAGGAGCCCCGGTCACTGACACGGTAGGTGTCCGAGCAAGGACTTCCGTGACGAGATGATCCGGGAGAACTCGGCGCTCGGCAAACGGAGCGGCTCGTTTCTGCGGATACGACATTCAATGTCGGTTTCGGTCCCCAGGGCAAGAGGTCCGGAGCAAACTAGTACGCGCTACAACGTGTTTTTCAGGCGATTGTGGCGGTTATGTCCGATTGATTTTTCGTCCGGATGGATGAGCGCGGCCGGCGTTCGGCCGATGCGGCGCCGAACGCGACGACGCCCGCCGGGCGGACCGTGAAGTCCACCGGCGGGCGCCAGGAGCGGCCGTGGAGGCCGCATGGTCGACGGGCTGGGGTCAGCCCACGTAGTCGGCGAGGTCGTTGAGCAGAGCGGCCTTCGGCTTGGCGCCGACGATCTGCTTGACGACCTGACCGCCGGAGTAGACGTTCAGCGCCGGGATGGAGGTGATGCGGTAGCTGGCCGCGATCTCCGGGTTCTCGTCGACGTTGAGCTTGACGATCTCGAGGTTGTCCTGCGAGGCGGCGATCTCCTCGAGGACCGGGGCGATCATGCGGCACGGCCCGCACCACTCGGCCCAGAAGTCGACGAGGACGGGCTTGTCGCTCTGCAGGACCTTCGCGTCGAAGTCGGCGGTGGTGACGTGCTGGATGTTGCCCATGTGTGACTCCTTGATGGTGGGCGTTTCTCTGGTGACGGAGCTCGGTGTCAGCGGACGGCGAGCTCGGGCGTGGCGGCTTTCTCGGCGGCCTCGATGTCGGCGAGGTACCGCTCGGCGTCGAGGGCGGCCTGGCAGCCGGTGCCGGCCGCGGTGATGGCCTGGCGGTAGATGTGGTCGACGACGTCGCCGGCGGCGAACACGCCGGCCAGTTCGGTCTTCGTGGTGGGCGCGTCGACCAGCACGTAGCCTTCGTCGTCGAGGCGCAGCTGCCCCTGGAACAGCTCGGACCGGGGGTCGTGGCCGATGGCGATGAACAGGCCGGTGACGGCCAGCTCACGCTCGGCGCCGGTGACGGTGTCGCGCAGCCGCAGCCCGCTGACCTTGTCGTCGCCCAGGACGTCGAGCACCTCGGTGTTCCACACGAATTCGATCTTGTCGTTCGCGAGGGCGCGCTCCTGCATGACCTTCGACGCGCGCAGGGAGTCGCGGCGGTGGATGACGTACACCTTGCGCGCGAACCGGGTGAGGAAGGTGGCCTCCTCCATGGCGGAGTCGCCACCGCCGACCACGGCGATGTCCTGCTCGCGGAAGAAGAAGCCGTCGCACGTGGCACACCACGAGACACCGTGGCCGGACAGCCGCTTCTCGTTCTCGAGGCCCAGCTCGCGGTAGCGCGACCCGGTGGCGACGATGACGGCGCGCGACCGGTGCACGTTGCCCTCGCTGTCGGTGACCGACTTCACCGGCCCGGTGAGGTCGGCCTCGACGACGTCGCGGGTGAGGATCTCGGCGCCGAACCGCTCGGCCTGGGCGCGCATCTCCTCCATCAGCGCCGGGCCGAGGATGCCGTCGCGGAAGCCGGGGTAGTTCTCGACCTCGGTGGTGTTCATCAGGGCGCCGCCCCAGCTGACCTCGCCCTCGATGAGCAGCGGTTCGAGCCGGGCCCGGGCAGCGTACACAGCCGCCGTGTAGCCGGCCGGCCCGGAACCGATGATGATCAGGTCGCGGATGTCGGTCACGCCTGTGCCTTCCCTAGCGTCGCGTTGGTTCATCTGCCCCAACGGATCCTAGGCGGTCGGCATTCCCGGCGGGGCGTTCACTCGCTCTTCGGGACCTCGACCTGCGGCTGCATGGTCTCGTTGGTCGTGGACGCGCAGGTGGTGATCAGCCAGCCGTCGTAGGTGGCGGTGTCGTCGAGGACGACGAGCACGCCCGAGCCGACGTTGGTGGCGCCCACCAGCGGCAGGCCGAGCTCGTCGGCCAGCTCTTCGCCGCAGGTGTCCGGGCCGGCGGGGTCGGCGTCGCCCTGGACGACCTCGGTGACGGCGGTGATGAGCCGGGTCTGTTCGAGGGCCTCCGGCGCCGCGTCGACCGACTGATCCTCGGCCGGCGGGGCGGTGTCCATGGCGGTCGACGGGGTGCCGTCCCGCTGGACGCCGGACGGCGTGGACTGCGAGAAGGCGGAAGCCTCGTCAGGGGCCTCGGCTTCCGCGGCGGCCGGCTGCCCGGCGCCGTCGCTGTCGTTGCCACCACCGCCGCCACCGACGGCGACGTACCCGGCCAGGCCGAGGACCGCGACGCTCGCGGCGGCGGCCAGGCCCTGCGGCAGCCGGCGCCGGAACCAGGCGACGGTGCCGTCGTCGGCGGAGGCGGAGTCGGCGGACGCGGCCGTCGCGGCTGCGCCGGACGCCCGCTCGGCGGCCAGCGCGTGCGAGATGCGCGCCGCCACGAACTCGGGGACCGGCAGCTCGGCCGGCAGGGCGCGCAGGGCGACGCTGACCTGGGCCAGCTCGTCGAGGGTGGCCTGGCAGGTGGGGCAGTCGTCGACGTGGGCCCGCACCTCGCGCGCCTGGGCGTCGTCGAGGACGCCTTCGGCGAGGTCGGCCAGCACATGGGTAGGCGGATGGGCGCCGGCAGTGGTCACCGATGCTCACCTCCTGTTCCACGCGACGTCCCAGATGGGACGTCGCCACCGGCGCCTTGGTTCCCGGTGGTGCTGAGCCGGCCGGGGGCCAGCAGCGGGACGAGCTTGGCGCGGGCCCGGGCGCAGCGGCTCTTGATGGTGCCGACGGGGAGTCCGAGCAGCTCGGCCGCCTCGGCGACCGGGAACCCCTCGACGTCGACGAGGATGAGCGGCAGCCGCTGGTCGGCCGGCAGCGTGGCCAGCGCCTGCTCGAGGTCGACCCTCAGGGCGGTGCGCTCGGCGGGGTCGCTGGACGGCTCGGTGGCGGGCGCGACGCCCGGGATCTCGGTGCCGTCGAAGGCGACCGGGTCGGCGGGCCGGGCGGCCTGGTGCCGGACGCGGTCGAGGCAGGCGTTGACGACGATGCGGTGCAGCCAGGTGGTGACCGCGGACTCGGACCGGAACGACCCGGCCCGCCGGAACGCGTTGATCATGGCGTCCTGCAGGGCGTCGGCCGCGTCGTGCGGGTCGCCGAGCGTGCGCAGCGCGACCGCCCACATGCGGTCCTGATGCCGTTTCACCAGCTCACCGAAGGCGTCGGGGTCGCCGTCGACGTGCTGACGCAGCAGTTGCTCGTCGGGCACCCGGGGTCCGGGCGCGGACTGCGTCACCCGAGCACCTCCGCTTCGGCTATTCCGCTCCGGTAGTTGCCGTCGTCGGCAAGGGGCAACTGAGTGAACCACACGAGGAGATACCGGGTGCTCACCGCGTCGTCAAGTGTGCGGGTGACATTCTGCTCAGAGTCCTCGACGGTGTCGATGGCGGTCCAGCCGTCGAGATCGCCGGGCGCCTGGGTGGCGTCCTCGGGCGCGACCCGCAGCTCGAAGCTCGCGCCGGAGTTGATCAGCGCCAGCCGGACCTCGCGCACGGACACCGCCTGCCCGAGGTCGAGGTAGACGCCGACGCCGTCCTTCTGCGCCTCGAGCGGGTCGTAGTAGTTGACGGTGGTCCAGGTGGTCTCGGGGTCGCCGTCGAAGACGTTGCCGACGTCGCTCGGGTTCTCCTCGCCGTTGCCGGCGGGGTCGAAGTCGGTGGCGGCGCTGACGGCGACGGGCGTCGCCTCCGTGGCCGGGGTGTCCTCGGACGGCGTCGTGACGCCCTCGGTGGCCGAGGTGGACGGCGTGGAGTCGTCGCCGGCGTCGTCGATGGCCCCGAGGAGGAGCTGCAGCCCGACCAGCGTGGCGCCGACGAGCAGCAGCATGGCCGCCATGACGCCGAGCAGCCGGGCGGTGCGGCCGGACTTGCGCCGTTCCCGCAGCTGCTCGACCCGGCTCGGTGGCGGCGGGACGTCGCCGGGCTCGTCGAGGAGCGCGGGCGGCGCCGCGACGACGGCTTCGTCGGCGACGACGGCGCGCTGCTGGTGGCGTGCGCCGTTGGCCAGCTCGGTCGCGACCTCGAGCGGGGTGACCAGCGGGGCGGCGTGGTGCCGGCGGGCGTGCCCGATGGCGCGGTCGGTGACGGCGTCGAGCAGCCGCGGCACGCCGGGGCGGACCTGGCGCGGTGAGGCGAGCCGGCCGTCGATGAGCGGCGCCGGCGGGAGCCCGCCTGGCGTGCCGACGGGCCAGCGGGCGGTCAGCGCGGCATAGAGCACGCCGCCGATGCCGATGGCGTCGAGCTCGGCCGGGCGCGGGTGGGACGGGTCGGTGGGCGCGCACGGCGTCTGGGCGGCCCCCCGCAACGCGTACTCCGTCTCGAGTCCGGCGATCTTCACCGAGCCGTCGGCCGTGACGAACACCAGCGTGGGGTCGAGGTGGCGGTGCGCCAGCCCCTGGGCGTGCGCCGTGGCCATGGCCTCGGCGACCTCGCGTCCGACGGCGGCGGCCTGCTCGGGGTGGAACGCGCCGGCGTGCCCCAGCAGCGCGGCCAGGCTCTGCCCTGGGGTCCACTCGCGGACGACGTAGGCGACGTCGTCGTCGCTGCCGACGTCGAGGACGCGCAGGAACCGGGGGTCGGAGACGGTGGACGACACCCGCGCCGCGGTGGCGAACCCGCCCGCCCGCGGGTCGTCGAGCGCGACGGCCTGGACGAACACGGCCCGCCGCAGGACGTCGTCGACCGCCTGCCAGGACTGGATGCCGTCGGCGTTCTGCAGCAGCCGCTCGAACCGGTAGCGTCCCGCGACCGTGCGGCGCTGTCCCGGCGCCGGCCCGGGCGGCTCGGACGGCGCGCCCGGCCGGGTGCCGGGCAGCGGCTGGACGACGCGCGCGCCCTCGCGGGCCGCGTCGAGGCCGAGCGCCGCGGCGCCGCCCACACCCGCGCGGTCGCGGTACCCGCCGGCATGGGTGTCGAAGAAGCTCGGCACGCCGGGCAGGGTCTCGTCGAGGAAGAACTCCGACGTCATCGTGGGATCGACCGGACGGCGGAAGATGCTGAGCGTGCCGGTCTCGACCGGGATGTGGTACTCGGCGGTGTCCTCGAGGAGGTCGCCGGGGTCGACGGCGGGAGCGGCGCGGCCGCCGCCGCGCAGCCGGGCCAGCACCATCGCGACGGCGGAGCGCACCTCGGCCACCCGGAAGGCGTAGGCCAGGCCGACGAACGTCACCACGCCCACCGTGCCGCCGATGAGCAGCTCCAGCATGCGCGCGAACAGCGACGGCAGCGCGTCGCTGACGCCCAGGCCGGTCCAGCCGCGCCACACCAGCCAGGCCAGTCCGGCCGCGATGGCGGAGTGGATCAGCAGCCGGATGACGTGCTGCACCAGCTGGCCGCCGCCGAGCGTGCCGATGCGCTGCTGCAGCCTGATGGCGCCCACGCCGGCGCCGACGACGTACGCGACGCTGTAGCCGGCGGCCAGCGCCATGGTGACGTACTGGGGGCCGGGCGCGGCGACGGCGACGCCGACGGCGCCGATCATGATGACCGCCGACACCCAGATCTGCGTGTAGAACGGGGTCTTGGTGTCCTGCAGCGCGTAGAAGCCGCGCAGCACGAGGTAGTGGACGGTGAACGCGACGAGCCCCGGCATCAGCACGACCAGCGTCAGCGCCAGTCGTCCGGTCTGCCCGCCGGCCGACCCGTAGTCGAAGATCATCGCCGTCAGCGGGAACGCCAGCGCCGCCATCAGCGCGCCGAGCGGGATGATGACCGCCAGGCACATGCGCAGCGCCGCGACCAGCTTCTCGCGGACGTCGTCGAGGTGGCCGTCGGCGGCGAGGTCGGACAGCCGCGGCAGCAGCGCGGTGGCCAGCGACACCGTGATGATGGAGTGCGGCACCATCATGATCAGCATGGCGTTGGCGTACACCGAGTAACCGGCGCCGGCGTCGCCCGCGCTGACGCTGCTGGCGCCCGACGCGACCTTCACGACCACCAGGTACGCGAGCTGGTTGACCACGACGAACGCGACCGTCCACAGCCCCAGCCGCACCGACTCGCCGAGCCCTTGGCCGCGCCAGTCGGTGCGGAACCGCAGCGAGAACCCGGTCTTGCGCAGCACCGGGATCAGCACGATCGCCTGCGCCAGCACGCCGACCGTGGACCCCAGCCCCAGCAGCAGCGTCTGGGTGGTCGTGAACGGCTCGAAGCCCTGGGTGCCGTACACGTACAGGAACACGCCGAACACCGCGATGGCCACGACGTTGTTGAGGATCGGCGACCACATCATCGGGCCGAACCGGCCCTTGGCGTTGAGCATCTGGCCGATCAGCACGTACAGCCCGTAGAAGAAGATCTGCGGCAGGCAGAACCGGGCGAACATCACCATGTTGTCGAAGT
Organism: Jiangella sp. DSM 45060; assembly: GCF_900105175.1. Taxonomy (NCBI): domain Bacteria; kingdom Bacillati; phylum Actinomycetota; class Actinomycetes; order Jiangellales; family Jiangellaceae; genus Jiangella; species Jiangella sp. DSM 45060. Next base: position 6,467,305 of record NZ_LT629771.1, on the reverse strand, counting down.
ACGGCCGCATGTCGGGCTCGAGATAGCGGTCGTCGACGATCAGTTGCATCAGCCAGGGCGCGGCCAGCACCGCCAGCAGCGTCGCCAGTCCGAGCACCGCCACGGCCAGGCTGAACAGCCGTTGCGAGAACGCCTGGCCGCCGTCGGCGTCGTTCTTGATGGCGCGGACCAGCACCGGGACGAGGACGGAGTTGAGCACGCCGCCGCCGACCAGGATGTAGATCATGTTCGGCAGCACGTTCGGCACGTTGAAGACGTCGGCCGTGGCCGCCGTCAGGCCGATGGCCGCCGCGATGACGGCGGCGCGCGCGAACCCGGTGAGCCGCGAGACCACCGTCCCGGCGGCCATGATGGCGCTGGAGCCCAGCAGGCCGGAGCTGCGGGGCGGCTCTTGCGTCGCCGTCACCGCGCTGCCTCCTGGGTGGGCCTCGCCTCCGCGGGAAGCTCGTCGAGAACGCTGCCTCCGGCTGGGTCGGGCGAGTCGTCGGGACGACGGCGCCGGCGCGGCCGCCGGCTGCGCAGCGTACGGCGGACGATGGCGCCGAGGAACAGCGCGCCGGCCCCGCCGACGATGACCCAGCCGATGGTGCCGTACTCGGTGGCGTTGACGACGGTGGCCACCGGGTTCCCGATGGGCTCGCCGTCGTCGGTGGTCAGCTGCACCTCGATGGGAACCCGGCCGTTCGCCGCGGCCTGCGCCGTGACCTCGACCAGCTTCTGCTCGCCCGGGCCCATCTCCTGGGTCTCGACCTCGGAGACGCGCAGGCGGTCGGGGTTCTCGGACCGCACCTGGAGCCGGACGTTGACGGCGTCGGGCAGGTCGTTGGTGACGGTGAGCGGGAAGGATCCGGTCCGGCTGGACAGCGTGACCGACTCGGGCACGGTGATGCTGACCCGCTCGATGCGCCGGGAGAGGGCGTCGCCGATGCCCCTGGCGTAGGAGACCCCGGTGTCGGGGTTGTCGCGCCAGCCGGTGGACGCCGAGCGCAGGGTGGCGTGGTCGAGCGCGGTGGTCACGTCCTCGGGGTCGGCCAGCAGGGTGGTGTACTGCGTGGCGTCGTCGCGCAGCGCGGCGGTGGCGGCGACGTTGGCTTCCGGCAGCGAGGTCGTGCCCTCGGACGGCGCCGTCGAAACCTCCGGCGCCTCGCCGGTGCCGACGAGGTCGGTGAGGCCGACCGGTTCGACCCAGGTGCTGGACGTCCACGTGGCGACAAGGCTCTGCGGGATGGGCTCGGCCGGGCGCCAGCGCAGCGGCGGCGCGGCGACCAGCAGCGGCGGCTCGGTGTCGTCGTCGGCGGCGGCGAGCGCGACCATGGCGGTCTCGGCGATCCAGCGCTGCTGGAGGTCGGCGGCGCCGGCGGTGGGGTCGCCGGCCGCGACGGCGTCGGCGATGGCCGAGCTGAGCCCGGCGTCGGCGGCGACGACACGCAGCGTTGTGTCGCCGGCGGCGACCTCGCCGAGCGCGCCGGCCTCGCTGTGGTCGGCATCGTCCTGGTCGGTGGCCTCGACCGCGTCGGACGGGACGACGACGGTGCCGGCGCCGGCGTCGGCCAGCGTCGTCAGGACGTCGTCGGTGACGGCGCCGTCGAGCCAGGCGACGCCGGACGTGGCGGCGGGCAGCTGCTCGGCCGCGGCCTCGCTCGCCGCCAGCGACTGCCGGCTCAGCGTGCCGGCGAGGGCGGCGTCGTGCTCGTCGAAGGCGCCGACGTCGGGCAGCGCGTACGGCAGCATCCAGACGTCGTGGTCCTGGGTGACCTCGTCGAACCGCTCGCGCCAGGCCAGGGCGGCGTCGGTGTTGGCCTGCGAGCCGTCGATGGTGCCCTCGGGCGTGACCACGCTGTAGCCGTCGGACAGCACGGACACGGTGTCGAGGAGGTCGGGGTCGACGGCCCAGGTGACGGGCGCCTCGGCGCCGGCCTCGAGGACGGCCGACAGCGGCTCGCCGGTGCCCAGCTGCTCGGCCAGCGTCTCGTCGGCGAGGGTGCCGTCGGGCAACAACGCCGGCCGGGCCGCCAGCGGCCAGAGCATGGCGACGGGGACGGACGGGAGCTCGTCAGGGGCGTCGATCCAGGGCACGACGGTGCGGCTGGTGAAGCGCGCGCGGTCGGAGCTGTCGAGCGGCGAGGCCAGGACGTCGACGCCGACCACGTAGACGCCGTTGGCGTCGAAGCCCAGCTGCTCGCTGGTGATCGTGACGGAGAACTCGGCGGCCTGGCCCGGTTCGAGGGTGTCGGCGACGAGGTCGAAGCCGTCGCTGTCGCGCGACCCCCAGTACAGCTCCTCGTCGGTGCCGATGGCGCGGATCTCGTCGCGCGACTCGACTCGGTTGGTGCTGAACCGCGGCAGCGCCTGGACGTTGCTCATCGGCTCCTCGCCGGTGTTGCGCACCGTGCCGGTGAGGGTGATGGCGTCGTCGTCAGGGGTGAGGACGCCCGGCGAGACACCGGTCAGGGTGGTCTCGGCGGTCAGCGCGCCGGCGTCGGGCGCCGGCTCCTCGGCCGCGGCCGTGCCAGGGGCCAGCAGCCCCACGCCGATGACGGCGGCGGGAGCGCAGAGGGCGGCGAGGGCGCGGAGGCCGGGCAGCCTCATGACCGGTCCTTCCGGGTGCCGCCCGATTCGGCGACGGTGCTCGCGGCGGTGTCGCCGGGCGAGTCCGGGAGCAGCTCGCGCAGCCGTCGCGCCAGCCGCCGTTCGGACGCATAGCGCATCCGTCCGGCCAGCTCGTCCAGTGGCACCCAGGCCACTTCGCTCACCTCCACGTCGTCGGTGCTCAGACTCCCACCGGTGGCCTCGAGGAGAAAGTGGTGCACCGTCTTGTGGATCCTCCGATTGTCCGCCACGAACCAGTAGTCGATGTCGCCGACCGGGGTGACGACCCTCGACTGCAGACCAGTTTCCTCCGATACCTCCCGCACCGCAGCTTCCTCGGGCGTTTCACCTGCCTCGACGTGTCCCTTGGGCAGCACCCACTCCAGCCGTCCGCGGCGGTCGATGCGGCCGATGAGCGCGACGCTCGACGGGTGCTCGTAGTGGTCGACCACCAGGCCCCCCGCTGAGGTCTCGCGGACGGTGCGCAGCCGCGGCCGGCCGGCCTTGCGCCGTCGCCTCGCGCCCCGACGTCGCCGATGGTGCGGACCGTCGGCTGGCGAGGACGGCGAGCCGGGCATACGTCCAGAGTAGCTGGGATGCGGCCGCAACCTGCGTAGCAGCGAAAGCGGTTGGGATCCCGGGGGTGTCGCCCCGTAGGCTGGTCCGTCGTGATCGGAACGAAGGAAGCGGCGAACCACGTGCTCTCGAAGGCGCAGCGGCAGGCGGTGCGGCAGTTGCTGCGCATCGCGCCCGTCGCCGACGAACTGGGCGCTCGTTTCCAGGCCGCCGGGCACGAGCTGGCGCTGGTCGGCGGCTCCGTCCGCGACGCCCTGCTCGACCGTCTGGGCCAGGACCTCGACTTCACCACGTCGGCCCGGCCCGAAGAGACGAAGCGCCTGCTCGCGGGGTGGGTCGACAGCCTGTGGGACGTCGGGCAGAAGTTCGGCACCATCGGCGGCACCAAGGACGGCTTCCAGATCGAGATCACCACGTACCGCGCCGACAGCTACGACCCCGCCAGCCGCAAGCCGGCGGTCGCGTACGGCGCGTCCATCACCGACGACCTCCTGCGCCGCGACTTCACCGTCAACGCCATGGCGGTGCTGCTGCCCGGCCGCGAGTTCGTCGACCCGTTCGGCGGGCTGGCCGACCTCGGCAGCCGGGTCATCCGCACGCCCGGCACGCCGGAGCAGTCGTTCTCCGACGACCCCCTCCGCATGATGCGCGCCGCGCGGTTCGCGTCGCAGCTCGGCTTCGAGGTGGCGCCCGAGGTGGTCGCCGCGATGACCGACATGGCCGGGCGCATCGACATCGTGTCGGCCGAGCGGGTCCGCGACGAGCTGACCAAGCTGTTGCTGTCGTCGGCGCCGCGCACCGGGCTGACGCTGCTGGTCGACACCGGCATCGCCGGCCACGTGCTGCCCGAGCTGCCCGCGCTGCGGCTCGAGATCGACGAGCACCACCGGCACAAGGACGTCTACGAGCACTCGCTGACGGTGCTCGAGCAGGCCATCGAGCTGGAGCGGCGGCTGCCCGGCGGCGGCCCCGACCTCGTCACCCGGCTGGCGGCGCTGCTGCACGACATCGGCAAGCCGCGCACCCGCAAGTTCGAGGCCGGCGGCGGCGTGAGCTTCCACCACCACGACGTCGTCGGCGCGAAGCTGGCCCGCAAGCGGCTCACGGCGCTGCGCTACCCGTCCGCCGTCATCGACAGCGTCACCCAGCTCATCCAGCTGCACCTGCGCTTCCACGGCTACGGCGGCGGCGAGTGGACCGACTCCGCGGTGCGCCGCTACGTCCGCGACGCCGGGCCGGAGGTCGAGCGGTTGCACGTCCTGACCCGCGCCGACAGCACGACGCGCAACCGGCGCAAGGCGCTGGCCTTGCAGCAGTCGTACGACAGCCTCGAGGAGCGCATCTCCCGGCTGGCAGAAGAGGAAGAGCTGGCCGCCATCCGGCCCGACCTCGACGGCAACCAGATCATGCAGATCCTGGGCATCCGGCCGGGCCCGCTGGTCGGCCGCGCCTACCACCACCTGCTCGAGGTCCGGCTCGACCACGGCGTGCTGTCCGAGGACGACGCGCGGGCGGAGCTGCTGCGGTGGTGGTCCGAGCAGCCGGAGGCCTCGGCGTGAGAACGGGGCCGGCGCTCGCCGTCGACGTCGTCCTGGTGCTGGTGTTCGTGCTGATCGGACGGCGGACGCACGACGATCCGCTGTCGCTGGCCGGGCTGGCCCGCACGGCATGGCCGTTCCTGGCCGGGCTCGCTCTGACATGGACGCTGATCGCGCTTCGGTGGCGGGGGCCGGGGGATGCCGGCCCCGCCCGCCTCGCTCGTTCCTCGCTCGGACGCCCGAGCCAACCCCTGCCGGCATCCCCCGGCCCCCGCTCTCCCCGCCGCCACCCTGCGTCCCTCGCGACCGGCGTCACTGTGTGGATGGCGACGGTGGCCGTCGGCATGCTGCTGCGGGCGGCGTCGGGCCAGGGGACAGCGCCCTCGTTCGTCGCCGTGGCGACGCTGGTGCTGGGCGCGTTCCTGGTCGGCTGGCGGGTCGTGGCGCGTCAGTTCCGGCGCGACGCGAGCAGCTCGTCCTCGGCGGCGTAGTCGTCCATCGCGTCGCCGTAGAACTGCGCCAGCAGCGGGAACGCCTCGCGCCACGGCCGCTCGGCCAGCCGGCCGCGCAGCCAGGCCGACGTCCACTCGACCGCCTCGGCGTAGGTCGCGACCGGCGCGTAGCCCAGCTCCGTCGCCGCCGCCGTCATGGAGACGAGGAACGGGCGCGGCACCGACCACGGGGTGCGGCCCACCCGCGACTCCGGCGCACCGTCCAGCGGCACCAGTTCCGGCTCGTGACCGGCGGTCGCGCTGACGGCCAGGACGATGTCGGCGACGGACGGCGGCTCCGGGTCGCCGGCGTTGAGGACGCGGCCGCCCGGGCGCGCCGCCGCGAGCCGGACCAGCTCGCCGAGGTTCGGCGCGCTCGTGGTGTGGAACCGGCTGTGCCCGCCGTGCGCCAGCGGGATGCGCGGCCGGCGGTCCAGCGCGCGCAGCAGCGGCCAGACCTCGCGCGGGCTGGTGCTGCCGGGGCCGTGGATGGCGCACGGCCGCAGCACGGTGACCGGTAGCCGTCCGTCGTCGAGCAGGGTCTGCTCCAGCAGCATCTTCCGCGTCGAGTACGTGGCCGGGCCGGGCGGCACCGTCGCCTGGGTCTCCGGGACGGGCGCGGCGAAGCGCGGGAAGTCGTCCGGCCCGGTCGCCTCGTCCAGGGTGCGGCCCGCGTCGTCGGCGTACACCGAGGCGCTGGAGGCGACGATCAGCGAGCCGACGTCGCCGGCCAGGCCGAGCAGCAGCCGCGCGTCGGCGTCGTCGTAGGCGATGGTGTCGAGCAGGACGTCGGCGCCGCCGGTCTCGCGCAGCACACCGGCGAGGTCCGCGCGGTCGGCCAGCCGCTCGTCGACGCCGCGCCGCGCCCAGCCGGACGGCGCTTCGGTGCTGCCCCGGTGCACGGCCGTGACCGACCAGCCGTCGTCGAGCAGGGACTCCACGGCGGCGCGGCCGATCTGGCCGGTGCTGCCGACGACGATCGCGTGACCACTCATGGGCTCGACGCTAACCAGCGGGACGGGCGTGCGTCACCGTTGTCTGCCAGCGGCAGAGCTCACTCGACCGGCCGCAGCGCGGCGCTCACCCGGACGACGCCCTCGCCGTACCGCTCGTCCAGCTCGGCCTGCTGCCCGTCCTCGACGAACACGTCCAGCGTCACTTCCCCGCTGACGAGGTCGAGGGCGGTCGCCGGAACGCCGGGGCCGGCGGCGACGATCTCGTCCTGGATCGCGATCAGCTCCTGCATGCTGCGCTCCGCCCCGGTGACGCACAGCGGACCGCCCCAGAGACCGCGCAGCGCGGCCTCGTGGGTCTCGAGGTCGCCGGTGAAGCTGAACGTGAGGATGTTGGGCCGGGCGAGACTGTCGATCCAGGTGCCGGCGAAGTCGGGCTGGGCGTACGCATAGTCCTCGGCCGCCGCACGGCCCGCCTCGTCAGCGGTGGCGGCGTCGACGACGACCCAGCCGCCGGCCGGTGGCTCGCACGGCGGCGAGAAATCGAACTCGGAGGCGTCGGGGGCCACCGGCGAGGTGGCGGTGCCGGCCAGCGGCGGCTCGGTCAGCGTGAAGCGGGTGCCGTCCCAGGTGCCCGTGACGGAGTAGAACCCCCACGTGACGCCATCGGCCGACTCGGCGTCGGGCGCCTCGTCCCAGTTCCAGCCGGCGATGTCGGGACCGCCGCACTGTGGGGGAAAGGACTCCCGCACGCCGGAGCACAACTGCGGGCCGTGCCCCCAGCCCTCGAGGACGGTGAAGACGCCGGTGTAGAGCTGACCGGGGTTGGTGGACGATGGTTCGTCCGACGGTGAGGCGCTGCGGGGCGCCTCCTCATCGCCGCAGGCGGCGAGCAGCAGGGCCGCGACCGGCGCGGCGAGGATCCACCCGAAGTGACGCATGCCACTTGGACGGCGTCGGCGGTCGCGACGTTCCGGCGCCACGCGTCAGTCCACCGGCTTCAGCAGAGCCTCGACCCGTACCAGGCCCGGCCCGTACTCCTCGTCGAGCCGCTCCTGCAGGCCGTCGTCGACGATCACCTGGATCCACACCGTGTTCGCCGGTGACTCGACCGTCCAGGCGAGGGCGTCGTGCGCGGCCGCGATCTCGGCGCCGGTCGCCTCCATCTCCTGCTGGCTGCGCTCGGCCTGGCTGACGCAGATGGCGCCGCCGTACAGGCTCCGCAGCGCGGCTTCGTGGGTGGCGAGGTCGCCGGTGAACCGGAAGTTCACGATCACCTCGGCCGGCGCCGTCGCCGACCGGGCCTCGGGTGCGACATGGCGGTCCAGCCAGGAGTCGACGTAGCCGGGTGCGGCCAGGGCGTACGCGTGGGCGCGCTGGAAGTCGGTCGCGTGCGTCAACGCGCCGTCGAGGATCGCCCAGCCGCCGGGCGGGGTGGGGCAGGGCGTGTCGAAGCGCTGGCTCAGATCCTCACGCGGGCCGGACGGCGGCGGTGGCTCCGGCGGCGCGGTCAGCGTCAGCGCGGTGCCGTCCCAGGTCCCCTTGATGTGGTAGTCGCCCCAGGTCACGCCGTCGGACGACTCTTCGCCACGCACGTCTTCCCAGGACCAGCCGCGCAGCTCGAAGCCGCCGCCGCAGCCGGGCGGATAGGACTCCATGACCATCGAGCAGGCGTTCACGTCGCCGTCGCGCGACTCGATGACGGTGAACGTGCCCGCGTAGATCGTCGGTGCGTCGTCGGGCGGCACGGGCCGCAGGGCGGACGTCACCCGGACCGTGCCGGGACCGTAGGTCTCGTCGAGCTGCTCCTGCAGGCCGTCGTCGATGAACGCGTCGACCTCGACCAGGTTTTCCGGTCCCGACACGCTCGCCGAGTAGATGCCGAACTCACCGGCCAGCTCGGCCTGGATCTCCTCCAGCCGGCTGTGCTCGTGCCGGGCCTGCGTGACGCAGAGCGCGCCGCCCCAGACGGCGCGCAGCTCGGCCTCGCGCGCGGCGAGGTCGCCGGTGAAGCTGACGTTGAGGATCGCCGCCGCGGCGGCCGCCGACGGTGGAACGCCCGGCGGCTGCTCGACGGAGCGGTCGACCCAGAGGCCGCCGTAGCCGGGCAGCGCCGCCGCGTAGTCGACGACGGCGTCAAGGACCTCGGTGCTCGCGGTGGCGATGTCGACGAGCACCCAGCCTTCCGGCGGCGCCTCGCAGGGCGTGTCGAGCAGCGCGTCGAGGTCGGGGCGCCCGTCGTCCATGCCCGGCGGCTCGGGTGGCCCGGCCGGCTCGGTCAGGGTGAACTCGGTGCCGTCGAACGTGCCGGTGACCTGGTAGTCGCCCCACCTGACACCGTCGACGGACTCGTGCTCGACGGCGGACCAGTCCCAGTTCGGGATGTCCGGCCCACCGCACTTCGGCGGGTTGCTGAAGAGGGCGCCGCCGTAGCACACCTGAGGCCCGTGCTCGGCGTCCTCGAGCACCAGGAACGTGCCGGTGAAGCGCTGCTGCTCGGGCTCGGTCGCGACGTCGCCCGGCTCGGCGTCCGCGGCCGTGCACGCCGTCAGTCCGACGACGACACCCGCCAGCCACCCCCTGTGACGCATGTCACTAGGACGTATGGTGCGCGCGGGAGGTTCCCGGCGAAGGGGTCAGGTCTGCTGGATCAGCGACATCGCGTGCTCGACCAGCGTGACGAGCACGACCTTGACCGACTCGCGGTCGCGCGCGTCGGTGACGACGAACGGGACCTCGGGCCCGACCTGCAGGGCGTCGCGGACGTCCTCGACATCGTGCTCCTGAATGCCGTTGAACGCGTTGAGGGCGACGACGAACGGGATGCCGCGCTGCTCGACGTAGTCGATGGCGCCGAAGCAGTCGGCCAGGCGGCGGGTGTCGACGAGCACGACCGCGCCGATGGCGCCGCGGGTGATGTCGTCCCACATGAACCAGAACCGGTTCTGGCCCGGCGTGCCGAAGAGGTACAGCACGAGGTCCTCGGCCAGCGTGATGCGGCCGAAGTCCATGGCCACGGTCGTGGTGCGCTTCTCGGGCAGCATGGAGAGGTCGTCGACGCTGGTCGAGGCCTCCGTCATGAGTGCCTCGGTACGCAGCGGCTCGATCTCGCTGACCGCGCCGACGAACGTCGTCTTGCCCACGCCGAAACCGCCGGCCACGACGATCTTGACCGACAGCGCGTCTTGGTCGGCCTGTGTGCCGCCAGACACCTCAGAGTCGACGAAGGCCATCCCTCACCCTTTCCAGCACGCTCAGATTACGAGCCGGCTCCGCGGAGCCGGCGAACGCCGCATGCGGGTCAGCGACCCGCACCAGTCCTTCGGTCTCGAGATCCGCGACGAGCACGCGGGCCACGCCGAGTGGCATCGAGACGATTGCGGCCACCTCGGCCACGGACCGTGGCGAGTGGCACAGCCGGAGGATCCGCTCCCGTTCCGGCTCCGGGTCGGAGCCGTTGGTGCGGCCGTCCTTCGTGGTGGAGACGAGGGCCTCGATGGCGATGTCCTGCACCGGGCGCGTGCGCCCACGCGTCGCAAGATACGGCCGTACCCTCCGGCCGTCAGGTGCCGCCATCGTTACCTCCAGACCATCGTCGGATCGCGGATCTGCGCGGTGCTGACCCGATCCCTACCACATCCGGCGCTCGTGCACGTCGATTCTCACCCCACCCGGGTGGCCGGGTTGAGCACGGCGCCCACGCGTTCGACGAGCAGCGCCATCTCGTAGCCCACCTGACCGAGGTCGGCGGTGGAGGCTGCCAGCACGGCCAGGTGCGCGCCGTCGCCGACCGCCATGACCAGCAGGAAGCCGTTGCTCATCTCTACCAGGGTCTGCTGGACGGTGCCCGCGCCCAGGATCAGCGATGCGCCGACCGTGAGGCTGGCCAGTCCGGACACCACCGCAGCGAGCTGCTCGCCGCGTTCACGCGGCATGCCCGTGGAGCCGGCGAGGTGCAGACCGTCGGCGGACACCACGACCGCGTGCGCGGCGCCAGTGGTGCGGTCGACGAAACGGTCGAGCAGCCAGCCGAGCTCGTCGCTGGAGGCGTTGGTCACGAATCGCTCCTCTCGGGGTCGCTGGGCCGCTTGGGTACCCAGCCACCGGTTTCCTCCCGGCCGCGCCCGACACCTCGCTGCAGGCTGGCCAGCGTCGAGGCAACGTTACTCGCGTCTTTGGCCGCCGCGGCAGGGCGTCGGGTGCGTTCGGTCTCGTTGAGCTCGCCGATGGAGCCGGGCACCAGCGAGGCGCCGCGCCGCCGCAGCGGCAGGCCGGACGCGCTGAGCGCGGGCTCGGCCTCCGCGACCGGCTCGGGCACCGGCGGCGCCGCCGCCGTTTCGCGGCTCGCCCAGCCCGAACCCACCGGCGGCGACGTCTGGATCGGCTCGGTGTCGCGCTGCCCGGCGCGGGCGCTGGCGGCCTCTTCGGCCGAGCGCAGCGCCTCGGCGGCGCGCCGCCAGCCTTCGTCGGCCGGGCTGGACCAGTCGTCGGTGGACGAGTCGCCGGACCGGCTGAACCAGGCGGAGGCGACGGAGTCGTAGATCGGCGAGTCGCTCTCCGGGAGCACCGGCTCGGGTGCGCGCAGCGAGGAGCGGGCGGCCGGCGCGGCGGGCATGGCCGGTGGCGGCGACGCCGGCGGGCGGATCTCGGGCCGCGGCTCCTGACGGGGCTCGCGGGTCGGCAGCGCCGAGCCGGTGCTGCCGTTGGTCAGCGGCTGCCGCCAGGCCTCGTCGGGCCGGGCGCCGTGGTCGGTCGTGACGCGACGCTCGCCGGTGTCGGTGAGGCGGCGCTCACCGGTCTCGGACAGCTGCTTGTGCTCACCGGTGTCGGCGACGGCGTGCTCGCCGGTGTCGTAGCGGGTCTCGGCCGTGATGGGCGCGATGCGCGACTCGCCGGTGTCGGGGCGCAGCCGCGACTCCTCCGGGCTGGGCCAGGTGGGCCGGCCGGCGTCCATGGTCGGCGCGGGCTCGGGCGTCGGCCGCGGCAGGTCGGACGCCTCGGCCGGGACGCGGGTCTCGTCGGGACGCTCGCCGCGGCGGGGCAGCCCGGACGCGGCCGGCGCGGTGACCGGCGGCAGCGACGGCGAGGAGTCGTCGCGGCGGAACGGTGCCGGGCTGGGGTCGAGGTTCCAGGAGTCGTTCAGGCCACTGGGCGGCTGCGGCGCCGCCGGCTCGGCCGGCACCGGCGGGATGACGCCCTCGCTGGTGTCGAGGGGGGAGAGGATGAGGTGCGCCGGGAGGTCGACCTGCGCGGCCGTGCCGCCCTCGGGCACCGGCTCGAGCCGCACCTGGATGCCGTGCTTGGCGGCCAGGCGCGCGACGACGTAGAGGCCCAGCGTGCGCGACGCCGCGACGTCGATGTCGCCGACGTTGCGCAGCCGCTCGTTCAGTTCCTCGAGCTGGCCGGCCGGGATGCCCAGGCCGGAGTCGGTGACCTGCAGCCGCAGCCCGCCGCCGAGCAGCGGCTGGCTGGTGACCCGGACCGGCGTGGCCGGCGCGGAGAACTCGGTGGCGTTGTCGATCAGCTCGGCCAGCAGGTGGGCGATGTCGTCGACGGCGCCGGCGGTGATGAGGTCGGTCGGCATGACGCCGAACTTCACCCGCGGGTACTGCTCGACCTCGCCGACCGCGGTGCGGACGACGTCGAGGACGCCGGCCGCGCTGGTGTGCTTGCGCATCTCCTCGACGCCGGCGAGGACCAGGAGGCTCTCGGCGTGCCGCCGGACGCGGGTGGCCATGTGGTCGATGCGGAACAGCGTGCTCAGCTGGTCGGGGTCGCGCTCGCGCTGCTCGAGGCCCTCGATCTCGCCGAGCTGACGGTCGACCAGCGACTGGGTGCGGCGGGAGAGGTTGACGACGATGGTGTCGAGGTTCTGCCGCAGCAGCGCCTGCTCGGCGGCGACCCGGACGGCGGTGGAGTGGACGTCGTTGAACGCCGTGGCGACCTGGCCGATCTCGTCGCGGCCCTCGGCCGTGACGGCGTCGGGGAGGTTGCGGGCGACCGCCGGGCCGTCCTTGTGCACCCGGTCGACCAGCGCCGGCAGCTGGGTCTGCGCGGTCTCGAGCGCCGAGGCGCGCAGCCGGCGCAGCGGGCCGATGATGGAGCGCGCCACGACGATGGCGAGGTAGACGGTGAGCGCCAGGACGGCGAGCACGCCGAGCGCGCTGAACAGCGCCGTGACGCGGGCGCTGTCGGTGCGGTCGGCCGCCAGCGCCAGCACGCTGTTGCCGGTGTCCTGCTGGATGTCGCGCAGAGCGTCGAGCCGCTGCGTCGACAGCTCCCACCACTGCTGCTTGTCGATGCGCGGCTCGGCGAAGTCTGCGATGTCGGTGCGGGCCTGGGCGAGCTCGCGGTTGGCGACGTAGATCTCGTTGGAGTAGATGCGCTGCTGCTCGGTGAAGCCGAGGGCGCGGAGGAACCGGCCGTCGAGCAGCATGGCCTGCTCGCCCTGGAGGGACACGGCCAGGTCACGATCGGCCTGCGAGGGCTGCGCGCCGGGCGTCATGAAGTAGGCGACGACGCCGCGCTCGAGTGACGCCGACTCGACCGCCTGCGCGACGTCGGCCAGCGCCGAGATGCGGCGGGCCAGCGCGGGGTCCTCGGTGCCGGTGGCGGCGGCCGTGGCCAGCCGCTGCAGCACCTCGGCGAAGCGGTGGTAGCCGGCGGTGCCGCCGTCGTTGAAGAGCGGGTCCTTGGCGTCGCGCTGGAGGCGGTAGTTCGACTCGTTCGTGGTGCCGCTCAGCCGGTCGACCTCGGTCTCGTACTGCTCGACCGCGCCCGCGTAGGCGGAGCCGAGGTCGTCGCCGCGGTGCTCGTCGATCTCCTGGTTCAGTGCGGCGATGGCGGCGTCGGTGGCCTCGCGGGCGGTGTCGACCGACGCCGGCTCGGTGCCGCCGCCGTCGGCGAGGCCGGTGACGTCGCGTTCGTCCTGGACCGCCTGCAGCGCCTGCAGCGCCACCATGCCGACCTCGGCCAGGCTCTCGGTGCGCGAGGCGGACGAGGCGTCGTCGAGCGAGTTCTTGAAGAACAGGGTGCCGAGCACGAGCGTGCCGAGCAGCGGGAGAAGAACCAGTGCGGCGACGCGCGACCGGACGCTGCGGTCGTGCAGGAAGGACTGCCAGAACGACCGCGAGCGATCGCCGTCGCCGCCGTCCTTCGCACGGCCGGACTTCACGGCTGGGCGCTGGTCTGCTGGGCGCAGATTCGCGCGCGCCCGCTTCGCGGCGCCGTCGTTGCTACGGCGTCCTCGGGCGGTCCGCGTCATCGATGTTCCTTCCTCTGTCGTCCCCCATGGCCGCTCGCCTGTGAGCGACTCAGGCCCCTTCGTGGCCGCCGTCGTGCTCCGGGACGCACACGCGCCGCTAGACGACGCTTGCTGCCCGGCAGCGTTCTGTCAATAGGCGACCGATGGGTGAAACACCTCAATCTGGCACACGATCCCACCGGAGCATGACGGAAATGGTAGACGAGCCACGTCAAACTGCCGCACCGGCGACGGGATTCTCATCTGAGGGCGGACCAGTGATCACCGCTGGTGACCCGTTCGGCCGACCCCTGGGTCGTCCCAACGCCCGGTCCCCGGACGCGGCGGAGCCGGCACCCCGGTGGGGCGCCGGCTCCCTGTCCACCCGTGTGCGGATCAGCGCTCGATCTCGCCGCGGATGAACTGCTCGACCTTCTCGCGGCAGACGTCGTCGGAGTACTGCTCCGGCGGCGACTTCATGAAGTAGGACGACGCCGACAGGATCGGCCCGCCGACACCGCGGTCCATGGCGATCTTCGCCGCACGGAGCGCGTCGATGACGATGCCGGCCGAGTTCGGGGAGTCCCAGACCTCGAGCTTGTACTCCAGGTTCAGCGGGACGTCGCCGAAGTTGCGGCCCTCGAGCCGGATGAACGCCCACTTGCGGTCGTCCAGCCACGCGACGTAGTCGGACGGGCCGATGTGCACGTTGCGCGGCTCGAGGCCGTCGACCAGCTGCGAGGTGACGGACTGCGTCTTCGAGATCTTCTTGGACTCCAGCCGCTCGCGCTCGAGCATGTTCTTGAAGTCCATGTTGCCGCCGACGTTGAGCTGGTAGGTCCGGTCGACGGTGACGCCGCGGTCCTCGAACAGCTTGGCCAGCACACGGTGCGTGATGGTGGCGCCGATCTGCGACTTGATGTCGTCGCCGACGATCGGGACGCCCGCGGCGGTGAACTTGTCCGCCCACTCCTGGGTGCCGGCGATGAAGACCGGGAGGCAGTTGACGAAGCCGACGCCGGCGTCGATGGCGGCCTGCGCGTAGAACTTCGCGGCCTCCTCGGAGCCGACCGGCAGGTAGCAGACGAGGACGTCGACCTTGGCGGCCTTCAGCGCGGCGACGACGTCGACCGGCTCGCTCTCGTCCTCGACGATGGTCTCGCGGTAGTACTTGCCCAGGCCGTCCAGCGTGTGGCCACGCTGCACGACGACGCCGGTGGGCGGCACGTCGCAGATCTTGATGGTGTTGTTCTCGCTGGCGCCGATCGCGTCGGCGAGATCCTGCCCGACCTTCTTGGCGTCGACGTCGAACGCGGCGACGAACTCGACGTCACGGACGTGGTAGTCGCCGAACTGAACGTGCATCAGCCCGGGGACCTTCGTCGCCGGGTCGGCGTCACGGTAGTAGCGCACGCCCTGCACGAGCGAAGCGGCGCAGTTGCCCACGCCGACGATGCCTACACGAACCGAGCTCATCGGCCGTTCTCTCCTTCGTTTCCGGTGGGGGGCGCCGGTGGCTCACCGGACCCTGGGGTGGGCGTGGCGCCCATTGGCCTGCCGATCGAGCGCTGTTCGGCGCTGATCAGGTCGTCGAGCCACTTGACCTCGCGCTCGACCGACTCGAGGCCGTGCCGCTGGAGCTCCAGCGTGTAGGTGTCGAGTCGCTCTCGGGTGCGCGACAGTGCCGAGCGGAACTGGTCGAGCTTCTCCTGCAGCCGGCTGCGCCGGCCGATGAGGATCCGCATGCGGGTATCGGCGTCGGCCCGGCCGAAGAACGCGAAGTGCACGCCGAAGTGCTCGTCGTCCCAGGCCGAGGGCCCGGTGTGTGCGAGCAGGTCGGCGAAGCGCTCCTTGCCCTCGGGCGTGAGCCGATAGGCGATGCGGGCACGGCGCCCGCTGCGGTGCGGACCCGTCGTCACCAGCGTGTCGACGGGTTCGTCCTCGGCCAGGTAGCCCTGCCGCACCATCGCCTTCAGAGTCGGATACAAGGTGCCGTACGAGAACGCTCGCCCCCACCCCAGCAGCGAGTTCACCCTCTTGCGCAGCTCGTAGCCGTGCAGCGGCGCATCGTGCAGCAGGCCCAGGATGGCCAGCTCCAACGCGTCTGCCCGCTTGCCCACGAGGTACGCTCCCTTGCATCATTGTCAGCTCGATGTATCGAACCGATACATCAGGACGATAGGACGTCCGGGGCGCGAACCGCAAGTGACCCGTCCACATCGGCGTGACGGGTGTGACCGCTGTGTCGTCACACGCAGGTTTGAAACGCCCAGGGCGAGAGCAGGATTGGCGTGATCGACCATGGAGCGTCGTAGGCTCTGCATGACTCCGGGGCGCCTCATCGCGCGCACCGGACTGCCGATGTCCCCGACCCGACCGGGAACTCAGTGACGAACCAAGGGCGCCGCCGCGCGGGTGACCGCGCGCGTTCGGCCGCGTCCAAGGGCGCGGCCCCCAGGACCGCCGCCTCCGCGGGCGCGGTCTCGTCGTCGACCCCTGACCGCCGCGGCGGCGGCCGCCGCTACGCCGCAGGTCGCAACGGCGGCAAGAAGAACGGCAAGGGCCGCCGCAAGGGCTGGCGCCGGTTCGTCTCCTGGAAGGCCTTCGGGCTCTACGCGCTCGGCATGATGCTGCTCGGCGTCGCCGGCATCAGCATCGCCTACGCCATGACGGACATCCCCGAGGCCAACGCGTTCGCCCGGTCCGAGGCGACCATCGTCTACTGGAACGACGGCGAGACCGAGCTGGGCCGGTTCAGCGCCGAGAACCGCGAGACCGTCGACATCTCCGACATCCCGCAGGCCTGCCAGGACGCCGTCGTCGCCGCCGAGGACCGCAGCTTCTACGACAACAACGGGTTCGACCCGGTCGGCATGCTCCGCGCGGGCATCGGCTACATCCAGAACAACGGGTCGACGGCGGCCGGCGGTGGCTCGACGATCACCCAGCAGTACGTCAAGAACTACTACCTGACGCAGGACCAGACCCTCACCCGCAAGGTGCAGGAGCTGTTCATCTCGGTCAAGATCGACCAGCAGCTCGACAAGGACGACATCCTCGCGTCGTACCTCAACACCATCTGGTTCGGCCGCGGCGGCGTCTACGGCATCCAGACGGCGTCCCGCTCCTACTTCGGGGTGCCGGTGTCCGAGCTCGACACCGCCCAGTGCGCGGCGCTGGCCGGCATCCTGCGCTCGCCGACGCGCTACGACCCCACGCTGGGCCCGGAGAACGCCGAGCGGTACCAGCAGCGCTTCGCCTACGTCGTCGACGGCATGGTCGACATCGGCACGCTCGACGCCGCGACCGCCGAGACGCTGGTGCCGCCGGAGGTCGTGCCCGAACAGAAGACCAACCGCTACGGCGGCCCGAACGGCTACCTACTGCAGCAGGTCCGCGACGAGCTGATCGACAACGGCTTCACCGAGGAAGAGATCGACACCGGCGGCCTGCGGGTCGTCACCACGTTCGACCCGCAGGCGCAGTCCGCCGCCATCCAGTCCGTCGAGGCGGAGCGACCCCAGGAGCACGCCGACGGCGTCCGGGTCGGCCTCGCCGCCGTGACGCCGGGCGACGGCGCGGTCGTCGCCATGTACGGCGGGCCCGACGCCGTCGAGCAGCCGTTCAACGACGCGCTCGACGCCTCGGTGCAGGGCGGGTCGACGGTGAAGCCGTTCACGCTGGCGGCCGCGCTGGAGCAGGGCATCTCGCTGGAGAGCCGGTACTCCGGCAACACGCTCACCGACCCGATCCTCGGCCCGCCGGTGCACAACCAGGACGACAAGGAGTACGGCGAGGCCATCGACCTCGTCACGGCCACCGAGAACTCCATGAACACCGCGTTCGTCGACCTCGCGATGAACATCGGCCCCGACAGCATCGTCGACGCCCAGCTGGCGTCCGGCCTGTCCTATGCGGCCGACGAGGAGACGCAGCTGCGGCAGGACCCCCGCGTCACCATCGGCATCGGGCACGTCCGGCCCATCGACATGGCCGAGGCGTACGCCACGCTGGCCGCGGGCGGCCGGCACGCCGACTGGTACACCGTCCGCTCCGTCACCGAGCCCGGCGGCAACGTCCCGTACCGCGTCGAGCCGGTCCCCGAGTCGGTGCTCGACCCCGGCGTCGTCGCCGACACCACGTTCGCGCTGAGCCAGGTGGTGCAGAACGGCAGCGGCCGCGAGGCGCAGAACCTCAACCGGCCGGCCGCCGGCAAGACCGGCACCCACGAGGACCTCACCGCCTGGTTCTCCGGCTACGTGCCGCAGTTGTCGGCCAGCGTCGTGATCTTCCGGGGCGAGGGCGAGACCGCCGGCACCGTCTCGCTCGACGGCGTCGACGGCATGGACACCTTCACCGGTGGCGCCTTCCCGGCCCGCATCTGGACCGCGTTCATGGCCGGCGCGCTCGACGGCATGGAGATCCAGGAGTTCCCCGAGCCGGCCGAGGTCGGCGACGCCGTCAACCCGTCGCCCACGCCGACGCCCACCCCGACCGAGACCCCGGACGAGGACGAGAACGGCGACAACGGCGACGACAACGGGAACGGCAACGAGAACGGCGGCGGCAACGGCGGTGACGAGTCGGGCTCCGACGAGTCCGGCGACACCGGCGGTGACACCTCCGGCGACACCGGTGGCGACACGTCCGGCGACACCGGTGGCGACGAGTCGGGCAGCGAGTGGTCCGGCACCGACGGCGGATCCGGCGGCGACACCGGCGGCACCCCCACCGAGGAACCGACCGACGAACCGACCGGCGGCAACGGCAACGCCAACGGCGGAGCCTGGGGCGACGGCGGCGCCGACCGCTGACCGTCCAACCCCCTAAGCTGTCGACTCGTGTCGGTGACGCCGCAGCGCCGCGCGGCCGCCGCCGCGCCCAGTCGTGACGATCCCGTCGTCGCGGGCCTGAGCGAGGCGATCGGCGGGCCGTTCGGGCGCCGGGCGGCCCAGCCACGCCGCTGGTGGGGCCCGGTCCGGGTGGCGCTGCTGGTCGCGGTCGTCGTGCTGGCGCTCGGGCTGCTGGCCGACCAGCCGTGCCGGTCCACCGGCTGGGCCGACCGCGCGGACCGGTCCATGTGGACGTCGCTCTGCTACAGCGACGTCGCGTTCCTGTACCGCGAGCGCGGCTTCGCCGACGGCCTGCTGGCCTACCGCGACAGCCTGCTGGAGTACCCGGTGCTGACCGGCGCCGTCATGCAGGTGACGGCGGTCGTGGCGGGCGGGCTGTACGACGCGTTCGGCGGCGGCGACCTGGCGCCCGCCTTCGCGGAGAGCGTGATCTTCTTCGACCTCACCGCCGGGCTCATGGCCCTGTGCGCGCTGGCCGTCGTGGTCGCGACGGCGCGGACGGTGCCGCGCCGGCCGTGGGACGGGCTGCTGGTGGCGGCGTCGCCGTTGCTGCTGCTCAGCGCGTACGTCAACTGGGATCTGCTGGCCGTGCTGGCGATGTCGCTGGCGATCCTGGCGTGGACGCGTGACCGGCCGGTGCTCGCCGGGGTGCTGATCGGGCTCGGCACCGCCACGAAGCTCTATCCCGCGCTGCTGCTCGGCGTCCTGGTGCTGGTGGCGCTGCGGTCGCCGGACCGGAGGGCGGCCCTGCGCGACACCGCACTGGCCGTCGTCGCCGCCGTCGTCGCGTGGTGCGCGGTGAACCTGCCGGTGGCGTGGTGGGCGCCGGAGGGCTGGCGGGAGTTCTTCACCTTCAACGCCGAGCGCGCCGCCGACTTCGGCTCGACGTGGTTCGCGATCGGCCTGCTGAAGCCGGGCCTGCTGCCCGAGTCCGTCGACGACCTCGCCGTCGTGTCCGCGGCGGTGCTGCTGGTGCTGATCGCCGCGCTCGCGCTCACCGCGCCCGCCCCGCCCCGCGTCACCCAGCTCGCCTTCCTCGCCGTCGCCGCGTTCCTGCTGGTGAACAAGGTGTGGTCGCCGCAATACTCGCTGTGGCTGCTGCCGCTGGCGGTGCTCGCGCGGCCCCGGGTGCGCGACCTCGTCGTCTGGCAGCTGGCCGAGGGCGTCTACGTCCTGCTCCTGTGGCGCTTCCTGGCCACGCTCTACGACCCGTCCGCGCCGCTGCTGACGAACGACCAGTACGCGCTGGCGATCCTGCTGCGGATCGCCGGGCTGCTCTGGCTCGTTGTGATGGTCGTGCGCGACATCCGCCGACCCGAGGACGACCCCGTCCGCCCGTTCCTGACCCCGGTCGACGCCACCGCGCCCCGGCACCGGCGGCGGGAGGCGACGCCATGACGGCACGGACGCTGTCCGACCGGGTCCGCGGCGTCGACCGCGACGCCCTCGGCATCTGGCTGGCCACCCGCGTCTCGATGTGGGTCATCGCCGGCGCCACCGGCTGGATGTTCGTCGCCGCCGGCCAGGACGTCGTCCCGGCCCTCGACCGGTGGCAGCAATGGGACTACTGGCACTACCTCGGCATCGCCGTCCACGGCTACGGCGGGCAGCCCACCGGCGTCCCCAACGAGGCGTTCTTCCCCGGCTTCCCGGCATTCCTCTGGCTCGGCGACCAGCTGGGGCTGCGCCACGTCGCCGCCGGGCTGATCGTGTCGCTGGTCGCCGGCGCCGTCGCCGCGGTGGCGCTGGGCCGCATCGGCGAACTGGAGGGCGGCCAGCGGATCGGCCGGCTCACCGTCGTCGTCTGGGCCGTGTCGCCGTCGGCGGTGTTCCTCGCCGCCCCGTACACCGAGGCGCTCTTCCTCGCCTGCGCGTTCCCGGCCTGGCTGGCGGCGCGCCGGCAGCACTGGCTGGCGGCCGGCGTGCTGACGGCGCTGTCGTGCACGGTGCGGGTCAGCGGCGTGTTCCTCGCCGTCGCCGTCGCCGTCCACTGGCTGACCACCCGGCGCGAGGCGGTCGAGCGGTCCGGCCGGCCCTGGTGGTCCGGCCTCGGCTGGCTGTTCCTGCCCGCGCTGCCGCTGCTCGCGTGGTCGCTCTACCTCGAGTCCGAGACCGGCGACTGGCTGGCCTGGCTGCACGCCCAGGCCGAAGGCTGGGACCGCCACTTCACCTGGCCGTGGACGTCGCTCGACGCCACGTGGCAGGCCGCGTTCGGCGGCACGCAGTCGCCCGGGTTCGCGTGGATGTTCCGCGCCGAGATCGTCGCCATGCTCGTCGGGGTCGTCCTGACCGGTGCCCTGCTCTGGTGGCGTCGCTGGGGCGAGGCCACCTGGATCGGCCTGCAGGTCATCGCCTTCGGCACGTCGACGTGGTTCTTCTCGGTGCCCCGGGCGACCTTGCTGTGGTGGCCGCTGTGGGTGACGATCGCGCTCCTCGCCGCTCGGCGTCGCTGGGTGCTCTGGGCGTACCTCGCCGTATCGGTGCCGTTGATGTCCGTGTGGGCCGCGGCGTATTTGACGGGGCGCTGGGCCGGCTGAGGCGTGTGCCCCATGTGCCCTGCCGAAGAGCTGCCGGCCGAGGTCCTGGACGACGTGGCCAAGGGCACATGCCGTGCTCAAAGCAGTGCCCCGGACACACCCCGACCAACTGGGCGAGACGTTGCGAGCCCTGAGAGTCGTCGAGCACATGCGCGGGCGCGGCTATCCCACCCCGGCCTGGCTCGGAGTGGGGCCACCGCCACTCATGTGTGGCATCTGACGGACTTCGTTGACGCGGCTCCCGCGCCGGAGCTGACCCAGTCTCTCGTCGAGCAGCTGATGGAGATCGGCTGTCGCCGGGCTGGATGTCAACGAGACGCCCGAGCAGTCGCTTCTCCGCCGGTCCGTGGCCAGGCTCTCGGGGTATTCCGCCGAGGTGGCGGCCTTGGTCGAGCGCCTGCGGCTCGTGTGTGCCGACGTCCCACCTCCAGGAGAGGCAACGGACATGGTCCATGCCGATCTCTCGACCCCCAGCAATGTCCTGGTCCGTGACGGAGCGGTGGTGTCGGTCGTGGACATCGGGAACGCGGGTAGCGGCACGCGGGCGACCGATCTCACCACCCTCGTGTGGTACACCTTCCAGGATCCGCTGCTGGACGGTGTCCGAAGGCGGCTGTGGACGAGAATCCTCGACCTGGTCGGCTGGGAAGGGGCGGCGGTGCTCGCAGCGGCGCAGATCCTCCACATGCTCGAGATCCCCATCCGTCACGGGCGCCACGATGTCGTTCCAGGGGTGGTCGAGCGCGGCCATCGCGCTCTCGACGAGCTGAACGTACTTCGCTAGTCGGCTGGCCCTGTCCGGCTGCGGGTGGGGACGCCGGCCCCGCCCGCCTCGCTCGTTCCTCGCTCGGACGCCCGCAGCCTACCCCTGCCGGCGCCCCCACCCGCAGCCTCGGTGGTCTGCCGGCTCACGCTTCGCTTGGGTCGTCTAATCCCAGGCGAGGGCGTCGAAGGTGGTCGTGGTGAAACGGACCTCGACGTCGAGTTGGTCGCCGACGGTGGGTGGCTCGACGTCGGCGGGGAGCCAGATCATCGAGCACTGCATGTGCGGCGGCTCGGCGAACCAGCGCTGCTTGCCGGCGACGCGGAAGGGCGACAGCGACCGTCCGCCCGCCTCCAGGCCGCCGCGGGCCAGCGCCGTCGCCCGCTGCCGCAGCGAGCTCGCCGCGACCGGCGCCTGCAGGGCCACCCCGTGCGCCGTGCCGCCCGCGACCACCACGACGGCGCCGTCGCGGCGGGCCCGGCGCTGCCGGTAGCCGTACGTCTCGCCGCGCCGCACCCGGTGCACGTCCAGCACTGTCGCCCGGGGGGTCAGCCCGGAGCGGTCGCCGAGCCAGAGCGCCGTCGCCACCCGCAGCCGCACCTCGGCGTCGGTGTCGCGGCCCACGGCCGCCGCGCGCTCGGCGCTCAGGTGGCTCGCCCAGACCGTCCGCGCCGCCGTCGGGACCGCCTCGAACGCCCGCCGGGCCAGCGTCGTCGCCTCGGCGGCGTGGTCGCCGGCCAGCGGCAGGTGCAGCGCGAACCCCTCGAACCGCACGTCGTCGAGGAGCTTCGCCGTCTCGGCCAGCTCGCCGGGGTCGATGCCGTGCCGCCGCATGCTCGTCAGCACCTCGACGACCACCCGCGGCCGGGTGGCGCCGGCGGCCAGCTGGCGCAGGTCCTCGAGCCGCGAGACGGTGTGGACGACGCGGTCGTCGCCGACGGCGCCGGCCAGCCACGGCCGCCACGGCGACAGCACCAGCAGGTCACCGCCGAACTCGGGGCTGACGGCGGGCAGCTCGTCGTAGGTGCCGGCGGCCAGCGTGGCCACGCCCAGCCGGGCCGCCTCGGCCGCCAGCACGGCGTTGCCGAAGCCGTAGCCGTTGCCCTTGGTGACCGGGACGACGGTGACGCCGGCGGCGGAGGCGTCCTGGACGTAGCGGCGCACCCGGCCGCGCCACTGATCGGCGGCGATGTGCAGGGTCAGGGACACGCGGTCAGCTCCGGCGCTTCATATACAGGTCGAAGGCAGAGTAGAGGACGCGCGAGATCGGGAGGTCCCACTCCCCGACGTACTCGACCGCGTGGCCGCCGGTGCCCAGCTTGAACCGGATCAGGCCCGCGTGCGGGTCGTCCTCGGACAGCGTGTCGGTGATGCCGCGCAGGTCGTAGACGGCGCACCCCTCGGCCAGCGCGTCGCGCATCATGCGCCACTGGATGGCGTTGGAGCCGCGGACGTCGCGCTTGGTCGTCGTCGAGGCGCCGTAGGAGTACCAGGCGTGCGTACCGACGCGGGTCATGGTGGCGGCCGCGACGAGGTCGCCCTCGTGGTGCGCCAGGTAGAGCCGCAGCCGCTCCGGCGCCTCGCCCGTCATGGCCGCCCACATGCCCTCGAAGTATGACAGCGGGCGCGGCGTGAACGCGTCGCGCTGGGCGGTCTCGGCGTAGATGCGGTGGAACTCCGGCAGGTCGGCAGCGGTGCCGAGCGACACGACGACGCCGGACTTGTCGGCCTTCTTGATGTTGCGCCGCCACAGCTGGTTGAAGCCCTTGAGGACGTCGTCCTCGGACTGCCCCTCGAGCGGCAGCTGGAACACGTGCCGCGGCTGCCCGGCGGCGAAGCCGTCGACCTCGGCCGGGGGGCGCCAGCCCAGCGCCGTCAGCTGTTCGGCCAGTGCGGTGCCCGTGGCGGTGGTCTCGTCGGCCGGGACGTCGCGCAGCCGGGCGACGCCGGGGTCGGCCAGGGCGCTCTTCAGGGTGGCGTTGGACCAGCGGCGGCCCACCACCCTCGGCCCCATGCGCAGGCCGAACGCGCCCTGCGCCTTCACGTGCTCGACCAGCGGGGTCAGCCAGCGCTGGAGGTCGCCGGCGGCCGAGATGCCGTCCCAGTCGATGCTCGGGCCCTCGGGGACGTAGGCGAGATAGCGGCGCACCCGCGGCGCCTTGCGGTACAGCACCAGCGCCACGCCGACCAGCTTGTCGCCGTCGAACCAGCCGACGGAGCGGGACCGCCAGTCGCGCTTGACCACGCCCCACGCCGGTGTCTGGAGGAAGCTGACCGAAGGCCGTTCGGCGATCGCGGCGAGATGCTGGTCGCTCGTGATCTCTCGGACGGTGAGGGCGGAGGAGCGTGTCACGGGGCGAGGGTACCCGGTTCGCGTGCGGACCCGAGAACGATCACGAACGTCCGGGAGTGTCCGGTTGCGCCGGGCGGGTGAACTCGGCGTCGATCTCCAGCACGACCGTCTTGCCGATCAGCACCCCGCCGGTCTCGAGGGCCCGGTTCCACGTCAGGCCCCAGCGCTCGCGGTCGATCTCGGTGCGCGCGCTGAGCCCGACGACCTGCGCCCCCCACGGGTCGAAGCCGACGCCGTCGAAGCTGGCCCGGAACTCCACCGGCCGGGTGCTGCCGCGGATGGTGAGGTCGCCGGCCAGCACGAATTCGTTGCCCTCGACGTGGGCGATGGTGGTGGACCGGAAGGTCAGCTCCGGGTGCTCGGCGACGTCGAAGAAGTCGGGCGAGCGCAGCCGCTGGTCGCGGTCGTCCTCGCCGGTGGAGAGGCTGGCCGTCCCGACCACGACCTCGACCTGCGACGCCGTGGGGTCCTCGCCGAGGGTCAGCGTCGCCCTGACGTCGTCGAAGCGGCCCTTGATCTGCGTGAGCATCAGGTACCGGACGGCGAAGGTGACGTCGGCGTGCTCGGGGTCGAGCGTGAAGACGCCGGCGGCCGGCACCGTCAGCCCGTTCCACGGGTGCACGTCGCGGGCGATGTGCGCCTCGGCCATGGCCTGCCCTTTCTCTGACGAATGCGCGTCAACATCCAATATTTTGCGCCGTCAACCATTGTTAGCATCAGCATCTATGGCGACGACGCGAATCATCGACGACGACCGGCTCACCGCCGTCGGCCTGCTCGTCGAGGTGCACCGGGGGCTGACGCAGAAGTTCGCCGCCCGCCTGGGCCGCCACGGCCTGTCCGAGAACGAGCTGGAGATCCTGCTGCGACTGGGGCGCACGCCCAACTGCCAGCTGCGCATGAGCGACCTCGCCGCGCAGACCAGCCTGACCACCAGTGGCGTCACCCGCGTGGTCGACCGGCTGGAGCGGGCCGGCCTGGTGGTGCGCGCCAGCTGCGACACCGACCGCCGCGGCACCTGGGCCGTGCTCACCGACACCGGCCTCGAACGGGTGACGGCCGCCGTCGCCGACCACATCGAGGACGTCGACCGCTGGTACACCGGCCTGCTGACGCCGGAGCAACTGGAGGCACTGACCGAGGCGCTGCGCATCGTCCGCGACACCGTCCGGCCCGAGGCCGTCGCCGGCGTGGCGGAGGCGGCCCGGGCGCGGCCGCACGTCGACGCCTGACCGTTGGGGGGCTGCCGGCCGGCTGCGCGGTGAGTCCGGCCGGTGTCCGGGGATGCCGGCCCCGCCCGCCTCGCTCGTTCCTCGCTCGGACGCCCGCAGCCCACCCCTGCCGGCATCCCCGGACACCGGCCTCGCTGGTCTGCGGGCGTCACCTGGACACCGGGCTGGCTGGGCTGCGGGCGTCACCCGGGCGCCGGGCCCGCCGAGCTGCTGCCCGCGCACGGCCGTCAGCGGGCCTTGACGTGGTCGAGTAGGTAGGCGACGTCGGCCTCCTGGCCCTCGGCCGGCGTCTCGACGATGGCGTCGGTGCCCGCCGCCTCGATGACCGCGACGATGGCCTCGCCGCCGATGCTGCCGGTGCCGATGGTGGCGTGGCGGTCGGCGCCGGAGTCGAACGGGTCGCGGCTGTCGTTGGCGTGCACGAGGTCGATGCGCCCGGTGATGGCGCGCGTCTTCTCCACCATGTCCTCGGGCGCGATGCCGGCCGAGAACGCGTGGCAGGTGTCGAGGCAGAACCCGAACCCGAACTCGCCGACGGCGTCCCACAGCGCGGCCAGCCGGTCGAGCTTGCGTGCCATGGCGTAGTCGCCGCCCGCGGTGTTCTCGATGAACACCGGCACCTTGGCGTCGAGCTGCTCGGCCGCCTTGCGCCAGTTGTCGACGCCGGCCTGAGGATCGTCGCCCTTCAGCACGTGGCCGCCGTGCACCACCAACCCGGCCGCGCCGACCTGCGCCGCGACGTCGACGTGCTGCTGCAGGATCTTCCGGCTCGGGATGCGGATGCGGTTGTTCGTGGTGGCGACGTTCACGACGTACGGCGCGTGCACGTACACCGTCAGCCCCGCCGCTTCGGCGTCGGCCTTCAGCGCCTCGGCGCCGCCCGGGTACGCCAGCTTCGGCGCCTTCCAGTCCTGCGGGTCGCCCAGGAAGATCTGCACCGCGCCGGCCCCGGTGGACTTCGACGCCGTGATGGGATCGCCCAGCTTCACGTGGGCTCCGATGCGCTGCTCAGCCATGTCTCAGACGCTATCGCGCCGCTCTGACAGCGTGGGCCCGCCGGCCTCAGGTTGCTTGCGTGCGGCGGTGGGGGGACGCCGGCCCCGCCCGCCTCGCTCGTTCCTCGCTCGGACGCCCGCAGCCTACCCCTGCCGGCGTCCCCCCACCGCCGCACGCCGTTGCGGTCCGCGCGGGCTCGCTTGTGCGGTCCGCGCCGCGCGGGAGCGTCAGGGCCGGCCGCGCACCGCGCCCTCGTAAAGTGCTGGGGTGAGTGGTGAGGGGAACTGGCGGGAGCGGCGGGGGGACGTCGTCCGGGCGCAGGCCGAGGCGCTGGCGCGCAAGCAGGCGGCCGAGACGGAGCGGGCGAAGGAGATCGTCGCGGAGTTCGTCGCCGCGATGACCGCCGCCGGCATCGCGCCGGGGCCGTTGCGGGCACGTGCTGCCGACGGCGCCGTCCGGTACCGGACCGGGCTCCGCGGCTGGTACGTCCGCCGCAACCAGGCGATGGCGGTCGGCGAGGACGGCGGGTTCTACCTGATGGACGTGCCCCGGTCGGCGCGGTCGCGGCTGGCCGGCGTGCGCATCGCTCCGTCCGATCCGCCGCTGCAGGTGGGCGTCGGCGCGCGGGACGGCGAGTCGATGCCGCTGGAGCGGTTGCTGCGGCAGCGACTGGAGGCCGGGACCGATTTCTGACGGTTCGTGAGCGCAGGTCAACCCCTGTGGATGACGGAATCGGCGTTTCGGCTCAACGCTGGTAACCTTGCCTGCGGCCTGGTCGTGCACGGACCTGTGTGCATCCGACCGGGCCATCGACGTTCAGCCCTCCTGCCACGGAGAGACCGTGGCCGCGAAGACCACAGGAGGTGATCCGGCATGCGTCGCTATGAGGTCATGGTGATCCTGGACCCCGAGTCCGAGGAGCGCACCGTGCAGCCCAGCCTCGAGCAGTACCTCGGGGTCGTACGTGAGGCCGGTGGCTCGGTCGAGAAGATCGACGTCTGGGGCCGCCGCAAGCTCTCGTACGAGATCAGCAAGAAGAGCGAGGGCATCTACGCGGTGCTCGACGTCACGTGCGAGGCCGACACCGTGGCAGAGCTCGACCGCCAGCTCGGACTCTCCGAGACGGTGCTGCGTACCAAGGTCGTTCGGCCGGAAGCCCACTGAGAGGGACCACCAATGGCAGGCGAGACCGTCATCACGGTCGTCGGCAACTTGACCGACGACCCTGAGCTGCGCTTCACGCCCAGCGGCGCCGCGGTCGCGAACTTCCGCGTCGCGTCCACGCCGCGCACGTTCAACCGGCAGACCAGCACGTGGGAAGACGGCGATCCGCTGTTCCTGTCGTGCTCGGTGTGGCGTCAGGCGGCCGAGAACGCCGCCGAGTCGCTGCAGCGCGGTATGCGGGTCGTCGTGACGGGCCGGCTCAAGCAGCGCTCGTACGAAACCCGCGAGGGTGAGAAGCGCACGGTCATCGAGCTCGACGTCGACGAGATCGGCCCGAGCCTGCGCTACGCCACGGCCAAGGTCACCCGGACCCAGCGGTCCGGCGGTGGCGGCGGCTTCGGTGGCGGTGGCCAGCCTTCCGGCGGTGGCAACGACCCGTGGGCCACCCCGTCCGGCGGCGGTGCGCCGCAGCAGGGCGGCGGCAACGACCCCTGGGGCGCTCCGGCCGGACCCTCGTCCGACGAGCCCCCGTTCTGATCACCAGGTAATCAGCGTTCCGGGGCGGCTCTGGAGGCCACCCCGTTCGGGAACGCGCCCGTCAACCCATCCCGGTCAGCCGCGGCCAGCGAGGCGACCGGGCTCCCCGAAGGAGGAGCACCACGATGGCAAAGCCCCCGCTGCGCAAGCCGAAGAAGAAGGTTTGCGCCTTCTGCAAGGACAAGGTCGACTACGTCGACTACAAGGACACCTCGCTGCTGCGCAAGTACATCTCCGACCGCGGCAAGATCCGGGCCCGTCGCGTCACCGGCAACTGCACGCGCCACCAGCGCGACGTCGCCACGGCCATCAAGAACGCCCGCGAGATGGCGCTGCTGCCGTACACCTCGACGGCTCGCTGAGGGGAGAGGACGCCATGAAGCTGATTCTCACCCAGGAAGTGCCGGGGCTCGGTGCCGCCGGTGACGTCGTCGAGGTCAAGGACGGCTACGGCCGCAACTACCTCGTGCCGCGTGGCTTCGCGATCGCGTGGACCAAGGGTGGGCAGAAGGAGATCGACTCCATCCGCCGCGCCCGCTCGGCCCGCGAGTTCGCCGACCTCGACTCCGCTCGTGCGGTCAAGGCCCAGCTCGAGGGCACGGCCGTGAAGCTGGTCGCCAAGGCCGGCGACTCCGGTCGCCTGTTCGGCGCCGTCACCTCGGCCGACATCGCGACGGCCGTCACGGCGTCCGGTGGCCCGGCCATCGACAAGCGCCGCATCGAGGTGGGCAGCCCGATCAAGACGGTCGGCACCCACAGCGTCACGGTGCGGCTGCACCCCGAGGTCGCGGCGAACGTCGCGCTCGAGGTCGTCCCGGCCTGAGACTCGTCTCACCGAAGGCCCGCGCGCCGGCACCATGCCGGCTCGCGGGCCTTCGTGCGTCCGCACCGGGTCGTTGACGTGGAACCTTTCCCGCATCTGGGTACGTTCACTGCACGACCCCCCACGATGACGGAGCCCCATGCTCGACCGAGACCCGCGCAGCACGCGAACGCGCATCCAGAATGTCGCGCTGGAGCTGTTCGCCGAGCAGGGCTACGACAAGACGTCCCTGCGCGAGCTGTCCGAGCGTCTCGGCATGACGAAGGCGTCGCTCTACTACTACTTCAAGAGCAAGGACGACATCGTCCAGAGCCTGGTCGACGACCTGCTGACGGCGGTCGACGAAGTGGTCGACTGGGCCCGTGGCCAGGAGCCGACGGCCGAGAACCGGCGCGAGCTGATCGAGCGGTACGCCAAGGCGATCCGCGGGCAGGGCACGCCACTGCTGCGGTTCCTGATGGAGAACCAGCCCGCGCTGCGGGTGCACGCGTGCGGCGACGCGCTGAGCCGGCGCATGCGGGTGCTGCTCGACTTCGTCGTCGACCCGCGCGACCCGCTGCCGGTGCAGTTGTGCGGGCGCATGGCGTTCTTCGCGCTGCACGGCGCGCCGATGATCATGAGCGACACCGAGGCGACCACCGACGAGATCTTCGACGCCGCGTGCGCGGTCGCGCTGTCGATGCTGCCCGACGACGACGGCGAGCGCCCGCTGCCCTGACGGCGCCTGCGACAATCGGGGGCGTGGGAGCGCTCCGGAGCATCGTCGCGCCGCTCGCCGGGCGCCGGCTGGTCCGCCGGGGCGTGCACCTGCTGCTCGGCGGCGTCATCCTGCTGCCGTACGTGTTGCTGATCGTCGCGTTCGTGCAGTTGTTCACCGAGCCGGGCACGCCCTACGTGCCGGCCGGGGTGCTGGCGGCGGTCACGTTCGTCATCGGCACGGTGCCGCCGTTCCTGCCGGCGATGCGGGCACTGGAGATCACCGCGACCCGCGGCCTGCTCGACGTCGACCTGCCCGACCCTGCCGCCGACCCGCCGTGGGAGAGCCGGCTGTTCGGCGCCGGGTGGTACGTGCTGCACCTGGTCAGCGGTGGTGCGGCGATGGCGGCGGTGCTGTTCTCCGCGCCGACGGCCGTCCTGCTGGTGGTGCGCGGGCTGGGGCTGGACGACGGTGCCGGCATCTCCGGGCTGGCGGTGCTCGACGCCGTCGGCGGGGTGTGGGCGGTGCTGCTCGGTCTCGGGCTGGTCGTCGCCACGGCGTACCTGGTGGCCGGGCTGGGCGCGCTGCTGGCGTGGCTCGCGCCGCTGCTGCTGGGCCCGTCGCCGGCCGAGCTGCGGCTGGCCATGGAGACGCAGGCGCAGGAATTCGCCGAACGCAACCGGCTGGCCCGCGACCTGCACGACTCCGTCGGCCACGCCCTGACGGTGACGACGCTGCAGGCGGCGGCCGCGCGCCGGGTGCTCGACTCCGATCCGGAGTTCGCCCGCCGCGCGCTGCTCGCGGTCGAGGAGGCAGGCCGGGCCGCCATGGAGGACCTCGATCACGTGCTGGGCGTGCTCCGCGCGGGCGGCACGGCCCCTGACGACGCCGCCTCGCCGCAGCGCACGCTGGCCGATCTGCCGCGCCTGATCGACGACACCCGCACCACGGGCATGGACCTCGAGGCGACGGTCGACGGCGACCTGGCCGCCGTGCCGCCGGCGCTGTCGCGTGAGGCGTACCGCATCGTGCAGGAGGGCCTGACGAACGCGGCCCGGCACGCGGCGCACGTGCCGGTCCGGTTGCGGGTGGCCGCGACGGCGGACGGTCTGGACATCGACGTGTCGAACCCGCTGCCCGACGGCACGCCGCCGTCGTCGCGGGCCAACGGTGGCCGCGGGCTGCGCGGCATGCGAGAGCGCGTGCGGCTGCTGCGCGGAGAGTTGTCCGCGCAGGCCGCGGACGGGGTGTGGCGGGTGCGGGTGCACCTGCCGGGGCGGGAGGGCCGGTGACGGACGAGATCACGGTGCTGCTGGTGGACGACGAGCCACTGGTGCGGGCGGGCCTGCGGGCCATCATCGACGCCGAGCCGGACCTGCGCGTCGTCGACGAGGCGGCCGACGGCGCGGAGGTCGGGCCGCTGGTGACGCGGTCGCGCCCGGACGTCGTGCTGATGGACGTGCGGATGCCCGCCGTCGACGGCATCCAGGCGACCCGGCTGCTCAGCCGCCGCGACGACGCGCCGCGCATCCTCGTCGTCACGACCTTCGAGAACGACGACTACGTGTACGAGGCGCTGCGTGCCGGTGCGCACGGGTTCCTGCTCAAGCGGGCCCGGCCGGAGCAGATCGTGCAGGCCGTCCGGACGGTGGCCCGCGGCGACTCGCTGCTGTTCCCGGCCGCCATCCGCGGACTGGCCGCGTCGCACGGCGGCAACGGCGGCGACGCGCTGGCCGGCGCCGGGCTGAGCGAGCGGGAGGCCGAGGTGCTGCGGCTGGTGGCGGCCGGTCGATCCAACGCCGAGATCGCCGCCGAGCTCGTCGTCGGCGTCGAGACGGTGAAGACGCACGTCGGCAACGTGCTCACCAAGCTCGGCGTCCGCGACCGCACCCAGGCCGTCATCGCCGCCTACGAGTCCGGTTTCATCAGCCCACGTTGAACCCGCGATCCCCCCGGCGGGGGAGGCGGTTCACCGGGCGGCGGGAGGCCGCGGCCACCGTCGACCGGCGAAGGTCGAGGCATGAACTCGACGACGATGACGGCCGCGGAGCGTGGCCCGGCCCGAAGCGGCGTGCTGCGCCGCTGGCCCGAGTGGGCGCCGTGGGCCGCGACGGTGTGGGCGCTCGGCTACGGGCTGACGGCGCTGGGCTGGACGCTCACCGGCGCCGGCTTCCCCATGGGAGCGTCCGACCCGGACCGGGAGACGTCGCTGCTCGGTGGCGTCCCGGCCGACGTCGGCGCCCCGTTGTTCGCCGCGGTCGCGCTGGCCGCCGCCGGCACGGGCGCCGTCATGGCCCGGTACCGTCCCGGCGTGGCGGTGCCGCCTTGGTGGCGGCGGTTCGCGGTCGGCCTCGGCGGCACGATGGCGGTGGTCCTGCTGGTGGTCGTGCCGGACACCAGGATCCTGGCCCTCGTCGGCTATCTGCCGATGATCGTGTTCAAGGCGCCGTTCGACGCGGAGATCCGCGGGCAGGTGGCCGACGCGCTCGGCGTCGAGCACGTGCATCAGGCCGTGGCGATCGCGGGTGGGTTCCTCTGGGCTGCGGCGACCGTCGTCTACGCCCGCCGGACGGTGGGCAGCTGCGCGCGGTGCGGACGCCCGGACCGGTCGGCGGCGGTCGCGACGGTCCTGCGCTGGGCCCGTCCGGCGGTCTACGTGGCGGCCGCGATCCCAGCGCTGTACGCCGTCACCCGGTGGATCTGGGTGGCCGGGATCCCGCTGGGCATCGACGAGCAGGACCACGCGGACGGGCTGGCCGACGGATCGCTCTGGGCCGGCGCCTGGCTGGCGTCGTTCGCGCTGGTGGGGACGGTGCTGACGCTAGGCCTGGTGCAGCGGTGGGGCGAGGTGTTCCCGCGCTGGATCCCGGTGCTGCGCGGCCGCCGGGTGCCGGTCGGTCTGGCCGTGGTCCCGGCGTCGGTGGTGGCGGTGCTCGCGACCTCGGGTGGACTGGGGCTGATCAAGGTGGGCCTCACCCAGGACCTGCTGAACTCGCAGGAATGGGCCGCCTTCGGGCCGGCGCTGCTGTGGCCGGTGTGGGGTGCGGCGCTGGGCTGGGGGACGCTGGCGTACTGGCTGCGCCGCCGTGGGAGCTGCGCGGACTGCGGCCTACGATGACGGCATGCTCATCGCGTTCTCCGTCGCACCGTCCGGCACCGGCGAGTCCGTGTCCGAGGCGGTGGCCGACGCCGTCGCCGTCGTCCGGGCCTCTGGGCTGCCGAACAGCACCGACTCCATGTTCACCACCATCGAGGGCGAGTGGGACGAGTGCATGGACGTCGTCAAGCGCGCCTGCGAGGCGGTCGGCCGCCACGGCCACCGCGTCAGCCTGGTGCTCAAGGCCGACATCCGGCCCGGTCACACCGGCGAGATCACCGGCAAGGTCGATCGCCTCGAGGCGGCGCTGGCGCGCAAGCAGGCTCAGTAGCCGGTCCCCGACTTCACCCGGCGGCGCTCGCGCTCGTGCAGCCCGCCCTTCGCGTCCAGCGTCGTGCACGCGTGCGCGAGGTCGTCGGCCAGCGTGTCGGCCAGCGAGCGGCCGAGGGTCTGTTTCACCAGCGCCCGCATGATCGTCACGTCCTCGGCGTTCGGCGGCAGCGAGTAGGCCGGCAGCATCCAGCCGTGCTCACCGGCCAGCTGACCGGCGACGTCGAACTCGTCGTAGTCGTGCTCGCCGGCCAGCCGGAACGCCACCAGCGGCAGCTGCTCCGCGTCGGGGTGGCCGACCAGCTCGAAGTCGCCGGCGTCGACGATCCGCTCGGCCAGCGCCTTCGCGTTGGTCTGCATCGTCTGCATGATCGCGCGGTAGCCGTCGTGTCCGTAGCGGACGAAGTTGTAGTACTGCGCGAGCACCATGCTGGCGTTGGTGGAGAAGTTCAGCGTGAACGTCGCGTCCTTCTTGCCCAGGTAGTTCTCGTAGAAGACGAGGTCCTCGGCGAGGTCGTCGTCGCCGCGGAACACCAGCCAGCCGATGCCCGGGTAGACCAGCCCGTACTTGTGCCCGGACACGTTGATCGAACGCACCTGCTCGAGCCGGAAGTCCCACCTCGTGTCCGGGAAGAGGAACGGCCACACGAACCCGCCGCTGGCCGCGTCGACGTGCAGCGGGACGTCCAGCCCCTTCTCGTCGCGCAGCCGCACCAGCAGGTCGTTGATGCCGGAGATGTCGTCGGAGTGCCCGGTGAACGTGGTGCCGAGCACCGCAGCGACGCCGATGGTGTTCTCGTCGACGTGCGGCTCGACGTCGCTCGGGCCGATGGTGAGGCGGTCCGGGCGCAGCGGGATGATCCGCGGCTCGACGTCGAAGTAACGGCAGAACTTCTCCCAGACGACGTGGACGTCGCCGCCGAACACCAGGTTCGGCCGGTCGGTGCTCTGCCGTGCCGCCTCGCGCCGCTGCCGCCACTTCCATTTCAGCGACAGCGCCCCGAGCATGATCGCCTCGGACGAGCCCTGCGTGCGGGTGCCGGTGGTCGGACCGGGCGCGTGGAAGAGGTCGGCCAGCATGCGGATGCAGCGCTGCTCGATCAGCGCGGTCTGCGGGTACTCGGCGTGGTCGATGTAGTTGCGGTGCAGGTTGTCGGCGATGACGCGCTGCGCCTCCGGCTCCATCCACGTCGTCACGAACGTGGCGAGATTGCGCATCGGGATGCCGTCCAGCACCAGTTCCTCGCCCAGCAACCGCAGCGCGTCGACAGCCGGCATCCCCTGCTGCGGCAGCCGATCGTCCGGCGCCGGTCGCTGCAGGAACGTGTTGCCGTAGCGGTCGTCGTAGGTGTCGGGATGCGTGACCATGCCCCGACGCTAGGAGCCGCGCGGCGCCGTGGACTCACCCGGAACGGATGAGAGCGGTGTGGGGCGGTGGGGGTCAGCCGCGGCGGAAGATCTGGGCGAGCACGCGCAGCGCCAGGATCGCGCTGATCACCAGCATGTTGTAGCCGATCAGCTCGTACAGCCGGACGTCCTCGGTGAGCTGCGGCCCACCGCTGGTGCCGATGAGCAGGACGGCCATGATGCCGGTGGTCGCGGCGAGGAAGGTCAGCAGCACCTCGTGCAGCATCGTGGTCAGCACGGCGCGGTCGCGTTCGTCGGCGAGCAGCCTGATGTTGATGCCCAGCCGGCCGTGCTCGGCGGCGCTGGCGATGCGCTCCACGCGGCGCGGCAGCCGGCGCAGGATCGGCAACAGGGCGGCCAGCTCCTCGGTGACCGCCCGCTTGAGATGCTCCGGACCGTACTGTTCCTCGACGTAGCCGCTGGCCAGCGAGCGGGCGCTGCCGATGAGGTCGAACCGCGGCGTGAGCCGCGTCAGCGTGCCTTCGGCCGTCGCCAGCGCGCGGAACACCGCGGCGATCTCCGGCGGGATGGCCAGGCCGTGGTCGGCGACCACCCGGAACAGGTCGCCGAACATCCGGACCCCGGTGCTGGGCGTGCCGGACGTGTGCCGGGCCATGAACCGGCCGATGTCGCGCTCCAATTGCTGCTGGTCGATCTCGTCCGGCCGCGGCACCAGTTCCAGCAGCGCGTCGCTGACGGCGAGCGGGTCACCCCGGTCGACGCCGACGAGCAGCCGCTGCAGGGCGTCGCGCAGGGCGCCGTCGAGTCGTCCGACCGAGCCGAAGTCGAGCAGCCCGAGCCGGCCGTCGTCGAGCAGGAAGATGTTGCCGCCGTGCGGGTCGGCGTGGAAGATGCCGTCGAGGACGATCTGGCGCAGCAGGCAGTCCAGCAGGGTCGTCGCGAGGGCGTCGCGGTCGAAGTCGTGCTGCCGGATGACGACGTCGGCGCGGTTCAGCGGCGTGCCCTGCAGGCGGTCCATCACCAGCACCCGCTCGGTGCACAGCGCGAGGTGCGGTTCCGGCAGGACGACGTCGGGCTGGCGGCTCGGCGCGGTCGCCACGGCGGTGATGTTCTCGGCCTCGATGCGGTAGTCGAGCTCCTCGCGGATCGCCTCGGCCAGGCCGGCGGCCAGCGGGCGGACGCCCATGCGGCGACCCCACCGGGTGCCCGACTCCAGCCGCGCGGCCAGTCGGGCGGCGATGTCGAGGTCGCGCTCGACGACCGGCCGGATGCCGGGGCGCTGCACCTTGACGACCACCTCGGCGCCGCTGTGCAGCCGGGCGAGATGCACCTGGCCGACGGACGCGGCAGCCAGCGGCTCGCGGTCGAACTCGGCGAAGACGTCCTCGACCGGCGCGTTCAGCTCCGCGACGATGACCTTCTCGACCTCCGGCCACGGCACCGGTGTGGCGTCGTCCTGGAGCCGGGCCAGCTCGTCGGCCACCTCGGCCGGCAGCACGTCGCGGCGGGTGGCGAGGATCTGGCCGAGCTTCACGAACGTCACGCCGCCCGCGTTCAGGGTGTTCGTCAGCGCCCGGCCCAGCTGGGCCCGTCCGGACGGCACGTCCAGGGCGCGGTCGCGCGTGCCACGCAGGTACGAGCCGAGGCCGTGCCGCATCGCGATGCCGATGATCTGCCAGTACCGCCGGGTGCGGCGCAGCCGGCCCAGCAGCCCGCGGCCCCACACGAGCGCCGGCGGCAGCGAGCCCATCGGCACGAACGCCTCGATGACCACGAGGAACGCCATCGACGCGAGCACCGTCAGCACGCTGCCCAGCAGTGCGAACCAGAAGACGACCCAGCCCTCGCCCTGCTCGGGGGTGCCCTGCGGTGACCACGTGAACTGGCCGAGCAGCGCGTACATGATCAGCGGCCCGACGATCATCGCGAATGCGCCGGTCAGCAGCAGCCGGAACAGCCCGAGCCGCACGCCCAGCAGCCGCTGCGCGATCAGCCCGAAGACCAGCGCCGTCAGGATCGAGAAGGTCGCGACGATCGGGAACGTCAGTACATCCATGGCGGGTCGGGCCCCTCGGGGTTCGGCTCACTGTCCGCGACAGTCTCGCAGGGTGGAACCCCGAGCGGCCCGGCAACCCGCCCTCAGACGACGCCGTACAGGCGTTGGGTCCACTGGGTGACGCCGACGCCGTTCGCTTCGGTCAGCTCGACCTTGACCGAGACGTACCCGCCGGCGGCCGGCCGGTTGTCGACGGTCGCGACGACGGTGTCGCCGTCCAGCGTCGCGGGCACCTCGGCCCAGGTCTCGCCGTCGTCGTAGGACACCCAGGCGGCGGCGCCGGTGAGTGAGCCGTGCTCGTACGAGGGGGTCGCCTCGACGCCGACCTCGACGCGGTAGCCGTCCACCGCAGCGGCCCGGTTCTGCCCGTCGACCTCGACGTCGTACGTCGGGAACAGCAGCGGCAGCGCGCCGCCGTCCGCCGCCGAGGACGTGAACCGCCAGCTGGTCTGGGTGAACAGCGGCGACTGCCAGGTCGAGTGGCTGCGGTCGAACCGGACGAGGTCGTAGACGAGCGCGAGGTCGGTCGCGGCGGCCGGGACGTCCCACTGGCCCTGCCCGTACCAGCCCCACGCACCCAGCGACTGGCCGTTCGCGAACAGCTCCATGCTGCCGAGGTCGTTCAGCCCGTTCCAGGCGAAGTGGCCGGGCTGGCTGTCCGCCCACGCCGGGAGGTTGGTCCAGATGAGGTTCCCGATGCGGCCGGACGGGTCGTACGGGCCTTGCGCGTCGGCCGGGACGGCGGGTCGCAGCCCGGCGCCGTACCAGGTCTCGGCGGTGGTGCTGCCCGGATCCAGCGGCCGGGTCGCCGACGACATCGGTGTGCCCCAGTACCACATGGTGCCGTCGGGGTGGATCACGGTCTGGCGCACCGGCACGTCCGCGGTGACGTACGAGGTCCGGGTGCCGGGCGCGTCGAACTGGATGACGTCGCCGAGCGGGACGAACGCCTCCCGCTGGGTGCTGTACGCGTCGAGGTACTGCGCGTACCGGTCCGGGCTGCCGGGCGTGTTGTACGTCGAGTCGATGCGGGCCAGCTGGTCCTGCTCGACCCGGTGGTTGACGTCGCGCGTCGTGATCGCCCCGGTGTGCGGGTAGACGAGGTGGTAGTCGGTGCCGCCGTCGGGCGTCGTGTAGAGCCACGACTCCGTCACGTCGAACGCGCCGCGCTCGACGTCGGCCATCCGGCCCAGGTACAGGGTGTCCATGCCCTCGCGGAAGTAGCGGGTGTTGGACAGGATCCAGTTGTCGACGATGCGGGCGTACGACACGCTGCCGCTGTGCATGCGCATCGGCTGGTCGGTGCGCACCTTCACCGGCAGCGCGCGGCGGGCGTCCAACGTCACCGTGCGGTCGCGGAGCAGCCGCAGTTCCGGCTCGGCCAGGAACGCCGCCTCGGTGACCTGGAACGTCTCGGGGTCGAGGACGGCGACGGTCGAGGCGATCGAGTACGTGCCGGCGCGTAGCCGCAGCGTGACGTCCGCGCCGTCGAGACTGATCCGCTGGGCGGCGATGCTGTCCAGGTCGAAGACGTCCAGAGTGCTGCCGTCGCCGGCCGGCTCGCCGTCGCGGCCGATCACCCGGAACGTGACGTCGACCTGCTGCGGCTCGGCATACGCGCCGATCGGGGTGACGACGGTGGCGTCGCCGTCGCGCGCGACCAGCCGGAGGCTGACGGCGCCGTAGTGCCCGTAGTCGAGGACCGACGGGTCGAACGTGACGGGCAGCGCGGCGGTGCCGCCGGCCGGGACCGTCAGCGTCGTCGCGCCGAGCGTCGCCGCGTCGTCCGGCAGCGCGGCGCCGTTCTCGCCGCGGGCGTCCAGGGTGAACGTCAGTGTCGCGTCGGCGTCGCCGGTGTTCGTGTAGACGACGTCGGTGGTGACCGCCTCGGCCGGCTCGTGCGGCCAGGCCAGCGTGCCGAGGTCGACCGTGCCGGGGCCGCTGAGCTGCGCCGTCGCCGCCTTCGCGACGTCGAGGATGCCGGCGCCCTGGTCGTAGACGTCGGTGTCGTTGTCCGGGCGGACCGTGCTCTGCAGGGCCGCTTTCACCTGCTCGCCGGTCCAGTCCGGGTGCGCCTGCCGGACGACGGCCGCGGCGCCGGCGACGTGCGGGGTCGCCATCGACGTGCCGCTCATGTCCGTGTACGCGGCGTCACCCCGGCCGCCGGCGCGGGCGGCAGTGATGTCGACGCCCGGCCCGGCGATGTCGGGCTTGACGGCGCGCGTCACCGCCACCGGCCCGCGGCCGGAGAAGCTCGCCGTCGCGTCGGTGAGGTCGACCGCGGCGACGGTCAGCGCGCTGGCGGCGCAGCCCGGGCTGGTGACGGTCTCGGCCGGGCCGCCGAGGTTGCCGGCCGCGATGACGAACAGCGTGTCCGACGCCGCCGACAGCGCGTCGACCGCCTGCACCATCGGGTCGTCGCAGGCGCCTAGCTCGTTGTTGCCGAGGCTCATGTTGACGACGTCGGCACCCTGCGCGACGGCCCACTCCATGCCGGCGATGATCCACGACAGCTCGCCGAAGCCGTCGTCACCGAGCACCTTGCCGACCAGCAGGCCCGCGCCCGGCGCGACGCCGCGGTAGTCGCCGCCGGACGCCGCGCCGGAGCCGAGCACCGTCGACGCGACGTGGGTGCCGTGTCCGTCGCGGTCGACGGCGTCGGGGCTGTCGGTGAAGTTCTCGGCCACGACGAGTGCGTCGGCGACGTCCGGGTGCTCGGCGTCGATGCCGGTGTCGAGGACGGCGACGGTGCTGCCGGCGCCGTCGAACCCGGCCGCCCACGCGTCCGGCGCGCCGACGTACGGGACGCTCTCGTCCAGCACCGGCGCGACCCGCGCGTCCAGCCAGATCTTCTCCACCTGCCGGCCGAACGCCGTCGGCTGCGGCACGACGGCGTTCCAGACGGACTCGGTGACGGCCTTGTCCGCGTCGAGAACGTCGGCGCCGATCGACGGCAGGCTCGCCGTCCGCTCCGTCCCGGCGGGGAGGGCGGCGCCGCGGGAGGCTGCGGCGCCGCCGGCATAGGTGACGATCAGCGGGATGCTGCCGGTCGAGGCGTCGTCCAGGCTCTGCTCGACCAGCCCGGTGACGTTGAACAGCTGCCGGTCGACGCGGTTCTCGGCCAGCGCCTGCTCGGCCGACGCCGGGATGACGTACACGTCGTCGCCCTCGGTGCGCACGTCGTAGCCGCCGGGATCGTCGGACTGCACCCGTACGGCCGGCGCACCGTCGCGGCCGTACGTCAGCACGGCGACGTCGCCGGTGATCAGCGTGACGGTGCGGACGCCGCCGGACTCGACCCCGTCAGGGAGCTGCGGCAGCGGCGTCGCGGGCGGGTCGTCCGCGGGCGCGGCGGCCTGGCCGGAGAGGGGCAGTGTGGCCAGCGCGAGGGCCAGCGCGGCGGCGGTGCGGCGGAGGGCAGGCACGGTTCGGCCCCGCTTTCGGGAGGGAGACGGAACATTCGTAAATCTGCCACGATTCAGGACAATGCATACTGGCGCGAATGCGCCATGACCGGTATCCGCCAGCGACGACCTGCGGGCAGAGGAGGCATCGTGTTCGATGTGCTCGGGCTGGGTGATGCGGAGGAGTCCGCCTATCGCGCGCTGGTCGAGGTGCCGTCGGCCGACGTCGCCGCCTTGGCCGCGCGGCTCGGCCTGCGGCCCGGCGAGGCGGCGACGGCGCTGGCGTCACTGGAGCGCCGCGGCCTCGCCGCCCGGTCCAGCGCCAGCCCCGAGCACTACGTCGCCTCGCCGCCGTCCGTCGCGCTGGCCGCCCTCGTCGTCGACCGGCAGGAGGAGCTGCGTCGCGCCGAGGTCGAGATCGCCGCGCTGACCGAGGCGTACCGGCGCACCGAGTCCGACCGCAGCGTCGGCGACGTGGTCGACGTCGTCTACGGCGCCCAGGCCGTCGCGCAGCGGTTCATGCAGCTGCAGGCGTCGGCCCGGTCCGAGGTGCTCGGGCTGACGAAGGCGGAGGTCGTCGCGATCTCCGGCGAGGAGAACACCGCCGAGGAGGCCGCCGTCGAACGCGGTGTCCGCTTCCGCGTCGTCCTCGAGCGGGCCGCGTTCGACCGTCCCGGCTTCGCGACAGCCGCCGAGGCCGCCCTCGCCGACGGCGAGGAGGTGCGGGTCGCGCCCTTGGTGCCGATCCGGCTGCTCGTGGTCGACCGGCAGATCGCGCTGGTGCCGCTGGTGTCCGGCGAGGCGCGGGCCGTCGGCGCGCTGCTCGTGCACCAGAGCGGGCTGCTCGACGCGCTGATGGCGCTGTTCGACAAGGTCTGGGACGAGGCGGTCCCGCTGGTTCTCGGCACCGGCGGAGGCCTGGCCGAGCGGCCGCCGTCCGGGCTGACCACCCTCGACGCCCGGATCTTCGGGCTGCTGCTGGCCGGGCTGACCGACCAGGCGATCGCGAACATGCTGGACATGTCGCTGCGGACGGTGCAGCGGCGGGTGCGCGTCCTGATGGACGCCGCCGGCGCCGACACCCGGCTGCAGCTCGGCTTCCAGGCCGCCAAGCACGGCTGGGCCTAGCGCACTGCCCCGGTGACCATCCACGTGTCGCTGCGTTCCCGCAGGGCCAGCGTGACCAGCCGGACCAGCATCCACACGCCGATCGCGGCCCAGAGCCACATGAGGCCGGCCTGCCCGGACACGTCCGCGACGGCGACGGCCCAGGCCGCCGGCAGGAACGCCACCACCGAGAGCACCGACGCCCAGGCCAGGTAGCGCCCGTCCCCGGCGCCGATCAGCACGCCGTCGAGCACGAACACCCACCCTGCGATCGGCTGCATCGCCGCGGCCACCACCAGCGCGGCGAACAGCAGCGTCCGCACCTCGGGGTCGGACGTGAACAGCCGCGCGTAGCCGTTGCCGACGACCAGCAGCAGCACGGCGAGCGCGAACCCCGACAGCACGCCCCACTGCACCATGCGCCGGGTGATCGACCGTGCGCCGTCCACGTCGCCGGCGCCGAGCGCGCGGCCGACCAGCGCCTGGGCGGCGATCGCGACCGCGTCGAGGATGAGCGCCAGCAGCGTCCACGTCGTGAACGCCACCTGGTGCGCCGCCAGCTCCGCCGTCCCCAGCCCGGCCGCCACCACCGTGATGACGATGAGCGCGGCCCGCATCGCGACCGTCCGGACGATCAGCGGGATGCCCGCGCCGAACGCCTGCGCGACGCCGCGCCCGTCCGGGCGCAGCCCGACCCCGGCCTGCCGGGCGCCGCGCGCGACGACCCGGATGAACACGGCGGCCATGCCGGTCTGGGCGAGGACGGTGCCCAGCGCGGAGCCGCCGATGCCGAGGTCGAGCCCGTACACCAGCACGACGTTGAGCACGACGTTCGCGACCGCGCCCGTCACCGCGACGTAGAGCGGCGTCCGCGTGTCCTGCAGGCCGCGCAGGACGCCGGTCGCGGCGAGGACCAGCAGCATCGACGGGATGCCGAGCAGGCTGATGCGCAGGTACGTCTCCGCGTGCCCGGCCACGTCGTCGCCCGGCCCGAACAGCGACACCACCCACGGCGTCAGCGGCCAGCCGGCGGCCACCGTCGCGACGCCGATCAGGACGGCCAGCCAGCAGCCGTCGATGCCCGAGCGCAGCGCCCCGGCCTGGTCACCGGCGCCCAGCCGCCGCGCCACCGCGGCCGTCGTCCCGTACGCGAGGAAGATCGACACGTTCACCAGCGTCGCCAGCACCGTTGACGCGATGCCGAGGCCGGCCAGCTCGGGGGTGCCGAGGTGGCCGATGATGGCGGAGTCGGTCAGCAGGAACAGCGGCTCGGCGACGAGCGCGCCCAGCGCGGGCAGCGCGAGCCGCACGATCTCGCCGTCGGCCGCGTGCCGTCGGAACGGATGTCGAATCATGGCAGGACCGACGGTAGGGGTGACACCTGTCATCGCGTGACCGTCGTCTCGCTATCTGAGATCTTGCTCTGTGGATCTCCGTCCACACCCCGAGGGCGACGCATGTCGCTCGTGAACTGGTAAGACGTTCGAGCTGTGAACAACTCGGCGGGGCGCTGTCCCCAGGCTTGTCCACAGTTGGGGATGATCGTTTACACGGCGTCTCCACACCCCTCCACAGCTCGTCCACAGCTCCTGTGGATCATCGACTTGGCGACGCGCCGACGCGGGCCATATGTTCACCAAACAGCGGCGGCTGTTAGAACATGTGTATGGACGACCCGGTGCCGGAGGTGTGTGCGTGAGCGTCGCGGAGCTGCCGGATCGCCGGGAGGAGGCCCCGGCCGACTACGGTCGCACGCCACCGCAGGACGTCGCCGCCGAACAGTCGGTGCTGGGCGGCATGCTGCTGTCGAAGGACGCCATCGCCGACGTCGTCGAGATCATCCGCGGCAACGACTTCTACCGCCCGGCGCACGAGGCGGTCTACGAGGCCATCATCGACCTCTATGGCCGCGGCGAGCCCGCCGACGCCGTCACCGTCGCCGCGCAGTTGCAGAAGCGGGGCGAGCTGGGCCGGGTCGGCGGCGCGCCGTACCTGCACACCCTCGTCTCCTCCGTGCCGTCGGCGGCCAACGCCGGCTTCTACGCCGAGATCGTCCGCGAGCGGGCCATGCTCCGCCGCCTCGTCGAGGCCGGCACCCGCATCACCCAGATGGGCTACAGCGACGACGGCGACGCCGACGCCATCGTCGACCGCGCGCAGGCCGAGATCTACGCCATCACCGAGAAGCGGGCGTCCGACGACTACCACCCGCTCTCGGAGATCATGGAGGGCACGCTCGACGAGATCGAGGCCATCGGCTCGCGCGGCGGCCAGATGGTCGGCGTCCCCACCGGCTTCACCGACCTCGACGCTCTGACGAACGGCCTGCACCCCGGCCAGCTGATCATCCTGGCCGCGCGCCCCGCCGTCGGCAAGGCGCTGGCACTGGACACCCCGCTGCCGACACCGACGGGCTGGACCACCATGGGTGAGGTCCGGGTCGGCGACCTTCTCATCGGCGCCGACGGCCGGCCCACCAAGGTCGTCGGCGCGACCGAGGTCATGGCCGATCGTCCCTGCTACGAGGTCGAGTTCTCCGACGGCACGGTCATCGTGGCCGATGCCCAGCACCAGTGGGCCACCACCACCCGCGCCGCCCGGCGTGCGGCGAGCGAACGGCGCCCGCGCCGCTTCTACTGGCCGGACGCATCCGTGGGCCGGGCCTGTGCGATCGCGCGGCGGGCCGAGACCGAAGCCGACCGCCTCGTCACCGCGGCCGAGGCCGTCGCCGAGGTCGGCACCGAGTTCCGGCACGCCGTCCACGGCGCGGTCCAGGCGGTCGGCGTCGACGTCCTGGCTGCACGTCGTACCGGCGGGTCGGCACGGCCCGCCGAGCAGCGGGTGCCGGTGTACTCGCGTCGTCGTCTACTCGGCGAGCTCGCGCACCGGGTCTCCCGTCCGGTGGGCAGCTGGGCCGCCGCGGAACACTCGGGCATCGTCACGACGGAGGAGCTGGCCGCCACGCTGCGCTGCGAAGGCGGGGACGGGCGGCTGAACCACGCGGTGCGGCTGGCCGGTGCGTTCGACCTGCCCGACCGCGACCTGCCATTGCCGCCGTACGCCCTCGGCGTCTGGCTCGGCGACGGTCACAGCGCGGCGGCCCGGTTCACCTC
The DNA here is from genome assembly GCF_900105175.1 of Jiangella sp. DSM 45060. Taxonomy (NCBI): domain Bacteria; kingdom Bacillati; phylum Actinomycetota; class Actinomycetes; order Jiangellales; family Jiangellaceae; genus Jiangella; species Jiangella sp. DSM 45060. The sequence goes on along the minus strand of NZ_LT629771.1, from coordinate 6,423,485 downwards.
CGACGACCCGGAGATCGCTGAGGAGATCCGCCGCGAGGGCCTGCGGGTCGAGTCTGCGGACGGCCGGCTCTACTCGTTGCGGTACCCCGATCCCGCGCCGGTCGCCGAGCGCTCGTGTGTCGTCTGCGGTGCCACGTTCGTGCCCAAGACCAGCCAGGTCCGCACCTGCGGGCGGCGTTGCGGCGGACGGGTCCGCGGGTTGGCCGGCGTCGCCGTGGCGCCGACCTGCCCCGACTGCGGCCGGCCGTCGACCGGGCTGCGGCGCTGCGATGCCTGCCATCGGCACCACGGCACGGTCCAGGCGGTGCTGCGCACCATGGGGGTCCTCGGCGACAAGCACATCCCGCGCGACTACCTCCGAGCCTCGATCCAGCAGCGCCGGGCACTCCTCGCCGGCCTGCTCGACACCGACGGGTACGTCAACGCCAACGGCGTGGTGCAGTTCGCGGTCACCAACCGCCGTCTCGCCGAGACCACGCTCGAGCTCGTCCACTCGCTCGGTTACCGGGCGCGGATGACCACCAAGCGGGTCCGCGGCCGCTCTGAAGCCAGCTCCACGTCGTACTGCATCACCTTCACGCCGCGCGACCCCGTGTTCCGGCTCGGGCGCAAGCTGCGGCGGCAGCGTCTCGGCAGCGGCCCTACGGCACGCATGGTCGTCGACGTCCGTCCCGTTCCCTCCGTTCCCGTCCGCTGCGTCGAGGTCGATGCCGCCGACCACCTCTACCTCGCCGGTCGATCCTGCATCCCCACGCACAACTCGACCCTGGGACTGGACCTCGCCCGGGCGGCGTCCATCAAGCACGGGCTGACGTCGGTCGTGTACTCGCTGGAGATGGGCCGCAACGAGATCACCATGCGACTGCTCTCCGCCGAGGCGAAGGTCCCGCTGCACCACATGCGCTCCGGCCAGATGACCGACGACGACTGGAACCGCATCGCCCGCAGCACCGGCGAGGTGTCCAGCGCACCTCTCTACATCGACGACTCGCCGAACATGACGATGATGGAGATCCGCGCCAAGTGCCGGCGGCTCAAGCAGCGCAACGACCTCCGCCTCGTCATCATCGACTACCTCCAGCTGATGACCAGCGGCAAGCGGGTCGAGAGCCGACAGCAGGAGGTCGCCGAGTTCTCCCGGGCGCTCAAGCTGCTGGCCAAGGAGCTCGAGGTCCCCGTCATCGCGATGAGCCAGCTCAACCGCGGCCCCGAGCAGCGCCAGGACAAGAAGCCCATGCTGTCCGACCTGCGCGAATCCGGCTCGATCGAGCAGGACGCCGACATGGTCATCCTGCTGCATCGCGAGGACGCCTACGAGAAGGAGTCGCCGCGCGCGGGTGAGGCCGACTTCATCGTGGCCAAGCACCGTAACGGCCCCACCGCCACCATCACGGTCGCCTTCCAGGGCCACTACAGCCGCTTCGTCGACATGGCCCAGTGAGAGGACCAGCCTAGGAAAATCCATTGTGCTCGCGCTGCAGAAGTGAACATCTGTGTAATTACAGTGGTGACATCTGGGGCACAGCCTGTCATCCACAGGCACAAACGGTTAACCCGCAGCTCAGGTGGGCCACCTACAGGAAAGAAGTTGGGACGGGCGCGCCAACGCCCGTCCCAACAGAGGCACTTGCGCGCCATCTACGTTTCTCAGCGTAAGGCCTCGCCCCGATTGACCCAACACCGGGTCTCGACCAGGAGGCGAACATGCCAAGAATCCAACGCTGCTCAGTCCGGCTCGTCGGCCGCCACTACTGCGAGCACTCGCTTTGCGTTCCCATCGAGCGGCCGGTACCACCCCAGTTGCGATGCAATGTCGACCAGCCGGCTGGGTACGGTTCGGGTGCCGGCGCGGCGTGCGGCTGCAAGACGCCTGCTGACCTGCGGGAACGGGTCGAGCGCGAGCTTCGCGACAACATCGCGGAGTCCCTTCGCCGCGGTTATGTCCTCATCCGCGTGGCTTAGCCCCGCCGACACGATCGGGAATATGCGGACAGCGCGGGGTGGCTGTCCTGGGTGTGACCGCAGTCCTGCCGAGCCCGCAGCCGGCCGCGTCCACCGACCCGGGCGGGGCGGTGGCCCGCTGGGAGATGTCCACCGTCCGCCGCGTGCGGCTGGCCACCGCTGAGCGGCTGGCCGACGCGCCGGGGTCGATGTGGGCGTTGGTCTGGGAGGGGTCCGTCGACGTCGAGACGGCGGCGGGGAGGCGGCGGGTCGGGGCGGGCGACGCCGTGTATGTGGGGGCGACGACGGCGTTCCGGGTGGTGGCGGCGGAGCCGGCGTTCGTGCTGGTCGCCGACCTGCGGCTGGTCGTGCCGGCGCATCCGGTGCCGAGCCCGCTGGTGGTGACGGCATTCAGCGACCGCCACCGCGGCGTCACCGGCCTCGTCATGACCTGCCCCATCAACGACGGCTGTCATCCGTCGCTGTTCGTGGCCAGCTACGCGGGGCTGGTGGGCGCCGCGATGACGGCGTCCTGGCTGGAGGACGCGCCCTCGCGCGCGGACGATGCCGGCGGCGACGAGCAGGTCGCGACGGTGGTGGCGGCCCTCGTGGCGCACCCGGGGGAGGCGTGGACGCTGGACCGTATGGCCGGCCTCGTCCACCTGTCCCGTTCGGCGCTGACCGACCGGTTCCGCCGCGTCACCGGCCGCAGCCCGATGCGGGTGCTCCGCGACGTGCGGATGTGGGACGCGCGACGCAGGCTCGGCGGCGGGCAGGCGGTCACGCAGGTGGCGTACGCCGTCGGGTACGGGTCGGTGGCCGCGTTCAGCCGTGCCTTCTCCGCCCAGCACGGCGTCGCGCCGCAACAGTGGCGCGACCGCTCAGCGGGCCGGGATCCGCAGCAGCGCGAACCCCACCCCGGCGGCCACGGCGGCAGCGGCGCCGACTACGAACGGGACACCGACGCCGTAGGCGTCGAGCAGGGCGCCGCCTGCCGCGGAGCCGAGCGTGATGGCGACCTGGAACGCGGTGACCTGCAGCGACATCGCGGACTCGACGCGTTCGGGTTCGACCCGCGCCACCCAGAGCTGGGTCGCCACGGGCACCATGTTGAACGCGAAGCCCCACAGCACGACCGCCACCGTCAGCAGCGGTAGGGCATCGGCCGTCGCGACCAGCAGGCTGACGCCGAGCAGCATCGGCGCGAGCCCGGCCAGCAGCCGCAGCCGGACGGCGGCCGCGCCGGCCACGATCGTCCCGGCGACGCCGCCGACGCCCCAGGCCAGCAGCAGCCACGTCGTCGCGCCGGCGTCGAGCCGCTCCGTGGCGACGCGGATGTACGGGTACGCCGCGAAGTTGCCGAACGCCACCAGCACGACGCAGCCGATCCCGGCCATCAGCCGGCGGTGCCGCAGCGCCTCACGCAGCATCCGGATGCCCGCGGACGGGTGCGCCGGGACGGACGGCAGCGTGCGGGCGAGCCCGGCGGCCGCCAGCAGGCCCAGCACCGCGGCCCCGCCGAACGCGGCCCGCCAGCCGACGACGTCCCCGACGACGGCGCCCACCGGCACCCCCACGACGGTCGCGACGCTGACCCCGAACGCCATCGCCGACGACACGACCCGGGCCCGCCCACCCACCGCGGACAGTCCGGCCCCGAACGCGAACGACCAGTACCCGGCGATCGCCACGCCCAGCAGCAGCCGCCCGGCCAGCAGCACGGCGAAGGTCGGCGCGACCGCCACCGTGAGGTTCGCCGCCGCCCCGACGAGCAGCAGGCCGACGAGGACGGTGCGCCGGTCGGCGCGCGGCAGCACGACGGCGATGCTCGGTGCGGTGACGGCGCCGGCGATCGCCGTGGCCGCGACGGCCAGCCCGGCGACCCCTTCGCTGACGCCGACGTCGGCCGCGAGCGCGGGCAGCACACCGGCCGGCAGGAACTCGCTGGCGACCAGCATCGCGATGCCGGCCGCGAGCGCGACGACGGGCGCCCAGCGGGGCCGGTCGGTCAGGACGGCGGACGGCGCCGGCTGGGCGCGCGGGGACGGGGAGGCCACCCACCCACCCTCCGCGACGGCGGCCGCCGCCGGTTGATCCCGCGGCCGGGCCCCTTGATCCCACGGCCGCCGCCGGTTGGGCCGGCGGCCGCGGCCGGTTGGGCCGGCGGCCGGCCGGTCGACGCAGCGGGCGCTACAGGCCGGACGCGTCGACGAGGCGCTGGCCGACGGCGCGGGTGGTGTGCCGCAGCTCCACGCAGCCGACGACCCGGAACGTCACCGGCAGCCGGGCCAGCTGCTCGGCGTACCACCAGGGGTTGCTGGTGCTGCCGGTCAGCCGGGTGGTGTCGTCGTCGATCGCCTCGAGCGTGCCGAGCATGGGCGCTACGCACGGCCGCACCTTCTCCAGCGGGCCCTCGATGATCACCTCGGTGTCGAACTCCCAGCCGCGGGCCAGGTGCGCCTCCAGTTCGGCGACGGCGTCGAGGCCGGGCGGCGGCGTGAACGGCGTTGTCAGCACGGACACCGACGTGACGCGGTCGATGCGGTACGCCCGCCGCGCGGAGGAGCCGTGCGACCAGCACAGCAGGTACCAGCGGCCGTGCCGCACGACGACGGCCCACGGCTCGACGTCGGCGGTCCATTCGGAGCCGGCCTCGGAGCGGTAGCTGAGCCGGACGTTGCGGCGGTCGGCGCAGGCCTGGACGAGCGTCGTCGCCGTCGACGGGTCCGGTCGGGCGGCCGCGCGATCCGGCGCCGGGGCCGTCGTCCGCCGCACCGCCTCGGCCTGTTCGGCGATCGGCTCGGGCAGGGCGCGCAGCAGCTTGCCCAGCGCGCTGCCGACCGGGTCGGTGGCGTCGGCGGCGTCGTGGTGACCGTCGAGGACGGCCATGACCAGGCCGAGCACCTCGGGGGCGGTGAACAGCAGCGGCGGCAGCCGGACGCCGCGGCCGAGCCGGTAGCCGCCGTAGGGGCCGCGGGCCGACTCGATCGGCAGGCCGGCCTCGCGCAGGATGCCGACGTAGCGGCGGGCCGCCCGCTCGGTGACCCCCAGCGCGTCGGCCAGCCGCTCGGCCGTGATGCCGGGGCCGGACTGGATGAGTTCGAGGGCGAGCAGCGCCCGTGCCGTGGGGCTCGCGTCGTGCGTCATCGCAAGATCTTTCCGGATCCGGAAGCAGAACGTCCGGAACCGATCCTAGCGTTCCGGCATGGACCTACAGGACCTGACCGTCATCAAGGAGTCGGTGGCCGGCGACGAGGTCGAGATGCTGATGTTCGCCCTCGACCGCGCCCGGGCGCAGTTCGCCTGGAAGTGCGACGGCCTCGACGCCGACGCGCTGAACACGAGGCTGCCGCCGTCCACGATGACGCTCGGCGGGATGCTCAAGCACATGGCGCTGGCCGAGGACATGCGCATCGCCGAGTTCATCACCGGCGACCACATGCCCGAGCCGTGGAAGCAGGAGAACTTCGACGCCGACCCCGACTGGGACTGGCACTCCGCCGCGAACGACACACCGGACGAGCTGTACGGACTGTGGCGCGCGTCGGTCGAACGGTCGCGCGCCGCGTGGGCGACGGTGCTCGCGAACGGCGGCGGACTGGACCAGCCGTCGATCTTCACGACCCAGTCCGGTGAGCAGCCCAACCTGCGCCGCGTCCTCGTCGACGCCGTGGAGCACTACATCCGCCACGCCGGGCACGCCGACCTGCTCCGCGAGAACATCGACGGGCGCGTCGGCGAGGACCCGCCCCAGCCCCAGGCGTCGTGAAGGAGCCGATCCACGCCGATCGGGTGCGGATCGTCCCGGCGAACGAGGCGTCCTGGCACGACCTCTCCCTGGTCTTCGGGACGGCCGACTACGCGGCCCGCTGCCGCTGCCAGTGGTTCAAGGTGGAGGGCTGGATGTGGCGCGACTCGACGTTCGACGAGCGGCTCGCGGCGCAGGAGGAGCAGACCCACTGCGACGAGCCGGACGCGCCGGAGACCAGCGGCCTCGTCGCCTACGTCGACGGCGAGCCGGCCGGCTGGGTGGCGGTCGAGCCGCGCCTGAACTATCCGGCGCTGCTGCGCCGTCGCAGTCCGGTGGTCTGGCGGGGCCGCCACGAGGACCCCGACGACGCCGGCGTCTGGGCCGTGACCTGCGTGATCGTCCGCAAGGGCTACCGTGGCCGCGGCCTGACCTACCACCTCGCCGCGGCCACCGTCGGCCACGCCCGCGACCGCGGCGCCCGGGCGCTGGAGGCGTACCCGATGCTCACCGAGCCGGGCAAGGAGATCACGTGGGGCGAGCTGCACGTCGGCGCCCGGCAGGTGTTCGAGGACGCCGGGTTCACGCAGGTCAGCCACCCCACCAAGCGTCGTGTCGTGATGCGGGTGGAATTCGGCGCGTAGGGGTGTCGGATCGGGGCCGTCCCGTTCGTCGTGGGGGCGTACCGCGAAGATGACAGCATCCCTGCGAAGGAGACCCGCCATGAAGTACCTGATGCTCGTCGGCACCGACCCCGACCACTCCGAGGCCGACGCCGTGGCCGCTCCCGACATCGAGGAGTGGTTCGCCTACGTGACGGGCGCCGGCAAGCACGTCGTCGGCGACCGCCTGCGCCCGTCGTCCGCCGCGACGACGGTCCGGGTCCGGGGCGGCGAGCTGCTGGTCACCGACGGCCCGTTCGCCGAGACCAACGAGTGGATCGTCGGCTTCGACGTGCTCGACTGCGCTGACCTCGACGAGGCGATCGAGATCGCGTCGAAGCACTCGATGGCCTACACCGGACGGCTGGAGCTGCGGCCGTTCTGGCCCCTCGACGGGTGACGGACGCCCGCGCGGCCGTCGCCGACGCCGTCGCCGCCGAGCGGCTGCGCATCGTCGCGGCGCTGATCCGGGTGACGGGCGACTTCGACCTCGCCGAGGACTGCCTGCAGGACGCCGTCGAGCGGGCGCTGGCGCGCTGGCCGCTCGACGGCGTCCCGGACAACCCCGGCGCCTGGCTGACGACGACCGCCCGGCGCCGCGCGGTCGACGTCCTCAGACGGCGGCAGACCGAGCGGGCGAAGCTGCGCGAGGCGCAGGCGCTGGCCGAGCTGGCCCGCGACCTCACCGGCGACGATCCCGGCCCGTACGGCGACGATCGGCTGAAGCTGCTGTTCACCTGCTGCCACCCGGCGCTGCCGATGGCCGGCCGGGTGGCGCTGACGCTGAAGTCGGTGGCCGGGCTGTCGACGCGGCAGATCGCGCGGGCGTTCCTGGTCAGCGAGGCGACGATGGGGCAGCGGCTGCTGCGCACGAAGAACAAGATCGAGCACGCCGGCATCGGCTTCCGCGTTCCCGAGCCGCACCGGCTGGCCGCCCGCACGGACGCCGTCCTCGCCGTCGTCTACCTGATCTTCACCGAGGGCTACGCGATGCTGCACGACGACCTCGCCGCCGAGGCCGTCGACCTGTCCGGGCTGGTCGCGCGGCTGCTGCCGGAGGACGACGAGGCACTCGGACTGCACGCGCTGCTGCTCCTGCAGCACGCCCGCCGCGCGGCCCGGACCGACGCGGATGGCGAGCTGGTCACGTCGGAGGAGCAGGACCGCGGCCGCTGGGACCAGGACGCGATCGAGGCCGGGCTGACGGCGCTCGCGGCGGCCCGCGCGACCGGCCGGCCGCCCGGGTACTACCGGCTGCAGGCCGAGATCGCGGCGCTGCACTCGACGGCGGCCGACGCCGGCAGCACCGACTGGGTCCGCATCGTCGCCGCGTACGACGCGTTGCTCGTGCTGCGCCCGTCGCCGTCGATCGCGCTGAACCGGGCGGTGGCGATCGGGTTCCGGGACGGGCCGGAGGCCGGGCTGGCCGCCGTCGACGCGCTCGGCGACGACCACCCGCGGCTGCCCGCCGTCCGGGCCGACCTCCTGCGCCGGGCCGGATGGCGCACCGAGGCGGCCGCGGCCTACCGGGACGCCGTCGCCGCCGCCCGGACCGAGCCCGAACGGCGTCTGCTGGAACGCCGCCTCCGCGAGGTCAGCCCTCCAGCCGGCGATAGCTGACGACGAAGTCGGTCGCCCACGCCCGGCCGTCCGGCGAGGCCTCCCAGCGCCCGTCGATCGTCGCGCCGTCGCCGGCCACCGTGCCCTCGAAGCGCTGGTGGAAGTCCTCGCCGGGGCGGGAGGCGAGCGTCCACCGGCCGCCGTCGAAGGCCATCGCGTAGACGCGGGCGACGCCGCGGGAGTCGGTGTAGAGCATCGTGTAGGCGCCGGAGTGGTCGTCGACGCCGATGACGGCCTCGGTCCAGTCCGGGGCGAGGCCCTGCCACTCGGGGACCACGAAGGTCTGCGGGTCGGTCCGCTGGGCCAGGAATCCGCCGTCGAGCCGGTGGAACGTCGTGGTGGCCCGGCTCATGAGCCGGTCGTCGATGGTCGCGGTGAGCTCCCACGAGCCCACCAGGACGTCGAGGCGGGCCAGCCGAGGATTCACGGTGATGTCCATGACTCCTCAGACTGGCCCGCCGGGCCGAATTCGTCGAGGGCTCAGCCCACCAACGCGGGCCCGCGCTCGGCCTCGGCCGCCCGCGGCTGCGGCGACGGCGCCGACTCGGTGAGCGCCATCCGGTCGTGCACCCGGCGCAGCGGCCGCGGCAGCCACCAGTTGCGCGTCCCGAGCAACGTCATCGTCGCCGGGACCAGCAGCATCCGGACTACGATCGCGTCCAGTGCGATAGCCAGCACCAGCCCGAGCCCGATCGCCTTGATCGGCGCGAACCCGCCGAACACGAACCCGGTGAAGACGACGCCGATGATCAGGGCGGCCGCGGTGACGATGCCGCCGGTGCGCTGCAGCCCGGCGACCACCGAGCCGTGCGCGCCGTCGCCGGCCAGCCAGCGCTCGCGGATCCGCGACAGCAGGAACACCTCGTAGTCGACGGAGAGCCCGAACGCGATCGCGCCGACCAGGATCGGGACGGTCAGGTGCAGGTAGCCGAGGCCCTCGCTGCCGAGCAGCCCGGCGAGGTGACCCTGCTGGAACACCCAGACGACCACGCCGAGGGCGGCGCCGATGCTCAGCAGGTTGGTGAGGATCGCCTTGATCGGCAGCAGGATCGACCCGGTGAACGCGAACAGCAGGGCCAGGGTGCCCACCGCCACCAGCGCGATCGCCCACGGCAGCCGGTCGCTCAGCATCGCCCGGTAGTCGACCAGCGTCGCGGTGTCGCCGCCGACCTGCACCTCGTAGGGCAGGTCCAGCGCGCGGATCGACCGGACGGCGTCCTGCGCGGCCGCGCCCTCGGCGTCGCCGGACGGGGTCGCGGCCAGGCCGGTGAGGTCGTCGGTCAGCTGGACGACCTCGACCGACTCGATGCCGGGGAGGTCCGCGACGGTCTCCCGCAGGCCGTCGACCGCGTTCTCGGGCGCCGACGCGACGATCTCGATGTCGCCCGCCCAGCGGGCCTGCTCGGGGAAGTGGGTGGTGAGCTGCGTCCACAGCTCGCGGGTGTCGGTCGACGCCGGCAGCATCCGCGGGTCGCCCTGCGAGATGTGCAGGTCCGCGACCGGTGCCGCGAGCGTCACCAGCGCGGCCGCCGTCGTGACCAGAGTGAGGACGGGGCGCTTCTGCACGCCGCGGGCGACCCGGGCGAACACGCCGTCGCCGGACTTCTCCCGCGCCGGCGAGACGCGGTGCCCGAACTTCGCCAGCAGCGCCGGCAGCAGCGTCAGCGCGGCGGCCATGTCGGCCAGCACGATCGCGGACCCGGCCAGCCCCATCGAGCGCAGGAACGGGTCGTTGAAGACCACCAGCCCGGCCAGCGCGACGGCCACCGTCAGCCCGGAGAACACGACCGTCCGTCCGGCCGTCGCCGAGGTCCGCAGCACCGCCTCGCGCACGTCGGGCGCCGTCCGCCGCTCCTCGCGGAACCGGCTCACCATCAGCAGCGCGTAGTCGACGGCGAGCCCGACGGCCAGCATCGTCGTGATCTGGATCGCGTACACCGAGACGTCCGTGACCTGGCTGAACGCGAACAGGATGCCGAACGTCGCACCGACGCCGACCATCGCGATCAGCAGTGGCAGCCCGGCGGCGAGCAGCCCGCCGAACACCAGCAGCAGCAGGATCAGCACGACCGGCATGGACAGCATCTCCGCCCGGGCGACGTCCTCCTGGGCGGTCTCGGAGAACTCGACGTCGGACAGCGGGCCGCCGGCGACCACGACGGACGTCGCGTCGATCGACTCCAGCCGCTCGGCGGCGGCCGACGCCTCGCCCTCGCCGTCGTCCTCCAGACCGGGCGAGAGCGCGATCTCGACGAGGGCCGCGTCGCCGGACTCCGACGGCAGCGGCGGCGAGACCGAGGCGATCCCGGGCAGCGCCGCGACGTCGGCCAGACCGGCCTCCAGCGCGTCGGGCGCGGCGCCCTCGATGACGGCGGTGACGACGTCCGGCTGCGGGGCGGCGTCGTCGACGTGCTCCTCGGCCTGGGCCGACTCGCTGCCGGGGACGGTTCCGACGTCGGAGGTGAGGCGGTCGAACACGCCGGTGCCGATGCCGAAGCCGGCGGCGAGGACGGCGACCCACACGAGGATGACGATGACGGGCCGCCTGACGGCGAACCCGGTGACGGTGCGTAACATGGCGGCCTCCTGGGGCTCCCGATGGACTGGGTCGATCGTGTCCCCGGACCCCCACCCGGCGGATCGCCGTGGAGAGCGGATTACCGCACCGCTCCCAGGAGCGGCGGACTCCCTCTCAGGAGTGAGAATCGCCCGGCGTGACCAGGCCGGTCTCGTACGCGAGCACGACCGCCTGGACGCGGTCGCGCAGGCCGAGCTTGCTGAGCATGCTGCTCACGTGCGTCTTCACCGTGTGCTCGGTGACGAACAGCTCGGCCGCGATCTCGGCGTTGGACAGCCCGCGCGCGACCTGGCGCAGGGTCTCGGTCTCGCGGGCGGTGAGCGCGTCGAGCCGGCCGTCGGACGCGCCCTGCCCGGCGCCGGGCGGCCCGCCGCCGCGCCCGACGACGTCCGCGATCAGCCGGCGGGTGACCGACGGCGCCAGCAGCGCCTCGCCGGACGCGACGACGCGGACCGCCTCGACCAGCTCGTCGCGGCGCATGTCCTTGAGCAGGAACCCGCTGGCGCCGGCCCGCAGCGCGTCGTAGACGTACTCGTCGAGGTCGAACGTGGTGAGAACGAGCACCCGGGCGTCGGTCTCGCGGCAGATCGTGGTGGTCGCCTCGATGCCGTCCATGTGCGGCATGCGGACGTCCATCAGCACGACGTCGGGGTGCAGCTCGCGCGCGGCGGCGACGGCCTTGACGCCGTCCTCGGCCTCGCCCACCACCGCGATGTCGGGCTGGACGTCGAGGATCATCGCGAAGCCGCCGCGCACCAGCGCCTGGTCGTCGGCGATCAGCACGCGGATGGTCGGGTCGGGCACGCCCTAATACAAGCGCAGGGAGGCGGTGACGCGAAAGCCCACGCCGCCGGCGCCCGGCCCGGTGTCGAGCGTCCCGCCCGCCGCGGCGACCCGTTCGCGCATGCCGATCAGGCCGTGCCCGCCGCCGTTGGAGGACGGAGTGCCGGGCCCGCTCGCCGGGCCGCCGCCGTCGTCGGCGACCTCGATGCGCAGCAGGTCGTCGGTCCAGGTCAGCCGCACGTCGACGCGTCCGGCGGCGGCGTGCTTGACGGTGTTCGTCAGCGACTCCTGGACGATGCGGTACGCCGTCGCCGCGACGTCGGCGGGGACCGGCCGCGGTGCGCCGTCCTCGCTGAGCGTCGCCGTCAGCCCCGCGTCGTCGACCCGCTGGACCAGGCCGGGGAGCGCGTCGAGGCCGGGCTGCGGCGCACGTTCGCCGCCGTCGTCGGTCGCGCGCAGCACGCCGAGCACCCGGCGCAGCTGGGCGAGCGCGTCGCGGGCGGTGTCGGAGATGGTGTCGAACATCTGCTCCGCGCGGTCCGGGTCGTGCCGGACGGCGATCGGCCCAGCCTCCGCCTGCACGACGACCAGGCCCATCGAGTGGGCGAGGATGTCGTGCATCTCGCGGGCGATGCGCTCGCGTTCGCGGGTGGCGGCGGTCTCGTGCTCCTGGGTCAGGCGCAGCGCGCGCTCCTCGAGCATGGCGATGCGGTCGCGGCGGGCCCGGGCCGCGGTGCCCAGCGCATAAGCGACGGCGAACAGCAGGCCCGTCATGCCGATGTTGAGCGCCTCCTCCTGCGGCACGAGTATCGAGACCGAGATTCCGACGATGGTCAGGCCCACGGCGATCAGCCGCTTCAGCGGCGGCGACAGGGCGGCGAATGTGTACGTGGCCACCAGTTGCGCCGCGGGCACGTCATCGAGCACGTCGACGAAGGACAGCAGCGCCGACGCGATCCCCGTGACCGCCGCCGCGCCGAACGGGTACCGGCGCCGCCACATCAGCGGGAGCGCGTTGGCCGCCGCCGCGAACGGGACCCACCACACCAGCCGCCCGTCGACGGCGGCGTTGAAGATCACGTAGAGCGCGCACGTGGCCGCGATGATCGCGTCGACGGCGACCGGTGGCAGGGCGCGCGCCCACGCGGCCAGCCGCTCGCCGTACTCGCTGAGTCGCTCCACCTGCCCAGTATCGGCGCCGGCCACCGGCGGCGTCCTCACTCCCAGGAGCGAGAAAGGGTCGCGGCGGCGTCGCGCCGGCTGGAGTGACACCCCGCCCGGCCGGGTGGGCCACCCACCCTACGGGCGGGCACCGACAGCCGTGGAAAATCACGTCGTCGCCGAGTATCCCGGCGGCGACAATGGTCCGGTGCTGCTGACCCTGACCTCGACCGCCGCCCACGCCAGCGACCTCGGCTACCTGCTGCACAAGCATCCCGAGCGCGTGCAGAGCTTCGAGCTGAGCGTCGGCGTCGCGCACGTCTTCTACCCCGAGGCGACCGACGAGCGGTGCACTGTGGCGCTGCTCCTCGAGGTCGACCCGGTCGGGCTGGTGCGCGGACGGCGGTTCGGTGGCGACGCGCTGAGCCTCGCGCAGTACGTCAACGACCGGCCGTACGCGGCGTCGTCGATGCTGTCGGTGGCGCTGGGCCGGGTGTTCGGGTCGGCGCTGAAGGGCCGCTGCGATGCCCGGCCCGAGCTGGCCGGCGTGCCGCTGCCGCTGGAGGTGCACGTCCCGGCGCTGCCGTCGCGGGGCGGGGCCGACGTCGTCACCGGGCTGTTCGAGCCGCTCGGCTGGACGGTCGACGCGCAGGTGCGGCCGCTCGACCCGGAGCTGCCCGCGTGGGGCGACTCCCGCTACGCCGACGTGACGTTGCGCGGCACGCTGCCGCTGGACCAGGCGCTGTCGCACCTCTACGTGCTGTTGCCGGTGCTCGACGGCGCGAAGCACTATTGGGTGAGCAGCGACGAGGTCGACAAGCTGATCCGCACCGGCGGTTCCTGGCTGGCGCAGCACCCGCGGCGCGACGCCATCGTCACGCGCTACCTCGCGCACAAGCGCGGCTTCGTCGCCGACGCGCTGGCCCGCCTGGCCGAGCTGGACGACTCCGCGCCGGAGGACGTCGTCGACGAGACCGAGGAGCTCGATCCGCCGGCGGTGGTGTCGCTGGCGACGCTGCGCAGGACGGCCGTCGTCGAGCAGTTGCATGCGGCGGGCGCACATCGCGTCGTCGACCTCGGCTGCGGTGAGGGCGCGCTGCTGCGCGAGCTGCTGGCCGACTCGTCGTTCACCGAGATCGTCGGCGCCGACGTCGCGCCGCGGGCACTGGAGAAGGCGGCCGACCGGCTCCGGCTCGACCGCATGGGCGATCGCCAGCGAGACCGCATCACGCTGCTGCAGTCGTCGGTCACCTACCGCGACGACCGCCTGGCCGGCTTCGACGCCGTCGTGCTCATGGAGGTGGTCGAGCACGTCGACCCGGACCGCCTGCCCGACCTCGAGCGGACGGTGTTCGGGCACGCGCGGCCGCGTACGGTCGTCGTCACCACCCCGAACGCCGAGTACAACGTGCTGTTCCCGGCACTGGACGCGGGGACGCTGCGCCACCACGACCACCGGTTCGAGTGGACCCGGGCCGAGTTCGCCGACTGGGCGACACGGGTCGCCGGCGCACACGGGTACACCGTCGCATTCGCGCCCGTCGGCGAGCCCGATCCCGCCTCCGGCCCGCCGACCCAGCTGGCCGTCTTCACCCGGACGGAGGTGCCGGCATGAGCACGTCCATCGCCATCCCGCAGCTGTCCCTCGTCGCGCTGGTCGGCGTGTCCGGGTCCGGCAAGTCGACGTTCGCCGCCAAGCACTTCGGCCGGTTCGAGGTCGTGTCCAGCGACTTCTGCCGCGGTCTCGTCGCCGACGATGAGAACGACCAGACGGTCAGCGGCGACGCGTTCGACGTCCTATACTACATCGCCGGGAAGCGGCTGGCCGGCGGCCGGCTCACCGTCGTCGACGCCACCAACGTGCAGCGCGACGCCCGGCGCAAGATCGTCGACCTCGCCAAGGCGCACGACGTGCTGCCCGTCGCGATCGTCCTCGACGTCCCCGAGAGCGTGTGCGTCGAGCGCAACCGCGAGCGGCCCGACCGCGACTTCGGGCCGCACGTCGTCCGGCGACAGCGCGACCAGTTGCGCCGGTCGCTGCGCGGCCTGGCCAAGGAGGGCTTCCGGCAGGTGCACGTGCTGCGCTCGATCGACGAGATCGAGGCCGTCACCATCACGCGGGAGCGGCTGTACAACGATCGCCGCGACGAGCACGGCCCGTTCGACGTCATCGGCGACGTGCACGGCTGCCGGGCCGAGCTCGAGGCGCTGCTCGACCGCCTCGGCTACGCCCTGGTGCGCGACGACGACGGGCGCGCCGTCGACGCCGTCCACCCCGAGGGCCGGCGGGTGGTCTTCCTCGGCGACCTCGTCGACCGCGGCCCCGACAGCCCGGGCGTCCTGCGGCTGGCCATGGGCATGACGGCGGCCGGGCACGCGCTCGCCGTCCCCGGCAACCACGAGCACAAGCTGATCCGCGCCCTCGACGGCAAGCAGGTGAAGGTCGGGCACGGGCTGGCCGAGACGCTGGAGCAGCTGTCGGCCGAACCGCCCGACTTCTCCGCGGCCGTGCGCGAGTGGTGCCGGGACCTGGTCTCGCACCTGGTGCTCGACGACGGGAAGCTGGTGGTCGCGCACGCGGGGCTCAAAGAGGCCTACCACGGACGGGCGTCCGGGCGAGTCCGCTCGTTCGCGCTCTACGGCGACACCACCGGCGAGACCGACGAGTTCGGCCTGCCGGTGCGCTACCCGTGGGCGAACGAGTACCGCGGTCGCGCGATGGTGCTGTACGGGCACACGCCGACGCCGGAGCCCGAGTGGGTCAACAACACGATGTGCCTCGACACCGGCTGCGTGTTCGGCGGGCACCTCACCGCGCTGCGTTACCCCGAGCGCGAGGTCGTCCAGGTGCCGGCCGGGCGCGTCTGGTACGAGCCGGTCAAGCCGCTGGTCGCGGCCGCGCCCGCTCGCGGTGGCGACGAGCTCGACCTCACCGACGTGCTGGGCAAGCGCGTCGTCGAGACCGCCCACCACGGCCGGGTCTCGGTGCGGGCCGAGAACGCGGCCGGCGCGCTGGAGGTGATGAGCCGGTTCGCGCTGCATCCGCGCTGGCTGCCGTACCTGCCGCCGACCATGGCGCCGGTCGCGACGTCGCCGCTGCCGGACGTCCTGGAGCACCCCGCCGAGGCGTTCGAGGCGTTCGCCGCCGACGGCGTCGAGCAGGTGGTGTGCGAGGAGAAGCACATGGGTTCTCGCGCCGTCGTGCTGGTCTGCCGCGACCAGGCGGCGGCCACTCGCCGGTTCGGCGCCCCGGCCGGCGAGACGGGCGCGGTGTACACGCGGACGGGGCGGTCGTTCTTCTCCTCCTCTCTGACGACGGTTCTGCTGGACGGGGTGCGGGCGGCCGTGGACGGGGCCGGGCTGTGGGACGAGCTCGGGACCGACTGGCTGCTGCTCGACGCCGAGCTGCTGCCGTGGTCGGCGAAGGCCGAGGCGCTGCTGCGCGGCCAGTACGCGTCCGTCGGTGCGGCGGGGCGGTCGGCCCTGCCCGCGGCGGTGTCGGCCCTGTCTCGCGCGGCGTCGCGCGGCTTGGACGTCGGGGCGTTGCTCTCCCGGACGACGGAGCGGTCGGCGAACGCGGCGGCCTTCACCGACGCGTACCGGCGCTACGTCTGGCCGGTCGATGGGCTCGACGGCGTACAGCTGGCGCCGTTCCAGCTGCTCGCGTCGGAGGGTGCGACCTGGCACGACCGGCCGCACCTGTGGCACCTCGGGCTGGCCGACCGCCTGGTCGCCGCCGACCCCGTCCTGTTCCGGCCCACCCGGCGCCTCGAGGTCTCCACGTCCTCACCGCCATCCGTCGCGGCCGGGGTCGAGTGGTGGACGTCGGTGACCGGCGACGGCGGCGAGGGGATGGTCGTCAAGCCGGCCGCAAACCTCGTCCGCGGGGTGAAGGGTCTGGTGCAGCCGGGGCTCAAGGTGCGCGGTCGCGAGTACCTGCGCCTCATCTACGGCCCCGACTACACGCGGCCGGCGCACCTGGAACGGCTGAAAGACCGCGGGCTCGGGCACAAGCGGTCGCTGGCGCTGCGGGAGTACGCGCTCGGGCTGGAGTCGCTGGAGCGGCTGGCCCGGTCCGAGCCGCTGTGGCGCGTGCACGAGCCGGTGTTCGCCGTGCTGGCGCTGGAGTCGGAGCCGGTCGACCCGCGGCTGTGAACCCACCGGAATAAAAGGTTGCCGTGGACATAGTGTCCACGTACAGTTTTTCGGGTGATGAAGAAGGACCCGACGGCCGGCTACCTCGTCTGGCGGCTCGCGACCAAGTGGGGCGCGCTGCTCGACCGCACGCTCGCGCCGTTCGGGCTCACGCAGGCGCAGTTCTCGGTGCTCGCCACGCTCTACGGCGTCACCCGGGCCGGCGGGAAGCCGAGCCAGCGGGAGCTGTCCGACCACACCGGGCTCGACCCCGTCTTCGTCTCCAAGCTGGTCCGCACGCTCGAGGGCAACGGGCTGCTGCTGCGCACCGCCGACCCGGCCGACTCCCGCGCCGTCCGGCTCGCCCTCACCGATCGTGGCGCCGACGTCATCGAAGCCGCCGGCGCCCGCGTCATGACGCTGCAGAACCAGCTCGCCGAGCCGCTCGGCGGGCGCGACAGCGAACGGACCCGCGAGTTCGTCGCCACCCTCACGACGCTGCTCGACGCACCGCCGCCCGACCTCGGGAGGACCCCGTGATCATCACCCCGCTCGTCGGCGTCGACATCGGCGCCGCCGCCAAGGCCATCCACTCCCTCCTCGGCGTCGTCCTCGACACCAAGGGCGTCACGCTCGCCGAATGGGTCGCGCTGCGCACCCTGGGCACCGCGCCCGACCGGGTGTCGCAGCCGTCCCTGCGCGACGGACTCGTCCTGGCACTCGACATCGACCCGATCGAGGCGACGGCGGTGCTCTGCTCGCTGGAGGAGCGCGGGTTGCTGGCGTACGACCGCTTCGAGCAGATCGGCCTGACGGCAGACGGCCGCGCCCAGTACGACGACCTGTACGCGAGCGTGGTCGGGGTGACGGCGCAGGTGTACGCGGGCATCGACACCGCCGAGCTGGCGACGACGCGGCGGGTGCTCGCCACGGTGGCCGCTCGGGCGACGGAGTTGCGGGCCGAGTTCTAGGTTGCCGGGCTCTCGTTGGCTCTGTTCTGCCGCGTTGGCCTGCCCCCTGCTGCTCTCGATTGTCGGGGGCGCGGGCGGCCGCCTCAAGCGGACCTCGTTTGGCGCTTCGCGCGGCGGTGGACCGCTTGACCCGGCCGCCCGCGCCCCCGTTCAAGCAGCGTCAGGGGGCCGGCCGGAAGATGGGCCCGGGCTTTCCTGCTCGCTCTTCTCGGGGTCCGCTGGCCGCTCACTGGGCGTGGGTGGTGTTCTGGCTACCGACTCCGCTGTGGTGACAGGTTCGTCGGCCGCTGCCTGGTGGCCTGGCGTTTCGGCTACCGGCTCCGCTCGGCTCGGCGCGCGCTGGCCGCCCTCCGGCCGCTTCGGGTGTGGCTACCGGCTCCGCTGCTGGTCCGTGTCCGCTGGCCGCTCACTGGCTGTGGGTGGTGTTCTGGCGATCGGCTTCGCTGTGGTGACAGGCCCGCTGGCCGCCGCCGGTCCGCTCGCTCTTGCCTCCGCCGCGTCGCGTGGTGGTAGGTCGACCCCTCCCGGCCCGGGTGGGGCCCACCCTACGGGCGGGCACCGACAACCGCGCGCCGACAACCGCGCGCCGCAAGAACGCGCGCGTTGCTCGTCGCTCCACTCCTCGTCACGGTTCCACTCCCGGCGCTCGGCGGCGGCGGACGCCGACTTGACCTCAACAATGCTTGAGGTTGTCTGCTGTGGTGCGTGACCACTACGCAAACCTCCCGCCGGGCGTGGGCCGGGCTGGCCGTGCTGTGCGTCGTCGCGGTGCTGGCGTCGCTGGAGTTGACCGTCACCCATCTCGCGCTGCCGGCCATCGACGCCGATCTGCGGCCGTCGGGGACGCAGCTGTTGTGGATCGTCGACGTGTATGCGTTTCTGCTGGCCGGGTCGATGCTGGCGCTCGGCGCGGCCGGGGACCGGATCGGCCGGCGGCGGCTGCTGATGATCGGCGCCGCCGCGTACGGAGTGCTGTCGGCGCTCGCCGCCTGGGCGCCCACCGCCGAGACGCTGATCGCGGCGCGGGCGCTGCTCGGCGTGGCCGGGGCGACGCTGATGCCGTCGACGCTGTCGTTGACGGCGACGATGTTCCGGGACGCGCGGCAGCGGGCCGTCGCCGTGGGCGTCGTGATCGCCAGCGTCTCCGGCGGCACCGCGATCGGTCCGCTCGTCGGGGGCGCGCTGCTGGAGCGGTTCTGGTGGGGCTCGGTGTTCCTGCTCGGCGTGCCGGTGATGGTGCTGATCCTCGCGCTCGGCCCGATCCTGCTGCCCGCGGGGGAGACGACGACCACGACGCGCATCGACGTCGCGAGCGTGGGGTTGTCGATGGGCGCGGTGCTGCCGTTGGTGTGGGGGCTGAAGGAGATCGCGGCGGGCGGGGCGGGCTGGGCGCCGGTCGCGGCGGTGGCCGGCGGCATCGTGGTCGGCGCGGCGTTCGTCGCCCGGCAGCGGGTGCTCGCGGACCCGATGGTCGACGTGCGGCTGTTCCGCGATCCGGCGTTCTCGGTGGCGGTCGCGACGCTGGCGACGGGCATCTTCGTGCTCTGGGGCGCGAACTACTACCTCGCGCAGTACCTCCAGTTGGTGCAGGACCTGTCGCCGCTGCGCGCGGGGTTGTGGACGGCGCCGTCGGCGGCCGGGGTGATCGTGGGCTCGCTGCTGGCGCCGCGGCTGGCCCGGCGGATCCGTCCGGGCGTGGTGATCGGTGTGGGCCTGACGGTGTCGGCGGCGGGCTTCGTGCTGCTCACCCAGTTGACCGCGACCTCGGGGCTGGGCCTGTTGGTGGCCGGCTCGGTGACGGTGTCGGCGGGCCTCGGCCCGATGATGGCGCTGGCCACCGACCAGGTCGTCGGAGCGGCGCCGCCGGAGCGGGCCGGTGCCGCCGCGGCGCTGTCGTCGATGGCGCCGCAGCTGGGCGGCGCGCTGGGCATCGCCGTCCTGGGCAGCGTGGTGGCAGCGGTGTTCCGCGGCGCCGGCACCGGCGCGGACACGCTGGGCGCGGCGGTCGCGGCGGCGGAGGACGGTACCGGGCTCGCGGCCGCGCGCGAGGCCTTCACCGACGGGATCGTGCTGGCGGCGGCGGTGAGCGCGGCGCTCGCCGCGGCGCTGGCGATATCCGTTGTCACGCTGTCGGCCCGCCGGGATAGCGTCATCCCCACGAGCCGACCACCTGGGAGTGCCGCATGACCATCGCCCAGCTCGCCGACGAACTCATCGACGCCGTCTTCGACGCGAACCCGCTCGAGGCCTCGCTGCTGGGCTTCCGCGACCGCGAGGACCAGCTCACCGACTACACCGAGGCCGGCGAGGCGGCGGCCGACGCCCGGCTGGCCGACATCGCGGCGCGCACCGAGGCCGTCGACCCGGCCGGGCTCGACGACGGCGAGCGCATCACGCGGGCGGTCATCCTGCAGCAGATCGAGACCGAGCGCGACCGCCTCGCCGTCCGCGCCGTCGAGTACACCGTCACCGACTCCTTCTTCGCGCCCGCGCCGGCCACGCTGTCCTTCCTGCCGATGACCGGCATCACCGAGCCCGCGCACGCCGACGGCTACCTCGCCCGGCTGGCCCGGCTGCCGGCCATGCTCGACGCCATCGCCGAACGGCACCGCGCGGGCATCGCCGCCGGTCGACTGCCCGTGCGGCGGCTGGCTGAGGCCACGGTCGAGCACTTCACCCGCTATCTGGCCAACCCCGGCGACGACCCCCTCCGCCGGCCCGAGCCCGCCGCCGGCAGCGGGGCCGACGCCGCGGCGTTCCGGGCCGAGCGCGACCGCCTGCTCGCCGAGGTCGTCCACCCCGCCGTCGGCCGCTACCGCGACGCCGTCGCCACCGACGTCGTCCCGCACGGCCGCCCCGACGACCACGGCGGGCTGTGCTGGCTGCCGGGCGGCGACGAGTTCTACACCAAGCTCGCCAAGGGCCACACCACCACCACACGCACGCCCGACGAGCTGCACCAGACCGGCCTCGACGTGCTGGCCGGGCTCACCGAGGAGTACGCAGCCGTCGGCGGCCGGGTCTTCGGCACCGGCGAGCTGAGCGAGATCCTGCAGCGGCTGCGCACCGACCCCGCCATGCGCTGGCGCGACGGCGACGAGCTGCTGCGCGCGGCGCGCTCGGCCATCAAGCGGGCCGAGCAGGTCGCGCCGCAGTGGTTCGGCCGGCTGCCGTCGCAGAGCTGCGTCGTCGAGGCGGTGCCCGCGGCCGAGGCGCCGGGCGCACCGGGCGCCTACTACATGCAGCCGGCCATGGACGGCAGCCGCCCGGGCACCTACTTCGCCAACACCCACGAGGCCGAGAAGCGCGACCGGTACGCCGCCGAGTCCGTCGCGTTCCACGAGGGCGTGCCCGGCCACCACTTCCAGCTCACCATCGCCCAGGAACTGACCGACCTCCCGCTGCTGCGCCGGCTGGCCAACGTCACCGCCTTCGACGAGGGCTGGGGCCTCTACGCCGAGCGGCTGGCCGACGAGATGGGCCTGTACTCCGACGACATCGCGCTCCTGGGCATGCTCAGCGAAGACTCCATGCGGGCCTGCCGGCTGGTCGTCGACACCGGGCTGCACGCCAAGGGCTGGAGCCGGCAGCAGGCGGTCGACTTCATGGTCGCGAACTCCGCCACCAGCCGGCTCGAGATCGAGACCGAGGTCGATCGCTACATCGCCGCGCCCGGCCAGGCGCTCGCGTACATGGTCGGCCGGCTGGAGATCCAGCGCATCCGCGCCGAAGCCGCGGCCACCGTGGGCGATGGCTTCGACCTGCGCGGCTTCCACGACGTCGTGCTGGGCAACGGCCCGCTGCCGATGGGCGTCCTCGACGAGGTCGTCCGCGGCTGGGCCGCGCGGCAGGGCTGAGCGGTGGACGACGCCGAGCTGGTCCGCCGCCGGCTGCGCACCGTCGGCCTCGGCGGCCCGCTCGACGCGTCCACGCCGGCCGAGGTGGTCGGCTGGTTCGGCGCCGTGCAGTCGCAGGACTACCACCCGGCGAAGTGGGGCGTGGCGCAGCGCCTCGGCGGCGCCGTCACCGACGCCGTCACCGACGCCGATCTCGACCGCGCCTTCGCCGACGGCGAGCTGCTGCGCACCCATGTCCTCCGGCCGACCTGGCACTTCGTCACGCCCGACGACATCCGCTGGCTGCTGGCGCTCACCGCGCCGCGGGTGCACCAGCTGAACGCGTACTACTACCGGCAGTGCGAGCTCGACGACGCGCTGCTGCGGCGGACGGCCGAGCTGATCTCCGACGCCCTCGCGGGCGGGAACCACCTGACCCGCGCCGAGGTGGGGGCCGTGCTCGAGCGGCACGGCGTCGTCGCCACGGGTATCCGGCTCGGCTACATCCTCGGCTTCGCCGAGCTGGAGCAGGTCGTGTGCAGCGGCCCGTTGCGCGGCAAGCAGCACACGTACGCGCTGCTCGACGAGCGGGCGCCGGCCGCCGCTCCGCTCGACCGCGACGACGCGCTGGCCCGGCTGGTCCGGCGGTTCTTCACCAGCCACGGCCCGGCCACGGCGAAGGACCTCTCGTGGTGGTCCAGCCTCACGCTCGCCGACCTCGCCACCGGCCTGGCCGCGGCGGGCGACGCGCTCGAGAGCATCGACGTCGACGGCGTCACCTACTGGTCCGCGGCCGGCGCTGCCGACGCCGTCGTCGACGAGACCGCCGTCCACCTGCTGCAGGCCTACGACGAGTACCTCGTCGGCTACACCGAGAGCAAGCGGCTGCTCGACCTCGCCGACGTCACCGCGGGCGCCCGGCTCGACGTCGCCAACGGGGTGCTGCTGCTCGGCACCCAGGTGGCCGGACGGTGGCGGCGGACGCTGAAGGCGGGCGAGGTGGTCCTCGACATCGGGCTGTACGAGCCGCTGCGCGCGGCCGCGACGCCCGGGCTGCAGGCCGCCGCCGACGGCTACGGCGCGTTCGTCGGGCGGCCCGCGACGGTCGTGGCGAGCCGGCTGTGAGCCGCATCGTCGCCGGCCGGTGCGAGCTGGTCCCGCTCACCGTCGACGACGCCGACGACATGGTCGAGGTGCTGAGCGACCCCGCGCTGTACACCTACATCGGCGGTGCGCCGCCGGCGCTGACGTGGCTGCGCGAGCGCTACGCCCGCCTCGTCGTCGGGCACTCGCCCGACGGACGGCAGCAGTGGCACAACTGGATCGTCCGCCGCACGCCCGACGCCCGCGCCGTCGGCACCGTCCAGGCGACCGTCACCGACGAGGGCCGGCAGGCGGAGATCGCCTGGATCGTCGGCGCCGCGTTCCAGGGTCAGGGCTACGCCACCGCGGCCGCCGTCGCGCTGGTCGAGTGGCTCGACGCGCGCGGCGTCGAGACCGTCACCGCGCACGTGCACCCCGAGCACCAGGCGTCCATGGCGGTCGCCCGGCGGGCCGGGCTGCGCCCGACCGACCGCTACGAGGACGGCGAACGGGTCTGGATCCGGCCCACGTAGGGTGGAGGCGTGGCTCAGCTCGCGGCGGTGGTGTTCGATCTCGACGACACGCTCTTCGACCACTCCGGATCCGCGGCCCGCGGCTTCGGCGCCTGGTTGTCGTCCATCCACGGACCCGCGACACCCGAACTGACCGCCGCCTGGTTCGAGCTGCAGGACCGCCACTTCAACGCCTGGCGCGACGGCCACGTCAGCATGGCCGAGCAGCGGCGCCGGCGCATCGGCGAGCTGCTCGAGCTGATCGGCCGCCCGCCGCTCGACCAGCCCGGCCTCGACGCGCTGTGGCGCGACTACTTCACCTCCTACCGCACCGGCTGGCAGCGCTTCGACGACGCCGAGCTGGCGCTGGAGCTGGTGGCGGCGGCCGGGTTGCGCACGGCGATCCTCACCAACGGGCCCGAGGACATGCAGCACGACAAGGTCGAGGTCATCGGTCTGGCCGGCCGGGTCGGCCCGGTGCTCACCGCCGAGGCGGTGGGCAGCGCGAAACCCGACCCGCGCGCCTACGCCGCCCTGTGCGCCGAGCTCGGTCTCGACCCCGCCACCATCCTCTACGTCGGCGACGACCACCACCTCGACGTGGTGGCCGCTCGCGCCGCCGGACTGCGCGCCGTCCACCTCGACCGCCGCGGCACCGGCCCGGACGGCGAGCCGCACCGCATCGCGTCGCTCAAGGAGCTCGCCGCACACCTCGTCTAGGCGGTGAGCGCCGGTTCCCGTCCGGCCAGGTCGGCCGCGGCGACGACCGCTGCCAGGCTCGCGGCCAGCACCGACGCCGCCCGCCCGGCCGCCCAGCCGACGCCGCCGGCGTGGCGGTACTCGATGACGGTGAGCGCGTCGCTGTCGCTGCCCGGCCCGATGCTGCTCTGATGCAGGCCGAGCACCTCGATGCCGACGCCGAGCGCGGTCAGCGCCGCGGTCAGCGCCTCGACGGGGCCGACGCCGTCGTGGCTGCTGACGTGCTCCTCGCCGCGAGCGCGGAGCACGATCCGGGTGCGGCCGCGGCCGCCGGACTCGGACGTCTCGTAGCCGGCCAGCTCGATGGTCGCATCGCCGGAGCTCACGCAATAACTGTCCTGGAAGATCGCCCAGATCTGTGCGGCGGTGATCTCGTCGCCGGAGTCGTCCGTGTGCCGCTGCACCCGCCCGGCGAGATCGATCTGCAGGCGCCGGGGCAGCTCGAGGCCGTAGGCGCTCTCCAGCAGGTAGGCGATGCCGCCCTTGCCTGACTGGGAGTTCACCCGGATCACGGCGTCGTAGCTGCGGCCGATGTCGGCCGGGTCGATCGGCAGGTACGGCACCCGCCAGGCGACGTCGCGCTCGGGCCGCGACTCGGCAGCTGCCCGCGCCCGGTGCTCGGCCAGGCCCTTCCTGATCGCGTCCTGGTGGGTCCCGCTGAACGCCGTGTGCACGAGGTCGCCGGCGTACGGGTGGCGAGGATGCAGCTCGATGCGGTTGCAGAACTCCACCGTGCGGCGGATCTCGTCGATGTCGGAGAAGTCGATCATCGGGTCGACGCCCTGGGCGTGCAGGTTGAGCGCGAGGGTGGCGATGTCGACGTTCCCGGTGCGCTCACCGTTGCCGAAGAGGCAGCCCTCGACGCGCTCGGCTCCGGCCAGCACCGCCAGCTCGGCGCAGGCGATGCCCGTGCCTCGGTCGTTGTGCGGGTGGACGGAGAGGATCACGCTGTCGCGGCGCGCGAGGTTCTTGTGCATGTACTCGATCTGGTCGGCGTACACGTTCGGCGTGGCGACCTCGACGGTGGCGGGCAGGTTCAGGATGACCGGACGTTCCGGGCACGCCTGCCACAATGCGGTCATGCCGTCGCAGACCTCGAGCGCGTAGTCGGGCTCGGTGAGGTTGAACACCTCGGGCGAGAACTCGAACCGCACGTTCGGCCGGTCGCCCGCGAGCTCCAGCACGTCGCGGCCGCCGTCGAGGATCAGCCGCGTCAGCTCGTCGCGTCCGCGCCCGAGCACGACGTCGCGCCAGACCGGGGCGGTGGCGGTGTACAGGTGGATGACGACCTCGTTGCGGATGCCCTGGATCGAGGCGACGGTCCGCTCGATGAGGTCACGGCGCGCCGGGGTGAACACGACGATCGTCACGTCGTCGGGGGCGATGGCGGTCTCGGCGATCAGGCGCACGAAGTCGTAGTCGGTCCGTGAGGCGGACGGGTAGCCGACCTCGATCTCCTTGTAGCCCATCGCCACCATCAGCTCGAAGAAGCGGCGCTTGCGGGCGGGATCCATCGGCTCGGCCAGTGCCTGGTTGCCGTCGCGCAGGTCGACCGGAACCCACAGCGGCGCGGCCGTCAGCCGCCGGGCCGGCCAGTCCCGGTCGGCGAGCGGCACCTCGACCCGCGCGTACACGTCGGCGTAGCGGTGCGAGGGCAGTTGCGAGTGACGTTGCCGATTCCAGGGCGCGGCTCCATCGGGCACCGGGCGGGCGGGGGTGGAGATGCTGGGGAACGTGACGGTCATCGCGATGGTCCTTCGGGTTCGCTTCGGGCGACCGGCACAGGCATCGGCTCCACGTCGGGGGAGCCGGTCTGGCTAGCCCCCGCCGTGGCGGCGAAGAAGGAGGACCTTGCGGAGGAACACGGGTAGAATCTAACACAACTCCTCAGACAAGTAGATGGGTGATGGAGCGCATGGCACAAGTGAGACGGTCGCCGCTCGCCGACCAGGCCGCCGAGCTGCTGCTCGAGCGCATCAGGTCGGGCGAGTGGGCGCTCGGCGCGAAGCTGCCGGGTGAGACGACGCTCGCGCCGCAGCTCGGCGTCGGCCGGTCCACCGTCCGCGAGGCGATCCGCCAGCTCGCCGGGCGGGGCGTGCTGGCCTCACGGCAGGGCGCCGGGGTGTTCGTCACGGCGCTCGACGTGCCCGAGGACTGGGACGTGGTGCTGCGCCGGGCGGACATCGTGTCGGTCATCGAGGCGCGCATCGCGGTCGAGACCGAGGCCGCGGCGCTGGCCGCCGAACGGCGCACGCCGACGGACCTGCGGACCATCCGCCGTGCCTTCGACCATCGCGACCAGCAGCGCGGCGAGACGGTGGAGCTCGTCGACGCCGACACCGCGTTCCATCGCGCGATCGTCGTCGCCGCGCACAACCCGATTCTCACCGAGCTCTTCGACGGCTTCACGCCGCGGCTGCGCCAGGCCATGATCGACATGCTCCGGCTCCGCGGCGACCACGGCGACGACGCCGATCAGGACGCCCACGCCGACCTGGTGGAGGCCATCGCCGGCCGCGACGCCGGTGGAGCGCAGGCACGCAGCCGCGCTCATCTCCAGGCGCTCAAGGCCGCGCTCACCTGAACGGACGGCCTGCTGTTTGGCGTCCGCGGCCGGTAGGGCACAAGGTGGGACGGTGACGACGTCGACGAACCTGCCCGGGCCGGCCGCGGTGGCCACCGCCGCGGCGACCATCGCCCCGTACATCCGCCACACGCCGCTGCTGCGCGCCGAGGTCGACGGCCGGCCGGTGCTGCTGAAACTCGAGCACCTGCAGCGCAGCGGCTCGTTCAAGCTGCGCGGCGCGCTGACGGCGCTGCTCGGCGGCGACCGGCCGGAGCACGTCGTCACGGCGTCGGGCGGCAACCACGGGCTCGGCGTCGCGACGGCGGCCGGGCTGCTCGGGCTTCCCGCGACGGTGTACGTGCCAGAGACGGTGCCCGAGACGAAGGCGCGCCGCATCGAGGAGGCCGGCGCCCGGCTCGTCCGGCACGGCGGCACCTACGCCGCGGCGGCCGCGGCGGCCACGGAGGCGGCGGCCGCGCCGGGCGCGCGGTACCTCCCCGCCTACGACCACCCCGACGTCGTCGCCGGCCAGGGGACGGTCGCCGCCGAGGTGGTGGCCGAGGCGCCGGACGCCGACGCCATCGCCGTCGCGGTGGGCGGGGGCGGGCTGGCGGCCGGCACGGCGCTGGCCGCGGGCGGCCGCGTCACCGTCGCCGTCGAGCCGGAGCACTGCTGCGCCCTGCACCAGGCGCTGGCCGCGGGCGAGCCGGTCGACGCGGAGGTCGACTCCGTCGCGTCGTCGGCGCTGGGCGCGACCCGGGTGGGCGAGCTGCCCTTCGCCGTCCTCACCGCCGCGCCGGTCGCGTCCGTGCTGGTCACCGACGACGAACTGCTGGCCGCCCGGGAACGGCTGTGGGACGAGTTCCGGCTGCTGGTCGAGCCGGCCGCCGCGGTGCCGTTCGCCGCCTGGCTGGCCGGTCGCGTCCCGGGTGAGCTGCCGTGCATCGTACTCTGCGGCGCGAACACCGACCGCTGACCCTTGCCATGAGCACCCCTACGCACCGATGCGCGTAGGTGCTCATGGCAAAGCCGCCCGAACCATTCCCCGCGGCGGCCGGCGTCGCCATACTGTGCGGATGATCCGGACGGCGCTGCTGGCCCTCGTCCTGCTGGTGACGGGGTGTGCGGACGACGACGGCGAGGCGGGCCCGACGCCCACGCCGTCCCTGACCGAGCGGGAGCTGGACCAGGAGCTGCAGGCCGAGCTGCTGGAGATGATGGAGCAGGATCAGGCCGAGCGCTCGCCCGAGTACACCGGCGAGTGGAACGACCAGGAACGCACCGACCGGCTGGCCGAGATCGTCGACGAGCACGGCTGGCCCGGGTCGGACCTGGTCGGCGCCGACGGCGCCAGCGCGGCCTGGGTGATCGCCCAGCACTCCGACCTCGACCCCGAGTTCCAGCAGCGAGCGCTGGAGCTGATGCGACCGGCCACCGAGGCCGGTCTCGCCGACCTCGGTGAGCTGGCCTACCTGGAGGACCGCGTCGCACTCAACACCGGCGGCGAGCAGGTCTACGGCACGCAGATCGGCTGCGTCGACGGCGTACCGGAACCGGCGCCGCTCGCCGACCCGGAGACGGTCGACGAGCGGCGGGCGGAGGTCGGGCTGGACCCGCTGGACGAGTACCTCGCCACCCTCGACGAGGCCTGCGCGGCCGAGGCCGAGGCGAGCGCCACCCCCTACGGCTGAGCGAACCCGGCCCAGCCGCGCGGCTCCAGGTCGGCCAGCCCGTTGGCCTGCACGCCGTCGTGCCACACGGTGTAGAGGGTGTCGCCGACGACGATCGTGCGGCGCAGCGATGCCCAGCCGTCGCGCGGCGACTCCGTGCGGGTGATCTGCCCCTGCTCGGTGACGGCGTCGCCGTCCAGCCGCACGACCAGGGCGCTGGGTCCCGTCTGCGTCTCGATCGGCACGACGACCTGCCCGGTGTCCTCCCAGAACAGGAACGCCTGTGGGTCCCACTCGGTCTGCGACCACGCGTTCGGGACGACGTGGCCGTCGAGCTTGGCCGGCGCCGCGGCGTCGGCGACGTCGAACAGCGAGATCTGCGCGCCGACCGCCATGCCGTCCTCCGTCGCCTCCTGGCCGACGCCGAGGAGCCGGTCGTCGCCGGCGTCGTGCAGGTAGGCGGAGTATCCGGTGATCTTCAGCTCGCCGGTGACGGCGGGTGCCGCCGGGTCGGACAGGTCGAGCACGTAGAGCGGGTCGACCTGCCGGAACGTGACCACGTACCCGGTGTCGCCGAAGTACCGGACGGCGTAGATCTGCTCGCCCTTGCCCAGCCCGCCGACCTGCCCGAGCTGGACCAGCTCGCCGTCGCCCTCCTCGAGTGTGTAGAGCACGCTCTCGCTGGTGTCGGTCTCTCCGGTCCACGAGTCGATGGTCGTGGCGACCCGCAGCACGCCCTCGTGCTCGGACATCGCGTACCGGCCGAGGATGCGCCCCTCGACCTCACCGGAGGCCAGGTATCGCGCGGGGACGTTGCCGGTGATGTCGAACGCGTGGATGCCGGTGGTGATGTCGCCGGGCCCGGGCAAGGTGCGGATCGCGTCGTCGGCCGGCGCGAACCGGTCGCCCCACCGCGTCGTCGCGACGTACAGGCGGTCCTGGCTGGCGTAGACGGTGTCGCCGTCGGTCAGCACGCCCACGGAGCCGTCGGTGCCGAGGCCGTCGTCCGGGTCGAAGGTCAGGACGCTGAGCAGGGAGAATCCGGCGAACTCGTCGGGGCGGCTCACCTGCTCGCAGCTCACCAGTTGGCCGGTCTCCGGCTCGCCGCCGCCGCTGGTGAACGTGTACGACGGCAGCCAGTCGGCAATGGTGGACTCCTCGACGATCGCGCGGTTTCGCTCGGTCAGCTCGTCCTCCGGCAGGTTCGCGTCCTCCTCCGTCATCGGGAACTCGATGGTGGGGGAGGAGCTGACGACCAGCCGGACGGTGCCGTCGACCATGCGGGCGTCGAGGTAGTCGCCGTCGACCTGCAGCCGCGACTCGACCACCGGCTCGGCGGGATCGGAGATGTCGATCAGCAGGACCGCGGTCGTGGACGTCACCGGGCCGGGGTAGTAGCTGGTCATCGCGTCGTAGGCGATCATCGGGCTCTGCCGCACGAGGGCGACGACGCGGTCACCGGCCAGGAACACCGAGGCGTCGACGTACTCGGGCGCGATCTCCGGGGCGATCATCCGGCCGGGCGCCGGTTTCGCGGCCGGATCGGTGAGCGCCAGCCGCCCGACCTGCCGCGGGGCGTCGTCGGTGACGTCGACGATGCGCAGGTCGCCGCCGGTCGTGGTGACCAGGAGCCGCCCGTCGGTCTTGGCGACGTCGGGTTCGTCGACGCCGGCCTCCTGCACGTTCGTGGTGGAGTGCGACTGGGCGCCGCCGCTGTCGTCGCGGCCGGCGGCCTCCGGCACGGCGAGGGCCGCGGTGTCCTCGGCGCCGCCGTCGGCCGCGTAGGCCTCGGTCAGGCCGCCCAGCCCCCACGGGCCGACCCGTTCGCCCGCTTCCGTCTTCAGGTGGTCCAGGACGTCTTCGCACGCGTCGAACGGCGTCAGCCCCATGACGGCGATCGCACCGTCTTCGTCGTCAGCACCGATCGAGCAACCGGCGAGCATGCCCAAGGT
This sequence comes from Jiangella sp. DSM 45060, assembly GCF_900105175.1. NCBI lineage: Bacteria > Bacillati > Actinomycetota > Actinomycetes > Jiangellales > Jiangellaceae > Jiangella > Jiangella sp. DSM 45060. Next base: position 6,393,509 of record NZ_LT629771.1, on the reverse strand, counting down.
GACAAGGCCGGCAAACCACCGTCTCATGACCGATTCGACGGCGATGGTGCGCCGCCGGTTCCGTGACCGGCGACGTCAACCCAGGTAACGGGCGGTGAAGGCGTTGCCGAAGCGGCCGTCGGGGTCGTACTCGCCGCGCAGCCGGCGGAAGTCGGCCAGCCGCGGATACCGCTCGCGCACCTGCCCGGGCGCGACGGTGAACAGCTTGCCCCAGTGCGGCCGCGGCTCGTACGGCGACAGCGCACGCTCGATCCGCGCGAGCACCGGCGCGACGCCCTCGGGGTCCTTGCGCCAGGTGAAGTGGATGCCCACGACGTCGCGGCCGTAGGACGGGCTGAGCCACAGGTCGTCGGCGGCGACGGTGCGCAGCTCGCAGATCTGCAGCACCGGTGCGATGTGCCCGGCCAGCGCCGCGACGGCGCTGAACGCCGCGACGCCGTGGGCGCGCGGGACCAGGAACTCCGACTGCAACTCTTCGCCGCTGCTCGGGGTGAACTCGAGCCGGAAGTGCGGCAGCCGGTCGTACCACGGGCCGGGCACGCCGAGCTGCTCGGTGCAGTTGACGGCGGGCATGCCGGGGACCGGGTTGCGCGGGCCGTCGGCCGGGCGGGCGCCCATCCACGCCGGGTCCGGCGTCCAGTCGCCGTCGCCGACGCGGTGCTTGACCCAGCCGCGCGTCGTCCCGGCCCAGTCGGTGAAGACGCTGACGCTGTACGCGGCGGCGAAGATGTCGTCGAACCGCTCGCCGACGGTGTCCAGCGCGAGGTCGTCGTAGACCACCTGCCGGACGTCGAACGCGGGCACGACGTCCAGCGTCACCGCCACCACGACCCCGAGCGCGCCGAGCGCCACCACGGCGCCGTCGAAGTCCGGCTCGCCCCGGCGCAGCGTCACCAGCTCGCCGTCGGCCCGCACCAGGTGCAGCGCCGCGACCGCCGTCGCGAGGTTGCCGTTGCCGTCACCGGAGCCGTGCGTGGCCGTCGCGACCGCGCCGGCCACCGAGAGGTGTGGCAGCGAACCGAGGTTGTGCAGCGCCCAGCCCTGACGGTGCAGCTGCTCGGCGAGGTCGCCGTAGCGCAGCCCGGCCGCGACCGTCACCGTCCGGGCCGCCGTGTCGACGTCGACCCGTGGCGGCAGCCCGGCGACGGACACCAGCTCACCGGTGGTGTCGGCGACGTCGCTGAACGAGTGCCGGCTGCCCAGGGCCCGGATGCGCGTGGTGCGCGCGACGACGTCCTGCAGTTCTTCGACCGACGACGGGGTGTGGACGCGGGTCGCGCCGTAGGTGAGGTTGCCCGCCCAGTTCGTCCGTTCCGCGCTCACAGCGTGCAGCGTACGTGCCGGGTCGCGGCGACGCCGCGCCGCCCGGGTCGGCAAGATGTCCGTATGAGGCCCTGGCTGCAACAGTGGATGGACGACCTCGTCAGCGAGCGTTACGCGGAGGCCGACGAGAACGTCCACTTCACCGAGAACCTGGCCGAGACGGTCATCGCCGAGTACTCCCTGCCCGGTCAGCTGGTGCTCGACCCGTTCGCCGGGTTCGGCACCACGCTGGTCGTCGCGGAGCGGATGGGCCGGTCCGGCCTGGGCATCGAGCTGCTGCCGGAGCGGGCGGAGATGATCCGCCGCCGGCTCGACGGCGCCGGCGAGGTCATCGACGGCGACGCCCGCGAGGTCGCGACGCTGGTCGCCCGTCCGGTCGACCTGTGCCTGACGTCGCCGCCGTACATGACGCTGAAGAACCACCCGGAGAACCCGCTCAACGCCTACGAGACCCTCGACGGCGACTACCAGACCTACCTCGGCGAGCTGGACCGCATCTTCGGCCAGGTCGCCGGGCTGCTGCGGCCGTGGGGCCACCTGGTCCTCAACGTCGGCAACATGATCGACGACGGCGTCGCCACCACCCTCGCCTGGGACGTCGGCGCCATCGTCGGCCGGCACCTGACCTTCCGGCAGGAGACGTTCCTGTGCTGGGACGAGCAGCCCGAGTGGCTCACCGGCGACTACTGCCTGGTGTTCCAGAAGACCGGCTAGAGAGGCTTGTGCCAGACGAGGAAGTCGCACGGCGTGGCCAGCAGCGGCGCCAGGTGCGGATAGTCCTCGTCGATGGTGCCGCGGCGGACCACCCGGTAGCCGATGTGCTCGTACCACTGGGCGAGGAACGCCTTCGCCGGGTGCGTCCAGGTGCGCGGCACCAGCAGCTCCAGCCGCATCGTCGTGCGGCCTTCGTCGCGGCTGCGGTCCTCGGCGAAGCGCACCAGCGCCCGCCCGACGCCGCTGCCGCGGTGGTCCGGATCGGCGGCGAGCAGGCCGAACTCGCCCGTGGCGTCGTCCCAGCGCTGGATCCGGACGCACCCGACGGTGCGGCCCTCGTCGCGGGCGACGGCGATCTCGCCGGCCCGCACGAACCCCGCGATCTCGGCCGCGGACGTCCGGCTGGCGCCGTCGAGCCACAGCCCGGTCTCGGAGTCGGCGTAGACCTCGTTGACCAGCGCGGCGAGCGCCTCGACCAGCCCGGCGTCGCCAGCCGCGGCCGGCCCGAGCAGCTCGACGCTCAGCTCACCCATGCCGTCAGTCCTACCGCACTCTCGCGCTCGAGGTCGCGGGTGGCGGCCAGCAGCTGCCGGATCGCCGGCGACGGCGGGCCGGCCGGCACGGCGAGGTAGGTCGTCGAGACCGGTGCGGCGAGCCGGCGATAGGCGACGCCCGGCATCGGCGGTGCCGGGCCGACCTCGTAGAACAGCGTCCACGACGGTGCGGCGTGGGCGAGGTCGGCGATGGTCTCGCGCAGGGACGTGAACGGCGGACCGGCCGGCGGGTCGATGCCGGCCGCCTCGAACGCCCCGGTCACCAGCCGGTGAAACGGCGGGTTGGCGCGCGGATCGGCCAGCCGGACCGGCAGGTCGCCGAGGTCGTCGAGCCGCACCGTCTCGTTCGCGGCGAGTGGGTGCCCGTCGGGCAGGGCGACCACGACGGGGTCGGTCCAGAGCGCGAGCAGCTCCAGATCCGGTGCGTGGGCGACATCGCGGACCAAGGCGGCGTCGAGCACGCCGGAGCGCACGGACGCCAGCCGGTCGGCCAGCTTCACCGTGCTCAGCTGGACGCGCAGGTCCGGCGCGCGGGCGGCGATCGCGGCGAGCAGGCCGGGCAGCCGGCGGCCGGGCGCGGGGCTGGTGCCGAGCCGCAGCGAGCCGGCGCCGGCGAGCTCGGCGGCCAGTCGCCGGGTGCGCTCCGCCGCGGCGAGCACGGCCCGCGCCTCCGGCAGCAGGCGGGCGCCCTCGGCGGTCAGCCGGACCCGCCGGGTGGTCCGCTCGAACAGCACGACGCCGAGCTCTCGCTCCAGGCGGCGCAGCTGCTGGCTGACGGCGGGCTGGCCGATGTGCAGGGCCTCGGCGGCGCGCGCGAACCCGCCTTCGTCGGCGATGGCGACGAAGTACGCGAGCTGCCGCAGCTCCACGGACCTCCCCAGATTCATCACGGTCAGTGATCACTGTACGTGTCCCCTCGGCCTGGTCCGTGCGGCCGGGCTCGGGTGGGATCGGGACATGAACACGACACCGCGGCCGGCGGTCGCCGACCTCGCCCGCCGCATCGACGGGCCCGTGCTGCTGCCGGGCCAGGACCGGTACGACGACGAGCGGTCCGGCTTCAACCTCACGGTCGACCACCGTCCCGACGTGGTGGTGGGCGCGACCTCGGCGGACGACGTCGCCGCGGCGGTGCGCTTCGCCGCCGAGCGCGGCCTTCCGGTGGTCGCGCAGGCCACCGGTCACGGCGCCGTCGTCCCGCTGGACGGCGGGCTGCTGATCTCCACCCGGCGGCTGGACGGCGTGCACGTCGACCGGGACGCCCGCGTGGCGCGGATCGACGCCGGCGTGCGGTGGCACCAGGTCATCGAGCCGGCCGCGGACGCCGGGCTGGCGCCGTTGAACGGGTCGTCGCCGCTGGTCGGTGCCGTCTCCTACACGCTCGGCGGCGGGCTGCCGGTGCTCGGCCGGACGTTCGGCTGGGCCGCGGACCGGATCCGGCGGCTGGAGGTGGTCACCGCGGACGGCGCGCTGGTCGCCGTCGGTCCGGACGAGAACGCCGATCTGTTCTGGGCGTTGCGCGGTGGCAAGGGCGGCTTCGGCGTCGTGACGGCGCTGGAGATCGAGCTGGTGGCGCTGCCGCGGCTGTATGGCGGCGCGCTGGTCTTCGGCGCCGATCGGGCCGCCGACGTGGTGCACGCGTGGCGCGACTGGGTCACGCGGCTGCCTGACGAGCTGAACTCGTCGGTCGGGCTGGTGCGGCTGCCCGACATGCCCGGCGTGCCCGAGCCGTTGCGCGGCCGGCTCACGGTGCACGTGCGCGTCGCCTACGCCGGCCCCGCCGACGAGGGCGAGGAGCTGGTGCGGCCGCTGCGCGGCGCCGGACCCCGGATCCTCGACACCGTCGCGGCGCTGCCGCCGGCCGGCATCGCCGCCGTCTACAACGACCCGACCGAGCCGATCGGCTACGACGAGCGCTCGCTCATGCTCGGCTCGTTCGACGCGGCCGCGGCCGACGCCCTGCTGGCGGCGGCCGGGCCGGACGCGTCCGCCGACGGCCTGATCATGGTCGACGTCCGGCAACTGGGCGGTGCACTGGCTCGTCCGCCGCGGCACCCGCGCGCCCTCGACCACGACGACGCCGCGTTCAGCGTGGCCGCCGTCGGCGTGGGTCCGGCCGCCGGTGCCGCCGTGCTGGCCGCGTTGGCGCCCCGGGGCACCGGCCTGCGGTTCCTCAACTTCACCGGCGGCCCGGCCGCGGCCGGGCTGGCGCCCGAGGCGTTCCGGGCGCCGACCTTGGACCGGCTGGCCGCGATCAAGCGGGACCGCGACCCCGGCGGGGTGTTCCCCGCCCCGCACCTGACCGGGAGTTGACCTCGTCGGACGGTCAGGACGAGCGGCGCATCGCCCGGGTGCCCACCGCCAGGCCGAGGGCCGCGACCACGACCGAGGCGACGACGGCCGCGAGGACGGTCGACGCCGGGAACTCGCCGTTGAACAGGGCCCGTTCCGCGTCGACGACGTAGGTCAGCGGGTTCGCGCTGGACAGCGCCCGCAGCCAGCCGGGTCCGTCGTCGACCGGGAGCAGGATGCCGGCCAGCAGCAACAGCGGGAACAGCACCGTCTGCTGCACGGTCCAGAACAGCCACTCGGTGTTCTTCGACGCCAGCGCCAGGGTGTACGACAGCGCACCCAGCCCGACCGCCATGACGGCGAGGATGGCCACGCCGGTCAGGACGCCCAGGACGTGCAGGTCGAAGCCGAACGGCACGCAGACCAGCACGATGATCAGCGTCTGCACGATCATCGGGACGATCTCCTTCAACGCCCGCCCGACGATCAGCGCCGGCCGCCGCAGCGGCGTCACCAGCATGCGCTCGTGCGCGCCGGTCTGGATCTCGAACAGCAGGTTCGACCCGGTGAACGACGTGCTGAACAGGCACGACATCACCACGATGCCGGGCACGAACCACTGCAGCGCGGAGCCGCCCTCGACCTCGGGCAGCAGCGGCGCGAACAGCCCGAGGAACACCAGCGGCTGGATCATGCTGAACACGACGGAGAACGGGTCGCGCAGGACCGGCCGCAGCTCGCGGCTGAAGACGGTGACGGTGTCGGTGATCATGGTGGTGCCGCTCATGCCGCGACCTCCTCGGTCGACGTGGTGACGACGCCCTCGCGCAGGCTGCGCCCGGTGAGGTTGAGGAAGACGTCGTCGAGGGTGGGCCGGTTGACGGCGGTGGACTCGACGGCGATGCCGGCGGCGTCGAGGTCGCGGAGGATCCCCGGGACCAGCCGCGGCCCGCCGGCGACCCGCACCTCGACCGTCGCGCCACCGGCCGAGACGGTCGCGCCGGACAGCGACGACAGCCGCGCGGCCGCTCGTCCCGCGTCGCCGCCGGAGCCGAAGCCGAGCGTGATGAGGTCGCCCGCGTGCTCGGCCTTGAGCCGGGCCGGGGTGTCGTCGGCGATGACGGTGCCGTGGTCGATGACGATGACCCGCTCGGCCATCGCGTCGGCCTCGTCGAGGTAGTGCGTCGTCAGCACGATCGTCGTGCCGTGCTCGGCGCGCAGTTTCAGGATGTGCTCCTGCAGGTTGGCCCGGTTCTGCGGGTCCAGTCCGGTGGACGGCTCGTCCAGGAACAGCAGCCGGGGCGCGTGGATGAGGCCCATCGCGATGTCGAGCCGGCGCTTCTGCCCGCCGGACAGCGACGACACCGGCCGGTCCGCGACGGCGGCGAGGTCCAGCGACGCGACCAGCTCGTCCGCCCGCGCCTTCGCGTCGTGCACGCTCATGCCGTACGCCCGGCCCTGGCTGACCAGCTCGTCGCGGCCGCGCTGGGCGTGCGCGGCGCCGTTGCCCTGGCCGATGTAGCCGATGACCCGGCGCACCTCGCGCTGCCGCTCGACGACGTCGTAGCCGGCCACCGTCGCGGTGCCGGAGGTCGGCGGGATCAGCGTCGTGAGCATGCGCAGCGTCGTCGACTTGCCGGCGCCGTTCGGTCCGAGCAGGGCGACCAGCTCGCCCTCCGCGACGTGCAGGTCGAGCCCGCGCACGGCCTCGACGACGTCCTTCTTGACCGTGAAGTGCCTGGTCAGGCCCGTGGTCTGGATCATGGTGTCGGTCATGGGAACCACGCTAGAATCCATTCCGGCCACTTTCTGACCTCAATTGCGAGGACGCTGAAGACATGGCGAACACGAGTGCCCGGATGCTGCGGCTGCTGTCGCTGCTGCAGACGCATCGCTACTGGCCGGGGGAGGAGTTGGCCGGCAAGCTCGGCGTCAGCCCGCGCACGCTGCGCCGCGACGTCGACCGGCTGCGCGAGCTGGGCTACCCGGTCGACGCGGCGCGCGGCGTGGCCGGTGGTTATCAGCTGCAGGCCGGCGCCGCGCTGCCGCCGCTGCTGCTGGACGACGAGGAGGCGGTGGCCATCGCGGTCAGCCTGCGCACGGCCGCGGGCGGTGGTGTCGGCGGCATCGAGGAGACGTCGGTGCGGGCGCTGGCCAAGGTGGTGCAGGTGCTGCCGCCGCGGCTGCGCCGGCGGGTCGACGCACTGCACACGTACACCGTTCCGTCGTTCTCCGTAGGCGGGCCGCGGGTCGACTCCGACGCGCTCACTGTCATCGCGCAGGCCTGCCGCGACGACGAGCGGCTGCGGTTCCGGTACACGTCACGCGACGGCGCCGGGACCGGCCGGCTGGTCGAGCCATACCGGCTGGTGTCGCGCGGGCGCCGCTGGTACCTCGTCGCCTGGGACGTCGAGCGGCACGACTGGCGCACGTTCCGGGTCGACCGCCTGACCGAGCCGGTCGCGACCGGCGCCCGGTTCCGGCCGCGCGAGCTGCCGGCCGCCGACGCCGCGACGTTCGTACACGAGCGGCTGGCCGCGGTGCCGACCCGCTACCGCGTCGTCGTCGACGCCCGGGCGCCGGCGGGCGAGGTCGAGCGGCAGGTAGCGAACTGGGGGTCGGTCGAGCCGACCGGCCCGGCGTCCTGCCGGTTCACCATGAACGTCGACACGCTGGACTGGCCGGCCTTCATGCTCGGCGCCATCGACGCCGAGTTCGACGTCATCGAGCCGGCCGAGCTGCGCGGCTACCTGCGCGACCTGGGTGAGCGGTTCCTCCGCTCGGCGTGAGCGTCAGACGTCGGCGGTCACGACGGCGAGCAGGAAGCCGTCGTAGCCCTTGCCGCCGATGGTCTGGACGGCGGTCGCGGAGAGCCGCGGCTCGGTGGCGACGTACTCGAACAGCCGCCGCGTGCCGTCGACCGCGGCGTCGCCGGTGGTGGCGTCGATGACCCGCCCGCCGCGCACGACGTTGTCGACGACGATGACGGTGCCGCGTCGGGCCAGCCGCAGCGCCCAGCCGACGTAGTCGCGGTTGGACGGCTTGTCGGCGTCGATGAAGACGAGATCGAACGGCCCCTCCAGGTGCGGGAGGGTGTCGAGCGCCGGGCCGACCTTCACGTCGACACGGTCGAGCAGCCCGGCGCGGCGCAGGTTCGCCGTCGCCACCTCGGCGTGGGCGGGGTCGGCCTCGAGCGTGACCAGTCGGCCGTCGGCGGGCAGCGCCCGGGCCAGCCAGATGGTGCTGTAGCCGCCGAGCGTGCCGATCTCGAGCACCCGCCGCGCCCCCGCGATCAGCGTCAGCAGGTGCAGGAACTTGCCCTGGTTGGGTGCGACGTTGATGGCCGGCAGGCCGGCGGCGTCGCTGTCGCGCAGCGCGTCGTCGAGGACGGGGTCGGCGCCGAGCAGATGCTCGCCGATGTACCGGTCGACCGCGCTCCACTGCTGCTCGCTCATACCGCCAACCTACCGGCCATGGGAGTACCTGCTGATCAAAAATGATCCGGTCCAAACGGTTGAAACCCGATGGATCGCCGGACGGGCGGCCGCGTCGCGGGCGAGAATGGGCGGCATGTCTCGCCTGAGCGCCCCTGCGCGAGTCCCGGTCGGCACGCAGGTCGTCGTGCACGGCACCGCGGCCGACGCCGCCGTGCCGGGTATCGGTCGTGGCCTCGCCGGACGCGTCGTCCGTGAGGCCGGCGGCACGTACACCGTCGCGCTGGCCGACGGCCGGCTGGTCGAGGCCACGCCCGAGCAGCTCGGCACGCTCACCGATCCGCCGTCCGAGCTGCCCGAGCCGGTCCGCTCCGGCGGGTCCGACGACCTCGTCGTCGCGCGCACGCTGTACGCGGCCGCCGTCGGTCACGTGCCCGCCGATCCCGGCGCCGAGCTGACGGTGCGCGCCGTCTACCAGGCGCCCACGGCCGCGTTCTGGTCGCTGCGCAAGCCGCCCGAGCAGGTCGTCGGGCCGGGGGCGTCGTGGCTGTCGTGGGAGGTCGAGCAGTTCTGCCGGCTGGCCCTCGACGCCGACCCGGTGTGCCTGGAGCTGCTGTGGTCGCCGCGGCGGGTGTGGGTCAGCGACCTCGGCCGCGAGCTGCTCGACCTGCGGCCGGCGTTCCTGTCGCAGACCATCTCCGCCGCCTACGCCGACCACGTGCTGGCCGGCTTCACCCGGCTGGCCGGCGACGACGATCCGGACGCCGAGCAGGCGGCCGCCGCGGCCGACCTGCTGCGGCTGCTGGTCGACGGGCAGGCGCTGCTGCGCACCGGCGACGTCGGCGTCCCGTCCGACGAGCACCTCGACCGGCTGGCCGCCGTCCGCTCCGGCGCACTGCCGTGGGACCAGGCCGACGCCTACCGCGTCGAGTTGCAGCAGCAGCTGGACGAAGCCGCCGCCGCGTCGCACCTGTCGCCCGGCCCCGACACCGGCCGGGTCGATGCTTGGCTCAGCGACCTGCGCCGACGTGACCTGGAGGCGACCCCGTAGCGGCCTGGCCCCGATTGGACGGCGATCCGCCGGGTAAGTGGCGATGTGTCGTGAATGTCCGATAGGACCAAGGAGCTGGGATGATCATCCTGGGTGTTGTTCTGCTGCTGCTCGGCCTGCTCGCCGGCGTGGGCATCCTGACGACCATCGGCGTCATCCTGCTGATCGTCGGCGCGGTGCTGTACGTCGCGGGAGCCGCCGGCCGTCCGCTGGCCGGGCGCCGGCACTACTGGTAGATCACAGCCGCTTGTGCATGATGTGCAGCCCGACGTAGCCGTGCACGGGATGCCGGAAGCCCTCCGGTAGCGTCCCGATGACCTCGAACCCGAGCGAGCGCCACAGTGCGACCGCTCGGGTGTTGGTCTCGACCACCGCGTTGAACTGCATCGCGCGGTACCCGGCGTCGCGGGCCCACTCGATGACGTGCTCGCCCAGCGCCCGCCCGACGCCCTTCCCGGAGTGCTCCGGCGCGACGATGAAGCTGGCGCTGGCGACGTGCGACGCGGGGCCCAGGTGGTTGCGGTTCATCTTCGCCGAGCCGAGCACTGTCCCCTCCTCGTCGACGGCGACGACGGTGCGGTCGGGCGGCTCCAGCAGCCAGATCCGCCGTCCCCGCTCCGGGTCGAGGTCGCGCGGCAGCGTGTAGGTCTCGCCCGCCGCCACGATGCCCTGCAGGATCGGCCAGATGGCAGGCCAGTCGTCGACCCGGGCGTCCCTGATCTCCATGTCGTGAGCCTAGGGTGTTCATCGGAGGGGAAGACGACCGCCAGGCGTGAGGAGCCCGCGTGACCAGCCTGTACGACATTCCGCTGCACACCATCGACGGCGCCGATGCCTCGCTCGCCGACCACCGCGGGAGCCTCCTGCTGCTGGTCAACGTCGCGTCGAAGTGCGGCCTGACTCCGCAGTACGAGGGTCTCGAGCGGCTGCAGGAGCGCTACGCCGAGCGTGGCTTCACAGTGCTCGGCTTCCCGTGCAACCAGTTCGGCGGCCAGGAGCCCGGCACCGCCGACGAGATCCAGGAGTTCTGCTCCACCACCTACGGCGTGACGTTCCCGCTGTACGAGAAGGCCGACGTCAACGGGCCGGGACAGCAGCCGCTGTACGCCGCGCTGACCCAGGTCGCCGACGCCACTGGCGAGGCCGGCGACGTCCAGTGGAACTTCGAGAAGTTCCTCGTCTCCGCCGATGGCGACGTGCTCGGCCGGTTCCGCCCGCGGGTCGAGCCCGAGTCCGACGAGCTCGTCACGGCCATCGAGGCGCATCTGCCCCGCTGACTCGAGCTAATGCCCCGCCCCGGGTGGGGCGACCCGGGGCGCGAGGTCGAGCAGCTTCGGGGCGAACGCGGCGGCCAGCCCGACCAGACGGTCGCGGTCGGCCTCGGTGTCGTGCGGACGATGCCGGACGTACATGCCGACCTGCTGGACGCCCATCCAGCAGTAGACGCCCCCGCTGGGCAGGTACACGCCGTTGTCGTGCAGGCCGCCGAGATCGATCGTCTCGGCGCCCGGCCGTTCGGCCGCCCAAATGCGGCCCACCTCGTCGCCGTAGCCGCGGATCGTCGCGGACACGACGTCGCGGCCGGCCGCCCACTCGCAGCGCAGCTCGTCGACCGTCTGACGGTCGCGCCGCTCCTCCGCCGGCGCGCCCAGCAGGGCCTCGGCCTGAGCGGTGACGACGTCGCAGGCGGGCTCGGTGCCCACCTCGGGCGCCGGCGCCAGCTCCGGCAGCCGCGGCAGCACCAGCTGGGCCAGCCTGATGGCGTTGTCGTCGCCGCCGCCCTGGATGCGCAGTACCTTGCCGTCGTCGTAGACCTGCAGGTAGCCGGCGCCCACGAAATGCGCGGCCTCGCCCAGGCCGGAGACCGGCGTGCTGGCGCCCCGGCCGTCGGCGACGTACCGGTCCAGCAGTTCCTGATGGTCGGCGGGCGTGACGGGGTCGATGGAGACCTGCAGCTGGAACGGGATCAGCGAGCTGGTGGTGGTGCCGTGGTCGACGGTGATCTGGCAGCTGTCGAACGACGGGTCGCCGACCGGGCCCGCATAGTCCGTCAGGCTGATGCGCATGCCGGCGTAGATCGAGCGCACCTCGTCGGGGTCGAGCAGGTCGCAGACGCGGGTGGCGGTGGGCACCGCGCCGGTCTTCGTGCCGGACGGGCCGTCGGCGGTGCCGGCCGAGCCACCACAGCCGGTGAGCAGCACGAGGAGGAATGCCGCACTCGCCCAGAGCCGCACTCGTACCACCGTCCTGTATCGCCGACGCACATAGAGGATGACGCATCGGTCGGTCAGAACGGTTGCACCAGGTCATGTGCCATGATCGACCCGTGACGAACCCCGTGGTGCTCCGGCACGCGCTCGGCCGCGCGGTGGCCGTCGCCGGCTGGGCCGCCGCGCTCGGCTGGCTGGTGGCGGCGCGGCCCGCGGGCGGTTCGGGGGTGCTGTTCGCGGCGGCGGCGAGCGGGCTGCTCTGGGCGGTCTGCTGGCGACCGGCCGTGGTCATCGACGACGCCGCGGTCACCGTCCGCAACCCGCTGCGGAACGTGCGCATCGGCTGGTCCGCGCTCGACGACGCGAGCTTCGGCTGGTCGCTGCGGCTGCGCGCCGGCCACGTCGTCTGCCGGGCCGCCGCGGCGCCGGGTCCGGCGTCCATGTCCGCGCTCTACGACCGCCACGTCACGCCCGGCGGTGTGCTCGAGCGCGACGCCGTCGCCCTGGCCGGGCGGCGTCCCGCGCCGGCCCTGCTGGCGGTGCGGCAGCGCTGGGAGGCGCGCCGCTTCGGCACGTCCGGCGACGTGGCGGCGGCGCCGGCGGTCGCGAGCATCGTCGTGCTCGCGGCGTCGGCCGTCCTGCTGATCGCGGCGGCGCTCACGAGCTGATCGCCCCGCGGTGGCAGGATGACGGCATGGATGCCGGTGACCCCGTCCACGACTTCGTTCTCCCCGACCAGTCCGGCACGCCGCGCCGGCTCAGCGAGCTGCTGGCCGCCGGTCCCGTGGTGCTGTTCTTCTATCCGGCCGCGATGAGCCGCGGCTGCACGGCCGAGGCCTGCCACTTCCGCGACCTCGCCGCCGAGTTCGCCGCCGCCGGCGCCCAGCCGGTCGGCATCAGCGCCGACACCGTCGAGAAGCAGCAGGCCTTCGACACCGGCAACGACCTCGGGTTCCCGCTGCTCAGCGATCCCGAGCGCACCGTCGCCGCCCAGTTCGGCGTCAAGCGGCGGCTGGGCGCCCTTCCGGTGAAGCGGCAGACGTTCGTCATCGGCGCCGACGCCCGCGTGCTGGGCGTCATCCGCAGCGAGCTGGCCATGGAGAAGCACGCCGACCAAGCACTGGACCTCCTGCGCGCCGCCGCCTGACCCCGCGTCAGGCGATGCGGCGGGCCAGCGCCGGGTCCGGCTCGCCCACGGCGCCGGGGTGCAGGATCGCCGCCAGCGCCTCGACGCCGTCGACGAGACGGGGTCCGGGGCGGGCGAACGAGGCGTTCGCGTCGACCGCCCAGACCGGGCCGCCGGGCAGCCCGCCCGCCGCGACCAGCTCGGCGGCCAGCCGCGCGGACTCGTCCAGGCCGTAGCCGCACGGCGCGCACACGACGACGTCGGCCTGGCAGCCGGCGACGTCGTCGGGCGTGATGCGGTACGAGCGCGCTCCGGACGTGCCGAGCACCGGGCGGCCGCCCGCCGCCGTCACCATGTCGGGGACCCAGTGGCCCGGCGCGAACGGCGGATCGGTCCACTCCAGGACCAGGACGGGCACGGGCGGCAGGTCCGCGACCTTCGACCGGACGACGTCGAGCCGCCCGGCCAGCTCGCGGACCAGCTCGTCGGCCCGCGCCCGCGCGCCGGCCGCGGCGCCGATGCGCCGGACCGACTCGAGCACCTCGCCGAGGTCCTGCGGATCGATGGTGAGCACGTCGGCGGTGCAACGCAGGTGCGCCAGGGCGTCGCGGACCTCGGTGACGTCGACGGCGCACACCGCGCACAGGTCCTGGGTGACGACGAGGTCGGCGTCGAGCCCGGCCAGCGCGCCCTCGTCCAGGTGGTAGAGGTCCTCGCCCGCGGCCATGCGCTGCGCGACCAGCCGGTCGATCTCGGCCGGGCCGATGCCCTCGGGCAGGGTGCTGGTCGAGACGATGCGTCTGGACCGGGCCTCGGGCGGGTAGTCGCACTCGAACGTCACGCCCACGACGTCGTCGCCGGCGCCGAGCGCGAACAGGATCTCCGTCGTGGACGGCAGCAAGGACACGATGCGCACCCCTTCACGGTAGCCGGGCGGTTGTGCCAGGCTGCGGGCCATGAATCGAACGCGACCTGTGCGCGCCCTCGCGGTGGTGGCCTCGGCGCTGCTGCTCACCGGGTGTTTCAAGATCGATATGCAGCTCGACGTGTCCTCCGACGACACCGTCGACGGCGAGATGGTGTTCGCCGTGAGCCGCGATGTGTCCGCCATGGCCGAGTCGATGGGCGAAGACCCCGATGACCTGCTCAGCGGCGAGATCGACGACCTCCCCGAGGGCACCCGGGCCGAAGAGTACGAGGACGACGACTTCGTCGGCCAGCGCTACGTCTTCGACGACGTCCCGCTGTCGGAGTTCGACCAGAACGGGACGTTCAGCATCACCCACGAGGGCGACGAGATCGTCGTCGGCGGCAACCTCGACCTCACCGACATGGACCCCGAGGCCATGGCGGAGGAGTTCGACGGCGAGGAGATGCCGTTCGGCGACCTGAGCGGGATGATGGACTCGATGGACCTGCGGGTCGCCATCACCTTCCCGGGCGAGGTCACCGAGCACAACGGCGAGCTCGACGGCACCACCGTCACGTGGACCCCGGTCGCGGGCGAGACCAACGAGATCAACGCCCGGTCCGCCGACTCCGGTGGCGGCGGTGGCGGCGACGGCATCCCGGTGTGGATCTGGATCGTCGTCGTGGCCGTGGTGCTGGGCCTCGCCGGGCTGCTGTTCTTCCTGTCCCGCAACCGCAACCAGGCCCCGCCCGCCGAGGAGGCGACGGTGGGCGCGGTCCCGCCACCGCCGCCGGGTCCCGCCGCGGACACCGCGCCGGTGCAGCCCACCACGCCGCTCCCGACCACGCCGCCCCCGCCGGAGGCCGAGCCGGGCGAGGGCGACCAGCCGGAGCCGCCGGCGCCGCCGCGCTGACGGCGTCGCGTCAGCCGCGGCTGAGCGTCAACAGGAACTCGACTGTCCCGTGGTCCTCGACCTTGACGAAGCCGAGGTCGGGCGGGCTGACGTCGAAGTCGGAGAACTGGATCTCGCCGGAGCCCGCCACCTGGACGCCGTCGCCGGAGCGCTGCACGTCCAGCTGGATCTCGATCGACTGAGTGACGTCGCGCACGGTGAGGTCGCCGGTCGCGGTGACGCTGATCGGGCCGCCGGAGTCGAGGCCCGTCAACGGTACCGGCGACGTCAGCGTGAACGTCGACGCCGGGAACTGGTCGGTCTGCATGATCGGGCCGCGGAACTGGCCGTCGCGGCTGCCGCTGTCGGTCGTCACCGTGGTCATGTCGACGGTGACCTCGCCCTCCGTCGCCTCGTCGCCGGCCACCGTGATCTGGCCGGTGACGTCGCTGGTGCGGCCGACGACGGTGTTGTCCTGGCCGTTGAGCACCTCGTCGACCCGGTAGCCGGCCTCGGACCCGCCGGCCACCGTCCACGTGCCGTCGAGTCCGGCGTCGCCACCGGTGGCGGGCGGCGGGGACGTCTCCAGCGTCAGCGGCTCGGGTGCGTCTCCGCTGATGACGTTGACATAGAGGTAGGTGCCGCCGATGACGAGCAGCACGAGGGCCGCCAGCGAGCCGACGCCGATGACCACGCGGCGGCGGGTGAGCAGAG
Source organism: Jiangella sp. DSM 45060 (assembly GCF_900105175.1). Classification (NCBI taxonomy): domain Bacteria; kingdom Bacillati; phylum Actinomycetota; class Actinomycetes; order Jiangellales; family Jiangellaceae; genus Jiangella; species Jiangella sp. DSM 45060. Next base: position 6,378,289 of record NZ_LT629771.1, on the reverse strand, counting down.
ACATCCGGTCGACCTCCATGCAGTGCGGGTACTGCTTGTAGTACGAGGAACTCGGCGGCCGGGATGGTGGTTCCGGTCACATCAGCGGGGGAGGACCCGGACCTCCGCCGCCGGCAGCCCGGCCCACCACCGGTCGTAGCGGCGGTACACGGTGGGATCGCGCTCGGCGAGCAGTGCCGACAGCGCCGCCGCCTCCTTCGCCAGCCCGTCCCACTCGGCGCCGGTGAGCGGCCGGAACGCCGTGGCCTCGACGCCGTCGTCGACCGGCCGCCACACGCCCGCGACGAAGCCGTCGACCAGCAGCGTGGGCAGGGTGTCGCCGTTGCTGCGGGTGATCAGCTTGCGGTACTCGGGCGGGATGACGCGGCCGCGGTCGGCGTGCACGAGCAACACGCTGTCCCACATGGCCAGCAGCCGCGGCGGCGCCGGGACGTCCTCGTCCGGCCGCGGCGCGCCGGGCAGGTCGTAGAACACCGAGCCGTCCGCGCCCTCGAACCGCGACAGCTCATCGGCGACGGCGTCGACGGCGGCCCGGGCCTGCGGCCGGCGCAGCATGCCGAACTGGGCGAAGTCGGGCATGGACACCGGGCCGAACGCGGCGACGTAGCGGCGGAACAGCTCGGCCAGTGCGGCCGCGGCGGTGTCGTCGTCGGCGATGGCCGGCGGGTCGGCGGCCGCGACGTAGGCCGGGCGGACGCCGAACGACCACGGCGGGCCGGTGGGCGCGTGCTGGACCGGTCCGAACTGCCGCAACGCCCACCACAGCCCCTTCATCGGCGCCCCGTGCCGCTCGGTGAGCCACGCCTCGCACTCCGGCCCGCTGCGCGGCGTGGCGAGGAACGCCAGCAGCTCGGGGATGGCGGCCTCGGCGTCGGCGTGGCTCAGCCCGGTGACCCGGAACCGCGGGTCGTTGAGCCGGGCAGCCCGCAGCGTCGGCTGCATGGCCTGCTGCCAGCACGGATAGTCGGCGGCGGGCACGGCGTGCAGCGTGACGCGCATGAGCGTCGCCTTCACCAGGGCCCGCTCGGCGAACGCGGCGTCGAGGTCGGCGGGGTCGAAGCCGTCGAGACGGTTCCAGAGCGCCACGTACGGCGACGCCGGGTGCTGCGCCTGCAACGCGACCAGCCGCCCGGCGGCGTCGACGACGTCGAGCGACGCGCGTTCCAGCAGCAGCTGCCGGGCCAGCGTGGCGCGGTTGAGCGCCCGGACGGTCATCGCCATGGCGGCATTCTGCCCCGGCCCACCGACAGACTGGCTGCGTCGCGCCGTCAGCCGTCCGTGCGTTTGCCCTGCACCGGACCGGGGGCCGCCTCGAAGTCTGCGGCGGTGTCCTCGCCCGTGCGCGCCGGCAGCCCGCGGGCGCGCGCGTCGGGCCAGGCCCACTCGGCCACCTCCGGGATGTCGGTGCCGTGCTCGCGGGTGTACTGCCGGGCCCGCAGCCGGGCGTCGACCATCTGCTGGCGGAGCACCGCGTGCTCGGCGGCCAGCCCCGGTACGCGGTCGATGACGTCCATGACCAGGTGGTAGCGGTCGAGGTCGTTGAGCATCACCATGTCGAACGGCGTGGTGGTGGTGCCCTCCTCCTTGTAGCCGCGGACGTGGATGTTGTCGTGGTTGGTGCGCCGGTAGGTCAGCCGGTGGATCAGCCACGGGTAGCCGTGATACGCGAACACGACCTGCTTGTCGGTGGTGAACAGCGCGTCGAACTCGCGGTCGCTGAGGCCGTGCGGGTGCTCGCGCTCGTCCTGCAGCCGCATGAGGTCGACGACGTTGATGACCCGCACCCGCAGCTGCGGCAGGTGCCGGCGCATGAGGTCGACGGCGGCCAGCGTCTCGATGGTGGGGACGTCGCCGGCGCAGGCCAGGACGACGTCGGGCTCGCCCTCGCCGCCGTCGGTACTGGCCCACTCCCAGATGCCGATGCCGCGCGTGCAGTGGGCGACCGCTTCGTCCATGGTCAGCCACTGCGGGCCGGGCTGCTTGCCGGCGACGACGACGTTGACGTAGTCGCGGCTGCGCAGGCAGTGGTCGTACGTCGACAGCAGCGTGTTCGCGTCCGGCGGCAGGTACACCCGGATGACGTCGGCCTTCTTGTTCACCACGTGGTCGATGAAGCCGGGGTCCTGGTGCGAGAAGCCGTTGTGGTCCTGCCGCCACACGTGCGACGACAGCAGGTAGTTCAACGAGGGGATGGGTGCCCGCCACGGGATCTCGCGGGTCACCTTCAGCCACTTCGCGTGCTGGTTGAACATCGCGTCGATGATGTGGATGAACGCCTCGTAGCAGTTGAACAGCCCGTGCCGGCCGGTCAGCAGGTAGCCCTCGAGCCAGCCCTGGCACTGGTGCTCGGACAGCATCTCCAGCACTCGGCCGTCGGGCGACAGCGAGTCGTCCGTCGGCAGCGTCTCGCCCAGCCAGCGCTTACCGGCCACGTCGACCGCCGCCGAGAGCCGGTTCGACGCCGTCTCGTCCGGCCCCATGATGAGGAAGTTCGAGGGATTCTCCCGGACGACGCCGGCCAGCCACTCGCCCAGCACCCGGGTCGGCTCGGCGACGGCACCGCCCGGCACCGGCACGTCGACGCCGTGGTCGCGGAAGTCGGGCAGCCGCAGGTCGCGCGTCAGCACGCCGCCGTTGGCGTGCGGGTTCGCGCTCATGCGCCGCGGCCCGGACGGCGACAGCTCGCGCAGGTCGGCGCGGAGCCGGCCGTCCTCGTCGAACAGCTCCTCGGGCCGGTACGAGCGCATCCACTGCTCCAGCAGCCGGGTGTACTCCTCGTTGCCGCGGACGGCGCTCATCGGCACCTGGTGCGCCCGGTAGGTGTTCTCGACGAGGTGGCCGTCGACCTCGCGCGGGCCGGTCCAGCCCTTCGGCGTCTTGAACACGATCATCGGCCAGTCCGGCCGCCGCAGGTCGCCGGCGCGCGCGCCGGCCTGGATCGTGGCGATCCGCTCCAGCACCTCGTCCAGCAGGACGGCGAAGCGGCGGTGGATCGACAGGTGGTCCTCGTCGTCGAAGCCCGCCTCGAACCAGTACGGCGCGTGGCCGTACCCCATCATCAGCGACTCGAGCTCGCGCCGCGGGATGCGGGCCAGCACCGTCGGGTTGGCGATCTTGTAGCCGTTGAGGTGCAGGATCGGCAGCACCGCGCCGTCGGTCGCCGGGTTGAGGAACTTGTTGCTGTGCCAGGCCGTGGCCAGCGGGCCGGTCTCGGCCTCGCCGTCGCCGATGCAGGCCGCCACCGTCAGCCCGGGGTTGTCGAACGCGGCGCCGTAGGCGTGCGACAGCACGTAGCCCAGCTCGCCGCCCTCATGGATCGAGCCGGGCGTCTCGGGCGCGACGTGGCTGGGGATGCCGCCGGGGAAGGAGAACTGGCGGAACAGCTCGCGCAGGCCCTCGGCGTCGTCGCCGACGTTGGAGTAGACCTCGCTGTAGGTGCCGTCGAGCCACGCCGCCGACACCAGCGACGGGCCGCCGTGGCCGGGCCCGGACAGGTAGATCATGTCGAGGTCGCGCTGCACGATCGCGCGGTTGAGGTGCGCGTACAGGAAGTTCTGGCCGGGCGAGGTGCCCCAGTGGCCGAGCAGCCGCGGCTTCACGTGCTCGGCGCGCAGCGGCTCGCGCAGCAACGGGTTGTCCAGCAGGTAGATCTGCCCGACGGAGAGGTAGTTGGCCGCCCGCCACCACGCGTCGATGCGGGTGAGCAGGGCGTCGTCGATGGTCCGGGTGCTGGCCTCGTCGAGCATCGGCGCCGCTCCTTCGGTGGGTCCGCTCGTCAAGCACCAGCATGTACCCGGCGGGCGCGGTCTCATACCCGTTTCTCAGGACGGTCTCCGGATGTTCTCAGGTTCGCCCGGAAGTATGTCGAGCACGAACCCACGCGAACCCCACAGATGGAGACGGCCATGTACGCGATCCCGACGGCGGCACACATCCTCGGCGTCACCCCGGCGGCGCTGGAGACCGCGCTCGAACGAGGCGAGACGATCAGCAGCCTGGCCATCGCCTGTGGCCAGGACCCGGAGCGCATGACCGAGGCGATCGTCGAGGCCGAGACCGCCGACGTCGTCGCGCTGGCCGGCATCGCCGGCTTCGGCCGCGACGCCGTCGCCGAGTTCGTCCGCGAACTGCGCGACTACCTCGTCGCGTTCGTGCGCGACGGTGAGCAGGTGGCGGACCGGCTGTTCGAGACCCGCACCCTGCAGCCGGTGTGAGTCAGGCGCCCTGCGCCTCGGCCACCCGGCGCATCCAGTAGCGGAACCAGCTGTCGCCGTACGGCGCGTAGACGCGGACGGGGACGCCGCGAGCGGCCAGCTCGCGGGCGTCGTCCTCGCGGACGCCCAGCAGCAGCTCGACCCCGGCGCCGGGGATCGCCTCCAGCAGCGCCTCGCGCAGCACCCGGTCGTGCGTCGCGAGGACCGGCACGGAACCGCCCGCGTGCACCTGGTGGGCCAGCCGCACGTACGCGACGCCGGTCGGCTCGCCCCACGGATACGCGACCTCGTCGTTCTCCAGGTACGCCCCCTTCGTCAGCCGGATCGGCACGCCGGCGGCGAGCAGACGATCGACGTCGCCGGGACTGCGGCGCAGATTCGCCTGAACGGTCGCCAGGACCGGCGCGCCCGCCTCGGCCAAAGCCACGGTGAGGTCCATGATGTGCGGCGTGCGGTGGCTCTCCTCGGCGCTGATCTCCAGCCGCGAGCCGGCCGGCAGGACGTCCAGCACCTGCTCCACGTGCCGGCGGCAGACGTCCAGCCCGAGATCCAGCCCCAGGTGCGACGGCACGATCTCCAGGTACACGTCGCCGCCCACGTCGGCCAGCGCCGCGGCCGCCGCACGGTAGCCGCGCACGGTGGCCGCCAGCGCCTCCTCGTCGGCGGCGCCCTCGCCGAACAGGTCGAGGCTCACCCCCAGACCGTCGGCGGTCAGCCGGCGCACGGTCTCCAGCGCCTCGTCCAGCGTCGTCCCGGCGACGTAGCGGCGGGCGGCGTTGTAGGCGAGATCCTGGGCCGGCGGGTTCGCGCGGACCACCGACTCGACCTCGGTGCTCGTAGCGAGGGCGTACAGCGCGCGGCGGGCGAGCGAGGCGATCATGTCGTCGACGTTACAGCCTGGCCTCAGTGCCGGCTGCGCCTGCGCCTGGTCCGGCCGTGGTCGAGGGATGCCGGCCCCGCCCGCCTCGCTCGTTCCTCGCTCGGACGCCCGCAGCCTACCCCTGCCGGCATCCCTCGACCACGGCCTGGCGCTGCTTCCGGGTGCCGGCTCCGCGTCCCCTGGTCGTCGTCCGCGCGCTCTTGCTAGGCGGCTGGGGGTGGGGTTTTGGTGGGGACGTTGATGCGGTTCCAGACGTTGATCGCCGCGATCGTCACCAGGATGTCGGCCAGTTCCTTCTCGGAGAAGTGCTTCGCCGCCGTGTCCCACACCTCGTCGGACACGCCGCCGTTGTCGGCCAGCCGGGTCACGGCGTCGGTGAGGGCCAGCGCCGCGCGCTCCCGGTCGTCGAAGAACGGCGCGTCCTCCCAGGCGCCGACCGCGAACAGCCGCCGCGCGTCCTCGCCGTCGGCCAGCGCGTCACGGCTGTGCATGTCGACGCAGAATGTGCAGCCGTTGATGATCGAGGCGCGCAGCTCGATGAGCCACATGAGCCGGTGCTCGACGTTGGCCTTGACGTACTCGGACAGGCCGTAGACGGCGCGGTAGCCCGCGGGTGCCGTGGCCGGGAAGCTCAGACGTTGCGTCATGCTCGTTCCTCTCGGTGCCGATGAAGCGTGTCACCAAGACGACTGAGCCGGGGTCCGCACGCGTGACGGGGGCGGATGTGAGGCCGCGCACAGGCGGCCGGAGTCAGCGGCCGAGCAGGAGTCCGGCGAGCACGGACGCGTAACCGGCACACAGCGCGACGACGGCGATGCGGACGGCGGTGCCGCGTCGACTCGGCTGCGGCGGCGGTTTGAACACGCTGGCCTCCGGACGGTCGAGGGCGCCGGCCGGCTGCCGGCGCCCTCACGAGCGGATCAGGGCGTGATGAGCCCCGACGTCTTCGACCGGGCCGCCTCGAACCGCGCGGCGACGTCCGGCCAGTTGACGATGTTCCAGAACGCCGCCACGTAGTCGGGCTTCACGTTCTTGTACTGCAGGTAGAACGCGTGCTCCCACATGTCGAGCATGAGCAGCGGGACGGTGCCGGCGGCGAGGTTGCCCTGGTGGTCGTAGAGCTGCTCGATGACCAGCCGCTGGCCCAGGCTCTCCCACGCCAGGATGGACCAGCCGGAGCCCTGGATTCCCAGCGCGGCCGCCGTGTAGTGCGCGCGGAAGCCGTCGAAGGAGCCGAAGAACTCGTCGACCGCGGCGCCCAGCTCACCGTCGGGCCGGTCGCCGCCCTCGGGCGACATGTTGTTCCAGAACACGGTGTGGTTGACGTGGCCGGCGAGGTTGAAGGCCAGGTTCTTCTGCAGCTGGTTCACCGTGTCGAGCTTGTTGGTGGCACGCGCCTCTTCGAGCTGCTCGAGAGCGGTGTTCGTGCCGTTGACGTACGTCTGGTGGTGCTTGGAGTGGTGGAGCTCCATGATCTGACCGGCGATGTGCGGCTCGAGCGCACCGTAGTCGTAGGGGAGATCCGGCAGAGAATAGTCGGCCATGCTTCTGAGCTTCCTCTCGACGACATCGTCAGGCCCTGGACCTGTCACTTGCTAACCTACGCCTGCCCTTCGGGCGCGACCACCGACGGTCCGGACTCGGTGGTGTCGGCCTGATCACGGCGTGATGTCCGGCTCCGCGAGGGTGATCCGGATCGCCCGGAACGTGGCCGGCGTCGCCTCCAGGACCGCCCGCTTCGGGTCCGGGACGGCGAGGTGCGCCAGCCCCGCGGACCGGTCGCGCAGCTGTGCGAGCGCCGTCAGCCGGCGGTCGGCGAGCACGTGGTCGACGGCGGCGCGGTCGCCCCCGGTGACGACGGCGTCCAGCTCGGCCGCATGCGGCAGCAACACCCGGGACGCGACGTCGGCGGCAGCCTCGAACGCCTCGCGGGCCTGCTTCTCGCGCCGGCGGGCGAACCGCTGCTGCGACTGCCCGCCGGCCGCCGTCCGTCCCTGCACGTGCCGCGACCCCACCTTCGACGTCACCAGCGTGGCGCCCGCGAAGACGCCGGCCGCGTAGCCGCCGCGGCGGACCAGCAGCACCCCGACCGTGCGGTCGCGCCGCGCGTGCTCCAGCAGCCCGCCGTACGGCGCGGCGTCGTCCGGCCGCAACGGCGGGAACGGGACCGCGCAGCTCGCCACCGCCCCGTCCGCAGCCTCCACCACGACGGCGTCGGGCCCGGCCCGGTGGGTGGTGGCGCCGTGGCGCCGGGCGAAGCCGGCCAGCCAGGTCTCGAGCCGTTCCGGCGAGACGGTGAGCACGCGTTCGGGCATGCGCACGAGGATGCCCGATGGATCGGAGGTTGCGACCCCGGCCTCCGCAGCGAGCCGGGGCCGCAACCGGTACCCGAACGCTGCCATGGGCCGATGGGTCGGCGGCCTCGCTTGCCCCGCCGGCGGTCGGACTCCACGGCACTCGTCGAATGGACCCGTGTGAACTGGTCTGGGACCCCGGGCGGCAGCCCGGCGTCGTTGGACCCTTCGGTCCGGTGGTCGACCGCCGGAAGGGCGAGCCCGTGCCGATGACCGGCACGATCTCAGTTCGATTACTTACACCATACCGGACGGATCGTCGAGGTCCACGTCGCGTTCACCCGCTGATCATCTCGCCCCGCGGACACGCCCGACCAGCGCGGACGACCTAGCCGACGAGGGCCGACGGGACGACCGCCACCGGGTACGGCAGCGCCAGCCGCACCTCGTCGTCGCCGCTGCCCCGGGCCACCTCGACGTACTCGCCGTCGACGAGGCCATAGGCGACGATCGACGGCCCGCCGTCGGGGTCGACGATCCAGTAGGACGCGACGCCGCCCTCGGCGTACTTCGCGAACTTGACCTTGGTGTCGTAGAGCCGGCTGCTCGGCGACAGGATCTCGACCGCCAGTCGCAGGGGCTTGGTGAGCGGCCCGTCGCCGACGTCCTTCCTGGCCACGACCAGGAGATCCGGTTCCAGCGAGTTCCGCTGGTTCGGCTGCCAGTCCAGCGGCGCGTAGAGGACCTCGAGGTCGGACGGGCACGCGTCGTGGAGGAGCAGGAACAGCCCGCGGCTGATCCGTTGGTGCTTCGGCCGGGGCGACGGGCTCACGACCAGAATCCCGTCGACGAGCTCGTAGCGATTGCCGTCGTTCTCCTCGAACTGGTCGAGGTCGTCCACCGTCCAGGCGTCATTCGCACGGCGCTGCTCCAGCATGGTTGTCATGGTGCCCTCCTAGGGCTCGGATGTCATCCGAGGATGGGCGCCGCTGGTCAGGCGTCTGACGCTGAGGCGCCGAGGCGGCGGGCGGCCGTCACATAGCGGCGGGTGGCGACCGCCTGGGCGGCGCGGGTGAGCGGCCCGCCGAGCCGGGCGTACCACGCGGCCGGCCGGCTGAACGCCGTCACCGTGAACCAGACGTCGTCGTGGTCGTCGAGCTCGGCGACGAAGGACTCCTCGCCGCGCGCGGGGTGGCCTGGCAGCGTGCCGTAGCCGAACCCGCCGCGGCGGTCGTCGTCGAGCACCCAGACCACCTGGCAGGGGATGCGCAGCAGCCCGGCCATGGTGCTGGTGACCCGGACGCCCTCGGCGGCGTGCGGCTCTGACGACTCCACCCGCAGGCCGGCGCCGCGGTGCAGACGGAAGGTCAGGACGCCCTCGACGACGGCGGTGAAGGCGGCCCGGCCGTGGCCGACGCGTTCGCGGACGCGCGCGTGGTGGTAGCCGGACGGCAGCGGCCCGCCGTCGCGGGTGGCGCCGACCTCGGGGTAGGTGAACGACATCACGCGCGACTCTGCCACAGCCGTGTCACATCCGCGTCTCGGCGGGTGTCTGTGTGGGCATGGCACGCATCTCCCTCGACCCGAAGCCCACACTCGGCTACCGGCTGGTCAGCCGCGTCCTGCGCCGCCGCTACGGTGTCGTGCTCGCTCCGGTGGCCGCGTCCGCGCACCATCCGCGCGTGCTCAGGACGATGAGCCTGCTCGAGGCGGGTGCGGGGAAGTGGCGGACGTTGGACCGCGACCTCCGCGCGCTCGCCCTGCTGGCGACGTCGACGCGTACCGGCTGCGCCTGGTGCCTGGATTTCGGCTACTGGGAGAGCCACCACGCCGGCGTCGACCCCGCGAAGCTGCGTGCGGTCGGCCGGTGGCGCGACAGCGACCTCTACACTGCGCTGGAACGCCGGGTGATGGCCTACGCCGAGGCCATGACCGCCACGCCGCCGGAGGTGACCGACGAGATGGTGGCGGAGCTGCGTGCCGACCTCAGCGAGGCCGAGCTGGTCGAGCTGACGGCGACCATCGGGCTGGAGAACCTGCGCAACCGCAGCAACGCCGCGCTCGGGCTGACCGGCCAGGGGTTCAAGGACCGCTGCGAGGTGCCGGAGCCATGACCGACGACCCGTTCCAGCGGCACCGCGGGCTGCTGTTCACCGTCGCGTACGAACTGCTCGGCAGCGTCGCCGACGCCGAGGACGTCGTGCAGGACACCTGGCTGCGGTGGTCCGCCGACGACCGGTCGGACGTGCTCGAGCCGAAGGCGTATCTCGTCCGCATCGCGACCCGGCTGGCGTTGAACCGGATGCGCACGCTGCGCACCCGGCGCGAGACCTACGTCGGGCCGTGGCTGCCCGAGCCGCTGGTGACCGGGCCCGACGCGGCCGGTGGCGTCGAGCTGGCCGAGGACGTGTCGATGGCGATGCTCGTGGTCCTGGAGACGCTGACGCCGATCGAGCGGGCCGTGTTCGTGCTGCGCGAGGTGTTCGGGTTCGCGCACGCGGAGATCGCGACGGCGCTGGACCGCAGTGAGGCGTCGGTGCGGCAGGTCGCGCACCGGGCCCGCGAGCACGTCCAGGCGCGCCGGCCGCGGTTCGACACCGACCCGGAGCAGCGGCGCGCGGTCACCGAGCGGTTCCTGCGCGCCACGGCCGAGGGGAACCTGGCGGAGCTGATGGAGGTGCTGGCGCCCGACGTCGTCATGATCAACGACACCGACGGGAAGGTCCGCGCGGCTCGTCGTCCGGTCATGGGTGCGGACAAGGTCGCCCGGTTCCTCCAGGGTCTGGTGGCCCGTGGCGAGATGGCCGGCTACCGGTTCGAGTACGCCGAGCTCAACGGCGAGCCGGGCATCGTCGGCTGGCTGGACGGCCGGCTGGACGTGGCGGGCGTCGTCGAGACGCGCGACGGCCAGGTGGCGCGGCTACTGGCGTTCCGGAACCCGGATCGGCTGACCAGCCTGCGGCGTCGGTGACGGAGCGTCGCGCCTCGGCCCGGCGGGGACGCCGTCTCCGCCCGCCTCGCTCGTTCCTCGCTCGGACGCCCGCAGCCTACCCCTGACGGCGTTCCCCGCCGGGCCGAGGCGAGCGAGCGTCCCGCCCCGGCCGGCCGGCATGGCGGATGTTGACACAACCCGCCGCCGGGCGGCCGGATGCCGAGACGTTTCGATGAGATTTGTGGCTATGTGCGAAAAGGCGACGGCTCAGAGCCGGGTGACCTTCGGGTTCGGCAGGGCGATGCGGCGTACGGCGGTGCCGAAATCGACGTGAACCTCGTGGTCGCCGGGAACGCTGACGACGCGGCCAAGACCGTGACGGTCGTGAGTGAGCAGGTCATCGATGGAGAACTTCTGGACGGGGGGAGGAGCGATGGGGCGGAATGGACTCGAAGGAAAAACAGGCCTCGCGGCCGGTGTACGAGAGGTCATTGCGTCAGTCTGCCGCTCTTGGGGTCCGTTGTGTAGCCCTCTTTGGAAGACTATGTCAACTCTTGACCATCAGTTCGGCGGGCAGCGTTGAACACCTGTTCCCCCTCCTCCGGCACGCTGCCGTGACAGCACCGAACGCCTAAGAGACGCCCGCCGAGACCGATCGCGCGGACGACGCCCGGGCGGGCTGCGCGGGGCGGCTCGCGACCTGGTGCGCGACCAGGATCGCGGCGTAGGCGAGCGCCGTCACGGCCACCACGCCGAGCGCGGCGCCGACGTACGCCGTCGCGAGGTCGGAGCGCTCGGTGACGGCGCCGGCGGTGTTCAGGACGTCGCGGGTGCGCTGCAGCGCCGAGACGGCCATGACGCCGGTGACGCCGGCCACGACGGCGAACAGGCCGGTGACGACCGCCGTCGGGGTGTTGCCGGGCGGCGGCGACGGCATCCGCTCGGGACTGCTGACCGCGGTGAGCACCGTCGTCAGCCCGGCCCACGCCAGCACGACGGTGATGGCGGCGACGACGTCGGACGGCCGGTGCCAGCCGCCGACCATGGTCGAGATGCCGGTGACGGCGGCGTACCCGGCGCCGAGGACCGCGACCGCGGGCCGGGCCCGTCGCGGCACCACCAGCACGAGCGCGGCCGCCACGCTGGCGGCGACCGTGGTGTGCCCGCTGGGCAGCGAGTTGCCGAGCGGGCCGGTGTCGCCGGCCACCCGCGGACGGTCGAGCACGACGTGCTTGAGCACCTGCGTGGTGAGGTTGGCGCCGCCGACCAGCACGATGACCTGCAATGCCAGCAGCCAGCGCTGCCGCATGAGTGCGATCAGGGCGACGGCCCCGAGCACCACCACGACGAACGGCACCGACACGACGTCGAGCACGCGCTCGGCGCCCGACCACAGCGTGGACCGGCCGATGCCGGAGCCGCGGAACGCGACCTGGTCGATGCGCTGCCCGACCGCGGTGTCGACGAACCACCGCCAGCTCGCCCAGGTGCCGAGGGCGCCGGCCACGAACATCAGCAGGCCGAGGACGACACCGCCGGGCCGGGGCGAGTAGGGGCGCATGCTCCGAGGGTAGTCAGAGTCGCTGTGAATCCCGGACCTTCGCGAAGAACGCCGCGATGTCGGCGACGTGTCCGGCCGGCTGTTCCATCGCGATGAAGTGGTGGCTGCCCGGATTGCCCTCGGGCCAGTGCACGATCGTGTTGTCCCGCTCGGCCAGCCGCCGCATCAGCGCCGAGCCGCCGCCGTAGACGCCCGACGGCACCGCCTTCTGGCCCCGTGGCCACGCGAACCTCGCCGACCCGTCGTGCTGCGCCAGCCCTTCGTACATCGGCCACGACGACGTCGCCGCGGTCTTCGTGAACCAGTAGACGCTGACGTTGTCGAGGAACGCGTCGCGGTCGATGACGTCGAGCAGCGGCCGGTCGGACATGGAGAACTCCTGGAACTTGTGCGCGTGCCACGCCAGGAGCGCCACCGGCGAATCGTGCCAGCCGTGGCCGAACGTCTGCGGTGCGGCTCGCAGCAGCGCGTGGTGGTCGACGCCGCCGGACATCCACTGCTGCATGAGGTCCCACTCGGCCCGCTCGTCCGCCGTCATGCCGGGCACGTCGTCCTCCGTCGGGAAGCCGAAGCCGCCGTCGATGTGCACGCCGACGACGCGGTCCGGGTGCTGCCGGGCGAGCTCCGGCGCGACGTACGCGCCGAGGTCGCCGCCCTGCGTCCCGTAGCGGTCGTAGCCGAGCCGCTCCATGAGCTGTGCGTACATGGCGGCGACGGAGCCGATGCCGAACCCCGTCGTGCGCGGGGCCGCGGAGAAGCCGAAGCCGGGCACGGAGGGCACCACCACGTGGAAGGTCCGCGCGAGGAGCGGGATCGTCCTGGCGAACTCGACGAACGAGTTCGGCCAGCCGTGCGCGAGGATCAGCGGCAGCGCGTCCGGCTCCGGCGAGCGGACGTGCAGGTAGTGCAGATCCAGCCCGTCGATCTCGTCGACGAACTGCGGGAACGCGTTGAGCCGGGCCTCGCGCTCGCGCCAGTCGTAGCCGGTGCGCCAGTACTCGGCGACGTCGCGCAGCCAGTCGGTGGGCACGCCACGCTCCCACCCGTCGCCGGGCAGCTGTGGCGTCCAGCGCGTGCGGGCCAGCCGTTCGTGCAGGTCGTCGAGGTCGTGCTGCGGGATGTCGATGCGAAAGGTCGTCATGGCACTGACGCTAGAAGGCATCTAGGTCTGTTCTTGTCCTAGTTCTGCGGCATGCTGGGATTCATGAGCGACACCCCTGGCCGGCTGCTCGCGCTGCTGTCGCTGTTGCAGACGCCGCGCGAGTGGCCCGGCAGCGAGCTGGCCCAGCGCCTGGGCGTCACCCCACGTACCGTCCGCCGCGACGTCGACCGGCTGCGCGACCTCGGCTACCCGGTCGAGGCGACCCTGGGCGCGGCCGGCGGCTACCGGCTGGTCGCGGGCGCCGCGCTGCCGCCGTTGCTGCTCGACGACGAGGAGGCGGTGGCGATCGCGGTCGGACTGCGCGCGGCCGCCGGGTCCGCCGTCGCCGGCATCGAGGAGGCGTCGGTGCGGGCGCTCGGGAAGCTGGAGCAGGTGCTGCCGTCGCGGCTGCGGCACCGGGTGCGGACGATCGGGGCGGCGACGCTGCCGGTGGGCGCGGACGGCGCGGGGCCGGTCGTCGATCCGGAGGTGCTGACGGCGCTGGCCGCGGCCGCCGCGACCCGCGAGCGGGTGCGGTTCCGCTACACGTCGGGGGACGGAACGGGCTCGAGCCGGCTGGTGGAGCCGCTCGCCCTGGTGCCCTCGGGCCGCCGCTGGTACCTCGTCGCCTGGGACGTCGACCGGGCGTCCGCCGAATCGGTGTCGACCGGGGTGCGGACCCCGCCCGGCCGGGAGGGCCATCCCACCCTACGGGCGGGCTCTGACACTCGCCTTCGCACAGGTCAGGTCGCCGGAGGTCACGGTGGTGGCCCGGGGCGGGACGGCTGGCGGACGTTCCGGGTGGACCGGATCGGACGCGTCCAGCCGACTGGGGTCCGGGTGCGCGAGCAGCGGACCCTGCCGGCCGAGGACGCGGCGGGGTACGTGGCCGGGCGGCGCACCGACTGGGGCACCCCCGAGCTGCACGTCGTCGTCACGTTCGAGGCGCCGGCGAGCGCGGTCGCCGGACGGCTCGGCGACACACCCGGCCAGGTCGTCGCCGTCGACGACGAGCGGTGCCGGCTCGACGCCCGGCGCGACGACTCGATGGAGTGGCTGGCGGGCCGCCTGATCACGCTCGGCTGCCCGTTCACCGTCCACGGGCCGGCGCCGTTGACGGCCGCGGTGCGCACCCTCGCCGACCGCGCCGCAGCCGCCGCCGTATCCGCCCAACCCGCGCCACCTGCCGTCTGACCAGCGCGGCACCGGCGCCGGGACCGTCGGCCCGATCGCACCCGGCGACGGGTCGACTGGCTCCAATAGTCATACAAGATGACTGAACGCTAGGCTTCCGCTCGTGAATGAGAGTGACACCGTCCTCGCGCCCCGCTACCGCGGCCGGGTCGCGCTGGTCACCGGCGCCGGGTCCGGCATCGGCGCGGCGACTGCTGTACGGCTGGCGGCGGAGGGCGCCCACGTCCTGCTGGCCGACGTCGACGAGGCGGCGCTGGAGGGTGCTGTTCCGGCCGCCTCGGCCGCGGCCGTCGCGTCGGGATTCGGTGGCGGGGCGGCCGGGGTGCCGCTGGACGTCGCCGATGAGGAGGGCTGGACGCGGGTCGCCCGCTCACTGCCCGGGCGGCTGGACCTGCTGCACTCGAACGCGGCGATCGCGGTGATCGAGCCGGCCGACCGCCTGTCCATCGCCGACTGGCACCGTCAGGTCGACGTCAACCTCACGGCGACGTTCCTGGCGGTGCGCGCGCTGGCCGGCTTGCTGCGCCGCTCCCGCGGGTCGATCGTCCTCACGTCGTCGGTGCACGCCCTGCGCGGGTTGCCCGGCCGCCCCGCGTACGCGGCGACCAAGGGCGCGCTGCTCTCGCTCGGGCGCCAACTGGCCGCCGAGTACGGCCCCGACCTCCGCGTCAACACCGTCGTCCCCGGCCCGATCATGTCGCCCGCCTGGGACGATGTCGCGGAACCGGACCGACAGCGCAGCGTCCGCGCCACCACGCTGGCCCGCTTCGGCCGGCCGGACGAGGTGGCGGCCGCGGTGGCCTTCCTCGGCTCCGCCGACGCCTCCTACATCACCGGCGCCAACCTCGTCGTGGACGGCGGCTGGAGCGTGACGGCGGACTCGGCATGAGCGCCGCCTGCGGGCCGTTCGGTTCGGTGCGGATTCGCCGGGGTTCGGTCCCCGCCCGGCTGGGAGGGAGTCCCACCCTACGGGCGGGCGCCGACAACGTCCGCGCGTCCGGCTCCCGCGCAGACAACCCTCGCGCATCCGGCCTCCGCGCTGGCAACCCTCGAGCGACCCGTGATCGGGGGCGGCCGGCGTGAGCGTCTTCCGCGGCATCCACGGCGCCGTCGTCGCGCATCTGGGTGAGCTGATCGTCCGTGGCGACGTCGCGCCGGGGGCCGTCCTCGACCCGGTCAGGCTGGAGAACGAGCTGGGTGTCAGCCGCACGGTCGTCCGCGAGGCGCTGCGGGTCCTGGCCGCCAAAGGGATGGTCGACGCACGGCCGAAGCGCGGCACGCTCGTCCGCCCGCGCGAGGAGTGGGCGCTGCTCGACGCCGACGTGCTGCGGTGGCAGGCGCAGAACGGCGCCGATGACGCGTTCCTGTCCGACCTCGCCGAGGTGCGCGAGATCGTCGAGCCGGCCGGAGCGCGGCTGGCGGCGCGGCGTCGCACAGACGCCGATCTCGCCGCGCTCGGTGACGCGCTCACACGGATGACCGATCCCGACGCCGTCGTCGAGGCCGACCTCGCGTTCCACCGGGCGCTGCTGGCCGCCGCGCACAACGCGCTGCTGCGCCAGCTGGAGGAGGTCATCGCGACCGGACTGCGCGCCCGTGACCTGCTGGTGCACGGCGACGGCAGCCGCGACGACAGCGTGCCCGCCCACCGCGCCGTCCTCGACGCCGTCACGCGTGGGGACGCCGACGGCGCCGAGAGTGCGGTCCGCGAGCTGCTGGCGCGAGCCGACCGCGACGTCCGGGCGATCACGTCCGGGAAGGAGCCCGAGTGAAGATCACCGCCATCGAGACGTTCCAGGTCCCGCCGCGCTGGCTGTTCTGCCGCGTCGCCACGGATGAGGGGGTCGTCGGCTGGGGCGAGCCGGTGGTCGAGGGGCGCGCCGACACCGTCCGCACCGCGGTCCACGAGCTCGCCGACCAGCTCGTCGGGCAGGACCCGCTGCGGATCGAGGACCACTGGCAGGTGCTCTCCAAGGGCGGCTTCTACCGCGGCGGGCCGGTGCTCTCCAGCGCCGTCGCCGGGCTGGACCAGGCGCTGTGGGACATCGCCGGCCAGGTGTACGGCGCGCCGGTGCACGCGCTGCTCGGCGGGCCGGTGCGCGACCGCGTCCGCATGTACACGTGGGTCGGCGGCGACGAGCCCGCCGAAGTCGCCGACGCGATCGCGGCCAAGGTGGCCGAGGGGTTCACCGCGGTGAAGATGAACGGCAGCGCCAAGCTCGGCCCCATCGCCACCCAGGCCGCGACCGACGACGTGCTCCGGCGGCTGGCCGCGGCCCGCGACGTGCTCGGCCCGGACCGCGACGTCGCCGTCGACTTCCACGGCCGCGTCTCACCGGCCAACGCGCGCCGCCTGCTGCCGCTGATGGCGCCGCTGCACCCGCTGTTCGTCGAGGAGCCGGTGCTGCCGGAGCTGGGCGCCCAACTGGCGTCGGTGGTCGCGTGCAGCTCGGTGCCGATCGCGACCGGCGAGCGGCTGTTCGGCCGGTCCGAGTTCGTCGGCCCGCTGGCAGCCGGCGTCAGCGTCGTCCAGCCGGACATCTCGCACGCGGGCGGCATCTCCGAGGTGCGCCGCATCGCCGCACAGGCCGAGGTGACCGGCGCGACCCTCGCGCCGCACTGCCCGCTCGGCCCGATCGCGCTGGCCGCGAGCCTGCAGGTGGCGTTCGCGACGCCGAACTTCCTGATCCAGGAGCAGAGCCTCGGCATCCACTACAACGTCGGCAACGACCTGCTCGACTACCTCGTCGACCCCGCCGTCTTCCGCTTCGTCGACGGGTATGTCGAGCGGCCGACGGCGCCCGGGCTGGGCATCGCGATCGACGAGGCCGCCGTCCGCCGCGCCGACGAGGTCGGGCACCGCTGGCGCGGCCCGATCTGGCGGCACCCGGACGGTTCCTTCGCCGAGTGGTGATCGCGCCGGCGGCTACGATGCGCGCGTGGCCACCCGGCTGACGCTCGACGACCACGTGACGCTGCTGCGGCGAAGCGGTCTGGCGCTGCGCGACGCGGCCGCGCGGGCCGGGCTCGGCGCACCGGTACCCACCTGCCCGGCCTGGGACGTGCGCGCATTGGTCACGCACCAGGGCATGGTGCATCGCTGGGCCGCGGCCCACCTGCGCGGCGAGAAGCAGCACGACACCGCCGCCTCCGTCGCCGAGGCGGGCGCCGCGCCCGACCTGCTGGCCTGGTTCGCCGATGGTCTCGACGCGCTGCTCGCCACCATCGCGGCGACGCCCGACGACGCCGAGGCGATGGTGTTCCTGAAGGACGCGCCGCCACCACGGCGGTTCTGGGCCCGGCGGCAGGCGCACGAGACGACGATCCACGGTGCCGACGCCCTGGCCGCGCTGCTCGGCCGGGCACCGTCGGCCGCCGAGGTCGGCGTCGCGCCGGAACCGGCCGCCGACGGCGTCGACGAGCTGCTCAGCGGGTTCATCACGCGTGGCCGCGGCAAGCTGCGCACCGACGAGCCGTACACGCTCGCCGTCCGGGCCACCGACACCGGCGACGCCTGGCTGCTGCGGGTCGAGCCGGAGTCGCTGACGACGACGGCGGGCGGCGCAGGGCCGGGCGCGGCGCCGGATGCCGAGCTGGCCGGTACCGCGGCGCAGCTCTACCTCGGGCTGTGGAACCGCGGTGACGAGCTCACCGCGACCGGCCGACCGAGCATCCTGCGCGACTGGCGCGCACAGGTGCGGGTGCGCTGGAGCTGACGCCTACTCGACGGCGGACAGGCCGCCGAACTCCTGCAGGTCGTCACCCGAGGACCCGCCGAGGACGAGGATCGCGGCGACGGCAGCGGCGGCGACGGCGAGGCCGATGAGGATGACGACCGCCAGCTCCATCCGGTAACGCCGCTCTTCCGTTGCCTTGTGCTGACTCACGGTGCCCCCGAGAAGTCCACGGATCGAGAAGAATTGTCCCGAAACAAACCTTAAAGGTGTTGTCAACCGAATCGCGTAGATCGTTCCCGTTCTGTGGTCCGGTGAATCCTGGACGTGCCGACCTTGTCGGACCGGCGTGCCAGGATCGGATCGTGCTCACCATCAGCCCCGGCCAACGCCGGCTCCGATTGCTGCGCCGGCACCACCTCGCCCGCGAGACGCCGGCCGGGTCGGTGGACGGCGCGGCCGCCGGCA
Source organism: Jiangella sp. DSM 45060 (assembly GCF_900105175.1). Classification (NCBI taxonomy): domain Bacteria; kingdom Bacillati; phylum Actinomycetota; class Actinomycetes; order Jiangellales; family Jiangellaceae; genus Jiangella; species Jiangella sp. DSM 45060. Next base: position 6,359,931 of record NZ_LT629771.1, on the reverse strand, counting down.
TGGTCGTCCTGCACGCCACCGATCCCGCCACGGTGTACGTGTCGGCACTGGTCAGAGTGCCCGAGGCCACCCTCGGCGACGTGTCGGCGGCGCTCTACGACGACCGCTCGGTGGTGAAGCTCATCGCCATGCGGCGCACCATGTTCGTCACCCCCACCGCGTTCGCCCCGGTCGTCCACCGCGCCGCCGGACTGGCCATCGCCCAGCGGCTGCGCCGTCAGCTGGTCCAGCACCTCAGCACGCTGCCCACCGAACCACCCATCGACGGCGACGTCGCCGCGTGGCTGGCCGACGTCGAGACCGCCACCGAGAAGGCGGTCGACGAACGGGGCGAGGCGCTGGCCACCGAACTGGCGAAGGCCGAGCCGCGGCTGCGCACCGCCATCCTGCCCACCACCGACAAGAAGTGGGACGTCAAGCAGAACATCACCAGCCGCGTGCTCACGCTCATGGGCGCCGACGGCCGCGTCGTCCGCGGCCGGCCCGCGGGCACGTGGCTGTCGCGGCAGCACCGGTGGGCGTCGGTGCGCGGCCTCTGGCCCGACGGCCTGCCCGACGTCCCCGAGGCCGACGCGCGGGCCGAGCTGGCCAGGCGCTGGCTGCGCGCGTTCGGGCCGGCCACGGTGGCCGACGTGCAGTGGTGGACGGGGTGGACGCTCGGGGTCACGCGCACGGTGCTGGCCGGCCTCGACACCGCCGACGTCGACCTCGACGGCGAACCGGGCCTCGTCCTGGCCGACGACACCGAGCCCGAGGCCGACGTCGCGCCCGTGGCCACGCTGCTGCCGGCGCTCGACCCCACGCCCATGGGCTGGCAGCGGCGCGACTGGTTCCTCGGCCCGCACCGCGACGCGCTGTTCGACCGCAACGGCAACATCGGGCCGACGGTGTGGTGGGGCGGACGGGTGGTGGGCGGGTGGGGCATGCGCGACGGCGCCATCCGGTGGCGACTGCTCGAAGACCCCGGCGCCGAGGCCACGGCCGCCGTCGAGCAGGCGGCCGCCGAGCTCGAACCGCGGCTCGGCGGCGCGTCGATCATCCCGAGCTTCCGCACCCCGCTGGAGCGCGAGCTGGCCGGCGGCTGACGGGCGGGGGCTGGCCCCACCGCCGGTCCACGTGCCTGCCGGATCGCCACATAGGCCCGGATGCGGGATCGTCGAGGGACGAGCCCATTCGACGAAGGGACTGCCATGCGGCCGTTGCCACGGGTTCTCGCCCTCTCCGCCGCCTCGGCGCTGGTCGCCGGCGCCTGCGCGGTGACCGTCGTGGCGACCGCCCTGGCGGCGGCCGGCGACTCCGTCGTGCGTGGCCTCGACCGGCGCGCACACCCGCTCACCGGCGCACCCGGCGACGGCGACCTGGGCCCGTTCGGCCGCATGATCGGCGACGCCGGCGTCGTGCGCGTCGGCGCGGCGGCGCACGCCTCCGCGGAGTTCGTCACGACCAAGCGGCGGCTGCTGCGCTACCTCGCCGAGCACGAGGGCTTCCGTACGTTCGCCCAGCAGGTCGGCTGGAGCACCGGCGTCCTGCTCGACGACTACGTCGTCCACGGCGCCGGCGACCCGCGGGCGATCATCGGCCGCGAGCCGCACGATGTCGTCGACGCCGCGGAGCTGCTCGCCCTGGTCGAGTGGATCCGCGGGTACAACCTGGACCACGACCAGCCGGTCCGGTTCGTCGGCGCCGGGGTCGGCCACGCCGGACCGGTGGTGGTCGACCGCGTCGTGGCCTACGCGGCCGGCGTGCATCCCGACCTCGCGGCGCGGCTGACCGAGCTGTACGCCGTGCCGCCGGCCGAGCGAGAACACCGCCGCGACACCGCCGTCGCGGCGTACGAGCTGGTCGCGGCGCTGCCCGACGATGGCGACGAGCACGCCTGGGCGGTGCAGCACGCGCGCAGCATCGTCCAGCACACCACGGCATCCGCCTTCGACCTGACGACGCCCGAGGGCCGCGCCGCCCACCGCCGGTACCGCGACGACGCGCTGGCCGCGAACGTCGTCTGGTGGCAGCGGCAGACCGGCCACCGCATCGTGCTGTCCACGCAGCACGGCGACGTCGACGACGTCGTCCTGCGCGACGCCCTCGGCGCCGGCTACGTCAGCACCGGATTCACGGGCGCCGACGACGACGTCCTGGGCCGCGTGCGGTACGACGACTACCTGATCGACCTGCGCCGGGTCACCGGACCGGCCCGGCGCTGGCTGGCCGCGGAGGCCGCGCAGGCCGCGGACGTCCCCCCGGGCCGCGGCCACGACCTGTTGATCCACCTCGGCGACGTGCGACAGTCGCGGCTACCGGCGTCGTCCGCCTAGGCTCGGAGACATGTGCCGCAACATCAGACCCCTCAACAACCTGGCCCCGCCCGCCACCAACGACGAGGTGTACGACGCCGCGCTGCAGTACGTGCGCAAGCTGGCCGGCACCCGCAACCCGTCGCAGGCCAACCGCGAGGCGTTCGACGTCGCCGTCGAGGAGATCGCGCACTCCACGCGCCACCTGCTCGACGCGCTGGTCACCAACGCCCCGCCGCGCGACCGCGAGGTCGAGGCCGCCAAGGCACGGGCCCGCTACGAGTCCCGCATCGCCGCGGGCGCGCCGCGCTAGTCCAGCCGCATCCCGATCGGGGTGCCGAGCTCGACGGTCCGGCTCACGGTGCACAGGCGGTCGTGTGACTTCTTGGCGGCGTCGGGCAGCACCTCGCGGGCGGCGTCGCCGTCGGCGCCGTCGGGGAACCGGATCCTGATCGACACCTCGATGTCCTCGAGCCGGTTGCCCTGGTCGTCGCGGATCTTGTTCGCGGTGGTCGTCAGCTCGAACGTCTCGGGCTCGGCACGGCGCGAGGTGATGAAGTCGATGTCGATGGCCGAGCAGCCGGCGATCGCGGCCAGCAGCAGCTCGACCGGGGTGAAGTCGCCGTCGTCGCCCTGCCCGAACGGCAGTTCGCCACCGCGGGCGTTGGTGGCGACGTAGCGGCGCTCGCCGACTCGCCGCAGGGACACCGTGCGTCGTGCGTTCTCAGCCATGCCGACAGCCTGACACGCGGCGTCCGGCGGTCAGCGGGCGGTGTGGTGGTGCTCCAGCAACTCGCGCGCCAACCGGCGTCCGGCGTCGGCGAGCGCGGGCGGATCGGTGACGAACGCCAGCGGCCCGGCGCTCAGCAACAGGATGCCGAGCCGCCGGTCGACCGGCGACAGCAGCCGGACCCGCACCTTCACCGACTCCTCGTCCTCGGCGAGCAGCTCGGAGCTCTCGGCGAACCGGTCCACCGCCCAGCGCGCGTCCTGCGGCACCACCAGTTCGATCTGCTGCACGCTGCGGTGCCCGGCCAGACGTTCCTCGACCTCCGGCGGCCGCTCGAACGTCTCGTCCAGCAGCGTCGCGTCACGGATGCCGTTGAGCAGGAAGCTGCCGACCACCCGCCCGTCGGCCGACATGCCCGCGTCGACCTCCCAGCCGCGGCGGGTGCGCAGCAGGCGGTACGGCGCGATGCGGTGCTCCATGCTGTCGTCGTGCCACACCGGCGTGTACTCGACCCGCACCCAGCGCCGCCGCCGGATCGCGTCGACGAGCAGGGCGGCCAGCTCGGCCTTCCAGTGGTCGTCGACCGGGCGGATGCCGCGCAGCATGGTGTCGCCGAGCGTCCGCAGCGCGCCGTCGAGCACGTCGTTGTCGGGCTCCAGCGACAGCAGCGCCTGCCCGGCGCGGTAGATGTACGCGAGGTCGGCCGGCGCCGTGTGCAGCACGCCGATCTCGGCGGCCGGGTGGTCGGTCGACGCGCGCACGACCTCGGCGGTCGCCGGGTCGACGTCGTCGGTCTCGCCGTCGGCGCCGACGAACTCGATGCGCACCTGGCGCAGCGGACCGGTGTCGACGGCCGCGCTGTCGGCGCAGTAGAACGCCACGATCTCGTCGCGCAGCGTCTGCTCGTCGACGTCCAGCTCGGCCGCGAGCCGGCGCAGCGGGACGCCGTCGGGGTGCATGGTGAGGATGCGAAGCGCGTGCGTCACCCGCTCGAAGCGGCGGACGAACACGGGCGGAGGAACGCTCATGGCTCAGTCCAGAAGTGATTCCAGCTCCAGCAGGAGCTCGCTGCGGATGGTCTCGGGAGCCAGCACCCGGACGCGCGGCCCGAGCTCGTAGACCCGGTTGCGGAACGCCGCCCGGTGCGTGACGCGGATGGTCAGCCGGACCACGTCGTCGTCGATCTCGTGATACGACGGCGTGCCCAGCAGCGTCTCGACCTGGTTGCGGTGCGCCGGCGTGGTCTCGACCGTGACGTCGACCGGCTCGTCGACCGCCCACATGAGCGGATCGACCTCGTCGCGGAACGGCTCGTGCCGCGGGTCGGCCGTGCGCGGGAGGTCGACCCGTACGTCGGACATGCGGTCCGTGACGAACTGCTTGTCCTTCTCGCTGCCGTCCTCGTGGCCGACCAGATGCCAGCCCGACGTGCCCGGATAGACGAAGTGCGGGTGCACCAGCCGTTGCCGCCGCTTGTAGAGGAATCGCAGCCGGCAATGCCGCTCCAGCGCATACAGCACCTTGTTCAGCGCCTCGTCGTTGCGCTCGGCCAATGGCGCGGTGCGCAACTCGGGAATCGGCGGTGCGGCGGTGCCCTCGATGCCGGCCCGTTCCGCGAACGCCGCATTGCCGGCGATCAGTGCCGCCCGGGCCAACTCGGTCCGTTGTTCCGGCGTCAGGGTCAATCGCAGCCGATTGTCACCGGCGAACGCGCGATAGACCGCGGTCTGGCCGGGTGGTGCGGTGTTGCGGATGTCCCAGCCGACGCCGTTGAGATCCTCGATCAGCCGCTTCAACTGCCGTACATGATGGTCTTCTCCCCCGCCGAAGGCCGCGATCCTCAACAATCGCGGCGTCGGGATCCCCTTCGGCTCGGCCGCTACCAGCGCGACCAGCACCCGCGTCACCCGTTCCAAAGGACCCAGTTGGTCCCGTCCACCCGCCATGGCGCCCCTCCACAGCAACATCGGACGATCATGCTATGCCCGTGTCATGAGAAAGGCCAGACTAGTTCCTCAATTCTCATTTGGGGAGAATTACGAGGCTGTAGATTGCGGCAAACACCACTGGAACGCTTGGAATGGGTTAGGCACAAGGTGGTGATGGTTTCACTAGGTGAACTATCTGGCCGACGGGCCGGGTTCAGTCGTCGCGTTCGAGGGAGTCGCGCAGCAGCCGGCGGATCAGCACCTCGACCAGCATGCGGTCGTCGTCGCGCAGGAGCTTGAAGAGGTCGTAGAGGTCCTCGGTGCGTGCGGGGCGCGGACGGTGCTCGACCTCGGGCTCGCGCGACGGCGCCGGGCGCTCCAGGTGCTCCATGCCGGCGGGCAGCGGCGCGGAGTGGAAGACCGCCAGCGACTGCGTGCACCGCGTCATCGCGACGTAGAGGAGCCGCCGGCCCAGTTCGGTCCCGTCGCCGATCTCGGCCGGCTCGACCAGCGCGATCGCGTCGAACTCGAGCCCGTTGACGAGGTCGGCCGGGAGCAGCGTGACCGGCTGGGCGAGGTCGCCGTCGCGGCCGTCGCCGGCCTTGACGCCGGCCGACTGGCAGTAGCGCAGCGTCTCGTCGTAGCGGGCCGGAGCGACCACGACGCCGACCTTGAACCCGGTTCCCGCCGCGGCCTCGCCGGCGGACAGCGCGACCGCCGCCTCGTCGCCGGGGTCGACCCGGCGGACCAGCGGCACGCCGAGGCCGTCGCGCAGCGAGTCGGGCACGTCGAGCGTGCCGCCGTCGGGCAGCTGCCGCCGCGACAGCTCGACGACCGGACGGGGCACGCGGTAGCCGATGCCCAGCGTGCCCTGGCCGAACTCGGACCCGAAGTAGCTGGTCAGCTCGCTCCAGTCGTCGTGCTTACCGGGGGCGGTAGAGCACTCGAGGTCGCCGGCCAGCGTGACGTCGCGGCAGCGGCGGGCGATGGCGCGGGCCTGCATGGGCGACAGGTTCTGCGCCTCGTCGACGACGGCGTGCCCGTAGTGCGGCGCCGCGCGGCCGAGCAGGTGTGACAGCTCGTCGAGCAGCACGAGGTCGTCGACGGTCCACGGTTCGTCGTCGATCGACGCGGCCGGCTCGCGGTAGAGCACGTCGCGCTGGCCGGCCTTGAGGAGGTCGTCGGCCAGCCGCTCGAGCAGCGAGGGGTCGGCGTACAGGCCGCGGAGCAGCTCTTCGGGCGTTGCCGGCGCGCCGGTCGACTCGACCAGCCGGCGCAGGAGCATGGCCATGACGGCCGAGCCCTTGACGCGCGCGGCCTCGGGCCGGGTGTCGCGGCCGTTGCGGCGGGCCGGGCCGTCGTACAGCGAGGCGATGTCGGTGGTGACGGCGTCGGCGCCGAGCCGCGGCAGGACGTCGGCGACATAGCTGCGCAGGGGCGGAGTCGGCGCGACGACCAGCAGGCCGGCGGCGCGTACGGCGTCGTCGTGGGCGGCCAGCCACGCGGCGCGGTGCAGCGCGGTGATGGTCTTGCCGGTGCCGGGCCCGCCCTGGATGACGAGGACGCCCCGGCCCGGCCGCCGGACGATGTCGTACTGTTCGGGCCGCAGCGTGGCGGTGGCCTCGGCGAGCGTGCCGGTGCGGAACTGCTCGAGCGCCGCGACGACGACCTTCCCGACGACGGGACGGTGGTCGTGTGCGCTGCTGACGTCGCCCGCGGAGCCGCCGGCGATCTCGTCGTGCACGGCGATGACCTGGCGGTCGCTGACCGTGACGACTCGCTTGAGCGTGACGCCGGCCGGGTCGGTGCCGCAGGACTGGTAGAACGCGCCGGCCTCGGGCGAGTGCCAGGCGACGACGACGGCGTCGCCGGACTCGTCGCGGACGTCGTCGAGACCCACGTAGCGCGAGCCGCCGGCGTCGTCGACCCGCCCGAACAGCGGCGGCAGGTCAGGCGCGTCGTCACCCAGAAGGGCGTACGAGCGGTCGAGCTGCTGCTGCTCGTCGTCGAGAGCAGGGTGTGTCGTCACGTCTGTCCTTCCATCACCTCGGTGTGCCGGGTTCGATGTCGACAGCTGGCGACCTACCCCGCGGAACCTCCCGCGCCGTTGCGGTATTTGACCATGATTGCGCAGATCCCCGCGTGGGTCAGGCGAACGATCGGAAAGTTGCTTTCCAGTGACCTTCAGCGCGACGGGGTCGCCCCGCCGGCATGCTGCCCGAGCACGAACACGACGCGCTCCGCGTCCACGTCGTGGCCCTCCAACCGGAGCTCGACGGCCCACCGGTGCACGGCGTCGACGTAGGCACGGTAGCGGGCCGCGCGGTTGCGCGAGCTGGCCAACCGGGCAGTGCCGCCGATCTGTAACGTGCGGTTGAGCGTCGCGTACACCCGCTCGTCCAGTTCCAGCGGCTGCCAGGCCCGTCCCGCGACGTCGCCCGCGGCGGCCCACCACCGGCTGGCCGGCGACTGGCCGACGCCGCGCAGCGACCACGCCCGGTGGGTCGCCTCCAGGGCGCCGTCGTGCAGCGTCTCGGCGGACCGGAGCCGGCGCACCGAGTCGGCGAGGATGCGGTGCGCGCGGTCCGGGTCGCGCAGTCCTCGTGCCGTCGCCCGCAGCGTCGCGTTCCCCGCGCCCGCCGACGCCCAGGCCATCGTCAGCACGAACGCCTGTAGCACCTCGCGCTGGTTGCCGAGGTCCATCGCGTGGCAGGCCGACCGGACGGCGCCGAGCGTCACCGTGCGGTCCTTCGCCTTCGATCCCGCCAGCGGCGCGGTGTGCTCGCGGCTGCGCAGCAGCGCCGTCACGTTCAGCTCCGGCGGCACCCGATAGAGCACCGCCGTCCAGTTCGGCGGCCGGAACCGCACCGGCGGCGGCCGCGCGTCGCGGTATTTGTCGACGAGCGCCGGCAGCGCGGCCGGCAGACCCGGGCCACTGATCGTGCGCATCATGGCCACCCCCCCCGTGGGTCGCCGTCACTACTGATGGCGACATTACGCCCAAAGGGGACTGATGCTCAGGGGTTTCATCCAGCCGGTGGCGCACCTCCGTTGTGGTGGGACAGCACGAACTCGATGCGCCGGGCGTCGACGTCGAGGCCGGTGAGCTGCAGCTCGACCGCCCAGCGGTGGACGGTCTCGACGTAGGCGCGGTAGCGGTCGGCCCGGCGCCGCGAGCCCGCCAGCCGCGTGGTGCCGCCGATGCGCAGGGTGTCGTTGAGCGTGGCGTAGACGCGGTCGTCGAGGACGAGCGGCTGCCATTCGCGGCCGCGCCGATGGCCGGCCAGCGCCCACCACTTGCTCGCGTAGGACTGCCCGACGCCGGGGAGCGACCACCAGCGGTGCACCTCTTCCAGCGCGCCGTCGCGCAGCGACCCGGCATGGCGCAGCGCCTTCGCGGCATCGCTGAGCACGCGGAACGCCCGCGGCGCATCGACGACGGCCCTCGCCGTGTTGGCCTGGTACCGCCCGCCCGTCAGCCCCGACGCCCACGCCATGGCCAGCACGAACGTGCGCAGCACCTCCTTCGTGTCGTCGACGTTCATGGCCGCGCAGGCCCGCTCGACCCCCTCGCGCCCGACGGCGCGATCGTGCGTCTTCGACCCGGGGACGGCGCTGGTGAACCGGCGGCTGGTCAGCAGCGTGGTGACCTCGAGCGATTCGGGCACCCGGATGAGCGCGTTCTGCCAGGTGCTCGGCCGCAGGCGCACGGGCTGTTCGCGCACGTCGGCGTACCGGTCCAGCAGATCGCGCAGCACCGGCGGCGGCGACGTGCTCATGGGGGTCACGCTACGGGCCGGGACTGACATGATCGGGCCTCGTGATCACCTCGGCGCCCGGGCGAACGTCGTCGCGCCGACCGCCGCCCACCCCACCCGTCAGCACGTCTTCCTGGCGCGCCTGCTGACCATGGACCCGGCCCTGCGCTGCGGTCCCGAGCTCACCGACGGGCACACGCACGAGCGGGTGCCGCTCGACCGCGTCGACGAGATCGACCTGCGCCCGGCCGAGCTGGTCCCGCTCATCCGGGTCAGGTGTCAGCCCTCGTAGTGGGCCAGCAGGTCGCGGGCGAGGGCCGTGCCGGCGTCGCGGAGGTGGGTCGGGGTGTTGACCCAGGTGTCCGGCCCGGCGACGAGGAGGAGCAGGCCGAGCCGGTGGTCGACCGGAGGGAGCAGGTGTGCCCGCATGCGGATCATGTCCTCGTCCTCGCCGAGCACCTCGACCGACTCGGCGAAGCGCTCGACCACCCAGCGGCTGCCCTGCGGCGCGACCAGGTCGACCATGGTCGTGCGGCGGTTGGCGGCGATGCGGGCGTCGACGTCGGGTGGGCGGTCGAACGTCGAGGGCAGGACGGTGGCGACGCGGACGCCGGAGAGGAGGAACGTGCCGACGCGGCCGGTGAACGCGTCGTCCTCGACGAAGCCGGCGTCGAGCTCCCAGCCGCGGCGGGTCTTGACCAGCCGGTAGGGCTCGACGACGTGGGTGCGGACGCCGGGCTGCCAGGCCCGGGCGTAGGTGAGCTCGACCCGCCGGCGCGACCGCAGCGCCTCGCCGATCGACGCGGCGCGGTCGGCGAGCCAGGTGGAGCGCTCGGTGCCGAGACCGGCCAGCACGGTCGCCGTCAGCGCCTGGAGCGCGCCCTCGAGCGCGGCGTTGGCCGGCTCGACGGCGAGGAGGTCGTGCCCGGCGCGGTAGATGCGGGCCAGCTCGCCGACGGTGACGTAGTCGGCGCCGACCTCCTCGGTGGGCCGCGGTGACGCGGACACGAACTCGGCCTCCGCGGGCTCGACGTCGACACCGTCGGCGTCGTGGAAGCGGATCGTCGTCTGACGGATCGCGTTCGGGCTGAACGCGGGGTCGACATCGGCGCGGAAGTAGGCGCGCAGCTCGGCCCGCAGCGTCGCGGCGTCGGTGCCGACGGTCTCGGCCAGCACCGCGATGGGCAGGCCGCCGGCGTGCAGCGACAGCTCGTTGAGCGCGCGGGTGACGCGGCCGAACCGGCGGACGTACTGGGGTGTGCTCACGACGGCCTCACCGCAGCGGGCTCACGAATCGGCGCAGGTCGGCCACGATCTCGTCGACGACCTCGGGCGGCGCGACGACACGGGCGCGGCGCCCGAGCTCGTAGAGGCGGGCGCGGAACGCCGTCCGGTTCGTGACCGGAACGGTCAGCCGCACGACGTCGCCGTCGGCCGCGCGCATGGACGGCTCGCCGAGCATGGCCGTCACCTGTGTCTCGTGCTCGGCCGCCGTCTCGACGACGACGTCGACGCGGGGGTCGCGGGTCCACGTGATGGGGTTCAGGTCGGCGGCGGTCACCTCACGCAACGGCCCGGCGGTGCCGGGCGCGTCGAGCGCGACGCCGGACATGCGGTGCGTGACGAACCACTTCATCTCGGGCACGTCGATCTCGTGGCCGTACAGGTACCACCCGGACGCGCCCGGGCGGACCAACTGCGGGCGCACCACCCGCGGGCGGCCCTTGTACGTGAAGCGGATGACGCAGCGCTGCTCGACGGCGTAGGCGGCCTCGGTGAGCGGATCGGGCTCGGTGCGCCGCGGCTCGCCGGAGCGGACCAGGTCGTCGTCGGCCGGTGCGGGCAGGTCGCCGAGCCGCTCGCGGAAGCCGGCGTCGCCCGCGACCAGCGCCGCGCGCACCAGCTCGACCTGCTGCTCAGGGGTGAGCTGCACCCGCAGCCGGGTGTCGCGCGCGTACAGCCGGTAGTGCGCGTCGACGCCGGGGCCGGCGACGTTGCGGATGTCCCAGCCGATGGTGGTGAGCGCGGTGACGTCGCGGCTGAGCTGGCGCTGCGCGTCGTAGGCATCGCCGGCGCCGTACTGCCCGATGGCCACCAGCCGGTCGGCGGGCAGGCCGGCCGGCTCGGCCGACTCGAGTGCGAGCAGCAGCCGCGTGAGCCGCTCGAGCGGGCCGAGCTGATCGCGTCCTCCTGGCATGCCTGCCCTTCGCCGACGACGGGTCGCCGCACACGATAGGCGCCACCCCGGACGCAACGCGTGCGGCCGGAAGGATGGGCGCGCGCCAGGCGGTTCCCCACCGGAGCTGCGTGTGGCACGCTGATCTCGAGTCCGGGGGGAGCTCATGTACTGCCGCACCTGTGGGAAGCAGCTCGGCGACGACGCGCGGTTCTGCGCGTCCTGCGGGTCGCCCGCCGGCGGAGGCGGTCCCGGCTCGGCAGCGCGGCCGAGGCGGCGCGGGCGGATGCTCGCCTTCGGCACCGGGCTTCTGCTCGCGGGCGGGGCGGCCGCCGGGGCGTGGGCCGTCCTCGAGCGGGAGCGGCCGGCCGGCACCGCTGACGATCGGCAGCCGCTGGCGCTCCCGGATGCGTCGGTCACCTCGGTGCCTCCCGACCCGCCGACGTCGGCCGCCCCGCCGCCCGGTGAACCAGCCGACTTCGCCGGCCTCTTCGACGAGGTCGGCTCCGGCGTCTTCATGGTGCAGGCCACGACGTGTGCCGGATCGGGCGTCGGCTCGGCGTTCCTGGTGGACGACGGTCTCGTGATGACCGCCGCGCACGTCGTGACGGAGGCCGCCTCAGTGGTCGTCGCCCAGGATGACGGCGGCGTGTATCCGGCTGCTGTCGTCGGCATCGACGAGGTGAACGACATCGCCGTCCTGGAGGTGTCGGACGACGTCCGTGGGCATGCGTTCGACCTGGCCGATGCGCCGAGCTCGGCGGGCGAGGCGCTCGCGGTCATCGGCCATCCGCTCGGCGACCCGTTGACGATCACGTCGGGAACCGCCTCGCGCGTCAGCGAGGATCTGTGGCCGGACTTCCAGCTGGACGTCAGCGTGAACCCGGGTAACTCGGGCGGCCCGGTCGTCCGCGGCGACGGCGAGGTGGTCGGCATGGCCGTCGCCAGGCGTCTCGACGCAGTGGGTATGGCCTACGCGGTGCGCGTGGAGCTGCTGGCGGAGCGGCTTGCCGATCCCAGCCTGCTGGCCGAGCCGCCGGTTCCCCGGTGCGATGCGCCGCTCGGGCCGGCGGAGGGCTACACGGTTCCGGCCGTGCCGTCGGCCGACGAGTCGAGTGAGGCCGCCGCGACGACGTTGGCGAGCTACTTCGAGGGCATCAACACCGGCGACTACCAGTGGGCGTTCGACCAGCTGTCTCCTCGCCGGCAGGGCGACATGTCCGTCGACGATTTCGCTGCGGGTCTCGTGACCAGCTACGACTTCGGGTTCGTGGTGAATTCGTTCGAGGAGACCGCGGCCGGAGCACGCGTATGGCTCGAGTTCGTGAGCATTCAGGCGCCGGAGTTCGGGCCGGACGGCGAGGCCTGCACGAGCTGGTCGCTCGACTACGAACTGGTCTGGGACGACATCGGCTACCTGCTGATCGACCGCGTGACCGGGCACGGCGAGACGGCCGGGCACCGGCCCTGCGCCTGACGCCGCCGGGCGGATAAACCGATGGAGTTCGGGCGGCGGCCGACCGTATCGTCGAAGGCATGGATTCGAACCCCGCCACCACCACCGCCGTCACGGGAGGTGTCGCGTTCCGACGCCCGAGGAGGTGACGCCGATGGAGGCCGAGCAGGCGCCCGCGCCCGCCGACGCCGCGTTGCGGAGGATGCCGCCCGGTGTCCGGGACGCGCTGTCGTGGCTGGCGCACGTGCTCGACGCGACCGTGCCGTTGCGGACGGCCGAGGACCACGACGAGTTCGCCCGGCGGCAGCTGGGCGGCGACACCGCAGGGGTCGTCGCGGTGCGGGAGCGGCTCGGGCCGTTCACGGCGCCGCTGGTGGCCCGGGTGCTGGCCGAGGACATGCGCGCGCACCCGCCGTCCGACCTCGCCGGCCTCGAGAGCGACGAGAGCCCGCGCTGGGACCGCCTCCAGCTCGACGACACGGTCGAGACGGTGCCGACGTCGCTGGTGGCGGCGTTCGAGCCGGGCACGCTGAGCGCCGCTCCGCTGATCGTCGCCATCGACGCGCGGTGGTCCGACAAGGAGCTGATCGTCCACGCCCGCACCGCCGACGTCGAGGCGGCGGAGCGGTACCTGCAGGACGTCGTCGCGCGGGCCAGGGGTCCGCGGAACTACTTCAAGGGCCGCTGCCTGCACATCCGCGCCCGCCGCAGCGGGTTCGACGTCGTGCCGGTGGCGGTGCCGGACGAGTCGCGCGACGGCGTCATCGTCCCGGCCGCGGTCTGGGCCGACATCGACCTCAACGTCGCCGGGCTGTTCCGCCGCCGCGACCTCATGCAGCGGCTCGGCCTCGGCACCAACCGCGGGCTGCTGCTGCACGGCCCACCGGGCACGGGCAAGTCGGCGCTGTGCCGGGTGCTCGCCGCCGAGCTCGCCGGCGACGTGACGGTGGTGTTCTGCGACGCGCAGAGCATCGCCGACGCCATCGAGGCGGTCTATGAGGAGCTGACCCGGCTCTCGCCGGCGCTGGTCGTGCTCGAGGATCTCGACCTCGTCATCGGGCGCCGGCGCTACGGCAACGACCTCGGGCTGCACGGGTTCCTCGCCGCGTTGGACGGCGCGATGAGCCGGCACCAGGGCGTCGTCACGGTCGCGACGACGAACGATCCGCGCGTGCTCGACGACGCCGCGGTGCGGGCCGCCCGGTTCGACCGGACGGTGGAGCTGCCGCTGCCGGACGGTACGCAGCGACGGGCGATCCTGCGGCGCTACCTGGGGCCGCTGGCGGCGGCGGTCGAGGTCGACGCGATCGCCGACGGCACCGATGGCGCGTCGGGCGCTGACCTGCGCGAACTGGTGCGGCGCTCGGTTCTGGCCGACGGCGACGAGGTGACGACGGCGACGCTGCGGCGCAACGCCGGCGACGGCACCTGGGCCCCGGCGACGGGTGCTGGCCTGTACGTCTGAGGCCGGCCGTCCGGCTACTGTATCCACTGAGGCTGGACTCCGGCCGACCTGCCCGCACCCCCAAAGACCGAGCAGGTCGACCAGAGCGAGTGGACCGTACGACGACCCCCGGACAGAACGCCTGCGGCGGCGCGGCGCGCGGTTCGGGTGCGGCCGGTGGCGCCCCTGGCGCCGGGTCCGGCGAGGCGGAGGAGGACGGTGCGATCGGGCGACGACGATGCGGCCGGGCCGGCGGGCGTTGACGGAGGCGGTCGGCGTTCGGGCGCCGATCCGCGGCGCGGGCGGGTGGCGGCGTCCGGGCGGCCGGTGATCCTAGATGCCGGGCCGGCGGCGGTCGAGCGGCGCGGAGGGCGTTCGGGCGCCGATCAGCAGCGCGGCCAGCTGGCGGCCCGGCGGCCGGGGGAGGCTGCCGTCGTGCGGGAACGGCGTTGACGGCGGGCCCGAAAACCGGCCTCTGGTCGATCGGTCCGTCGGTATATCTCCCGTCGCTCCTGTTCGGCATCGGGCAGGGCGCGATCGCCCCGGTGATCCCGCTGTCGGCGCGGGACCTGGGCGGTTCGGTGGCGACGGCCGGGCTCGTGGTGGCGCTGCTGGGCGTCGGCAAGATCGTGGGCGACCTGCCGGCGGGGATGCTCGCGGTCCGGCTGGGGGAGCGGCGCGCGATGCTGTTCGCGCTCGCCGTCGTGCTGGCCGCGCTCACCGCCTGCCTGCTGGCGCCGTCCGTCTTCGTGCTGGCGGCGGCGGTGGTGCTGATCGGCATCTCGTCGTCGGTGTTCGGGCTGGCCAGGCATGCGTATGTCACGGAGGCGATCCCGTTCGAGTTGCGTGGCCGGGCGTTGTCGACGCTCGGGGGGATGCAGCGAATCGGGCTGTTCGCGGGCCCGTTCCTGGGCGCGGCGGCGATGAGCCGGCTGGGCCTCGACGGTGCGTACTGGGTGCACGTGGTGGTCGCGGTCGCGGCGGCGATCGTGCTGGTGGTGGTGCCCGAACCACCGGCCGCCGGCGCCAGGGAGCGGGCCGCGCCGCAGCAGCCGGACAACACGGCCCGGGTCATCCGCCGGCATCTGCCGGTGCTGCGGACGCTGGGCGTCGGGGCCTTGCTGGTGGGGGCGGCGCGGGCGTCGAGACAGGTGGCGATCCCGTTGTGGGGCGAGCACCTCGGCCTGGACCCCGCGACGGTGAGCCTGTTGTTCGGCCTCTCGGGCGCGGTGGAGATGCTGATCTTCTACCCGGCCGGCTACGCGATGGACCGCCTCGGCCGCCGCTGGATCGTCGTCCCGTCGATGCTGCTGCTCGGCCTCTCGCTGGTGCTGCTGCCGCTGACCGGCGGCGTCGGCACGTACACGGCGGTGGCGCTGCTGATGGGGTTCGGCAACGGGCTGGGCAGCGGCATCATCATGACGATCGGCTCGGACGTCTCGCCTGACGTCAGCCGCGCGACGTTCCTGGGGGCGTGGCGGCTGTTCGCCGACGTCGGCAACGGCGTCGGGCCGGTGCTGGTGAGCGTGGTGACGGCGGCGGCGACGCTGGGCGCCGCGATCGCGACCGCCGGGGCCGTCGCCTTCGTCGCGGCGGCGCTGATGGCCCGCTGGGTGCCCCGGAACGGCGCCGTGTCATGACGCAGCGACCCGGAGGCGTCTCCAACCGGCTGCTGCTCACGCTGTCGCTGGGCACCGTGTTGAACCCGCTGAACTCGTCGATGATCGCGGTCGCCCTGGTCAGCCTGCAGCGCGACTTCGGCGTCAGTATCGCGACGTCGACCTGGCTGGCGTCCGGGTTCTACGTGGTCGCCGCGGTGTGCCAGCCGCTGATGGGACGGCTGGCCGACCAGCTCGGCGCGCGGCGGCTGTTCATCGGCGGGCTGGTGCTGATGGCCGCGGCGTCGGCGCTGGCGCCGCTCGCGCCGGACTTCGGCTGGCTGCTGGTGGTCCGGCTGGTTCAGGCGGCCGCGACGTCGACGGCGTACCCGTCGGCGCTGATCCTGGTGCGCTCCGCCGGCGGCGAGGGCGCCGGGCCGCCCGCTCGCGCGCTCGCCGTCCTGTCGGTCGCCGCGTCGGGGAGCGCGGCGCTCGGCCCGGTGCTCGGCGGGCTGCTGGTCGCCGTCGCGGGGTGGGAGGCGGTGTTCCTGGTCAACGTGCCGGTGACGCTGGCCGGGATCGTGCTGGCGGTGCGCGTGCTGGCCGGCGTGCCGGTCGAACGGGGTCCGCGGATCGGGCTGCGCGAGCTGGACCTGCCCGGGATCGCGCTGTTCAGCGGCGCGCTGGTGGCGCTGATCTTCGGCGTGCTGTCGCTGGCGGACCGGCCGCTGTGGTGGCTCGCGCCGGTCGTCGTCGCCTTGGGGGTGCTGCTGGTGTGGCGGGAACGGTCGGTGGCCGAGCCGTTCCTCGACGTGCGCGGGCTGGTCGCGAACCGTGCGCTGCGCAGCGTCCTCGCCCAGCAGGGCGGCATCAACCTGGTCTTCTACTGCATCTTCTTCGGCATGCCGATCTGGCTGGAGCAGGTCCGCGGCTTCGATCCCGCGACGGTGGGCCTGCTGGTGCTGCCGACGACGCTGCTCAGCATGCTGGTCACGCCGGTCACGGCGCGGGCGATCCGGCGGCACGGGTCGACCGGGCCGCGGCTGCTCGGGCTCGGCCTGCTGGTGGTCGCGGCGTCGGCGCTACAACTGCTCGGCGACGACACCTCCGTCATGCTGCTGCTCGGCATCGCCGTCCTGCTCGGCGTGCCGAACGGCGTCACCAACCTCAGCCTGCAGACGGCGCTCTACGCGGCCGCGCCGGCCGGGCGGATGGGCGCGTCGGCCGGCCTGTTCCAGACCTTCCGCTACCTGGGCGCCATCGCGGCGACGAGCGTCCTCGGCGTCATCCTCGAACAGAACCTGTCGACCGGCGGCCTGCACGACGTCGGACTGCTGATCACCGGCGTCGCGGTCGTCCTGTTCGTCCTCGGCCTGCTCGCCGCTCGGCGCCGCTGACCCCCGTCACTCGGTCGCGAGGGTGGCGACGGTCCGTAGCAGGACGTCGGCTCCGCGCTCGACGTCCTCCCAGCTGCTGTGCTCGGCCGGCGAGTGGCTGCGCCCGCCGGTGCTCGGGATGAAGATCATCCCGGTCGGTGCGAGCCGGCTCAGGTTCTGCGAGTCGTGGCCGGCGCCGGACGGCAGCCGCATCGTCGTGCGCCCCAGGGCCGAGGCCACCGACTCGATCAAGTCCTGGACGCGCGGGTCGAGTGGCGCGGGGTCGGTGATGCTGTCGCGGGTGTACCGGACCTCCAGGCCATGGGCAGCGGCAGCGCGCCGAGCGGCGTCGACCAGCGCCTGTTCCAGGGCCTCGATGGACGAGCGCCGCACGTCGCGGAAGTCCAGCTGCAGCCGGGCGACGGACGGGACGACGTTGGCGCCGCCGGGCTCGACGGCGATGATCCCGCACGTCGCGACGGCGGTGTCGCTGATCGACGCGGTCACGTCCGGCAGCCCGGCCAGGAACTGCCCGGCTCCGCGCAGCGGGTCGCGCCGCATCGTCATCGGGGTGGTGCCGGCGTGGTCGGCCCGGCCGGTGAACTCCAGCGAGCCACCGCCCATCCCGACGATCGACGTGACGACGCCGATGTCCACGCCGGCCGACTCGAGGACGGCGCCCTGTTCGATGTGCAGCTCGACGAAGGCATGGACGGACCCGGACGGAATCGCCGTCCGGGTGGCCGCGGCGACGTCGCGGCCGGCGGCCCGGAGCGCGTCGACCAGCCGGTCGCCGTCGCGGCCACGCAGCCGCTCCAGCTCGTCGGGGGCATAGGACCGCACGAGGGCGGTGGAGCCGAGCAGATGGTGGTAGCAGCCCTCCTCGTCGGCGAACACCACCATCTCGACCGGACGGCGCAACGGCAGCCGCGACTCCGCCAGCCGGCGGGCGACCTCGAGCGCCGCCATGCTGCCCAGCGCGCCGTCGAAGCGCCCGCCGTCGGGCACGCTGTCGATGTGCGAGCCGGTCCAGACCGGCGCGGCGTCCGGTGCGTCCGGCGCCGGCACCGTCACGAAGACGTTGCCGATGCCGTCGGTCCGCAGCCGCAGGCCGGACGTCTCGCACTGGTCGCGCAGCCACTCCCGCGCCGCGGTGTCGGCGGGGGAGAAGCTGGTGCGGCTCACGCCGCCGGACGGCTCGGCGCCGAAGGTGGCCAGGGTCTCCAGCGTCTGGCGCAGGCGCGCGCCGTCGACCCGCAACTCGTCCGCGCTCACGCCTGCCCCCGGGCCTCGACCGCCGGTTCCGGCACGTCGTCGCTGAAGTACGGGTCGGTGGCGCTGGCCGGAGGCGGTGCCGTGAGCAGGCTGACGACCACCATGAGCACCAGCGAGGCGGCGAAGCCGGGCACGACCGGGTCGATGGAGCCGATGTCGCCCCACTGCCGCCAGCCCACCGTGCCGGCCAGCCCGCCGATCATGGCCGCGATGGCGCCCTCGCGGGTGGCGCGCCGCCACAGCACTCCGGCCACCACCGGCACCAGGAACACGGCGCCCATGAGCGCGCTGAACAGTGCCACGATGAACTGCACCAGCTCGCCGGCGCCGAAGCCGGTGAGCACCATGACCATGGGCACGATGCCCACGGCGACGGTGCCGATGCGCCCGATGAGCACGCGCCGCTGCGGCGACCCGCCCGGCCGGATGACGCCGTAGATGTCGTGCGACAGCGCCGTGCCCGCGACCAGCAGGACGGACGAGATGGTGGACATCATGGCCGAGGCCACCGCGACCAGCAGCAGCGTGCCCAGGAAGACCGGCAGCGCGTGCACGGCGAGCACCGGCATCGCCTGGTCGGCGGTGCTGAGCGCCGGGAAGAGGGTCCGGCTGCCCAGCGCGAGCACGAACACCAGCGTGTGGGCGAGTCCGACGAGGACGATGACGAAGCCGATGCCCTTGCGGATGGTCGCCATGTCCTTCATCGCGTAGAAGCGGACCAGCTGTTCCGGCCGGGCCACCGCGCCGAGGAAGAACGCCAACGACAGTGTCAGCAGCAGCGACGGCGCCATGCCGTCCCAGGTGAACGTGACCGGATTGGCGCTGTCGACGAGGGCGAGCATGGAGTTCAGCCCGCCCGTCTGGCCGAGCACCATCGGGATGGCCGCCGCGGCGCCGACGATCATGATCATCATCTGGAGGAAGTCGGTGTAGACGACGGCGAACATGCCGCCGATGGCGGTGTAGGCCAGCACCACCACCGTGAAGCCGACCATCCCGGCCTTCACGGAGACGCCGAACAGCGCGTTGGCGATCAGCCCGCCGGCGATGACCTGCGCCGAGATGTACACGACGAAGGCGACCAGGATGATCAGTGCCGCGATGACGCGCGCGCCCCGGCTGTAGTAGCGGGCCTCGATGAAGTCGGGCAGCGAGATCTTGCGCTGCCGGGTGAAGCGCGGCGCGATGACCGCGACCATGATCCAGTAGGCGAGCGGGAAGACGAACACCACCCAGGCGAACGACCATCCGACCGCGTACATGATGCCGATGGTGCCGATGAACAGTCCGGAGCTCATCTGGGTGGCGGCGATGCTCGCGCCTCCGACGGCCCAGCCCAGCCCGCCGCCGGCGATGTAGAAGTCCTCGTCGTTCTTCGTCATGCGCAGCCCGAAGTAGCCGAGGGCGAGCGTCAGGACGAGGTAACCGAGGAGTACGACCCATTCGGTCATGGCGTCATCCGTTCTCGCGGTGGTCGCGGATCCGCCGTGACTCGCGGCGGTTGAGCGCGGCCATCCAGCCGAAGTAGGCGAGGGTGAGGACGATGTAGATGGCCAGGTAGCCCCAGAAGACGAAGCCGGCCTCGAAGATCGACATCAGTGCCTCCGTCCGGCGGGCTCGGTGGCGGGCGCGGCGTCGTCGCGCTCCTCGGCCGCGCGGGCCCGTCCGCGGGTGAAGGAGAGGGCCAGGGCGGCGCCGCCGGCCAGCAGGGTCAGGAACAGCGCCAGGTTCACCCAGCCGCCCAGCGTCAGCAGCGGTGCGTCGCCCGTGGTCGCGACCGAGCGCAGCAGCGACGGCGCCGCCGGCAGCTCGTACGAGACCTCGGTGCGACCGTCGGACGCGGACACGCGCTCGGGGTTGGCGGGGAAGCCCTCGACGTAGTCGTAGCCGGGCGCCAGCCGCACCGTCGCGGCGAACACGCCGGGCGCCGTCGTCGCGGCCGGCAGGTCGAAGACCAGCACGGGAACCTCGGTGGTCATCCGGTCGCCGTCCACCACGCCGGCGTCGGGCGCGGTGTAGCGCAGCGTCAGCGTCGTCTCGGCGCCGGCCGCGAGCGGCTCGGCCAGGGTCACCGTCACGGTGGTCTTCAGGTCGGCGGTCTCGACGGACGTCTCGAGCTGCTCGCCGTCGGCGGACGTGACCTCGAGGTCGTCGACGGGGCCGGCGTCACCGCCGAAGTCGAGCGCCGAGAACGACAGGCTCGTCGTGTCGTCGGGACCGTCGCCGCCGTCGACGACGTAGGTCAGCTCGACCTGTGCCGCTCCCTGCTCGTCCACCTCGACCGTCGCCGTGGCCTCGCCGAGCGCCGGTGCCGCGGCCGCGACCCCCGACGCGACCAGCGGCAGCACGACGGCGGCGACGCCGGCCGCGAGGGCGCGCCGGGCGACCCGACGGGTCACGGCCGGCCTCCGCCGCCGCTGACGAAGAGCTCGCCGAGTTTCGCGCCGGCCGCGATCTTCGGCGGCGTCATGTAGGCGCGCCGGCTGTGCGTGAGGCCCTGCGCCACGGTGGCCTCCGCGGCGTGCAGGCCGGCCCGCGACGGGTTGATGACCGGGACGCCGAGCTCCTCGGTCATCTGCTCCGCGACGTCGAGGAAGCCCATGCTCATGCACCCGAGCACGAGGACGTCGGCGCCGTCCAGATCGACCGCCAGTCGGCCCTGCTCGAGCATGCGGCCCAGGGCGGCGCCGTGGTCCTTGTTCACATCGAGGACGGACGTCTCGATGTACCGCACGGACGCGAGCGCGTCGGCGGCGCCGGCCTCCCACGCCAGGCGGCGCAGGGCCGGCACGATGCTGGCGGTCACGGTGACGAAGCTGAAGCGGTGGCCGAGCGTCGTGGCGAGGGCGATGGACGCCGAGGCCGGCCCGACCACGGGCATGTCGCTGATCTCGCGCAGCCCGTCGAGGCCGGGGTCGCCGAAACAGCCGACGATGGCCGCGTCGAATCCGTCGGCCTCGGTGGCGACCAGCAGCTCGGCCATGGCGGGGATGCTCAGGTACTCCTCGTACATGGACTCGATGGAGGCCGGGCCGCGGTCGACGGCGCGGACCTCGATCTCGGTGCCAGGGAACGCCCAGTCGCGCAGCTTCTGCTGGCGGCGCTCCAGTTCGGCGGCGCCGAGCTCGGTCCGGTGCATCGGGCCGGGGACGAGATAGGCCAGGCGACGGGTGCGGTCGCGGGCGGTTTTTTCGCCGGTGTTCGCTGTCATGTCTGCTCCTCGCGGGGGTGCGTCGGTGTCAGGAAGACGGTGCCGGGCGGGTGAAGCCGTCGGCGTCGACGACGAGGTGGCCGTCGCGGTAGACGCCGGCCACCTCACGGACGGCGTCGATGTCCTGGAGCGGGTCGCGTCTCAGCGCGACGAAGTCGGCGCGGCGCCCGGGCTCGAGCGCCCCGATGTCGGTGACGCCCATCAGCTCGGCGCCGCGGACGGTGCCGGCGAGCAGCGCCTCCTCGGGGCTCCACCCGTGCGCCACCAGCCACTGCAGCTCGTAGCCGAACAGGCCGTGCATGGAGTCGGTGCCCAGGGCGATGGGCAGGCCCGCCGCGCGGATGCGGTCGACGGACTCTTCCATGGACGCGCGAGCCTGCTGGACCTTGGCCAGGATGGCCGGCTCGGCGGCGTCGCCCTGCTCGATGCCGCTGGGGTGGAACAGGATGGTGTTGGTGAGCACCAGCCAGGTGCCGTGGGCCACCAGAGCGGCGATGTTCTGCTCCGTCAGCAGGGCGCCGTGCTCGACCGACCGGACGCCTGCGGCCGCTGCGAGGTCGACCCCGGCGCCGCCGTGGGCGTGCGCGGACACCATGAGCCCGAGCTCGGCGGCGGTCTCGACGATCGCGGCGATCTCGTCGGCGGAGTAGTTCGACTCCTCCAGCGAGGTGTCGGTCGAGGACACGCCGCCGGTGGTGAAGATCTTGATGTGGTCGGCACCCTTCGCGGCGTTGGCGCGGACCGCCGCACGGGCGCCGTCGGCTCCGTCGACGCCGCCGGCGGCGCTGCCGTGCTTGCCGGTGGGGCTGAGCCCCCGTCCGGCCACCCGCAGCCGTGGCCCGGCCACCTCACCAGCGGCGACGGCTGCCTTGAAGTGCACGTCGATGTCGTGTTCCTCGGTCATGATGCGCGCCGTCGTGACCCCGGACGCGAGCATGCGGCGCAGGTTGTCGACGCCGCGCACGGTCTGCCACGCGGCCGGGCGCTGCAGCTGGCCGTGCTGGTCGCCCTCGCCCGGCCTGATGGTGACGTGGGTGTGCGCGTCGACGAACCCGGGCACGAGGTAGACGGCGCCGAGGTCGACCTGCCGCGCGCCGGGCGGGCACGCCTCGTCCGGCGGTCCCACGGCGGCGACCCGGCCGTCGCGCACCAGCAGGCCGGCCCCGTATCGGAGCCCGGGCCGGACGGCGTCGAAGACGCCGGCCGCTCGGAAGAACGTCGTGTCGGTCATGGTTCGAGCAGCACCTCACCGATCGTCGTGTCGGGCAGGACATCGGCCCGGGCGACGACGGGGCCGCCGTCGCTCAGCCGGTCGACGATCGCGCGGGCGCGATCGCCGGTGGCCAGGACCGGTTCGCCGGCGGCCATGGTGGCCGGGACGAACCGGACCGTCAGGCCATCGGCGCCGGGCGGGGAGACGAGGACGACCACCGAGTCGAGCGTGACGTCGGACCCGAACGCGCTGAGGTACGGCGCCGCCGGCACCCGCATGGGGAACTCGCCGGCGAGGTCGGACCACGCGTGGAACAGGAAGTTGCCGACGGAGTACGCGATCAGCCCGCCGCGGTGGCGTTCGACCGGATGCAGTTCGTGCGGGTGGTGTCCGACGACCAGGTGGGCGCCCGCCTCGATCAGGGCGTGCCCGGCCGGACGCTGGTATTGCGCCAGCAGGCCGTAGGACGGCGCCGCGAACCCGTGCGGCACGCCCCAGTGGACCGCGACGACGACGAGGTCGGCCCGCGCTCTGGCCGCTTCGACCGCCGCGCAGGCGGCGTCGAGATCGGCGGCGACGGCCGACGTGTGCACGAACGGCGCCATGCCCGGCTGCTCCGCCGCCAGGACGGGGTCGATCGACACCTGTTGGAGGACGCGCAACGGCGCCGCGCCGGGATGTCCGGGCGCCGCGGCGAAGCCCGGAGGGAGCGCGGCGGACAGACCCAGCAGGGCCACGCGTCCCGAGGTGGTCGTCCGCACGACCGGCGCCCGCGCGGCGGTGTCGTCGCGTCCGGCGCCGACGGCGGCGATGCCCACCCGGTCCAGCGCGGCCAGGGTGTCGTCGAGGCCCTCGGCGCCGAAGTCGAGCACGTGGTTGTTGGCGAGCGTGGCGACGTCGATGCCGAGCGCCGCGAGGTCGGCCGCCCGGGCCGGGTCGGAGCGGTGGACGAAGGCCTTCTCGGCCGGGACGCCGCGATTTGTGAGCGGCGACTCGACGTTCGCGAAGGCGGTCTCCGCGGCGCGGAGCAGGCCGGACAGCCGTGGGTCGACGCCGGTGGGAGTGTCCAGGACGACGACGTCGCCGACGGCGGCGAGCCAGGCGGGGCCGAGAGCGTGCGTCCCGAGATCGGTCACGGATCCTCCTCCCGCTGGCGGTGTGCCTGGGAGCTTTGCAAGTTTCCGTCGATCTGACAAGGGCTGGTGGGCGATTGGCTCCGTTGAAGAGCGCCTAGAGCAGAATTCTGTGCGTGAAGGCTTGATCGGCCGAGGAGTCTTTGCCACCATGAGCGGCATGTCGAATGATTCGCCCGCCTGGCTGCCCGGTCGGCTGCCTTCTTGGTCATCAGGGAGCGGCCGGCTCGACGACCTCGACCGGGCGATCATCGCGTGCCTGCAGCTGAACGGACGGGCGACCTGGCAGCAGATCGCGGCCGTGGCCGGCGCCTCCGAGTCGACGGTGTCGCGCCGCGCCAACCGGCTGCTCGCCAACCGCGTCGTGTGCGTCTCGGCGGTGCCCGACCCCGCGCGGTGCGGCCTCGGCACGCCGGTGCTCATGCAGGTCGAGTGCGCCGTCGGCGCCACGACGGCCGTCGCCGGCGTGCTGGCCATGCGCTCCGACGTGCGGTTCCTGGCCCTGCTGACCGGATCCCACGACCTCGTGCTCGAGGTCGTCGTCGGGTCCCGGGCGCACCTCGCCGACGTGCTGGTCGACCAGCTCCGGTCGATACCGGGCATCACCCACACCAGCACCGAGACCGTCGTGCGCAACTTCAAGACGTCCTACGACTGGAGCCGTGGTCTCCTCGGCGACCGCGCCGCACTCCTCGAGCGGCCCGCGGCGCCCGGCGGCGGGCGGGTGACGCTCGACGCCACCGACCTGCAGATGGTGCAGATCCTCGCCGCCGACGGCCGCACGTCGATGTCCGAGGTGGCCGCCCGCGTCGGCATCGGCGAGGCCGCCGCTCGCCGCCGCCTCGACGTCCTGACCTCGAGCGGCGCGCTCTGGTTCGCCACCTTCGTCGACCCGCAGGCCATGGGCTTCCAGACCGAGATGTTCCTCTGGCTGGGCGTCGACTACGCCCGGCTGGAAGAGGTCGCGGCCGAGCTCGCCCGGCATCCCGAGGTGCGCTACCTGTCCGCCACGGCGGGCTACAGCGACCTCGCCTGCGAACTCGTGCTGCGCGACCTCGACGACCTCTACCGCTTCAACACCGAGGTGCTGGGTTCGCTGCCCGGCATCCGCCGGGTCGAGATGGGCCAGGAGCTGCAGATCGCCAAGCGGGGGTTCCTGACCAGCTCGACCGTGCTTCCCGATATCGCTCCGTACGTGCCGCGCTGACCCCTGCGGCCAGGGGCGGGAGAGACAAGATGAGGTAACCGCATGACCGACACCGTCAAGCCGGCCACGCCCTACCGGTCCGGCCGCTACACCGGCTACACATCCTTCTCCTATCTCGAGGAGGGCCGCGACTACGAGGCGTTCGCGCTGGCGCCGGAGCTCGGCCGGGTGCCGGCCTACGAGCTCGGGCTCGACGACGAGCAGGAGGAGCGCACCCGCCGCCTCGTCCAGGACAACATCATCATCAGCCTGCACGACCACCCGCAGGTCTTCCCCGCCGACATGAACGAGGTGCGCAGCTACATCCGCACCGGCCGCGAGCGCACCGGCTACCTCGGCCTGTCGCAGTCGGGCATGACGGCCGTCTTCGACAACATGATGGACGGCACGGCCTGCGTCACCAGCAAGTCGGGCTGGAAGTTCGACGACATCGTCTACGACATCGGCATGCGCACGTCCGACATCGCGCACCAGGACTACGTCACCATCGCCCTCGGCCTCGACGACATCCGCTCCGCGCACGAGAACGACCAACTGGCCATCGTCCTGTGTCTCGAGGCGGCCACCCCCATCGAGAACGAGGTCGACCGCGTCGACCTGCTGTACGGCCTGGGCGTGCGCCAGATGGGCATCGCCTACTCCGAGGCGAACACGCTCGGGTCCGGTCTCAAGGAGGCCGGCGACGGCGGCCTGACGGTGTTCGGCCACCGGGCCGTGGAGCGCATGAACAAGCTCGGCATCGCCATCGACGTCTCCCACTCCGGCGACCGCACCTGCATGGACACCTTCGCGGCATCGACCAAGCCGGTGCTGATCACCCACGCGGGCGCGCGTGCCCTGTGGCCGACGCCGCGCATGAAGCCCGACGAGGTCATCCGCGGCTGCGCCGAGACCGGCGGCGTCATCGGCATCGAGGCGGCGCCGCACACCACCCTGACGCAGGCGCACCTCGAGCACTCCATCGAGTCGGTCATGGAGCACTTCGAGTACTGCGCCGAGCTGGTCGGCATCGAGCACGTCGCCTTCGGCCCCGACACCCTGTACGGCGACCACGTCACGCTGCACGACGTCTTCGCGTCGAACCTCGGCGTGCACGACGCGCACAAGGGACCGTCCTACCCGAAGATGCCCTACGTCGACGGCCTGGAGAACCCGACGGAGTGCTTCCACAACATCGTCGGCTGGCTGGTGAAGCACGGCTACAGCGACGAGGACATCATCGCGGTCACGGGCGGCAACATCATGCGTGCACTCGGTGAGATCTGGGTCTGAGCGCCGATGCGTGCCGTCGTCCTCGACCGCTACGGCGGGCCCGAGGTGCTCGCCGTCCGCGACGTCGCCGAGCCGGAGCCCGGCCCGCACCAGGTGGTCGTGCGCATGGCGGCGTCCGGGCTGAACCGGCTCGACGTGTTCGTCCGCCAGGGGCTCACCGGGCCGGGCGTGCGGCAGCCACGGGCGCTGCCGCACGTCATGGGCGCCGAGGGCGCCGGCACCGTGGTCGCGGTGGGCCCGGCGGCACGCACGGACCTCTCGCCCGGCGACGAGGTCATGGTGTTCTCCGGCCTGTCGTGCGGGTCCTGCCGGTTCTGCCGCCGCGGCGAGACCAGCAGGTGCCCGCGGTACGCGATCCTCGGCGAGGACGTGTGGGGCGTGCAGCGCGAGCTGGTCGCCCTCGATCCGACGAGCCTGCTCCGGGTGCCGGCCGGCCTGACGCTGACGGAGGCGGCCGCGGTCCCCACCACGTTCACCACCGCCTGGACCATGCTCATGACGACCGGCCGGCTGCGCATGGGCGAGCGGCTGCTCGTGGTCGGCGCCAGCGGCGGCGTCTCGACCGCCGCCATGCAGCTCGCGGCGTGGGCCGGCGCCGAGGTCTGGGCCGCCACCCGCAGTCCGGACAAGGCCCGCTACCTCGGCGGGCTCCCGTACGTCCACGAGGTGGTCGACAGCAGCGTCCCGGGCTGGTCGGCAGAGGTGCGCGAGCGGACCGGCGGCGAGGGCGTCGACATGGTCGCCGACGCCGTGGGCGCGCCGACGTGGCCCGACGCCATCCGGTCGCTGGCCACGGGCGGGCGCCTGGTGATCTGCGGAGCGACGGGCGGCGACCGGCCCGACCTCAGCATCCGCGAGCTCTACCAGGCACACCGGCAGATCCTGGGCGCGCCGTTCGGCGGCTGGAACGACTTCGTCGACGTCGTCGGCCTCATGGGCCGCACCAGTATCCGCCCGCTCGTCCACGCGACCGTGCCGATGGAGCGGACCGGTGACGGCCACCTGATCATCGAGCGCGACGAGCACATCGGCAAGGTGGTCGTCGACCTCACGTGACCGGATGCCGACCCGGCATATCGTTCCATGTCGGCCCGACCTACGCTGAACGCGACCCGACTCGGTTCACAGCCAGCGAGGAGATCGGCATGCCCTTCATCGTCGGTGCGTACGCGGCGGCCCCCCGTGGCCTCGAGGCAGGCACCCCGTTCCGGAGCTTCGTCGACGACGTGCTGGCGGTGCCGGCGGTCGACGGGCTGGAGGTGCCGTTCCTGGGCAACGGCTCGCCCTGGAACGACACCGCCTACCTGCACGCGACGGACCCGGCGAGCGAGCACGTGCTGACGATGATCCCGGCCACGATGATGGCGCTGGGCGGGTCGCCGGCGCAGGGGCTCGCGTCGTCCGACGACGATGGCCGCAAGCAGGCACTGGAGCAGTTGCGCCGCGCCTACGAGTTCGTCGTCGCGGCCGGCGAAGGGCCGGGCGGGCGGTTCACCGCGGTCGAGCTGCACCCGGCGCCGCGGCACCCGCACACGTCCGCCGACGCGTTCCGGTCCTCGCTCGACGAGGCGCTGAGCTGGGACTGGGGCGGTGTGCGGCTGACGATCGAGCACTCCGACGCGCACAGCGACACGTACGCGCCGTCGAAGGGGTTCCTGTCGCTGGCCGACGAGCTGGACGTCGCCGACGAGCGCGGCATGGGCGTCGTGCTGAACTGGGCCCGTTCGGCCATCGAGACCCGCAGCGTCGACGGCCCGCGCGAGCACCTCGCCGCCGTCGTGGCGCGGGGACGGCTCGGCGGGCTGGTGTTCTCCGGCGTCTCCGACGCCGCCACCCTCGACGGCGCGGCCTGGGCCGACCTGCACCTGCCGATCCGCGGCTGGTCCGACGCCCCGGTCGCCGCCGACGCCGCGGCCAGCCTGCTCACCACCGACGAGGTGGCGGCCTGGCTGGCGGCGGCGGGCGCGCCTGACCTCGTCGGCGTGAAGATCACGTCACCGAGCAACGCCACCCCGGCCGAGTGCCGCGACCTCGTGCGGGCGCACGTCGCGATCGTCGCCGCGGCCGTCGAGGCGGACCGGGCTCGCCGCGGGTGACGTCACACGCCGGCGTTCTGGAGGTCGACCAGGAACAGCGGGGGTTTGTCCGTGCCGTGGGTGCGGTCGGCGAACCCGCGCACGTCGCGCAGTTCCCACGTGGACGGGTCCGGGACCAGCGCGTCGTCGCGGCGCACGTACTCGACCACGGCTTCGCGCACCCGCGTGATGCGGCCCGTGGTGAGCGGGACGGACTCGGGGACGAGTTCGTGGTGGTCCTCGGCGAACGTGCCGGTCAGGCTGACGGCCGCGCCGGCCGGCCGCGGCGGGCCGAACGCCGTCACCCCGGCCGCGGGTCCGCCCTGGACGGTGAGGAGGGTGCCGTCGTCGCCGTGCTCGTCGCTTCCGACCCGCTCGCCGGTCACGACGTCGACCGTCACGACCGCCTCGGCCGGCGAGGCGCCGTCCTCGGTGAGGGACAGCCGCCAGTGCACGAGGTCGCCGACGGCGAACGGCTCGCCGCAGCAGGCGAACTGCCACTCGTGGACGAGCACCGGGAAGGTGGGCATGCCTCCATGATGCCCCCGCGGGCGTCGTCCCCACCCGGAATATCGTTCCAGGCCGGGCCGTCAGGGGCCGGGCGGGTAGCGCAGCTCCACCTCGTCCAGCTTGTGGTGGGCGTTCGCGACCAGGTCGACGTCCAGCGCCATCGCCAGGTGCACGAGGTAGTTGGTGACGTCGGCCAGCTCGGAGCGGATCCGCGCGGCCGCCTCCGGGTCCGCCGTCACGACGGCCGCGGACTCCTCCGGCGTCAGCCACTGGAACTCGGCCAGCAGCTCGCCGGCCTCGCCGGCCAGCGCCATCGCGAGGTTCTTCGGGGTGTGGAACGGCTCCCACTGACGGTCGGCGGCGAAGCGCCGCAGCCGCTCGCGCAGGCCGTCCAGGCTCGAGGTGTCGGTCACGGGGGCCATGATGCCGCCCGTTGACGTGATGATCGTGCTCGCGGTCGCCGTGTTCCTCGGCGCCGCCGTCCAGGGCGCGATCGGGCTCGGGCTGGGCCTGCTGGCCGCGCCGGTCGCGGCGCTGCTCGCGCCGGAGCTGGTGCCCGGCACCCTGCTCTGGCTCTCGCTGCTGCTGCCGGTGCTCACGCTGGCGAGGGAGTGGTCGCACGTCGACTGGTGGGGTCTGCGCTGGGCGTTCCTCGGTCGGGTGCCCGCCACCGCGCTGGGCGCCTGGATCGTCTCCGTCAGCTCGCCGCGGGTGCTGAGCGTGGCCGTCGGGCTGGTGATCCTGCTCGCGGTGGCACTGACCGTGCGGACGATCCGGCTGCCCATGCGGCGCGGCGTGCTGGTCGCGGCCGGCACGGTGTCGGGCATCTCCGGGACGGCGACGTCCATCGGCGGGCCGCCGCTGGCGCTGGTCTACCAGAGCGAGCTGGGGCCCAGGGTGCGCTCGACGCTCGCGGTGTACTTCCTGATCGGCGCCGGCTTCTCGCTGGTGGCGCTGACCGTCGTCGGGGAGCTGGGGATGACGCAGACGCTACCGGCGCTGTGGCTGACGCCGCCGCTGGTGGCGGGGTTCGCGGCAGCGTCGGCGCTGCGGAGGTTCGTCGACGGCGGACGGCTGCGGCTGGCGGTCATGGCCGTGTGCACGCTGTCGGCCGTCACTCTGATCGTGCGTTCGCTCGCCGGGTGATGTCGCGCCCCGATTCTGTCGGAGGCATACGGCAGGCTTGGACCCGGAAGAGAGGAGGTGCGCCATGTACGTCACCGACGGCCGGCTGGTCCTGAGCCCCACCGACCTCGTGGGCCACCTGGAGTGCGCCCACCTCACCACGCTGAACCTCGAGGTGGCGCTCGGGCAGCGGCCGCGGCCGTCCGGCGCCGACCCCGGCGCCGATGTCGTCCGCCGCCGCGGCGACGAACACGAGGCCGCCGTGCTGGCCGAGATGACGGCGGCGCACCGGGTGGTCGAGATCCCGCGCGGCACCGGCCCGGCCGACGCCGAGGACCGCACGCTCGCGGCCATGAAGGACGGCGCCGACCGCATCTTCCAGGCCACCTTCTTCGACGGCCGGTGGCGCGGCCACGCCGACTTCCTCGTCCGCAACGACTCGCGGCCGTCGGATCTGGGCCCCTGGTCCTACGACATCGCCGACACGAAACTGGCGCGGCACGTCAAGGCGGCCGCGCTGCTGCAGATGGCCGTCTACGCCCAGCGGCTGGCAGAACTGCAGGGCGTGCCGCCCCAGACGCTCACCGTCATCCTCGGCGACCGCCAGCAGGTCGCCGTCCCATACGTCGACGTCGCCGCCTACGCGCGCCACGCCATGCGCCGGTACGGGCAGTGGCTGGCCGAGCCGCCGCCCACCTACCCCATCCGGGTCGGCCACTGCGCCATCTGCCCGTGGAAAGAGCCGTGCGCGCAGCGGTGGCAGGCCGACGACGACCTCGTGCTGGTGCCGTTCCTGCGCCGCGACCAGCGCGACGTCCTGCGCTCGGCCGGCATCACCACGGTCGAGCAGCTGGCCGCGGTGCCGCCGGCCGAGCTCGACGCCGTCACGCGGGTCGGCCCCGGCGCCAGGCGCAAGCTGTCCACCCAGGCCCGGCTGCAGGTCGGCGCGCGCACGCGGGAGCTGCCGCCGTACGAGCTCATCACGCCGGTCGAGGTGCGCCGCGGACTGGCCCTGCTGCCCGCGCCCGACGACGGCGACCTCTTCCTCGACCTCGAGGGCGACCCGTTCTTCGGCGACCACGGCCTGGAATACCTGTGGGGCGTGTCCGACACCCGCGACGGGTTCACCTCCTGGTGGGCGCACGACCCACCCGCCGAACGGCGCGCGTTCGAGCACGTCGTCGACCACCTCATGGCCGCCTGGCGGCAGCGGCCGGGCATGCACGTCTACCACTACGCGCCGTACGAGCCCAACGTGCTCAAGCGTCTGTCGCAGCGCTACGGCACCCGGGTCGACGACGTCGACGCGCTGCTGCGGGGCGAGCGGCTGGTCGACCTCTACGCCGTCGTCAAGCAGGGCCTGCTCATCGGCACCGAGTCCTACTCCATCAAGGCGCTCGAGCGGTTCTACTCACCCGACGGCCGGGCCGGCGCCGCCGTCAAGGACGCCGGGTCCAGCATCGTCGAGTACGAGCGCTGGCTGGCCGAGCGCGACCAACGCATCCTCGACGACATCGAGTCCTACAACCGCGACGACTGCGTCAGCACCCGGCAGTTGCGCGACTGGCTGGAAGAGCGCCGCGACGAAGCGCTGGCCGCGGGGCTGGTCGTCCCCCGTCCCGACGACGCCGACGACCAAGCCGACTACCTGAAGGAACGCGACCCCGAGCTGGTCGCGGTCGAGCAGCGGCTGCTCCACGACGTCCCCGCCGACCCCGACGCGCGCACCCCCGACCAGCGGGCTCGGGCGCTGCTGGCCGGGCTGCTCGAATGGCACCGGCGCGAGGCGCGGGCGGAGTGGTGGGAGTACTTCCGGCTGCGGCGGCTCACGTCCAGCGAACTGGTCGACGACGTCTCGCCGCTGGGCGGGCTGGCCGACCCCGTGCTGCTGCGCACCGAGCGGCGCTCCGGCGTGTGGCGCTACTCCATCCCGGTGCAGGACTGCCGGGTCCGGGTCGGCGAACGGGTCGAGCACGCCGGGCAGGAGGGCCGGTCGAGCGTCGTCGTCGGGCTCGACCTCGAACACGGCCACGTCGACCTCAAGCGTGCGCTGGCCAACGAGCACCCGCACCCCACCGGCGTGCTGAACGTCGGGCCCATCCCGGCCGGTGTGCAGGAGAAGGCGCTGGTCCGGGTCGGCGGCTGGGTCGCGGCGCACGGTTTCGCGGGCGACGGGCCGTTCCGCGGCGTGCGCGACCTCCTGGCCGGCGCGGCGCCGAGGCTGGCCGGCGGGGTGCCGCTGCGGCTGGACGGCGAGTCCGGGTCCGACGCGCTGCGCCGGGTCGCGCCGGCGCTCCACGGCGCGCTGCCGGTGCAGGGGCCGCCCGGCGCGGGCAAGACCTACGCCGGCTCGCACGCCGTCGTCGAACTGCTGCGGGCAGGAAAGACGGTCGGCATCACCGCGCTGAGCCACCGGGTCATCACGCACCTGCTCGACGCCGTGCTGGCCGCCGATGGCTCGGGGCTGGTCCGGGCCGTCCAGAAGGCCGACGACGGCAACGCCAGCCGGCATCCGGCGGTCACCGTCACGAACTCCAACGACGACGTCGAGGCGGCGGTCGCGGCGGGTACCGTCAACCTCGTCGCCGGCACCGGCTGGCTGTTCGCCCGCCCCGACATCCACGTCGACGTGCTGGTGGTCGACGAAGCGGGGCAGTTCTCGCTGGCCAACACCGTCGCCGCGGGGGCCGCCGCCGGCTCCGTCATCCTGCTCGGCGATCCCCGCCAGCTGCCGCAGCCGGCCAAGGGCAACCACCCCGACGGCGCCGGCGTCTCCGCGCTCGACCACGTGCTGGGCGAGCACGACACCGTCCCGCCCGAGCGCGGCCTGTTCCTCGACACCACGTGGCGCATGCATCCCGCCGTGTGCGCGCCGGTGTCCGAGCTGTCCTACGACTCCCTGCTGGTGCCGCGGGCGGGGCTGTCCGCGCAGCTGGTCGGCGGGTCCGGCGAGCTGGCCGGCGCCGGGGTGCGCTGGGTGCCGGTCGAGCACGCCGGCTGCTCCGTGCGCAGCGACGCCGAGGTGGCCGTGGTGTCCGACCTCGTCGCGTCGCTGACCGGCCGCCACTGGACGGCTGCCGACGGCTCCACCCGTCCGCTCGGCCCCGACGACCTCCTGGTGGTCGCGCCCTACAACGCGCAGGTCGGCCAGCTGCTCGGCGCCCTCGACGGCCGGGCCCGCGTCGGCACCGTCGACAAGTTCCAGGGCCAGGAGGCCCCGGTCGTCATCGTCTCCCTCACCACGTCCTCGGCCGCCGACGCCCCTCGCGGCGTCGACTTCGTCGCCAACCGCAACCGCCTCAACGTCGCGGTGTCGCGGGCTCGGTCGCTGGCCGTGCTGGTCGGCAGCCCGGCGCTGCTGAGCGCCCCGGTCCGCAGCCTCGACCAGGTGCAGGGCATCAACACGCTGTGCCGCCTGGTCGAGTACGCCACCGGCGGGCACGCGACGAGACCGGGCGACGACGGTGCCTCAGCCGACGGCCGGATCTAGCGCTGTGCCGGCCGACGCTTTCCGGCCTAGGCTTCGGCGCCCGTAGCGCGCTTGAGGAGCGACTTGTCCGGCTCAGCCGCCAGGGCTACCATTCATTCGGGCACAGCATTCACTCCTCGGTGAAGGGTGCGACTGGGTGAGGGGTAAGGTACAGCTCCCGTCGGAGTCGCCCCCGCTCTATTGGGCGGCTCTGGCGAGCATTCCTGAGTTCGTTGTGACCACCGGAAACTACGAGCGAATCGAACTGAATGGCGACGAACGCCGCCTCACCATCCTGGCGCGACCGCCACGAACGCCGAATGGGCTCGAGCTCCAGGAGCTTCGGCCGAAGCCGGGAACGGTCGGCCTGGTCGTTGCCGCGAGTCTCAGTGACTCTGAGCGGGACGGCATCGAGCAGGCCGGTCTCTCCTGGTGCGACGCACGGGGGGCAGTCCACCTCAGTTGGCCCGGCCTCTACTTCCACGTCGATCACGGAACCCGGAAGGTCACCCGCTCGTACCGGGTGACGGAGCCCGGGCTCGGGGTGGCCAGCATCCGGGGCGTGCAGACCATGCTGTCGGCCCCCGGAGCGCCGTGGAGTGTCTCCGTTCTGGCCAAAGAGGCGGCGTTGTCCACCGGTCAGGCCCACAACGTGCTGAAGATCATGGAGCGAAACCACCTGGTCCGGGTTCAGGGCGTCGGCCCCAAGATGCGCAGGTACCTCCGGGATCGCGACGAGACACTCGAGTGGCTCGCTGGTGTCGAACGGGGCCGCCGACGACCGGAAGCAGCTGCCGGCTACCTGTACGCGCGTACGTTCGACGACCTCATCGAACGTTTCGTCGCGCGAGCTTCAGAGGCGGAGGTGACGTACGCGCTCACCGCGACCAGTGGCGCCGTTGCGCTCGGGCACGCCGTGCTCACCAGTCCTCGGGTGCTCCAGGTCAGGGTCAGCCCAGGTGGCGCTGCGCAGACCTTGGCGGTTCTCGGCCTGGAACCGCTCGACGCGGACGAGGCCGGGCGAGGTATGAATCTTGAGCTCTGGACCGACTCCGGCGAGCTGGGCACCTACCGCAGTGAGGACGCCGGCCGAGTGCACGTCGCCCCGAGGGTGCGCATCTGGTTGGACATGGTGCGACAGGGTGGCCGCACCGCCGACGCTGCCGAACTGTTCAAGGAGCAGGCCCTTGACTGAGCCCGACGGCCGTCACCGCACGCAGTACGACCCGGCGTCAGCCGATCTCGTCCTCGCTCAGGCAGCGGACATCGTTCGCGCGACCGGTTTCGCCGCACAGCACCTCGTGCTCATCGGCGGACTGGTGCCAAGCCTGCTTGTGCCGGTGCTTGATCCCGGGATTGAACCGCACATCGGCACCGCCGATGTCGACCTCTGCCTGAGCCTCGCACTCGTCGACGGCGACACGGGGACTTACGAGCGAATCGAGACCATCCTCAGGCGGATGGGCTTCGTGGCGGGTGAGGCGTCCTTCCGCTGGGTGCGCCGCGGCGATGTCCCGATGATCGTCGAGTTCTTCTGCCCAGCCGGACCCGATCGGCCGGCCGGAAGGATCTGGCGACCGAAGTCCGCCGAGAATCCCGTCGGGAAGCAGAATCTCGGTGGCACCCTCTCCGCGCTGTCGCTGGCCGCCGGCGGAATCTTGACCGAGGACGTCGAGCTTCTCCGGCGGGACGTCGTGCTGCCCGACGGGAAGGGCCGGGTCCCGATCGACCTTCGCTGCACCGGCCCTGTCGCCTTCGTCGTGGCGAAGACGCAAGCCCTGCTCGGGCGTGACAAGCAGAAGGACGCGTACGACATCGTCTGGCTAATCGAGAGCTGGCCGGGCGGCCCCAGCGCGGCCGCGACGGCCTTCGCCGAGAGGCCGGCGTTCGACGCACCCGAGACCGGAGCTGCGCTTGACGATCTTCGGACGGCGTTCGCCGATGTCGAGGCCATCGGCCCCCGTAGCTACGCCCGCTTCCTCGCCACCGATCCGGACGAGGAAGCCGGCCTGGAACGGCGCGCGGTCGGTGCGATCGAGGAGTTTCTGGCCACGATCCCGGACCGAGACGTCCAACCGTAGAGAGTGTTGGAGGGATCGAGATGCACATGGACACCGCCGTCACCGACCATCTGCTCAGCACCACGCGCGCGGTGCGGCGCAAGCTCGACCTCGACCGCGAGGTCGAGCCCGAGGTCATCACCGAGTGCCTGCGCCTCGCCGTGCAGGCGCCCACCCCGGGCGCGGCGCAGAGCTGGCGCTGGCTGGTGGTGCGCGACCAGGAGCTGCGTCACCAGCTGGGCGCCATCTTCCGCGAGATCGGCTCCGCGTACATGCGCCGCCGCCGCGAGGCCGCCGGCGCCGCGGCCGACGAGCAGCCGATGAAGCGCATCCTCGAGTCCGGCCAGTACCTCGTGGACGTCATCGAGCGGGTGCCGGTGTTCGTCATCCCGTGCGTGCAGGGGCGGCCGCACGGCACCAACGCCGCCGACTCCGTCTTCTACGGCGGCATCTTCCCGGCGGTGTGGAGCTTCCAGCTGGCGCTGCGCTCCCGCGGCCTCGGCTCCACCCTCACGTCGTACCACCTGGTCAAGGAGGCCGAGGCGGCCCGCATCCTCGGCATCCCCGACGACGTCACCCAGGTCGGGCTGCTCCCCGTCGCCTACACCACGACGCGCGACTTCAAGCCCGGCACCCGCCAGCCGGTCGAGGAGCTCAGCTACCTCGACCGCTGGGGTGAGCCGCTCGTGTCCTAGCCCGCCAGCGCGCTCCCGGTCGTGCGGGTGATGTGCTCCGGCACGTCGCCCTCGTGGTCGCCGGTGTTGACGGTGCCGGTCGGTTCGAACATGAGGATCGACGCGCCGTCGGCCGACGACGGGCGGTGCTCGGTGCCGCGCGGGACGACGAACACGTCGCCGCGGCGCAGGGTCACCGCGGACTCGCGGCCGCCGTCGGCGGGAAGGCGCAGCGCGATGGTCAGCTCGCCGTCCAGGACCAGGAAGAACTCGTCGGTGTCGTCGTGCGCGTGCCAGACGAACTCGCCGGCCACCTTGGCGATGCGGACGTCGTAGTCGTTGACCCGCGTGACGATGCGCGGGCTCCACAGGTCGTCGAACGAGGCGAGGGCGGCGTCGAGGCTGACAGGTGCGGATGTGGTCATGACACCAGCCTGGCTGCTGCGGCGGCGCCCGGCGAGTAGTAGGAATGGCATATGCCGCAAGGATTCTCGCACCGCGTCGCACTGCTCGTCGGGCCTGGCGCCAACCCGCTGGAGATGGCGGTCGGCATGGAGCTGTTCGGCATCAGCCGACCCGAGCTGGACGTCGGCTGGTACGACTTCGTGGTCTGCTCGGCCGCCGGCGAGCTGGACGTCCGCGAGGGCCTGTTCACCATGCGCTGCCCCGGCACGCTGGACGACGTCGCGGCGGCCGACACCGTGATCGCGCCGAACCGGCCCGACCCCGAGCGTGGCTTCGGCGCCGACGTGCACGAGGCGCTGCGCGCGGCCCAGCACCGGGGCGCGCGCCTGGTGAGCTTCTGCACCGGCGCGTTCACGCTGGCCGAGGCCGGCCTGCTCGACGGGCACACCGTCACCACTCACTGGCGCTGGGCCGACCGGTTCCGCCGCCGCTACCCGGCCGTCGACCTGCGGCCGAACGTGCTGTTCGTCGACGACGGCCAGGTGCTGACGGCGGCCGGCAGCGCGGCGGCGATGGACCTCGGCCTGCACATCATCCGGTCCGACCACGGCGCCGCCGTCGCCAGTGCCGTGAGCCGCCGGCTGGTGTTCCCGGCGCACCGCGAGGGTGGCCAGCAGCAGTTCATCGAGCGGCCGGTGCCACGGCCCGGCGAGGCGACGCTGGCCGGCGCGATGGAGTGGGCGACGGCGCACCTCGACCGCCCGCTCACCGTCGCCGAGCTGGCCGGCCGGGCCGCGATGAGCCCGAGCACCTTCCACCGCCGCTTCCTCGCCGAGACCGGCACCACGCCGCTGCGCTGGCTGCACCACGAACGCATCGACCACGCCCGCGCGCTGCTGGAGACCACCGCCCTGGACGTCGCCGAGATCGCCCGCGCGGCCGGCTTCGGCACCTCCGCCAACCTGCGCCAACACTTCCGCCGGCAGACCGGTCTCGCGCCGACGGCGTACCGGGCGGCGCACGCTGTCGGGTAGCCGCCACTGGCAGTAACCGGTCACGTGATCGTCATCGGCTGGTCTTTACATCGCGCCTAACTGGTCTATACCGTTGCGCACCACAATGCACCGATTGTCCGGATCGTTCGGGCCGTCGGGTGCTGACTTCGTGGTGAAGGGCGGTCACCATGCCAGTGCGCACCCTGCTTGCTCGCTCATCCGCGCTGCTCCTGGCGCCGCTGCTGGCGCTGGGGGTGGCACCGCCGACGGCGACGGCGTCCGGATCACTTCCGGTGCGGGCGGCAGTCACGAAGGCCGCCGACGCGACCGACGGCGTCGCGGCCGACCTGACCGCCGGCCTGCCGATCGATCCGGCCGGCTTCGGCGCCGGCCTGGACGACGACGCCGCGCCCGGGAGCAGCGCGCCGGACCCCGGGAGCAGCGCGCCGGACAACGGCGACAGCGCGGCGGGCGGCGAGAGCGGGGTCGGCGGGGACGGCGCGGCGGACGGGGATGGCGCGGCACCGGCCGGCGTCGAGGCGGCCGTCCGCTCGGCCGCGGCCGACGGCGGCACCGTCCCGGTGATCATCCGGCTGCGCGACCAGGCCGACCTCGCCGCCGTCGCCGAGCGGGCCGACGACGCGGCGACGGCGGCCGCGCAGGACGCGCGGGCTGGCCTGCGCTCCACCGGGCCCGAGGCGGAACGCGCCGTCGCCGAGCAGGCCAGCGCGGCCCGTGCCGAGACCGTCGTCACCGAGCTCCAGGACACCGCCGACGCGACGCAGCCGGCCGTGCTCGACCTGCTCGCCGGCAGCGGAGCCACCGCCGTCACCCCGTACTGGATCTTCAACGGCATCGCCGCCACGGTCGACGCCGCGACACTGGCCGCGCTGGAGAGCCACCCCGACGTCCAGAGCATCGAGCTGGACGAGGAGATCACGCTCGAGGAACCGATCGAGCCCGGTCCCGGCGAGCCGCTGCTGCCGAGCTGGAGCCTGGAGAAGATTCACGCGCCGGATGTCTGGGGCGAGTACGGCGTGCGTGGCGAGGGCGTCGTCGTCGGGATCATGGACGGCGGCGCGGACGGCGGGCACCCGGCGCTCAGCGCGTCGTGGCGGGGCACGACCGGCGACCCTGCACAGAGCTGGTACGTCCCGACCGGCGAGAACTACCCGGCGCCCGGCGACGGCAGCGGGCACGGCACGCACGTCACCGGCAGCATCGTCGGCACCGCGCCCGGCGAGCTCACCGGCGTCGCGCCGGGCGCCACCTGGATCGCGGCGAAGATCTTCCGCGACTCCGGCAGCACCACCGAGTCGATCATCCACGACGGCTTCCAGTGGATGCTCGCACCCGGCGGCGACCCAGCTGCCGCGCCCGACGTCGTGAACAACTCGTGGGGCTCCGACGCGGGCGGCGCGACGACGTTCTGGGACGACGTGGCCGCGTGGGAGGCGGCCGGCATCGTGCCGATCTTCGCCAACGGCAACAACGGCCCGGCGCCGGGCACGGTCGGCTCGCCGGCCAGCTTCCCGAACGCCATCGGCATCGGCGCCACCGACGTCAACGACGTCGTCGCGAGCTTCTCCAGCCGCGGCCCGGCCGTCTGGGACGGCGAGCGGTACCGGAAACCACAGGTCAGCGCGCCCGGCGCCGGCATCCGGTCGACCTGGCCGCGGGACCTCCCGGACGGTGAGGACGACGGCTATCACACCATCTCCGGCACCTCGATGGCCGCGCCGCACGCCACCGGCGTCGTCGCGCTGATGCTGTCGGCCAACCCGGGCCTCACCATCGACGACGTCCGCGCGCTGCTCGAGGACACCGCGCGCACCGAGCCGCACATGGGCGACCTGCCGAACGACAGCTACGGCGCCGGCATCGTCGACGCGTTCGCCGCGGTCACCCGGGCGGCCTACTCGGGCACGATCGCCGGGACGGTCACCGACGGCGACGGGGACCCGCTCGGCGGCGTCACGATCACCGCTGGCGACGACACGACCACGACCGCCGACGACGGCACGTACGCGCTGCCCACGGCGGCCGGCGAGCACGACGTGACAGCGTCGGCGTACGGGTACGTGACGGCGACGGCGCAGGTCAGCGTCGCGATCGGCGAAACGGCGACGCTCGACCCGCGGCTGGACGCCGCCGCGACGCACGCCGTCACGGGAACCGTCACCGGACCCGCGGGGCCGGTCGCGCACGCCCGCGTCACGCTCGGCGGCACCCCGCTCGACCCCGCGACCACCGGCGCCGACGGCGGCTTCGGGTTCGACGACGTCGCGGCCGGCACGTACACCGTGCGGGTCACAGCCGCCGGCCACCAGCCGCGCACCCAGGAGCTGACGCTCGACGGCGACGCCCACCTCGACGTCGCCCTCGACGCGCTCGACCAGCCCAGCGATCCGGGCTGGACGCAGTACCAGAACAACGCCACCCGCAGCGGCATGAGCGGCGACGCCCTGGCGGCCGAGACGCTGCAGCCGAGCTGGACCGCCGCCGCGGGCAGCGCCGTCACGTTCGCGTCGCCGGTCATCTCCGGCGGCCGGGTGTTCCTCGGCTCCGACGCCGGCCGGCTGTCCGCCTACGACGCGGGCACCGGCGAGCGGCTGTGGTCGCACCAGACCGGCGACGCGCTGCGAGGCACGCCCGCGGTGGCCGGCGACCTCGTCGTGACCGGCGGCGGGCTGGACGGCGGACTGGTCGCGCTGGACGCGGCGACCGGCGCCCAGCGGTGGGCGGTCCCGACACCGGGCCGGCTCACCGTCTACACCGCGCCGAGCGTCGTCGACGGCGTCGTCTACGCGGCCACCGGCCCGTCGCAGGACCGCGAGGACACCGTGTTCGCACTGGACGCGGCCACGGGGCAGCAGCTGTGGGCCACCGACGTGGGCACCTCGGTGTTCGCCGGTCCGGCGGTCGGTGCGGGTCTGGCAATCGTCGGGAACGCCGACGACGGCGAGCTGATCGCGCTCGACGCGGCCACCGGCGCGCTCCGCTGGACGCTGGCCCGCGAGCGCGACTACTTCATCGGCGGCGCGAGCATCGTCGACGGCACCGTGTTCGTCCCGACGACGGATGGCGACGGCGGCGGCAGCCTGCTCGCGGTCGACGCGGCCACCGGCACGCTGCTCTGGGAGGCCACGACGCACGGCGACGGCCAGGGCAGCACGCCCGCGGTCTACGGCGACCTGGTGATCGCCGGGTCGCACGGCCTCGGGCTGGTCGTGGCGTACGACCGAGAGACCGGCGAGCAGGTCTGGCAGTACGCGGTGTCGGGCGCGGTCAGCGCATCGGTCATGGTCACCGACGACGGGTTCGTGGTCGGCGGCTCGCAGCTGGACCACCGCATCTGGGCGCTCGACGCCGCCACCGGCGCGCTGGCCTGGGAGGCGCCGGCCGGCGGCAACGTGACGACGTCGCCCGCCTACGCCGGTGGACTGCTGGTCAGCGCGGACGTCCGCGGCACCGTGTTCGCGTTCCATCCGACCGGCGCCATCCGCGGCACCGCCACCGGGCCGGACGGGCCGGTCGCGGCGACGGTACGGATCGAGGAGACCGGCGCCGAGACGACGGCCGACCCGGACACCGGCGCGTTCGAGCTCACCGA
This sequence comes from Jiangella sp. DSM 45060, assembly GCF_900105175.1. NCBI lineage: Bacteria > Bacillati > Actinomycetota > Actinomycetes > Jiangellales > Jiangellaceae > Jiangella > Jiangella sp. DSM 45060. The sequence continues at coordinate 6,318,934 of NZ_LT629771.1, read as the reverse complement.
GCCGCCCGGCACCTACACCGTCACCGTCGCGTCCTACGGCCTCAGCACGCACACCGAGACGGTCGAGCTGGCCGCCGGCGCCACCGTCACGATCGACGCCGCGCTGACCGCCGTCGAGACCGGCGCCGTCGGCGGTGTCGTCCGCGACGAGGCGGGCGCCGCGCTGCCCGGCGTCACCGTGACGCTGGCCGGCACCCCTCTCGACCCGACCACCACCGGCGCCGACGGCGGCTACGGCTTCGACGGCGTCGCGGCCGGCACCTACACCGTCACGGCCGAGCTGCCCGGCTACGCGCCGCTGCGCCAACGCGTCACCGTCGCCGCCGGTCAGTCCACGACCGCCGACCTCACGCTGACGAAGTACGAGGTGGCCGTCGTCGGCGACGACCGCGGCCGCATCCTCGCCGTCCTCGAGGATCTCGGCTTCGCCGCGCAGGCCGCCGACTACGCCGACGTCGCCGCGCGGCCGGCCGACTTCGAGGTGGTCGTGGCGAACGGCGCCGACGGCACCGAGCCGGGCCAGGAGGCGTTCGACGCGTTCCTCGCCGCCACCGACACGGCCGGCACCAGCGTCGTCTGGCTGGACCAGTGGTCGCTGGGCTGGGGCGCGATCAACCACCTCATCGACTACACCGGCGATCCGCAGGACGCGCCGGACGAGCTCAGCGGCAGCGGCCGGGTGTCGCTGCTGCCGACCACGGAGCACCCGCTGACGGCCGGGCTTGCGCTCGGCGAGCGGACGGAGCTGCTGGTCACGGGCTCGGCGTGGTCGGCGTTCAGCGGCTACTCCGGCGTGACGGTCGCGGAGCTGCACACCGACGAGACGGGCGCGGCCGGCGGCGGCATCGGCTACGCGCCGCGCGGCACCGGCAGCGCGCACGTGCTGCTCAGCTCGCTGGCCGCGGCCGCCAGCTGGGGCATCCCGGACGACGACTGGCTGCCGCCCGCGTTCACCATTCTCGACAATGCGGTGCGCTACGCCGCCGACGCGGAGTTCGGCTTGGTCACCGGCACCGTCGCCGACGAGACCGGCGCCCCGCTCGCGGGCGTCACCGTCGCGGCCGGCGGGCACGACGCCACCACGGCCGCCGACGGCGGCTACCGGCTGCTGCTCGAACCCGGCGACCACACGGTCCGGTTCACCCGGCCCGGCAGCACACCCGTCGAGCGGAACGTCGCGGTCACCGCGGGCGGCACGCTCACCGTCGACGCGACGCTGGCCGGCTCCGGGCTCGGCGCGATCCGCGGCACCGTCACCAGCGGCCGCGACGGCGCACCGGTCGCGGGCGCGCAGGTGGCCGTCACCGGCACGGACCTGACCACCAGCACCGACGCGGCCGGGACGTACGCGCTGGCGGACGTGCCGGGCGGGACGTACGAGCTGCGGGTCTCGGCCGCCGGGCACTTCACCGCCACCGCCGCCGTCGAGGTCGTCGCCGGTCAGGAGGCCGTCGCGGACGTCGAGCTGGCGCCGTCGCCGCGGGTCGGCGTCATCGGCGACTACGGGAGCGACGGCATCGTCGCGCTGCTCACCGCCGCGGAGATCGCCGCCGAGCCGATCGCGTTCACCGACGCCGCCCGCGTCGGCGAGTTCGACCTCGTCGTGTTCAACGACCCGCCGGACCCGGGCGCCGCGACGTTCCTCGGCTTCCTCGACGCGATGGACGCCGCGCAGGTCAGCGGCCTGTTCCCGGACGACCGGTTCAGCTCCGACGGCGGCGCCCGGCTGCTGCGCAAGTATCTCGGCGACCCGGCCGGCAGCACGCCGATCAGCGGCGAGGGCCTGGTCTCGTTCGCGCCGACGCGCCCGGACCACCCGCTGTTCGCCGGCCTGTCCGCACAGCCGGAGATCCTGCTCGCCGATCGGTACAGCGCCGCCATCGTCGGCTACTCCGGTACCCCGCTGGCGCACACCGTCACCGAGGAAGGCGGCGACCGCGGCGTCGGCGCCGCGTTCACCGCGCGTACCCCGGGCAGCGTCCACCTGTTGCTGTCCGGCCTCGCCGCGACGGTGCTGCAGAGCCCGGCCGAGGACTGGACCGACGAGGGCCGCGCGCTCTACGTCAACGCCGTGCGCTGGGCCGCCGCGCCCGGGCTGGGCAGCGTCGAGGGCACCGTCCGCGGCGCCGACGGCGTCCCGGTGCCGGCCACGATCGAGGTGGCGCAGACCGGCCGGACGGTGAGCGCCGACGCCGCCGGCGCGTACGTCGTCCCGCTGGAGGCCGGCGACTACACGCTGCGGATCAGCGCGTTCGGCTACAAGCCGGCCGAGCACGCCGTCGCCGTCGCCCGCAACGGCGTCACCGCCCTCGACGTCGAGCTGACCCCGGCCGACACCGGGACGATCCGCGGCCGGATCACCGGCGAGACGGACATCACCGGCCCGTCGGCGCTGGGCGACCCGATCGCCGGCGCGACGGTCGCGCTGCTCGGCACGCCGCTGACCACCACGACCGCCGACGACGGCACGTACGCGCTCGGCCTGGTCGAGCCGGGCGACTACGAGGTCGAGGTGGTCGCCGACGGGCACGTGCGCACGCGCGTGGAGGTGACGGTCGAGGTCGGCGGGGAGGCCGCCGGGGACGCCGAGCTGCGGTCGTCGCCGTCGGTCGGTGTGCTGGACGACTACCAGGGCCGGCTGGCCGCGTACCTGACTTACTGGGGCTACGAGCCGCGGGCGCTGACCTGGGCCGACACCGCGGCCGTCGGTGACCTTGACCTCGTGGTCGGCAACTTCGCCTCGTTCTCCGGGTTCGACCCCGGCGCCGCGGGCTGGGCCGCGTTCGACGACGCGCTGAACCGCGCCAGCGTGCCGGCGATCTGGCTGGACCAGTTCGGCCGCGGCGCGTTCCGGTACCTGTCCGGCTACGACGGCGACCCGGGCGCCGAAGGGGAGGGACGCGACGACGGCGCCGTCACGGCCTCCGCCGCAATGCCCGAGCACCCGCTGCTGGCTGGGCTGCCGGCGACGTTCCCGCTGATGGAGGCGGACGCGGAGTTCTCCTGGTTCGACGACTTCAGCGGCACGACGGTCGCGACGGTGCGCGGTGACGACGGGTCCGGCGGTGGCCTCGCCGGGGTCCGGCACCGTGGCGCACGGGCGGTCGACGTGCTGATCGGCACGCTCTCGGTGAGCTCGTACGGCTACCCGGCCTACGGCACGCAGGCCGGGCTGGCGTGGGCGCCGGAGGCGGAGCGGCTGCTGCGCAACGCGCTCGGCTACGCGCTGGACGGCGAGCGGCTCGGCGCCGAGGTGCGCGGCACCCTGACCGACGCCACTGGCACGGCACTGACCGGCACCGTCACCGTCGCCGAGACCGGCGAGACGGTGCCGGCGCGGTCCGGCGACGGCAGCTTCGTCGTCCCGCTGGCGCCGGGCACGTGGACGCTGCGCGCGGAGAGCTTCGGGCACGTCGCGGCGGAGGCGCCCGTCACCGTCGCCGCCGGTCAGGTGCTGACCCGGCCGATCGCGCTGGCCGCCAGACCGGCGGGCACCCTCGCGGGCACGGTCGTCGGGCCGGACGGCGCGGCGGTCGGCGGCGCGCAGGTCGAGTTGCTCGGCAGCCCGCTGGCCACGACCACCGCCGCCGACGGCACGTTCACCGTGCCCGGCGTGCCGGCCGACACGTGGACGCTGCGGGTCACGGCCGCCGGGTTCCAGGCGGCGGAGCGGCCGGTCACGGTGCCGGACGGGGCGACGGCGACCGTCGACGTCCGGCTGCGGGCGTCGCTGCCGGTCGCCGTCGTGAAGGACCTGTCGTCGTCGATCACCGGGCTGCTGCAGGGCGAGGGGTACGCCGTCGAGCAGGTCAGCGGCGCACAACTGGCCGGGCTGGCCGAGCGCGTCGGCGACTTCCGGCTGATCGTGTTCAACGGCACCGTCCTCACCTCCGAGCGAGAGGCGTTCGGCGCCGTCGCCGACGCCGCCGAGGCGGCCGGGGTGTCGGTGATCTACGCCGGGCAGTGGGGCGGGTACGCCATCGGCGCGCTGTCGGACCTGCGCGGCGATCCGGCCGACGTCGCGTACGACTTCGTGCCCGAGGTGGTCGACGTCGTGCCGTCCGCCGCGCACCCGATCTTCGCCGGGTACGCGCCCGGCGAGCCGGTCCCGCTGCTGGTCAACCCCGGCGGCAACCAGCAGTACCTGACCTGGTCCGGGTACAGCGGCACGACGGTGGGGTCGCTGCGGGCGGCCGACGGTACCGTGCTGGGCGACGCGTTCGGGTACCGGTTCACGTCAGGGACCAGCGTCGAGATCCTGCTCGGCGGGCTCGCGGCCAGCTCCTACGGCCGGCCCGGCGACCGCTGGACCGACGCCGCCGCGGACCTCTACCTCAACGCGGTCGCGTGGGCGACCGAGGCGCGACAGGCCCAGGTCACCGGCGTGGTGACGGCGGACGGCGTGCCCGTCAGCGGTGCGACGGTGACGGCGGTGGAGGCCGCGGTCTCGGCGACGACCGACGCGTCCGGCGGGTACGTGCTGGGGCTGGCCGCGGGGACGCACACCATCCGGGTCGAGGCGTTCGGGTACGCACCCGCGACGCGGACCGTCGAGGTCCCGGCGTCGGGGACGGTCACGCTGGACGTCGCGCTGACGCCGCTGCCGCGGGGGAGCGTCGCCGGCACCGTCACGTCCGCCGACGGCGACCCGCTGGCCGGCGCCGTCCTCACCGCGACCGGGCCGGACGGCTGGACCGCGACCACCGGCGACACCGGCGCCTACGCCGTCGACGGACTGCTCGAAGGCGCCTACTCCGTGACGGTGACCGCCGCCGGCCACCTGCCCGCCACCGCGTCCGTCACCGTGACCGCCGACGCCACCGCGACGCTCGACGTGTCGCTGGAGCCGCTGGACGTCGGCGTGCTCGGCGACGTCGGCGGCGCGGTGACCGGCTTCCTGCGCTCGGAAGGCGTGGCGGCGGCGCCGCTGGACTGGACCGTGGCCGCGGGGAGCCTGGACGACTATGAGGTGGTGGTGGTGAACGGCGGCGAGCCGGACCGCGCGACCTTCGACGGCGTGCTGACCGCGGCCGACGCGGCCGAGACCAGCCTCGTCTTCACCGGTACGTGGGGTGTCGGCCAGGGCGGTGTCCGGCTGCTGGAGGCGTACACCGACCGCGTCGTCGTCGGGGCGCAGGGCTACGGCGAGGGCCCGGTGACGATCGCCGGCTTCGACCCGGCGCACGACCTGTTCGCCGGACTGTCCGACCCGGCGACGCTGATCACCGACGGCGGCTACTACAGCGCGCTGGCGTCGTACGCCGGGCGGCCGCTGGCGTCGCTCTCGTCGCCGGCCGGCGGGATCGCCGCCGGGTACGACTGGCGCACCGCCCGCAGCGTCGAGGTCGTGCTGTCGGCCAGCGCGGTCACCGGCGCCGTCGGTCCCGGCCGCGGCTGGACGGAGGACGGCGGGCGGCTGCTGCTCAACGCCGTCGACTGGGCCCGCGACGCGACGCTGACGGCTCCCGGCACGCCGTCGCTCACCGCGCCCGCCGTCACCGTCACCGGCACCGTCGAGGCGAGCGGCACCGCCGACTGGCCGTCCACCGTGACGGTGCTGGCCGGCGGCGAGCCGGTCGCGACCGCCGTCACCGCGACGGACGGCAGCTGGCGCGCGGCCGTGCCCGTCACCGTCGGCCCGAACGAGCTGACCGCCGTCGCCGCGAACGCCGCGGGCGAGTCGGCCGCGTCCGCACCGGCCGCCGTCGAGCGGTGGGCGCCGGAGTGGGCCGTCACCGGCAGCGGCCGGATCCGGCCGGTCACGCTGGCCTTCGACGGTCCGTCCGCGCCCGGCGCGCCCGCCGACGCCGCCGTCCTCGTCGTCCGCGACGCGACCGGCGCCGAGGTGGCCCGGCACGACCTGCGCTGGGTCGGCGTCCGGTACCTGCACGTGCTGTCCGGACTGCCCGGCGGCACGTACACGCTGAGCGCCGAACTCGACGTCGACGGCCTGGCCCTCCTCGTGCCCGGCCCCGAGCTGACCCTGCCCGGCCGCTGACGCTTGCAATGAGCACCGATACGCATCGATGCGTACAGGTGCTCATTGCAAAGACGCCCGAGGACCGGGGGAGCAGACATGGCACGGCCGGCGGGGTAGGAATGGAGGCATGAGTGCGGACAGGGAACGTGCCGTGGTGTCCGGGGTGCCCACCGAGCTGCTGATCGGCGGGCAGTGGCGGGCCGCGTCGTCGGGCGAGCGGTTCGACGTCGAGGACCCGTCCACCGGTGAGGTCGTCACCACCGTCGCCGACGCCACCGTCGACGACGGCCTGGCGGCGCTGGCCGCGGCCGCCGAGGCACAGGCGTCGTGGGCCGCCACCCCGCCGCGCGAGCGCGGCGAGCTGCTGCGCCGCGCGTTCGAGGCCGTCACCGCGCAGTCCGACGACCTCGCGCTGCTCATGACGCTCGAGATGGGCAAGGCGGTCAAGGAGTCGAAGGCCGAGATCGCCTACGCCGCGGAGTTCCTGCGCTGGTTCTCCGAGGAGGCCGTGCGGGTCAGTGGCGGCTACTCGGTCGCGCCCGCGGGCGGCAGCCGGCTACTCACCATGAAGCAGCCGGTCGGCCCGTCGTTCTTCATCACGCCGTGGAACTTCCCGATGGCCATGGGCACCCGCAAGATCGCCCCGGCCATCGCGGCCGGCTGCACCATGGTGGTCAAGCCGGCGCACGAGACGCCGCTGTCCATGCTGGCGCTGGCCCGCATCCTGCGCGACGCCGGCCTGCCCGACGGCGTCCTCAACGTCATCCCGACGTCGTCCAGCGGCGCGGTGTCCGAGCCGATCATCCGCGACCCGCGGCTGCGCAAGCTGTCGTTCACCGGCTCCACGGCGGTCGGGCGCACGCTGATCGAGCAGTCCGCCCAGCAGGTGCTGCGCGTCTCGATGGAGCTCGGCGGCAACGCGCCGTTCCTCGTCTTCGCCGACGCCGACCTCGACGCCGCCGTCGACGGCGCCATGCTGGCCAAGATGCGCAACGTCGGCGAGGCGTGCACCGCGGCCAACCGCTTCCACGTCCACGAGTCCGTCGCCGCCGAGTTCACCGACAAGCTGGCCGAGCGCATGGCGGCGCTGCGGGTCGGCCGCGGCACCGACGACGGCGTCGACGTCGGCCCGCTGGTCAGCGAGAAGCAGCGCGGCACCGTCGAGGAGCTGGTCGCCGACGCCGTCGACCGCGGCGCGAAGGTCGTCACGGGCGGCGGCCGCACCGGCGACGCCGGCTACTTCTACCAGCCCACCGTCCTCGCCTCCGTCTCCGACGACGCCCGGCTGCTGACCGAGGAGATCTTCGGCCCGGTCGCCCCCGTCACCACCTTCTCGACCGACGACGACGCGGTGGCCCGCGCCAACGCGACGGAGTACGGGCTGGTCGCGTACGTCTTCACCCGCGACCTGCAGCGGGCGCTGCGGGTCAGCGAAGGGCTCGAAGCCGGCATGGTCGGTCTCAACGCCGGCATCGTCTCCAACCCGGCCGCACCCTTCGGCGGCGTCAAGGCCAGCGGGTTCGGCCGCGAGGGCGGCGCCGAGGGGATCGAGGAGTACCTCGAGACCAAATACGTGGCGATCAGCCTTCCCTGACGTCGCGGGCACGAGTACGTTCGCGTAGGTGCGACACGACCATCACGGACGGACCCACCGCCTGGAGTTGGACGACCAGACGCTGCGGGAGTGGGACTGCACGGTCCTCGCCAGCGACCCGGAGGAGGGGCTGGTCCTCGACCGGTCCGCGTTCTACCCGGGCGGCGGCGGCCAGCCGCCGGACCACGGGGTGCTGCTCTGGGGCGGCGTCACCACCCGCATCGCCGGCGTCCGCCCGCGCGACGACCTGTGGCTGGTCCCCGAGCCGGGCGACCCGCTGCCGCCGGTCGGGACCCGGGTCCGCGGCGCCGTCGACGACGAGCGGCGCAGCCTGCTCATGCGGACGCACTCCGGGCTGCACGTGCTCTGCGGCGTCATGGCCCGCGACTTCGGCGTGCCGGTGACCGGCGGCAACATGGAGCCCGGCCAGGCGCGCCTCGACTTCGACCTCGCCGAGGTGCCGGCCGGGTTCAAGGACGACCTGACGGAGAAGCTCAACGCCGAGGTGGCCGCCGACCGCGTCATCGACGTCCGGGTGCTGCCGCGCGACGAGGCCTACGCGCTCGGCCCCATCGTCAAGACGGCGACCGACCTGCTGCCGCCCGACCTCCAGGACATCCGCCTCGTCGACATCCGCGGCCTCGACCTCCAGGCCGACGGCGGCACCCACGTCGCCTCGACCCGCCAGATCGGCCGGGTCGAGGTGGCCAAGGTCGAGAACAAGGGCCGCGGCTTCCGCCGCATCCGCCTCAGACTCGTCGACTGAGCCACCCCTGACTCGTGATCGGTAGGCGGCCGACGCCGCCCTAGCCTGGCGCGGAGGAGGTGGTCGCGGATGACGCATCGGATGCTGCGTCCGGCGGTCCTCGTCACCGCGTTAGTGGGGGTCTGGAGCACGCTCGCTCTGGCGTCGCGCGGGCAGGAGGTCGCGCGGCTGGATGCTCTGGCGTGGCTGGGCCTGGACGAGGCGAGCGTCATGCTCGTCGTCTTCGCCAACGCCGGGCTCTGGGCCGTCGTGTATCTGGTGATCGCGTCGGGAGACGGCTCCGGGCGGCTGCCGGCGTCCGGGTTCGCCGGCGCGGCCCTGGCCTGCCTGGTGCTCGTGTTCCAGCATCCCGAACTGGCCGGTTATCACCTCGTCGGCCTGCTCGCCTGCTCCGCGGCCGCGGTTGCCGCCTGGGTGCGCGCGCACTGGCGCTCCGGAGCCCCGGCACGACGTCTGGCGCGGGCCGAGCGGCTGCGCGCCACCGGGACGAAGACCGTCGGGCGCGTGACCCACATCGCCCTCCGCGAGAAGGTCGACCCCCGCGGCGAGAAGCCGCTGTTCATCCTCACTGCTCGGTTCGACACCCCCGCCGGCCCGCGCAAGCACCGGCAGACCATCCCGCTCGCGCTCACCGAGGTGCCGCCGCTCGGCGGCACGGTGCTGCTCTGGTACACCGGCGACGGGTCGCGCCAGGTGCACCTCGAGCCCGACCCCGCGTGTCCACCGAACCCCGATCCGCACGCCCACTACCCGCTCGAAGGCGACCTGGCGTGACGATCCCTCACTGGCCGACGGTGCCGTCGATGGCCTCGCGGAGGAGGTCGAGGTGGCCGCAGTGCCGCGCGGTCTCCTCGACGAGTTGCAGGACGGCGTAGCGCAGGTCGAACTCGTGTCCCTCGCGGCGGGCGACGTCGTCGAGGGTGTGGGTGGCGATGAGCTCGTTGGAGCGGGCGCACTCGGCGAGGTAGCTGCGGACGATGGCGGCCAGAGTCTCGCCCGGTTCGAGTTCGAAGCCGCCGTCGTCGCCGGCCCAGGGGTCGGTGACCTCGGGTAACGCCGCGAAGGTGAACGCGAACCACCACCGCTCGACGCCCATGAGGTGGCGGACGATGCCGGCCGGGGTGAGCGTGCTGGGCGGGACCGGCGCCGTGGTGGCCTGCGCCAGGCTCAGCCCGGCCACCTTGTTGACGACCGTCTCGCGCAGGAAGTCGAGGCGCAGGACCAGAGCCTCACGCTCGCCCGCATGCAGCGGCGGCACGACACGCTCGAGCGGCACCACCGAATCGGCGTCGGTCATCGGCCTCACCTCGTGAGACGACCGTAGCGGACGGCGGGGACAGAAGACCGGCGAAGCGCCCGGGAACTCACATCACGATTTGAAGAATTCTTCAATTGCGCAGATGATGTACTTCATGCCGGTCCCGCTGCACCACGCCAAGGCGGAGTTCTTCCGCATGCTCGGCCACCCCGTCCGCATCCGGGTCCTCGAGCTGCTCCAGGACGGCCCCGTGCCGGTGCGCGAGCTGCTCGACGAGCTCGACGTCGAGCCGTCGAACCTGTCGCAGCAGCTGGCGGTGCTGCGCCGCTCGGGCATCGTCACGTCCACCCGCGAGGGCTCCACCGTCGTGTACGCCATGGCCGGGCCGGACGTCGCCGACCTGCTGCGTGCGGCCCGCCGCATCCTCACCGAGCTGCTGGCCGGGCAGCGCGAGCTCCTGCAGGAGCTGGAAGAGGAAGCCGCCGCCGCCCGATGAGCCGGGCGTGGTCCCGGCTGCGGTCGGTCCTGCCCACCCGCGCGGACCTCACCAGCATGCGCCGTCAGCCCCGGCGCGACCTGCTGGCCGGCGCCACCGTCGCGATCGTGGCGCTGCCGCTCGCGCTCGGGTTCGGCATCTCGTCCGGGCTGGGCGCGGCCGCCGGCATCGCGACGGCGGTGGTCGCCGGGGCGGTCGCGGCGCTGTGCGGCGGCTCGAACCTGCAGGTCTCCGGGCCGACGGGCGCGATGACGGTGGTGCTGGTGCCGATCGTGCACCAGCACGGCGCCGACGGCGTGTTGATGGTGGGCCTGCTGGCCGGGCTGCTGCTCGTGGCGCTGGCCATCGCGCGGGCCGGACGGTACATGGCCTACGTGCCGGCGCCGGTGGTCGAGGGGTTCACCATCGGCATCGCGGCGGTCATCGCGCTGCAGCAGGTGCCGGCCGCGCTCGGGGTGCCGGTGCCGGACGGCGACCGCGTCGTCCTGGTGGCCGTCGAGGCGGTGCGCGACTTCGCCGCCGCGCCCGACTGGGTCGCCGCCGGCCTGGCCCTCGGCGTCGCGGCGCTCATGCTGGCCGGCGCGCGCTGGCGGCCGTCCGTCCCGTTCTCGCTGCTCGCCGTCGTGGCCGCCACCGCGGTCGCCGAACTGGCCTCGTTCGACGTCGCGCGCATCGGCGCGCTGCCGTCCGGGCTGCCGGCGCCGTCGCTGGGCTTCGCCGATCCCGCGATGCTGCCCGGCCTGCTCGCCCCGGCCGTCGCGGTGGCGGCGCTGGCCGCGCTGGAGTCGCTGCTGTCGGCCACCGTCGCCGACGGCATGAGCGTCGGCCAGCGGCACGACCCGGACAAGGAGCTGTTCGGCCAGGGCCTGGCCAACGTCGCGGCGCCGCTGTTCGGCGGCGTCCCGGCGACGGCGGCCATCGCCCGGACGGCGGTCAACGTGCGCTCCGGCGCGGCGTCGCGGCTGGCGGCGCTCTCGCACGCGGTGCTGCTGGCACTCGTCGTGTTCGTGGCCGCGTCGGTGGTCGGACGGATCCCGCTGGCCGCCCTCGCCGGGGTGCTGCTGGCGACGGCGGTGCGCATGGTCGAGGTCGGCTCGGTGCGGGCGATGCTGCACGCGACCCGCGCCGACGCCGTCGTGCTGGTGCTGACCGCGGTCGCCACGCTGGCGCTGGACCTCGTTCAGGCGGTCATCCTCGGCCTGGTCGTGGCCGGCGCGCTCGCCCTGCGCGCCGTCGCCCGCAACGTCCGCCTCGACGAGGTCCCGCTGCACGACGACATCCCGGACGACCACGGTGAGGAGGAGCGGGCGCTGCTGATGTCGCACGTCGTCGCGTACCGGTTGGACGGGCCGCTGTTCTTCGCCGCCGCGCACCGCTTCCTGCTGGAACTGTCCGAGGTCGCCGACGTGCGGGTGGTGATCCTGCGGATGTCGCGGGTGACGACGATCGACGCCACTGGCGCGCTGGTGCTCAAGGACGCGATCGAACGGCTGGAGCGCCGGCACGCCGTCGTGCTGGTGTCGGGCCTGCGCGGCGGCCACGCCCGGCCGCTGGACCGGCTGGGCGTCATCTCCCGGCTACGCGACCAGGGCCGGGTGTTCGCGACGACGCCGGAGGCGATCGGGTACGCGCACGGCCTGCTCGCGGCGGGTCAGAGCAGCCGGTAGGTCTTGCAGGCGTCGGTGAGGTCGCTCGCCGACGTGAACAGGTGGGCCCGCATGCCCACGGCCGCCGCGCCGCGCACGTTCGGCGCGGCGTCGTCGAGGAACAACACGGACGACCGATCGACGCCCAGCACCCGCAGCACGTGCATGAAGATCCGCAGGTCCGGCTTGGCCACGCCGATCTCGGCCGAGTTGAACACCTGGTCGAAGTCGTCGGCGATGCGCAGCTCGGCGAGTTCGGCGCCGACGCGGTCGGTGCCGTTGGTGAGCAGGCAGACCCGCAGGCCCGCGACCCGCAGCTTGCGCACGATGCCGAGCACCTGACGGTCGACGGACGGGCGCTGCGTCGACCACGCGGTGGCGGCGACCGGGCCGATGGTGGCGGCGACGCGGTCGACCCACTGCGCGCGGGTGATGCCGCCGGTGACGACCGACTGCAGCAGCCGCGGCTCGAACGCCGTCTCGTACAGCTTGCCCGGCGGCAGCCCGGATCTCTTCTCGATCGCCTCCGTCGCCGCCGGATCGTAGTGGCGCACCACGCCGTCGAGGTCGAGCAGGAGGACGTCGATCAGACCCATGAGGACGAATCGTGCCAGGAACGATCAACCGGCGACAGCCGGACGCCGGCACCCGGGACGGTCACATCGCCAGATCCAGGTTGGCCCGGCCGTCGACCGGCGACGATGCCAGCGCGTCCTCGCGCCGCGGGATGCGTCCGGCCAGCGCGGCGTCGCGACCGGCCTCGACCGCCAGCCGCATGGCACGGGCCATGCGGACGGGGTCGGCGGCGCGGGTGACCGCGGTGGCGAGCAGGACGCCGTCGCAGCCCAGCTCCATGGCCTGGGCCGCCTCGGACGCGGTGCCGATGCCGGCGTCGAGGATGACCGGCACGGACGCGTCGGCGACGATCGCGGCGATGTTGCGCGGGTTGAGGATGCCCAGGCCGGTGCCGATGGGCGCGCCCAGCGGCATGACCGCGGCGCAGCCGGCGTCGGCCAGCTTGCGGGCCAGGATCGGGTCGTCGTTGGTGTACGGCAGCACGGTGAAGCCGTCGTCGACCAGCTGCCGGGCCGCCGCCACCAGCTCGACCGGGTCGGGCAGCAGCGTGACGTCGTCGGCGATGACCTCCAGCTTCACCCAGTCGGTCTCGCACGCCTCGCGACCCAGCTTCGCCGTCAGCACCGCCTCGGCGGCGGAGAAGCAGCCGGCGGTGTTGGGCAGCACGCGGATGCCGTTGCGCTGTAGCAGCTCCCAGACCGACCCCTCGCCGTTCGCCTGCACGCGGCGCAGCGCCACCGTCGTCAGTTCGGTGCCCGACTCCAGTAGCGCCGCCTCGAGCCCGAGCAGGCTGGGCGCGCCGCCCGTGCCCATGATCAGGCGCGACGACAGCGGCACCCCGGCGATGACGAGGGGGTCGGCGGACATGTCAGCCTCCTTGGACGGCGGTGATGATCTCGATCTTGTCGTCGGGCTGCAGCGGCGTGGCGGCCCAGTCGGCACGCGGCACGACGATCTGGTTGACGGCGACGGCGATGCCGCGGTCGCTGAACGTGCCGTCGGGCTTGGTCATGGTGCGCAGCACGACGTCGCCCAGCGTCGCGTCGGAGTCGAACGCGACGACGTCACCGTTGATCGTCACCACCGTGGTCATGTGGGTCCTCCCGTCACAGTCGCGGCGAACCGGCGCGGATCCGCCGCCGCGGCCCACTCGGGCACCGTTCCCGCACCGTATCGAGCCGCGAGCGCCGACGCGGTGAGCGGCGCGAGCAGGATGCCGTTGCGGTAGTGGCCGGTCGCCAGCAGCAGGCCCGGTATGCCGGAATCGCCGATCAGCGGGAGGTTGTCGGGGCTGCCCGGACGGGCCCGCGCGGTCAGCTCCGTCAGCGGCAACTCGTCGATGCCGGGCACCAGCGCCCGCGCGTCGCGCAGGACGGCGAACGTCCCGCCCGCGGTGACCTGGCGGTCGTCGGGCTGCTCCTCGCTGGTGGCGCCGACGACGACCTCGCCGCCGGGCCGCGGCACCAGGTAGACGGCGCGCGCCTGCACGAAGCCGCGGACCACCCGGCCGAGCGTGAACCCCGGCTGCCCCGACGCGTCGAGCCGCAGGATCTGCCCCTTGACCGGGCGGGTCGGCACGCCGGCGAGGCCGGGCAGCGCGCGGGCCAGCTCACGGCTGGCCCAGCCGGCCGCCAGCACGACGGACCCGGCCCGGTGCCGCGTGCCGCGGTCGTCGACCACGCCGCCGACCTCGCCCGACGGCGTCAGGCTCAGCTCGGTGACCCGGCGGCGGACGACCGCCACGCCCCGGTCGGCGAGGACGGCCAGCAGCGCCGCGTGCACCCGGCGCGGGTCGACCTGGTGCTCGTCGGCCGTCCACGTGGCGCCGGCCAGCCGCGGTCCGAGCAGCGGCTCCATGCGCCGGGCGTCGTCGACGGCGATCTCCTCGACCGGCAGCCCGAGGCCACGACGCAGCGTCAGCAGCCGGCGCAGCTGCTGCCGGTCGCCGGAGTCGTAGGCGACCGTCAGCGTGCCGGTGCGCCGGAACGCGAGATCGGCGCCGGTGGCGTCGGACAGCTCGGCGGCGAACTCCGGCCACGCCCGCGCGGACGCCACGTTCAGCGCCGTCAGGTGGTCCTCGCCGAAGTCGGCCTCGGTGACGTCGGCCAGCATGCCCGCGGCCGCGTGGGTGGCACCGTCGCCGGGCGCGGGGTCGAGGCACGCGACCGTCAGGCCGAGCCGCGACAGCCGCCACGCGACGGCGGCGCCGATGATGCCGCAGCCGACCACGGCGACGTCGACACTCACGATGCTCCCTCCGCTGGCATGACCCAGTTCAGGTTCGACGGTCGGCCCGCTGGCCCTCTCAGCCCTGCCGTCAGGGCTCCCGTGCTCTTTCACCGTACCTCGCCCGTGACAGACTCCGGCTGTGACCCCCGACCCGAGACAGCGGCTGGCCGACGCCCGGCTCTACCTGTGCACCGATGCCCGGCGCGACCGCGGCGACCTCGAATCGTTCCTGCACGCGGCGCTGTCGGGCGGCGTCGACGTCATCCAGCTGCGCGACAAGTCGCTCGACGCGCGCGCCGAGCTGGAGCTGCAGCCGCTGGTGGCGCGCGTCGCGGCCGAGCACGGCGCGCTGGTCGCCGTCAACGACCGCGCCGACCTCGCCGAGCTGGCCGGGGCGGCGATCCTGCACACCGGCCAGGAGGACCTCCCGGTCGCGGCGAGCCGGCGGCTGCTCGGGCCGGACGTGCTGCTGGGCCGGTCGACGCACTCCGCCGAGCAGGCGGCGGTGGCCGAGGCCGACCCCGACGTCGACTACTTCTGCGTCGGCCCGGTCTGGCCGACGCCCACCAAGCAGGGCCGCCCGGCCGTCGGCGTCGAGACCGTCCGAGCCGTGGCCGCCACGGCGCCGGCCACGCCGTGGTTCGCCATCGGCGGCATCGACGAGCGCAGTGTCGCCGAGGTGGTCGACGCGGGCGCCCGCCGGGTGGTGGTCGTCCGCGCCATCACCGCCGCGGACGACCCGGAGGCCGCCGCCCGGCGGTTGCGAGCGGCGCTCGGCTAACCGGCTCGCAGGTCGGCGTACTCGGGATGCTTGTCGAGGTAGCCGGCCACGAACGGGCATTGCGGCACGACCTTTAGGTCGCCCTCCCGGGCGTCGTCGAGCAGGGCCCGGGCCAGCGCGCCGCCGACGCCCTTGCCCTCGGCGGCCTCCTCGACCACGGTGTGCAACGCCACGATCTCGTCGTCGCGGCGGGTGTAGGTGAGTTCGCCGACCCGGAGTCCGTCCAGGTAGGCGGCGTAGCTGCGGGCGGTCCTGGTGATCTCGATGCTCACGCGCAGTCGCCTCCAGGTGCGCTGGATCGATGCCACAGATGCTGCATGATCATGTCTACTCGTGCCGGCGACCCTTCGTACCGATCTTCCCCGATTCGCAATGATCACCGATCTGCAACGTTAACGCACCCGGCGGGCCGCCCGGAGGGCGTCGGCTCGCCAAACCGGTCCGGTGACTGCCACGATGCACGGATGCGCCTCGATCACGTCTCGTACGCGGCCGGACCTGACGGACTCGACGCCACCGCGCAGCGGCTGGCCGGTGAGCTGGGCGTCGACCTCGTCGACGGCGGCCTGCATCCGCGCTTCGGCACCCGCAACCGGGTGTTGCCGCTGGCCGGCGGGCACTATCTCGAGGTGGTGGCGGCGCTCGACCACCCCGTCGTCGACAAGGTGCCGTTCGGCCAGGCGGTCAAGGCGCGGTCCGAGGCCGGCGGCGGCTGGCTCGGCTGGGTCGTCGCGGTCGACGACCTCGCGCCGATCGAGGAGCGGCTGGGCCGGCCCGCCGTCGACGGCCACCGGGTGCGCCCCGACGGCTACGACCTCGTTTGGCGCCAGATCGGCGTCATGGGCCTGATGAACGACCCGCAGCTGCCGTTCTTCGTGCACTGGGAGTCCGACGCCGCCGAGCACCCGTCGAAGGGCGGCCACGACGTCGAGCTGCTCAGCCTCGACATCGCCGGCGACCCGCACTTCGTCACGGCATGGCTGGGCGAGCCCGAGGACCACCCGCTCGACGACGTCGACGTGCGCTGGCTGCCGTCGAACGGCGGCCCGGGCGTGCGCTCGGTGCGGTTCCGCACCGCACACGGAGAGGTCACGGTCTGAGATGGTCACCATCACCGTCGCCGGCACGGCGCACCGCCTGGTGCCGGCCGAGCGCGGCACCGTCCGCCTGCGCGCCACCCGTGAGGCGCGCCGCTCGGCCGACGTCGTCCCGTTCGTCGCCGACCTGCACGCGCGGCTGGCCGCCGACGCCGAGCGGTACGTCACGGCGGGCGCGGCCACGCGGTGGTCGGCCGACCAGGTGTACGTGTCGACGGTGCAGCGCTACCGCCGCGACTCCGACGTCGCCGAGACGTTCCAGGTGGCCGCCGCCGGGGTGGCGGTCCGGTTCTCCGACTTCGCCGCGCTGTCGACCTGGGTCACCGACGCCGGCGCCGTCGACGGCGTGGTGGTCGACGGCGTCGACTGGGAGCTGACCGACGACCACCGCCGCGAGATCGAGCGCGAGGTGCGGGCCGAGGCCGTGCGCGACGCGCAGGAGCGGGCGGCCACCTACGCCGCCGCGCTCGGCCTGGACGTGTCCAGTGTCGACGCCGTGTACGAGCCCGGCCTCCGGCCGCACGATCAGCTGGGTCTGGAGGGTGCCAGTGTGGTGCAGTTCGGCCACCGCGCGTCGGCCGACCACGGCGGTCCCACGGTGTCGCTGCGCCCGGAACGGATCGAGGTGTCGGCGAGGATCTCCGCCGACTTCACCGCGTCCTGATCCGGGCGCAGCCGGCCGTCACGCGTCGCGCTTCTTGAACAGGTACCAGGCGATGGCCAGGATGATCGCGACGAACGCCGCGAACACCCCGCCGGACTCCCAGCGGCTCAGGTAGTCGAACTCCGGTCCGCCGTTGGCCTCGTACGGGCTGGTGGCCAGCAGCCGGGCCCCGGCCGAGAACGGCAGGAACTTCAGCGCCGGCTGCAGCCAGTCCAGCGCCGGCACCAGCGACAGCCCGGAGATCAGGCCCTCGACCAGCAGCGGCGTCACCAGCAGCACCACGATGGCGCTGGGCACGCCGCGGAACAGCTGGGCCAGCGCCAGACCGCAGATGGCGTAGAGGATGACCAGCACGAAGTAGCCGGGGATGACCTGGTCGATCGGGCTGCCGAAGGACGGCAGCTCGCCCCAGAAGATCAGCCCGAGGCCGAGGTTGACGACCAGCGACACCGCGACCACCACCGCCGACCAGATGCTGACCATGATGATCTTCGCCAGCAGCAGCCGGGACCGTTGCGGGATGGCCGTGAGCGTCGGCTGGATGGTGCCGTGGCGGTACTCGTGGCCGGTGGAGAAGACCCCGATGATCGACATGAACACCGGGATGAAGGTGGCGAACTCGGCGCCGCCGGTGAGCACCTGGGCGGTGATGTCGTCGTCGAGCGGGTCGTTGCGGGTGGCGTAGGCGATGATGAACGCCACGCCGGCGGTGATGAGGACGCCGATGCCGCTCAGCCAGTAGGTCGAGCGCAGGGTGCGAAGCCGCACCCACTCGAAGCGCAGGGCGCTGCTCATGCGGCACCTCCGGAGGTGGTGTCGCCTGGCTGGGACGGCGGGACGGGTGGCGCGGCGGGCGGGCCGGCCGCGGGGACCTCCGCGGCGCCGGGCGCGCTACCTGCCGGCCCGAGGTCGTGTGCGACGTACTCCTCGGACGCGCCGGTGGCGGTGATGAACGCGGTCTCGAGCGACGCCGTCTGGGTCGTCAGCTCGTGCAGCAGGATGGTGTTCTGGAAGGCCAGCTCGCCCACGGCGGCGGTCTCGATGCCCGACACCCGCAGCGCCGGCGAGGGCGCCGGCCCCGCGGCGGCGGCCGCCGCCACCCCGGCAGGGTCGTCGCTCGCCGGCCGGGCGGTCGCGGGCACGTCGTCGACGGTGACGCCGTCGACGCGGCGGAGGAGATCGGCGAGCTGGGCCGCCTGCGGGCTGCGCACCAGCACGCTGGACTGGGTGAAGTCGCGGACGAAGCCGTCGACGTCGCCGTTGTAGATCATCTTCCCGCGGCCGATGACGACCAGCTGGTCGGCCATCAGCGCCATCTCGGACAGCAGGTGGCTGGAGACGAAGATGGTCCGGCCCTGGTCGGCCAGCGACTTGAGCACGGTGCGCAGCCAGTGGATGCCGCTGGGGTCGAGGCCGTTGGCGGGCTCGTCGAGGATGAGCGTCTGGGGGTCGCCGAGCAGCGCCTGCGCCAGGCCCAGCCGCTGCGCCATGCCGAGGGAGAAGTTCTTCGGCTTCTTGTTCTTCACCTCGGTGAGGCCGACGAACTCGAGCACTTCGTCGACCCGGTGGAACGCGATGCCGCTGCCCGCCGCCAGCATGCGCAGGTGGTTGCGGGCGGTGCGGGTCGGGTGGAACGCCTTGGACTCGAGCACGGCGCCGATCTCGCGCATCGGGTGCGCGATGGTGCCGAACTTCCGCCCGTCGAACAGCGTCTCGCCGCCGCCGTTGTCGAGGTCGAGCATGAGGCGCATGGTGGTGGACTTGCCCGCGCCGTTGGGTCCGAGGAAGCCCGTCACCATGCCGGGCCGCACCTCGAACGACAGATGATCGACGGCGGTCTTCGCGCCGTAACGTTTGTACAACCCCTGGGCCGTGATCATGATCTCCCGATCGTTGGTCGGTCGCTGCGAACCTACCGGGTCGTCGGCCGCTGCCAGCTCATTCGCGCTGCGGAACGTGCGTGTCCGACCAGAGGAGGAGGGGCAAGCCCGGCGAACCCGGATCAGCCGGCCCGCAGCGCCTGCCGGGCCAGCCGGCCGGCCTGGGCGCCGTAGGACCCGCCGAACAGCACGGCGTGCACGAGCACGGGGTGCAGCTGGTGCAGCGGCAGCCGGTCGCGCCAGCCCGCGGCCAGCGGCCAGGCCTCGTCGTAGGCGGCGAGCACACGGTCGAGGTGCGGCAGGCCGAACAGCGTCAGCATGGCGAGGTCGGTCTCGCGATGACCGCCGTGCGCGGCGGGGTCGACGAGGTACGCGCCGGTCTCGGTCCACAGCACGTTGCCGGCCCAGAGGTCGCCGTGAACCAGCGCCGGCGGCTCGTCCGGTCCGGCCAGCCGGGGGAGATCGGCGATGACCTTCTCGACGTCGGCGACGGTGCGCCGATCGACGGCGCCGGCCTTGCGGGCCGTGCGCAGGTACGGCTCCAGCCGTCCGTACGCCCACAGGTCCGGCCAGCGCTTCCAAGGCCCGTGCGGGAGGTCGAGGCTGCCGATCCAGCCGGGGCCGTCGGCCGAGCCGAACACGTCGGCGCCGTGCCGGTGCGTGGCGGCAAGCGCACGGCCGAACCGTTCCGCGGCCGCCGCCGACGGGACGCCCGTCGTGACCCATTCGAGGACGAGGCAGTGCTCGTCGTGGGCGAGCACCCGCGGGACGGGGACGCCGCCCTGGGCCGCCGCCAGCCGCGTCAGCCCGCGCGCCTCGGCCGGGAAGAACCCCGGTGGCGCGCCGGCTCGGGTCTTGACGAAGACCGTGCGGCCGTCGCCGAGCCGGGCCCGCCGGGCTTCGCAGATGGAACCGCCGCCGACCGGGGTGAACGATTCGACGGCGGTGCCCAGCAGCGTGTGCAGATGCTCACTGTCGACTGGGCTCACCACCCGGTGCGTCCATCTCGATCTCGTCGCGCACCGCGGCGACGAAGCCGTCGGCGGCCCGCTCGATCATCAGCAGGACGTGGTCGAACGCGGCGTCGTCGCCGTAGTAGGGGTCGGGCACATCGGTGTCGTCGCCGGCCAGGGCGTCGGGGTCGTAGCTGCGCAGCAGCTGCACCTTGGCGCGGGTGTCGTCGTCGCGGGCCAGCGTGCTGAGGTCGGCGAAGTTCTCGCGGTCGAGGGCCAGCACGAGGTCGACGTCGGCGAACCACTCGCGGCGGAACTGGCGCGCCCGGTGGGCGCTGCCGTCGTAGCCGTGGTGGTGCAGCGCGGCGAGGGCGCGTGGGTCGGCCTGCTGGCCGGCATGCCAGCCGCCGGTGCCGGCGGAGTCGACGGTGACGAGGTCGCCGAGGCCGGCCTGTTCGAGGCGGTGGCGCAGCACGAACTCGGCGATGGGCGACCGGCAGATGTTGCCGGCGCAGACGACGCAGACGCGGTATGGGGTACTGGGATCCGTCACGGACACAGGCGCCTCAGCGGCGCTGGCGCGCGAGCTCCCCGACGGCCAACGCGAGCTCGGTGGCCAGATCGAAGGACCGCTCGTGGTTGGGGTTGCTGCGCATCCACAGGCAGATCGTCTGCACGACCGCGCCGGACCAGGCGGGGTCGCGGCGCAGCGCGTGGCGGACGGAGACCGGCCGCGGCGCGAAGGACGTGACGTCGAACCACTGGCCGTCGGCGAAGGCGAGCATGGGGTTGCCGTGCGGATCGTCGTAGACGACCTCGTAGACCATCGAGCCCACCAGCGCGTGCCGGTTGGAGTCGGGTTCCGGGTATCCCGGTGGAGTCGTGACCGCGAGAGGCACCGGACGCGACGCGGACGTGCCGCGCTCCGGGTGCCGGGCGCGCTGATGGCCCGAAGGAGGTTGCTCGGTCAAGACCGAACCGACGGGGCCGTAGCCGATCGTCATCTGTTCACCATGCCCACACTGAGTTCAGGGCACAACGAACCCCCGTGGCGCCGGCAGAAACGGGCGCCTATCCGTCGTGCAGAGGATGCTAGGCCAAAGGTACGTCAAACATCGGCCCAGCGGAAGAAGGGTCGTATCAAGTAGGCGTTAAGGTCCACGCCGCGACGACGGATGGACGACCGCGGGTAGCCGTTCGTCAGTTCGGCAACAACAGATTCAGGATCCAGCTGACGAACGAGACCACCAGCGCGCCGAGCACGGCCGACCAGAAGAAGTCGTCGACGTGGAAGGGCACGTCGAGGACGTCGGCGATCCACGAGGTCAGCTCGAACATCAGCGCGTTGACGATCAACGTGAAGAGACCGAGGGTCAAGATCAGCAGTGGTAGAGACAACAACTGGACCACTGGTTTGATGAACGCGTTGACCAGACCGAAGATGAGGGCCACGACAAGCAAGGTCAGGATCTCGTTTGACGTGCTGTCAGAGCTGATGGTCACGCCGTCGACGATCCGGGTCGCCACCCACAGGGCGAAACCGTTGACGAGCAGGCGGATGATGAAGGACGTCACGGCTGCCGAGCGTACACATCCGGAGCCGTCCGCGGGAGCGGCTATCGTGCGGACATGGTGCGCATTCGCAAGGCTCTCGACGGTCTGCCGTCCTACAAGCCGGGCCGGCCGGCCGCACCGGCCGCGGGCGCGGCGCCGGCGTTCAAGATCTCCTCGAACGAGAATCCCTATCCGCCGCTGCCCGGCGTCCTCGAGGCCGTCACGGCCACGGCCGGCTCGCTGAACCGCTACCCGGACCTGTTCGCCACCGAGCTGGTGGCCGCGCTGGCCGACCGCTTCGGCGTGCCGCCCGAGCACGTCGCCACCGGCACCGGCAGCGTCGGCGTGCTGCAGCAGATCATCCAGGCCACGGCCGCCGAGGGCGACGACGTGGTCTACGCGTGGCGGTCGTTCGAGGCGTACCCCATCGTGGTCGGCATCTCCGGCGCCACGGCGATCGAGGTGCCGCTGGCCGCGGGCGCGCGGCACGACCTCGACGCCATGGCCGACGCCATCACCGACCGCACCCGCCTGGTGCTCGTGTGCACGCCGAACAACCCGACCGGGCCGGTGGTCGGGCGCGACGAGCTGGCCGCGTTCCTGCGCCGGGTGCCCGAGGACGTCATGGTGGTGGTCGACGAGGCGTACCGCGAGTTCGTCCGCGACCCCGCCGCCGCCGACGGCATGGAGTTCTACCGCCAGCACCGCAACGTGTGCGTGCTGCGCACGTTCTCGAAGGCCTACGGCCTGGCCGGGCTGCGCGTCGGGTTCGCCATCGCCCACGACGACGTCGCCGACGCGCTGCGCAAGACCGCGGTGCCGTTCGGCGTGTCCGGCATCGCCCAGCGGGCCGCCGTCGAGTCGCTGGCCCGCGAGGCCGAGCTGCTCGAGCGGGTCGAGGCGCTGGTCGGCGAGCGCACCCGGGTGTACGACGCGCTGACGGCGCAGGGATGGGAGATTCCTCACACCGAGGCGAACTTCGTGTGGCTGGCGCTGGGTGAGCGGACGCTCGACTTCGCCCGCTTCTGCGAGGACGAAGGGCTGGTCGTACGCCCATTCGCCGGCGACGGCTGCCGGGTCACGATCGCCGAGCGCGAGGCCAATGACAGGCTGATCCGACTGGCCGCCGAATGGCGGGCAGGCTAACGCTTTCCAAAGGACGCATATCCCTGTTTGCAGGGCGAACAAGCACGGACGGCGTCCTGCGTTCGGGGGGCGAGACGCCGGACGCCGTCCGTGCGGTCTGTGGCTACCGCATCAGCAGCAGAATTCTCCGGGGCTGCCTGCCGGGGCCAGCGCAGCGACGGCCGGCGACGACACCGTGAACATGAGTGCGAACGATGCGACTACCGCGACCAGAACTCGCTTGGCACGCCCCATCTAGATCGAACTCCTAAAGTCGGCATTTGGACTGGCAAAATGTGACTGACTGTAGTCCAATACTGTCATGACAGAAGACCAGCCAGCAACAGTGGACGAGGCGCCGCTTCCGACGCCCGTCGGGCAGCGTATCCGATCCCGCCGGTTGGAGCTCGGCCTCTCTCAGGCAGAGATCGCCGAGGGCATGCTGTCCCCCAGTTACGTCTCGCTCGTCGAGAGCGGCCGCCGCCAGCCGGCGTCCTCCGCGCTCGCCCACATCGCCGAGCGGCTGCGCATCGACGTCGAGTACCTGCGCGACGGCGTCGACGCCTCCGTCCGCACCAAGGCCCGCCTCGCCCTCGGCCGCGCCGAGATGGCGCTGCGCGAAGGCCGGGCCGACGAGGCGTACGAGCAGTTCACCACGCTGGTCGGCGACCCCGGTCTGAACGACGAGCAGAGCCGCGCCGCCCGTCTGGGCCGGGCGCTGGCACGCGAGCGCACGGGCGACCTCGAGGGCGCCATCGACATCCTCAGCGAGCTGGCCGACGAAGCCCGCCAGACGCCGGCGGTCCAGTCCTGGCTCGACGTCGCCATCGCGCTCACCCGGTGCTACGACCGCGCCGGCGACTTCGACATGGCCATCCAGATCGGCGAAGAGGCCCGGCGCGCGGCCTTCGATCTCGGGCTCGAGAGCACCGACGAGTACATCCGCCTGGGCTGCACCATCCTCGGCGCCTACTCCGGCCGCGGCGACGTGGTCCGGTCCAAGGCGCTGGCGGCCGAGCTGGTGTCCGCCGCCGACCGCATCGGCACGCCGCACACCCGCGGCGCGGCGTACTGGAACGCCTCGCTGGTCGCGGAGTCGCGCGGCGAGCTGGCGCTGGCGCTGAACCTGGTCGACCGCGCCCTGGCGATGTTCGGCGAGGGCGACGACGTCCGCAACCTCGCCCGCCTCCGGGTGGCGCACGCCGGCCTGCTGCTGCACGGCAGCGAGCCGCAGGCCGAGCGGTCGCTCGAGATCCTCGACGGCGTCGAGGAGAACATCAAGCGCTACGGCAGCGCCACCGACATCGCCAACTTCTACAGCCGCCGGGCGCAGACGCTGCTGCAGCTGGCTCGGCTCGACGAAGCCCGCGAGTCGGTCGAGGCGTCGCTGCGCGAGCTCGGCGACCAGCCGCGGGTCGGCGGTGCCATCGCCCGGCTCACGCTGGCTCGCATCCTGCGGGCGCAGGGCGAGCTCGACGAGAGCATCCGCGAGGCCGCGCTGGCGGCGTCCATGCTCGAGTCCATGGGCGCCTCCCGGGTCGCCGCAGCGGCCTGGCGCGAGCTGGCCGACCTCTACCGCGACCTCGGCCGCGTCAACGAGGCGATGAGCGCCTACGACAGCGCGCTGCGCTCGGTGCGGGTCGTGCCCTACGCCGGGGCCAGCCTGGTCGAGGACGAGCAGTCGGGCACCGCGGTGAGCGAGCTGGCCGGCACCTGACGCACAGTCGCACGTCCTGAAGGCGTGAGCGGCACCTCGTCGCTCACGCCTTCACCGTGTCCGGGGGCGGTTTTCGCCGCATGGTCCGCCCGCGCCCCGCTCCGCGGTGTCAGCGGGTCAGCGCCTCGTCGGGGGCGAGATCGGGGTCGCGCTCGGCGGGCGGCGCCTTGGCCGACGTGCGCTCGCCGTTGACGACCAGGACGACGCCGCCGACCACCAGGGCGCCGCCGACCAGCACGATCGACGTCACCGGCTCGGAGAGGATCAGCCAGCCGAGGATCACGGCGACCACCGGGTTGACGTAGGCATAGGTGCCGATCAGCGACAGCGGTGCGTTCGCCAGCAGGTACCCGTAGGCCGAGAACGCGAGCAGCGACCCCATGAGGACGAGGTAGGCCAGCGCCAGCCAGCCCTTCGCCGGCACCGCCGAGGCGTGCAGGTCGCCGAACTCTCCGGTCGCCGCCGACACGATCGTCAGCATGACGCCGCCGGCCAGCATCTCGTAGCCCGACGCCACCAGTGCGTTGCGCGGCAGCCCCAGCCGGGGGGAGAGGTAGGACCCGAACGCCCACGAGATGGTGCCGAACAGCAGGACGCCGATGCCCCACGCCTCGACGCCCTCGATGCCGCCGCGCGGCAGGCAGATGACCGCGACGCCGGCCAGGCCGACCAGGACGCCCACCCAGGTGAGCCAGGGCGGCCGCTGACCACCGGCGACCTGCAGCAGCACGAACCACAGCGAGATCGCCCCGACGACGAGCGCGGCCAGGCCGCTGGGGACCGTCTGCTCGGCGACGGCCACCATGGCGTTGCCGAGCACGAGCAGCAGCAGCCCCATGACGGCGGCTCCGCGCAGTTCGCGGCCGCTGATGCGGATCCCGGCCCGGCCGTGCCGCAGCCACAGGTAGCCGAGCATCAGGATCCCGGCGGACAGGAAGCGCAGGCCCATGCCGAGGAACGGCGGGATGCCGGCCTCGACCACGACCCGGATGCCGAGGTATGTCGACCCCCAGACCACGTAGACCACGACGAGCGCGGTCCAGATCATCGCCGGCCGGGCCGTGGCCTGCGTCATGAGCGTCTCCTTCGAACAGTGCTGACCGCGCCCATTGTGACGGATCGCCGGGCAGCAGCGACAGCGAGTTTCGGCCATGTCGCTGCAGGATCGGGACAGCGTCGTCGCGGCATCTGTCCCGATGTGGGCGACCGGCAGGCGAGACACTAGATGTAGGTGACTTGCATCTGTGTAAGTACCAGATAGTGTGGCTGTTGCAGCTGGTTCCGCCGGTCAGCCAGATCGGCGGGGGCAACAGGGAACCCGGTGTGAGTCCGGGACTGCCCCGCAGCGGTGAACGGGAACGACCGCCGTCAACGAAGCACTGGGCCTCCGCGAAGAGGCCTGGGAAGCGACGGCCAGTAGAAGGAGCACCACCCGCCAGGTGGCCCTCCGCGCCCGTGAGTCCGAAGACCTGCCAGCGCACCGCACGCCACACGCGTGCGGTGGTCCGCGGCTCCCGAGGGAGGGGCCAGGGGACGATACGGCGACGTACTCACCGCCGCGCCCGCGCCACCGGCGCGCCCGGCGCGGTGCCGGCGACGCATCTCTCCTGACCCCGGCCTCCGAGCCCGTGGACCGAGCCAGCCGAGCTCGCGAGGAGAGAGCATGAGCGTCAACGTCGTCAAGCGCGACGGGTCGGTCGAGCCGTACGACGGCTACAAGATCGCCCGGGCCATCGAGGCCGCCAGCGTGGGCCTGGACAACCAGGTCGCCCGGGTCACCCAGCTGCGGTCCGAACTCGAGATCACCCTGTTCGACGGCATCACCAGCCAGCAGCTCGACGAAGCCGTCGTCCAGGTGGCCCTGCAGAACGTCCGCGACGATCCCGCGTTCGACACCGTCGCGGCGCGGGTGCTGCTGAAGACGGTGTACAAGCGGGTCCTCGGCGACTACGAGTCCGCCGGCCAACTGGCCGAGCTGCACCGGCGGAGGTTCCCCGGCTACGTGGCGGAGGGCGTGGCCGCCGGGCTCCTCGACGATCGGCTCGCGACCCACTTCGACCTCGACCGGCTGGCCGCGGCGCTGGACCCGGCGCGCGACGACCTGCTGCGCTACATCGGCGTGGTCACCATGAGCAACCGGTACATGATCAACGACCGCGACGGCCACCGGCTCGAGGTGCCGCAGTTCTTCTGGATGCGGGTCGCGATGGGGCTGTCGCTGAACGAGGCCGACCCCACGTCCGCGGCCATCGGGTTCTACACGAAGATGTCCCGACTCGACTACCTGGCGGCCGGATCGACGCTGGTCAACGCCGGTACGGCGTACTCGCAGCTGTCCAACTGCTTCGTCATGGAGATGCAGGACGACATCGAGCACATCGCCAAGAGCGTGCGCGACGTCATGTGGCTGACCAAGGGGACCGGCGGCATCGGGCTGTCGGTGACGAAGCTGCGCGCCGAGGGCTCGCCGATCCGCAGCAACAACACCGTCTCGACCGGCCCGATCCCGTTCATGCACACCATCGACTCCACGCTGCGGGCGGTGTCGCGCGGCGGCAAGAAGTTCGGCGCGCTGGCCTTCTACATCGAGAACTGGCACCTCGACTTCCCGCAGTTCCTCGACCTCAAGCAGAACGCCGGCGACCCGTACCGCCGGGTCCGCACCGCCAACACGGCGGTCTGGATCTCCGACGAGTTCATGATCCGCGTCGCCAACGACGACGACTGGTACCTGTTCGACCCGCTCGATGTGCCGGACCTGCCGGAGCTGTACGGCGCCGCGTTCAGCCGGCGCTACGCCGAGTACGTCGCGGCGGCCGAGGCCGGCGAGCTGCGCGCGTTCACCCGCATCAAGGCGCGCGAGCAGTTCCGGGCCATCCTGGTGGCCCTGCAGACGACGTCGCACCCGTGGCTGACGTGGAAGGACACCATCAACAACCGGGCGCTCAACGACAACACCGGCACGATCCACCTGTCCAACCTGTGCACCGAGATCACGCTGCCGCAGGATCGCGACAACGTCTCCGTCTGCAACCTCGCCTCGATCAACCTGTCCGCGCACCTCGGGCCGGACGGGTGGCAGTGGGACCGGCTGCGCGACAGCGTCCGGCTGGCCGTCCGACAGCTCGACAACCTCATCGACATCACCATCTCGTCGGTGCCCGAGTCCGAGCGGTCCAACGAGCTGAACCGCGCCGTCGGCCTGGGCGTCATGGGCTTCACCGACGTCGTCGAGCGGCTGGGCTGGTCGTACGAGAGCGAGCAGGCCTACGACCTCATCGACCGGCTGATGGAGTTCATCAGCTACCACGCCATCGACGAGAGCGCCGACCTCGCCCGTGAGCGCGGCTCGTACGCCAACTTCGACGGCTCCGGCTGGAGCCGCGGCCTGGTGCCCATCGACACCGTCGACCGCGCCGAGCGGGAGCGCGGCGTGCCGATCACCGTGGCGCGGTCCAGCCGGCTCGACTGGGACGTGCTGCGCGCCAAGGTCCGCGGCGGCATGCGCAACGCCACCCTCATGGCCATCGCCCCGACGGCGTCCATCGGCCTGGTCGCCGGCACCACGCCGGGGCTGGACCCGCAGTTCTCCCAGCTGTTCAGCCGGGCCACCAGCTCTGGCAAGTTCCTGGAGGTCAACCGCAACCTGGTGGCCGACCTCAAGGAGCGTGGGCTGTGGGAGGACGTCCGCGAGGACTTGCTGCGCGCGCAGGGCGACGTGTCGGCGCTGGACGCCGTCCCGGCCGGCCTCAAGGCGATCTACCAGACCTCGTTCCAGCTCTCGCCGTACGCGTTCATCGAGGTGGCGGCGCGGGCGCAGAAGTGGATCGACCAGGCGATCAGCCGCAACATGTACCTCGAGACGCGCGACATCGACGACATGGTCGACATCTACTCGGCGGCGTGGTCGAAGGGCGTCAAGACCACCTACTACCTGCACGTCAAGCCGCGGCACACGGCCGAGCAGAGCACCGTCCGGGTGAACAAGGCCGAGTCGCTGGCCGGCGCCGGTGCCTCGTCCGGCGGGCAGCGCCGCGGCTTCGGCGCGGCCCGGACGGCGGTCCAGCCCGCAACGGTCCAGGCCCTGCCCGTCGTGACGGAGCCGGCGGCGGACGCGTGCCCGGTCGATCCGCAGGAACGCCTGCAGTGCGAGTCCTGCCAGTGAAGGGGAACCGACGATGAGCATTCTCGGCACCGGCATCCAGGAGGGCCTGCTGCTCAAGCCGGTCCGCTACCCCTGGGCCTACGAGCTGTACAACCAAGCCGTCGCGAACACGTGGTTCCCGCACGAGGTGCAGCTCGGCGAGGACATGGCCGACTTCCGGAAGATGTCCGACGAGGAGCGGCACGCGCTGACGTTCCTCATGAGCTACTTCAACCCGAACGAGCTGCTGGTGAACAAGGCACTCGCGTTCGGCGTGTACCCGTACCTCAGCGCTGCCGAGGCGCACCTCTACCTCGCCAAGCAGATGTGGGAGGAGGCCAACCACGTCATGGCCTTCGAGTACATCCTCGAGACGTTCCCCATCGACCGCGAGCAGGCCTACGCCGCGCACCTCACCGTCCCGTCGATGGTGGCGAAGGAGGAGTTCGAGGTCCGCTACATCAAGCGGATGACCGAGCAGACGCTCGACGTCACCACCGTCGAGGGCAAGCAGGACTTCGTCCGGAACCTGGTCGCCTACAACATCGTGCTGGAGGGCATCTGGTTCTACAGCGGGTTCATGGTGGCGCTGAGCTTCCGGCAGCGGAACCTGCTGCGCAACTTCGCGTCGCTGATCGACTGGATCGTCCGCGACGAGAGCCTGCACCTGAAGTTCGGCATCAACCTCGTCCTCACCGTGCTGGACGAGAACCCGGAGCTGCAGACGCCGGAGTTCGCCGCCGAGATCGAGCAGATGATCATCGACGGCGTCGAGATGGAGGAGCGGTACAACCGCGACCTGCTGCCCACCGGCATCCTGGGGATGAACGCCGAGTACATCAACCAGTACGTGAGGTACCTGGCCGACCGGCGGCTGGAGGAGCTGGGCTTCGAGCCGCACTACAAGGTCGCCAATCCCGCGAAGTGGATGGCGACTGCCAACGACACGCTGCAACTGGTGAACTTCTTCGAGTCCATCAACACCAGCTACGAGGTCGACGCTCGCGCGAGCGGAGGATAGGGACTCATGTACGTACGGGTGCGCCGCCGACGGCCGGGCCGCGACGGCGCGCCACTGCCGCCGCTGCCCGGCGCGGGACTGGGCCTGCTCGGTCCCGCGTTCGTGGCGGCGGTCGCCTACGTCGATCCCGGCAACGTCGCGACCAACCTGTCCGCCGGCTCCGGCTACGGCTACCTGCTGGTGTGGGTGCTGGTGCTGGCCACCGCGATGGCCGGGCTGGTGCAGTACCTGTCGGCGAAGCTCGGCGTCGTCACCGGGTCGTCGCTGCCCGAGGTGCTGCGCGACCGCATGCCGCGCGGCGGCCGGCTG
This sequence comes from Jiangella sp. DSM 45060, assembly GCF_900105175.1. NCBI lineage: Bacteria > Bacillati > Actinomycetota > Actinomycetes > Jiangellales > Jiangellaceae > Jiangella > Jiangella sp. DSM 45060. The sequence continues at coordinate 6,289,144 of NZ_LT629771.1, read as the reverse complement.
GCGTACTGGCTGCAGGCCGAGGTGGTCGCGATGGCCACCGACATCGCCGAGGTGGTCGGTGGCGCCATCGCGCTGAACCTGCTGTTCGGCCTGCCGCTGTGGCTCGGCGGCCTGATCACCGGCGTCGCGTCGATGGCGCTGCTGACGGTGCAGAACGGCCGCGGGCAGCGCGCGTTCGAGCGGGTCGTCACGACGGCGCTGCTGGTCATCGCGGCCGGGTTCGTGGCCGGGCTGTTCGTGCAGCCGCCGTCGGCATCGGGCATCGTGTCCGGGCTGGCCCCGCGGTTCGAGGGCACCGAGACGGTGCTGCTGGCGGCCGGCATGTTCGGCGCGACCGTCATGCCGCACGTCGTCTACCTGCACTCGGCTCTGGCCCGCGACCGGTTCGGCGCCACGCCGGAGCCCGGGCTGGTCGGCCGGCTGCTGTCGGCCACCCGGGTCGACGTCGGCCTCGCGATGGTGGTGGCGGGCAGCGTGAACATCGCGCTGCTGCTGGTCGCGGCGGCCTCCCTGCGCGGCGTCGACGGCACCGACACCATCGCGGGGGCGCACGCCGCCGTCGAGTCCGGCCTGGGGACGGCGATCGGTGCGCTGTTCGCGGTCGGCCTGCTGGTCTCCGGCCTCGCGTCGACGTCGGTGGGGTGCTACGCCGGCGCCGTGATCATGGAGGGTCTGCTGCTGCGTCGCATCCCGCTGCTGGCCCGGCGGCTGGTGACGCTGCTGCCGGCGGTGCTGATCCTGACCACCGGTGCCGAGCCGACGTGGCTGCTGGTGCTCTCGCAGGTGGTGTTGTCGTTCGGCATCCCGTTCGCGATCATCCCGCTGGTCGCCGTCACCGCGAAGTCGTCGGTCATGGGCCGCTGGGCCAACTCGCGCCTCACGACCGTCCTGGCCGCCGGCGTCGCCGTCGTCGTGGTCAGCCTCAACGTCGCGCTGCTCACCCTGACCGTCCTGGGGTAGGCGCGCGGAAAATCCGTGGCGGCCGGGGCACACGCGCCCCTACGCTGACTCTCGTTCCTTGCGATCCGTGTCGCTGAGAGGGTGTCTTGATGTCCCGGCCCGCGCCGAGCGCGCCTCGCCGCACCTCGTAGCCGTCGAGGCCGTTTCGGCCTGCTCTTGCTGTCATGCCTGACCTCTCAGCAAGGAGCACTCACCTTGGACACCTTCACCTGCGGGTGGTGCGGACTCACCGTGTCCGCGGCCACTCCCGCCGGCACACCTCGCGGGCACTGCCCGTCCTGCCTGCACGCACGGCACGCCACCGACTGTCGCGGACGGATGACGCCGATCGCCATCGCCGTGCTGCCCACCGGCGACTGGATGGTCATCCACCGCTGCGTCCGCTGCGACGAGCTCGCCACCGACCCGGTCGGTGCGGACGACAACCAGCTGGTCCTCATGCGCATGGCGGTTCGTCCGCTCGCCCAGCCGCCGTTCCCGCTCGAAGCGTTCGGGAGCCTGTGAGATGCCGCGCCGCACCAGCGGGGCGGCTCGACGCCGGCGTCCGCAACGCCACAAGGACGTGCTGCACGAGCACCTCACCCGCGACTTCCGGTGCGCCGGCTGCCGCCTGGACGTGTCGGTCGACGCGCCGGGGACCGGGCATCGCAACCATTGCCCCCACTGCCTGGTCAGCCTGCACGTCGACGCCCGTGTCCCGGGCGACCGGGCCGCCGGCTGCCGGGGCCGCATGGAGGCGTTGTCGGTGTCGGCGCGATCCGACGGCGAGTGGATGCTCATCCACCGCTGCCTGGCCTGCGGCGAGCTCAGTGCCAACCGCATCGCCGGCGACGACAACCCACTCGCGCTCGTGCGCCTCGTCCTCCGGCCGTTGAGCGCGGCCAGCGCCTCGTGCCGTGCGCTGCTGGCGTCGTGATGCCCTCAGAGCCAGCCGTTCTCGTCGGCGATGCGCACGGCCTCGGCCCGGCTCGACGCGCCGAGCTTGGCGACCGCGGCGGCCACGTAGTTGCGGACGGTGCCGGGCGACAGGTGGGTGCGCCGGGCGATGACGGCGACCGGGGTGTCGTAGCCGGCCAGCCGGAGCACCTCCAGTTCACGCGGCGTCAGGGGGTTGACCGGCGCCGTCAGCGCGTCGGCGGCCAGGGCGGGGTCGACGTAGCGTTCGCCGCCGTGGACGCGGCGGATGACGTCGGCCAGCGTGCCGCCCGGCGACCCCTTCGGGAGGAAGCCCTTCGCGCCCGCCGTCAGGGCCCGCTGCAGGTGCGGCGGCCGCCCGTGACCGGTGAGGATGACGACGGCGCATGACGGCAGCGCGGTGGCCAGCTCGGCCGCCACCTCCATGCCGGACAGCCGCGGCATCTCCAGGTCGGCGACCACGACGTCGGGACGGTGCGCCAGAGCGGCGTCGACGGCGGCCCGGCCGTCCGGCGCCTGCGCGACCACCTCGAGGCCGGGTTCGAGGCCGAGCAGGGCGGCGACCGCGGTGCGGATCAGCTCCTCGTCGTCAGCCAGCAGCACCCGGATCACGGCCGCACCGCCACCGCGAGCGTGAACACGTCGCCGGACCGGCTGGAGCGCAGCGTGCCACCGGCCTCGGCCAGCCGGTCGGCCAGCCCACGCAGCCCGGAGCTGTGCGCGTCGGGACCGTCGCCCGTCGCGCCGTCGTTGACCACCGTCATGCGCACCTCCTCGCCGTCCCGGCCGATGTCGATCGTGCACCATCGGGCCCGGCTGTGTCGCAGGACATTCGTGCTCGCCTCGCGCAGCACCGGGATCAGCAAGGTGCTCACCGGCTCGGGCAGCGGCCGCTCCGGCCCGGTGACGGTGCAGCGGACCCCGGAGGACTCCAGCACCCGCCGGATCGCGTCCAGTTGGCCGTCGAGGTCGACCGTGCGGTAGCCGTGCACCACCTGGCGCATCTCGGTCAGCGCCGACGCCGCCAGCGACCGCGCCTCCTCCGCCTCGCGTCCGGCGCGCTCGCCGTCGGTCGTGGCCAGCCGGGCCGCCAGCTCCGTCTTCAACGCGATCACCGAGAGCGTGTGCCCGAGCAGGTCGTGCACGTCGCGGGCGAACCGCAGCCGCTCCTCGGTGGCGGCCAGCCGGGCCTGCGCCAGGCGGCCCTCGCGGGCCTCGACCAGCAGGTCCCACAGCCACATCGGCACGCCGCACAGCGCCGCCACCATGACCGCGTTGATCAGCGTGAGTCCGACGTACATCGGCACCGAGCCGCCGGTCCACCAGCCGACCAGGGCGGAGACGCCGAGGGCGCCGGTGGCCAGCGCCGTGCCGGCGACCCGGCCGATCAGCAGCGGCGCCGACCCGGCCAGCGGACCGCCCAGCCACGCCCACGTCTGCCAGTCGTCCGCGTCGAGCGGGCCGGCCAGCGGCACCGACACCGCCGCGGCGACCAGGAACGCGACCAGCCACCGGTGCCGGGCCGTCTCCGTCGCCCACGGTGTCAGCACCGCGTACACCGCACCGGCCTGGGTGGTGCAGAACAGCGCGACGCCGAGCGCGCCGAGCGCGGCCACGCGGGCGTCGTCCTCGCCGAAGAGCCCGATCAGGCCGCCGGTGAGCGCCGTCGACACCGTCGCGACCAGCGCGAAGAGCAGCACCACCCACCGGGCGCGGCGCAGCCGGGCGTCGGGGGCCGTCATGGACGGGCTCAGGTCACCCGGATCCGGGCCAGCTGCCGCGACTGGGCGACCAGGGCGCCGTCGGCGTCGTACACCTCGGCCTCCTCGTCGAACCAGCCGTCGCGGACCAGCCGGCCGCGCAGGTGCACCGTCAGCCAGCCCGGCGCCGGCAGGCTGCGGGTCAGCAGCGACAGCTGGACGGTGGGCGCCCAGCCCAGGCGGCCCAGGCCGAACACCGTCGGCGGCAGGGAGTCGACGGCCAGCGCCAGCACCACAGGGTCGGGCTGGCTGCCGTCGGCCAGCCGGACGTGCCCGCGCATGGACAGCTGCCCGGCCGGACGGCCGGAGAACCAGCCCAGGGTCTGGGGGTCCAGCCGCAGGTCGACGTGTTCGAGCAGGCCGACGTGGGTGCCGTCGGGGAGGTCGACGACCGCCGGGATGCATTCGTCGACCGGCGCCACCGGCTCCGGCGGCGGGCCGACCCACTCGACCGGCGACGTACGCGACAGCGCGCTGGTGGTGACCGTGGCCTCGACCCGCGCTTCGTCGTCCTGGACCAGCGTGGCCCGCAGCGTCTCGATGGTCCGCCCGGTGCGCACGACGTCGACGTGCACCTGGGCCGGGCCGCCGCTGGGCGGGGCCACGAAGTGCGCGTTGGTGCTCACGGGGTGCGGGTGCGCCGACTCGGCCAGGACGGCGCGCAGGACCAGGGCCAGCAGGTAACCGCCGTTCGGCACGTCGCCCACCGACCAGGTCCCGTCGATGTGGACGTCGTGGCGCCCGGGCGACACCCGGCGCGTGGCCGACGCTTCGTCGAAGTCAGGCACGGGTCAAGACCCTATGCGACTCCGCGCGACACCGACAGTGCCATGCGGCGCTGCGCCGCGCATGTCCAACTTGCGGGGTGTTCTTTCGGTTCATTCCGTTATCCGATAGCCTGCGGCGGTTCTCGGGGGAGTGCGTACATTCACGAA